>CAJJBY010000007.1:0-35000 GCA_905182545.1 uncultured Candidatus Puniceispirillum sp.
GGACATATCAGCAAGGGGCGGTTTATCCGTTTCTTTGTTGAAGTCACCATTTAGTCGCTATATCTTGACTTGGCATAGCGCATCAACGTCTATCATCACCAAGGAATTTTATGATGGAAATCGCTGACGAGATTACGATTCCTGCCCCTCGCGCCGTGGTCTATGAGGCGTTGAATGATATTGCGATCCTCAAAGCCTGTATCCCAGGATGCGAGTCACTTGAACGCGAATCAGATACCAAGCTTGTTGCCAAGGTCACTTTGAAAATCGGGCCGGTAAAGGCCAAATTCAACGGCACGGTCATGCTTGATCAATCCAAGGCACCGGATGGTTTTAGCCTGTCAGGCGAAGGCGAAGGCGGTCTTGCCGGTTTTGCCAAGGGCGGCGCTGATGTCACTTTGACCGAAGATGGCGAGACCACGATTCTGCATTATAGCGCAAAAGCGGAAACCGGCGGCAAAATCGCCCAGCTTGGCGGGCGCCTAATTACCAGCACCGCCAAAAAACTGTCCAAGAGTTTCTTCCAGAAATTTGAAAAAGTTATGATTGGTGAAGTTGAAATCGAACACGGCGACTAGCGTTTGCCATCATTCCCAAAGCCAAAAATATGCCGCTTATGCGCAGTTGCTTTTCCGGAGGGTTAGGCCTTCCAGCGCGCCAATGGCAATTTGACAAGAACCAGAATGGCCAGCAAAAAGCCAGGCACCATCACCATGAAAATGGCATCCTCAATCGGCGTTAAATCGCCAAAAAACCCGATCAGAATACCGCCAACGGTCAGGCTGCCAAATGAAACGCTGGACCACCAAGTCATTACGCGGGCGCGGTAATCTTCTTCTACCTTTAGCTGGATCAAAGTTTGCGCGCCAATGCCCGCAACCGTGGCGGTAAAGCCGGTTAGCACAAAAATCAAACCCATCGGAATGACCGTGCTTGTCAGATTAAGACAGGCCGTTCCAATAATGCCTATGGCAAGCATTGGCCAGAGACAACGCTGAATGAAATTTGGCGACAATTTGCCAAGCCCAATCCAGCAAGACGCCAGCAACGCGCCAACACCAGCAGCGGCCGTAGCTATCGCCAAGGCTTGACTTTCGCCACCAAGAATCTGGCCGATGATTGCAGGCTGAATTTCCAAAACACCGCGAACAAGAAAACTGTTCAACGCCACCACACACAAGGCGGTAAAAATAACTGGTGTTTGCAAAGCCACCTTGCCACCATCCCGCATCTTTTGAAAAAACCGATCGGCATTCGGCTTTGCCTTGGCGCGTGGTTCAAGTGGCAATAACGCCAAAGCCACGATCAGCGGCGCATAGAGAATAACCGCAATCCCAAATGTAGTTGCCAAGCCAAGAAGTACGATCGCAAAGCCGGACAGCGCCGGGCCAACAACGCGCGACATATTCCATGACACGGAATTCAACCCAATAGCACTGGCAAGATAGGGACGCGGCACTACAATCGAAATAAACACCAGTCGGATCGGGTGATGAACAGCGCTAAGTAGGCCTAGAGCAAGCGATGTTGCAATCAAACTATGCAGATTATGCATGTCAAAATATTGCAGGCCAAAGATCACGAAACTGACAAGCATCATCAGAATTTTTGTAATCAGAAAGGCACGCCGCATATCCCAGCTTTCGGCATAAACAGCAATAAATGGCCCGATGATGCCAACCGGTGCCATCAAGGCAATCGACACAAAACTAGTCCAGAAAGTGGACTCAGTAATCTGCCACGTCAGCCAGCCAAGACCCACTTTTTGAATCCATGTGCCAAGCAGTGACAGTGTGTTTGTCAAAAAATAAATGACAAATGGCCGTAACGTAAAAGCGTTCATCTATCTTACCATACCAGCTTTTTATCCAGCCAAAACAGCATCAAGAAACGCTTCAATGGCCGCATTGAAACTGGCGGCATCTTCACAATAGGGCGCATGACCGACCCCTGCTAGCAACCAATGATGCGCTTGCGGCAAACTAGCTTTTAATGCGGCGGCTGCATCCGGTTTTACGACCACATCATCAGCGCCGTTAAAAATGGCGACTGGTGCGGTAATTTTATCAAGGAATGCACTTGTATCGAGATATTGCATCGCGAGGCCGCCACAACGGATACCCTCAACGCGGATTTCACCAGCGACAGCCGTCAAAAACGCCATGATTTGCGGATCAATCTTCCCCGACAGCATCTTGCCAACCCGAAGCGCGCCATAAGACGCATCATCCATCACTTCGCGCTGCTGGATTCGCTCCTGCACCGCCTTACCAAGCGGAGAGCCAACGGGCTGTGCCCGTCCTTTGTGCGTGCATGACAGAATGATCGCTTGGCATATGTCTGGATGGGTTGCGCCCAAAACCTGCGCCAGCATCCCGCCCATGGAATGGCCAATGATAACGGCCTTGCCGCGGACAAGGCTAGCAATCGCCGCGGCAACCTCATCAGCGATTGCAACCATACCGCCGTCAAAAACCTGCGACACGCCAAAACCGGGGGCATCAATGGCAACTACCGTTTGAGTAGTAAAATGGGCAAATTGGCATGCCCAGCTCTTACTGCTACCATTAAATCCATGCAGGAACACCAAAGCAGGCTGTTCGGTGCTCTCGATCTCTGGCTGATTGATTCGGTATGACGTGATCGTGCCACTAATTTCATTCCGAAAGCTAGATAATGGCGGCAAGAAATCTATAAGCTGTTGATAACTTCTCATGTAAAACTTAAGTCCAAATTTAAATGCATATTGCGATTCATGAGTAGACAAATTTGGAACCGTATAACACAGTATTTCCTCAGGGTGCAAAATTGTGCTCCAAAAAATAATGCAAATGGGAGAGTTACATGAAAGTTTCTAAATTCTTGATGACAAGCTTTGCGGCCATCGGCTTGTCAATCTCTGCGAACGCAGCAGATCTTCGAGTTGGCTTAAAATCAGAACCAAGTTCTATCGACCCACATTATCATAATCTTGGTCCCAACAATGGGTTTGCAACTCATATCTTTGGGACCTTGGTTGGAAGTGATGAAAACCAGCAGCACTACCCTGACCTTGCCGTTTCTTGGAAACCCGTCAATGACACAACCTGGGAGTTCAAACTTCGTAAAGGCGTAAAATGGCATGATGGAAGTGCATTCAGCGCTGATGATGTGATGTTCACCGTTGAACGCGCTCAAAATGTACCAAATTCGCCTTCAAGCTTCGTAACTTACTTGAAGGGCAAAACCTTCAAAAAGATTGACAGCCACACAATCCACGTCGTCACTGAGAAACCATATCCGTTGATGCCAAATGACCTCAGCACTGTTAAAATAATCTCTGCGAAAGCCGGTAACGGTGCAAGCACTGAAGACTACAACAGTGGAAAAGTAACGGTCGGAACTGGCCCATACAAGTTCGTTGAATGGGTTCCAGGCGACCGAATAGTACTTGAGCGTAGTGCGTCGTATCACGGTGCGAAAGCGGCTTTTGATAAAGTGACTTTCAAGCCAATAAAGGCGGGCCCAGCTCGTATCTCCGCTCTTCTAGCAGGTGACGTTGACTTTATTGATAACGTTCCCCCACTTGATGTGGCCAGACTCAAAACTGAAAAAAACGTTCAGTTGAGTAGCGGACCATCAAACCGCGTAATTTATCTGCACATGGACCAGTTTCGCGAAAACTCTCCACATATCACCGCAAAAGACGGTAGCCCGATAAAAAACCCACTAATGGATGTAAGGGTTCGTAAGGCAATTTCTTTGTCAATTAACCGTGATGCAATCGTTTCGCGTGTTATGGAAGGAATAGCTGTAAAAGCTGGTCAGCTTTTGCCTGCAGGCTTTCATGGCGTATCGTCCAAAATGAAGCCTGATCCCTACGATACTAAAATGGCTAAAAAACTAATGGCTGATGCTGGCTACCCTGACGGCTTCAAGATGACCATCCATGGGCCAAATGACCGTTACATTAACGATGCAAAAATTGCTGAGGCTCTTGCGCAGATGTTAAACCGTGTCGGTATTGAAGCGAGCGTAGAAACAATGCCCAAGGCTGTTTATTTCAAGCGTGCTTCAAGAGGGGGTCCAGATAAATCACCTGAGTTTAGTTTTATGCTTCTCGGTTGGGGCGCTGGTTCTGGTGAGGCGTCATCACCTCTAAAAGCTCTTCTGCACACATACGATAAGTCAAAAGGTTTAGGTGCTGCTAACCGTGGCCGTCACTCCGATGCTGAAGTTGACAAACTTGTCAAACAGGCCCTTGCAACCGTCGATGCTGATGCACGTGGAGCACTTCTTGCTAAAGCCACTGAAAAGGCAGTTGGTGAGAACTACGGTGTCATCCCGATGCACTACCAAGTTAATACTTGGGCCGCAAAGGCCGGTTATAAGTACTTGCCGCGGACTGACGAGCGCACCATCGTAACCGGTCTGTCAAAGAACTAGTGTAGGCTTTGAAAATCTGATGTACCTCACATTGCTCTGTAGATTTTTGCATTGTGGGGTACAACTTCATTTTTGGGATTAGACCATGACAGCATTTATTCTTCGGCGATCACTCCAAAGCATTGTCGTTTTGTTTATAATGTCGTTGATAGTGTTTGTTGGGGTAAACCTGGTCGGTGACCCGGTGGATATGTTAATTAACCCAGAGGCTGATCAGGCTGAAATAGATCGTGTTATACGTGATCTCGGTCTGGACAGGCCTGTTTCCGAACAATATTGGTATTTCGTTTTAAACGCATTCCAGGGAGATCTTGGACGTTCATTTATATTTGGTGAGCCCGCGCTGAAATTAATTGTCCAACGGATGCCGGCAACTATGGAACTGGCTTTAGTCTCACTACTAATGGCCGTTGTTTTTGGAATCCCGTTAGGAATTTATGCTGGACTCAAGCCAAACAGTAAAATTAGCAAAACAATAATGGCTGCTTCCATATTAGGGTTCTCAATGCCTACCTTTTGGGTTGGTATTATTTTGATTATGTTCTTTTCAGTGCATCTTGGCTGGCTGCCATCGACTGGCCGTGGTGATGTTGCCACCTATTTCGGTGTTACCAGTTCAGCCTTCACAGTTAATGGACTGTCTCACATATTTTTGCCTGCGTTCAATTTAGCTTTATTCAAACTTTCATCTGTTATCCGTCTAGCCCGTGCTGGAACTCGTGAAGTTATCCTTCAAGACTACATTAAATTTGCGCGCGCAAAGGGTTTAGCCGAGTCCCGAGTGGTTCGAATTCATCTTTTGAAAAATATCATGATCCCCGTGATAACGATAATCGGTCTCGAGTTCGGGTCGCTAATAGCATTTTCAACTGTAACGGAAACAGTTTTTGCATGGCCAGGAATGGGCAAGCTTATCATCGACTCAATCTACAACCTAGATCGACCAGTCGTTGTGGCCTATCTCATGATCATCGTGGTGATTTTTGTTATGCTGAATCTAATCGTTGATATTCTGTATTCAGTTCTTGATCCGCGCGTAAGAATAAAAGGGGTTAGCTAATGAGTGCGTCTACAAACAAACAAAGCTACGACCTTCCCGCATCAGGTCTCAGAAAATTCTGGTTAGATTTCTCAGAAAGCCCAACCGCCGTAATTGCATTATTTGTTTTTCTAATAATATTGTTTATCGCTATATTCGCCCCTTGGGTTTCACCGTCAAACCCCTATGATCTGACTAGCGTAGACATAATGAATAGCCGGCTGCCGCCGGGTTCAGAGGATTTTTCAGGGAACTTTTATATACTTGGAACAGATGGGGCAGGCAGAGATATGCTATCAGCTATCTTTTACGGCCTTCGAGTGAGTTTAGGAGTTGGTGCACTTTCAGGTCTAGTTGCTCTTATTCTTGGTGCCTCGGTAGGCTTATCTGCTGCATATTTTGGCGGCAGGTTTGAAACAATTATGATGCGCATAGTTGATATTCAGCTGAGCTTTCCATCAATTTTAATGGCGCTAATTATTCTAGCCGCTTTTGGAAAAGGTGTTGATAAAACAATCATCGCATTAATATTAGTGCAGTGGGCTTATTACGCCCGAGCTGCACGCGCCAGCGCCTTGGTCGAAAAGAACAAGGAATACGTTGAGGCTGCACAATGTCTAGCATTGGGTGATAAGCGGATAATATTAAGTCATATCGCGCCCAATTGTATGGCTCCACTGATTGTTGTTGGCACGCTGCAAACTGCACACGCTATTTCTCTCGAGGCCACTCTGAGTTTTCTCGGCCTTGGACTTCCGATTACAGAGCCGTCTCTGGGACTCCTGATTGGAAACGGTTTTGACTACATGTATTCAGGTGATTTTTGGATAAGTATTTTCCCCGGTGTTGCGTTGTTGATTACTATTGTTTCAATTAATTTAGTGGGGGACCAACTGCGCGACATGTTTAACCCTCGCCTGCAAAAGTGAGGCAAGCATTGGAACCAATTCTAAAGATTAATAATCTGCAAACACATTTTTTTACAAAGGCAGGAATTTTAAAAGCTGTAGACGGTGTAAGCTTTGAAATCGGCGCAGGCGAAATTGTTGGGCTTGTCGGCGAATCCGGTTCAGGAAAGTCAATAACTGGCTTTTCTGTGATGGGCTTAGTCGATCCACCTGGAAAAATTATTGATGGGAGCATTAATTTTAAAGGTAAAAATTTGAGCGCCCTCTCAAATGATCAGATGCAGAATTTTCGCGGCAATCGGATTGCCATGATCTTCCAAGATCCAATGATGACGCTTAACCCTGTTCTACGAATTGAAACGCAGATGATAGAAGCAATTCAAGCTCACGATAGCGGCATTAGCCGCGAAGATGCACGAATTCGGTCGCGCGACACACTTGGGCTCGTCGGCATTTCTTCACCAGATGAAAGGCTTCGCGCCTACCCTCACCAATTTTCTGGAGGTATGCGACAACGCGTTTCGATTGCCATTGCCATGTTGAACCGACCCGATTTGATTATTGCTGATGAACCAACAACAGCCCTAGATGTCACTATCCAGGGTCAGGTCATCAGCGAAATGCAAAAATTATGTCGCGAAACACAGACAGCTTTGCTATGGATTACTCATGACTTAGCTGTTATCGCGGGCATCGCAGATCGCGTATGCGTTATGTATGCGGGTCGGATAGTTGAACAAGGTTTGGTTGCAAACATAATTGCAAATCCAATGCACCCTTATACTCAAGGGTTGATGGGAAGCGTACCAAGCCAAAATCAGCGCGGCAAACCATTGCAACAAATCAACGGTATGGTGCCTTCAATGCTCAACCTTCCAGCTGGGTGTGCTTTCCAAAATCGCTGTAATTATGCAAATGAAAAATGCTCCAAAATGCAGCCAGACATCACTCAGTTAGCAGATAGCAGACAAGTCCGCTGCTTTAATGTTCCAGCGGGGCAACAGCTATGAAGCCCATTTTAAAGGTACAAAATCTTTCAAAAGATTTTATTAAGTCGCTGGACCTTGTAGCCAAAGGTTTGAACCGTATTGGACAAAATTACAAAGAGGAAGTTGTCCACGCTGTTGATGATGTGAACTTTTCAATTTTCAAAGGCGAAATCGTTGGCGTAGTGGGAGAGTCAGGCTGTGGAAAGTCAACACTTGGGCGTATGGTTGCTGGAATTTTATCCCCTTCAACAGGTTCTGTAGAATTTGACTCAAGCCAAGCTAATAATAAAGAAACACCTAGCGCACTCAGAACACAGATGATTTTTCAAGATCCGTTCTCCTCATTGAATCCCCGAAAACGGGTAATCGATATTGTCACTGAAGCGCCGATTTATCACAAACTTATTACCCCGTCAGAAAAGCGCGCCTTTGCCACTGAAATGCTGCAACGGGTCGGGCTTGATCCAGATACGCTTGAACGATATCCACATCAATTTTCCGGTGGACAACGGCAACGTGTTGGCATTGCGCGGGCGCTTGCCGTTTCGCCTGAATTTCTAGTCTGTGATGAGTCAATTGCGGCGCTTGATGTATCGATCCAGGCGCAGATCATCAATCTTTTTGTTGATTTGAAAGATAGCTTTGATCTCACATATCTTTTCATCAGCCATGATATCGGCGTGATCGAGCATATCTCAGATCGGGTGATCGTCATGTATCTTGGCCGGATTGTCGAAACGGCGCCGATTGAAGCCTTTGTTAAAAAACCAAACCACCCCTACACGCAAGCGCTTCTTGCAGGGGTGCCCCGGCTTGAGGTTGGCAAGCGTCAATATGAGCCGATTAGTGGGGAAATCCCGTCACCACTGTCACCGCCACCAGGTTGCCACTTCCATCCACGATGTAAATTTGCAGCGGCGCGCTGCAAAGCCGAAAAACCAGCATTGCGCGAAATTGCGCCAGCGCATTTTTCCTCCTGTCATTTGAATGAAGAAGCCTAATTTCTATCGCTGAACCACCGCTTGTAACGGCTTTCCGGCTAGCGCCAGAACACAGCTTGTCAGAACCCATGCGCCTTTGGCGATGGCTTCATTGCTGGTAAACTCCTCAGGGCAATGGCTTAACCCATCACTGCACGGAATAAAGATTATGGCCGCCGGTGCAAAGCGTGACAGATGCGCCGTATCATGACCGGCACCGCTTGCCAGTTTAATTGTAGATAACCCATTGACTGCCGCCGCATCGCTAAGATTTTGCATCAGGCCGCTATCCATTGGCGCAATATCAGCTGCGGCAAGTGGCCTCACATCAACGGCGCAATGGCGGCGTGCCGCGCTATCACGGCAAATGGTTTCAAATGCCGCCAGAAAGGCACTTTTCGAATGGGTGCTTGCCGACCGCATATCAAGCGTCATTTCAACCTGGCCAGGAACAATCGCGGCACCATTTGGAAAAACCTCAATCTTGCCAATCGTTGCCACAAAATGCTGGTTTTCATCACGGGCAATATCGCTTGCTAAGCCATTTATCGCAAGAATGATATCCGCCGCCGCGACAAGCGCATCCTGCCGGTCATCCATCGGCGTTGTGCCGCTGTGACCAGCCTGACCCTTCACCGAAATTCCATAGCGGTAAATACCCGGAATCGCGGTTACGATCCCGATATCATGACTTTGTATTTCCAATAGTTTTGCCTGTTCAATATGAAGTTCAAGACAGGCCAAAATCTGATCAGCATCGGATCGCACTTCATCGCAGCCAAGATTGTTACCGCCAATACGGGTGATCTCACTTGCAAGCTGGCGGCCATCTACATCAACCCGACCCAAGATTTCAGGCGTTAAAAGACCAGCCATATGACGGCTGCCAAGACAAGATGTGCCCCAGACATTTAATTCCTCACCGAGATAATCGACAATTTCCAGATCAAATGGCAGTTCGATCTGATGCTCATTGAGATAATGCACCACCTCAAGCGCGGCAATGACACCGGCAATACCATCAAACCGGCCACCGGCAGGCACTGTATCAATGTGTGATCCAATCAGAACCTTTGCCCGATCTGCCCTGCCCTCATCCGACATTTTCAAATTAGCCCGTTCCAAATTAACGGTGCGGGTGCCAATCAAATTACCACCTGAATCGATATGACAAACAAGCCCAGCTGCAGCGAAAGCATCGGCAAGCCAGTTTCGGGCCGCATCAAATTCAGGGCTGAAAACAAGCCGCGTATAGGGGCGATCTGCTTCGGTAAAGCTGGCAAGCTTGTCAATGGCGGCGGCAATACGCGCTGTTTGTGCTATAGCGGGACTGACTTTCATTGAAACCACCATCTGCTGTTTGACTGCGATCAAAATCAGCGTAGAGTTTAATTTAGAATTTTCAACCAGCCTATGATTATTGGGAGCTATGTTTGTTCTTGAGCATCCGATTTAGTTAATGCTGACATAGTTTTCTGACCACGGACAGCGTATTTAGGAGCTTAGAAATGCAACTGGTGAAAGCGTTGGTATCGGCGCATGAAGAACTGGCCTCTTGGCGACAACATCTTCATCAAAATCCGGAAATCGCCTATGAAGAAAAAGATACATCCGCCTTTGTTGCGGCCAAGCTTGAAAGCTTTGGTGTTGAGGTTCATCGTGGGTTTGGCGGCACCGGTCTGGTTGGGGTGATCAAAGGCAATCTAGGCGACCCTGAAAGCGGCAAAGCGATTGGCCTTCGCGCCGATATGGATGCCTTGCCAATGTCTGAAGAAACCAATCTTGCCTATGCGTCACAGCGCCCCGGCCGCATGCATGCTTGCGGTCATGATGGTCATACGACCATGCTTCTTGCCGCAGCGCGGCATCTTGCCGAAACGCGAGATTTTCATGGCACCATCTATTGTATTTTCCAACCCGCTGAAGAAGGCGGCAATGCTGGTGCCCGATCAATGATCAAAGATGGTCTCTTTGAAAAGTTCCATATGGATTCGGTCTGGGGCATGCATAACTGGCCCGGGCTCGAGGTTGGCCGTGCGGTTGCCCATTGCGGCGCGGCGATGGCTGCTGCTGATATTTTTGTTCTGACGATTGACGGCAAAGGCGGTCATGCCGCCATGCCACATTTGACAAAGGATCCGGTGGCGGCGGCCGGCATGTGTATTTTGGCACTTCAAACCCTGATTTCGCGCCAGCTTGACCCGTTTGATCAGGCAGTGATTTCGCTTACCAAGCTTGAAGCCGGAAGTGCCTTTAACGTGATTCCAGCCACGGCAACTATTGGCGGCACTTTGCGAACGATGAATGCCGAAACACGCTTGCGGATGATTGCCGAAATTGAAACCACCGCAAAAAACGCCGCGGCTACCTTGGGATGCAATGTTTCAATGGAATTGCGCCCGGGCTATCCACCAACCTTAAACCATGAGAGCGATGCGCTATTTGCGCGTGATATCATCACTGAAATGCTTGGCGCGGATGGGCTGGAAACCAGCATGACACCGGTCATGGGTGCCGAGGATTTTTCCTTTATGCTGGAAAAAAAACCGGGAGCTTACATCTGGCTTGGAGCGGGATTACAGTCCGAAAATCTGCACAGCCCGCATTTTGATTTCAATGATGATCTATTGCCAATTGGCGCTAGTTTTTGGGTTCAGCTTGCCCAATCAAAATTGACCCAATCATCATAAAGCCAATCGGCCAATACACAGCCCAACTTCGCTTAACGACTTGGCCCAACGATTGGGTCTATCGTTTAGGCCTAAAAGCGAAGACGCCAGCCCTTATGGGGCTGGCGCGGCATATTATTTAGTTGCCGATTACTTTTGCCGCCTATTTGGGCTTGGCAATGATTGGTGGGCTAACCTCCTTTGGAATGGGGCATTGATACGGCGTTTTCGTCTGCCGGCCATTATGAACAGCACGCGCCGCCTCAATCGTTTCTGGCGATTGAATCAAGGCGCTGGCTGTTGCCGCCATTACTTTTGCTGCATGAATCATGCCCTTATGCGCCGCCGGTGCTTTTCCTTGGGCAACGGTTTGCCATGTATGAAATGGCGTGCCAACCGCGCAGGTGGCAACACGCGCCTGAACCGTTGGCACCACCCAGCTCACATCGCCAACATCAGTTGACCCCTCACCGCCACTGCTTGTCCGGTCAAGTGGCGCAACAAAATCGCAAAGCGGCAGATCAGCCGGGGTTTCCCGACCAACACGTTGAAAGCTAGCAGCGATATCATCCTTGGTCAAAGTCTGGCGAATTTCATTGGCAAGACCAGAGTCATCAGTCGTCAAACGGCACGGGCCCAAGCTTGTCAAATTCACGCTGCATTATTTCTTCAAGCGGCCGGTTGCCAACCAGATTGGAAACCCCTGAATAGACTTTTACCTCAACCTCGGTTCCGGTCATTAAGGCCGCGCCATCGGCAATGCTGCGCACGCGTGCAACAAGATCGCGCAAGGTTGGCAGATCAGCCGCCCGCACTAGCTGGCGAACAGTTGCCTTTGCCTGAACAACATTTGGCGCAACCCCGCCAGCATCAAGATAGGCATAATGCACCCGCGCTGAGTCGGGCATATGCTCACGAAGATAATTCACCCCAATATTCATCAGCTCGCATGCATCAAGTGCGCTTCGGCCAAGATGCGGGGCCGCAGCAGCATGCGCTGCCTTGCCATGAAAGGTGAAATCAATGCGCGAATTGGCAAGCGAATGGCCATGCTGGACAGCGTTAAAGGTTGAAGGGTGCCAAGAAATCGCCGCATCAACATCATCAAACAATCCATCACGTGCCATATAGGCTTTGGCTGCGCCACCTTCTTCGGCAGGACAGCCATAATAGCGAACCCGTGCCGCAATGCCATTTTTGGCAAGCCAGTCCTTGACCGAAGTTGCCGCCAAAAGCGACGCTGCCCCTAACAGATTATGGCCACATCCATGCCCATTGCCGCCCATCTCAATCGGGCTATGTTTGGCAACACCGGGTGCCTGGCTAAGCTGGGGAAGCGCGTCAAATTCCCCAAGAATGGCAATTACCGGCCCTTCGGTTCCAGCTTCGCCCATAACTGCCGTTGGCATTCCACAAATGCCTTCAGTAACATCAAATCCCTCAGCTTTGAGTGCCGCTACATGTTCGGCAACCGATGCAAATTCATTGTAAAGCGTTTCAGGTGTTTCAAAAACCCGATCGGATAACGCAATAAATTCAGCTCTTTTTGCGTCCACCAATTTCCAGATCTGTTCTTCATTTAACATGTTCAACTCGTTTCTTCCCAAAAAGGACTCATCAATGAAATGGTGGAAAACTACAACTCTATAAATGAATGTTAAATCCAAAATGACGCTTTAGACAAATGCAAAAAAACATGAATTATGGGAATTTTTGGCCGTGGCGCGTGATGCGAAGGGCGGGGAATTTTTGGCAAAGACGGGGATAAATTAGCCACGCATAAGCGCGCCAGTCAGATCATAGACCGCTGCGCCCAGAATTTCGGCATCATAAAATAGTCCCAGGATTCCCACCTACAATTTTGTCCCCGCGCCAGCATAGGCGGTTTTCACATAGCCCATTGCCAAGCCCGTCAATGACGCCAATCAGTCTTGTCAATCAATCTCGCCAGTCCTTGCGCCCAATCAATTGCCACCTGATCATCAGGCCAGTTGGTAAGATGATAATCAATGAGGAAGTGGCGCTAATCCGGTTCAATTGAACCGGCAGAATCTACGTTGGCTTTTTGAAACCGCTTTTGATCAGTGATCACCCAGCTTGCGCATCACCCTAATTATAGATTTCACTTGAGTACTTGGTTGCCAGAAATGCGTCCAGACCTTCAATGCCACCTTCATAGCCATAGCCACTAAATTTCAATCCGCCAAAGGGCGTTTCAACCGAATGGACATGAAGCGAATTGATCGCCAGCATACCACTTTCGATTTCTGATTTTAAAATTCGCACCGTCTTTGGGCTGTTGGTAAAGGCATAGGCGGCAAGGCCGAATGGCAAGCTATTGGCACGCTCAATTACTTCATCAAGACTATGGAAACTTATCGTTGGTGCGATCGGGCCAAAAGGCTCTTCGGTCATGATGCGGGCGGTTTCAGGAACATTGCCAAGAAGCGTTGCCTGATAGAATGACCCCGGGCTTTGAATGCGGCCACCGCCAACCAATAGCTCAGCCCCCTTTGCCACAGCATCGCTAACAAACCCGTCCATAATGTCGATCCGGCGCTCGGCAACAAGCGGCCCCATGCTAGTGCTAGCGTCAAGCCCATTGCCCGGATTGACCGCTTCGACATGTTTTTTGAACGCCGCCAGAAATTCATCATGCACGGCCGCTTCAACAAAAAAGCGGGTTGGTGAAATACATACCTGACCGGCATTGCGGAATTTACCCATCGCGCACAACTGCGCCGCTGCCTCGATATCGGCATCTTTAAACACCATCACCGGCGAATGCCCGCCAAGCTCCATCGTACAGCGAATCATATTCTTGGCAGCAAGCTGCTGAAGATGAATGCCAACTGGCACACTGCCGGTAAAGCTAAGCTTGCGCGGAATTGTCGAGCTAAGAAGATGCTCGGAGACATCTGACGGCACCCCAAAGACAATATTCAGCACACCCGCTGGCAAGCCTGCATCAACCAAAGCCACACCAATCGCAATCGCGGTTGCTGGCGTTTCCTCGCTTGGTTTAATCGTAATCGAACAGCCCGCAGCCAAGGCACCAGCAACTTTGCGCATCACATTTGTTGCCGGAAAATTCCAGGCAACAAAGGCCAAGGCTGGCCCAACTGGAACTTTGCGCGCCTCATGCTGCATGCCCGGAAAGCGTGATGGAATAATCCGCCCATAGATGCGTTTGCCCTCTTCGCCATACCAGCGCAGAAGATCAATCGCGACCTGCATTTCAACTTTTGCTTCGGCAAGCGGTTTGCCCATTTCACGCGTCAGATTGGCGCTATTGACCTCGAACCGGTCTTCGAGAAGGCCAGCCGCCTTTTCCAGAATGGCCTGCCGGCTCAGCGGTGTCATTGCCCGCCAGTTATTGAAACCATCACGGCTGCTGTCGAGGGCGCGATCAAGATCTGCTGGGCTGGCATGCGGTACCTGCCCGATTTCGCTCCCGTCAGCCGGACAAATGACCGGCTCATTTTTGCCCGTACTGCCAAAAACCCATTCACCAGCGATTAGCATTTTCAATTCTGGGTAGGACATCGGTTAGTCTCCATTTCGCATTTCAATGATAAACCTAATATGGATGGCAATTCGCCTTGCTTCAATCACAAAGACGGCAGGGCTAGCAATATTTGGCAAATGAGGGTTTCCTAATGATGATGATCTTGATTTTGTTTGACGCAGTCCCTCTTCGGCTGCCTGAATAAACATCGATGCCAAGGTTGTTCGGGGCCGGTCAGCAGGAAACATAAAAGCAAACTCATAGTGAATTGTCGGCTCCAATTGCCGCACAACAACATTGCCACCACTATTCGATTTTGCGGTGAATGGATCAGCAATCGCAATGCCTATTCCATCTTCGACAAACTCATTCACCGCAACAGCCGTTGTTTCAAATTGCGGTTTATAATCAATTCCCGCCGTCGCAAAAAGCTGGTCAATCCGCATCCGGCCAATCGTGCCTCGCGGCAAGCCAACCAAGGCCTCACCGGCGAGATCCGACAGGCTTATCTTTTGCTGCTTGGCCAATTCGTGCTGCTTATGCAGAACGCAGACCCCCGGAAAACGGCCAATGTGAACCATATGTTCGCTTGGATAGGTAAAGGGCAATGCCACCGCGCATAGGTCAAATTGCTGACCCTCGATCCGCCGTTCTAGCTCGCCCCGGCTGACGACTTCGATATTGACCGAAACACGAGCCGCCCTTTCTTTGAAAATACGCAATGCTTTTGGCATGAGGCCACGCGCAAGTGTCGCTGAGGTCAAGACTTGCAGATGACCGTCTGAAACCCGCCTAATTTCATTTGCCTTGCGCACAAATCTATTCAGGGCTTCGGCTGCCGAATCCGCCTCGGCCAATAGCAATTTTCCTTCAGCAGTTAATCTTAACCGGCGCTTGCTTCGATCAAACAGGCTAATACCAAGCTGGCTTTCAAGCGATGCGATGTGACGGCTCATCGCTGATTGGTCAACGCCAAGAATTTTGGCCGCATCGGTCATGCTGCCAGCGCCAGCAATGACGCGGAATGTCTCGATCCAGCGAAAGGGAGGTTGTTTCATCTTTTCACCTATGTGGTTTAGGCATAGTTATACGGTTATTTTTCATTTTTTATCATCATTTATTTCGCCTAGTCTGTTTTTTCTTTAGTGAATCAAAACGAGGTAAATATGAACGCGAATGACAGTTTTGAGGTAATTCCATCAGGCGCCGCACTTGGCGCCGATATTGTTGGCTTGGATTTAACGAAAGAAATTGATAGTGCCATTTTTGATCGCGTGATTGACGCATGGGATAAGCATTTGGTTCTGCGCTTTCGCAATCAAGACTTAACCGAAGATCAATTTGTGCGGTTTTCACGCTATTTTGGCAGCCTCGACAAGGCGCCTACACGGCCTGTTAACGGAAGCTATCATCCATCACGCGAAGAAATTGCCGTGATTTCGAATATTGTCCAAGGCGGTGTTCCGATTGGCGGGCTTGGCAATTCAGAATTGGTCTGGCATCAGGACATGACCTACAAGGATTTACCACCCAAGGCCAGCATCCTTTATGGACTGACAACCCCAGCCAGTGGCGGCGATACGCATTTTTACAATCTCAACCGCGCCTATAAAACATTGCCTGATGCCTTGCGTGAAAAAATCAAAGGCCGATCATGCAAACATGATGCAACGCGCAATTCGGCCGGACAGTTACGGGCAGGATTTGACGAAAATTATGACAACGAAAGCCGCCCGGGTGCGATTCACCCGTTAATAATCAAACATCATGCCACAGGCAAGGAATCGCTTTATGTCGGACGTCGTCCCAATGCATGGATTGTCGGGCTGTCGGATGAAGAAAGTGACCAGCTTTTGGATGACATTTGGCAGCATATCGAAAATGGACCACATCATTGGGCGCAACAATGGCAGCCAAAGGATATCGTGATTTGGGATAATCGTTACACGCTTCACATGCGCGGCGATCTTGACCCGGCGCATGACCGGCTTATGCATCGCACGCAAATCCAAGATGAAGCTGCCCCTGCCGCTGCCTGACCAAATGCCAATGCCGCAATGATCAAAATTCATTGATGCTTGCGGCGCTTGCCACAAACGCTTTTTATTATTTCTTGCTGGTGGACACGAACGGTCCTACCAGCATTCCCGCCGCTATCTTTAACCTAGGGCGTATTTGATTTGGAGCTTATCGATATTCTTCTGATTTGCCTTATTGCCTTTGTTACCGCAGGCATCACGGGCATCACCGGTGTTGCGGGCGGGCTGTTACCAGCGGTTTTCCTGACGCCGATCATTGGCATCACCTCGGTCATGCCAGTCTTGGCGATCATGCTTTTATTTGGCAGCGTGTCACGCGCCTGGATCAACCGTGCAGATTTTCATCGCGATGCATTTCGCCGTATTGCAATACCAGCAGTGCCAATGGTTGTGCTTGGCAGCATTTTTTATGCCCAGTTAGAGCCAAAGATGATTGCCTTGATGCTGGGAAGCGTTGTTCTCGCATCCATTCCCATTCGCCGCATTGCCAAATCCTATGAAATCAAAACATCGCGCAGCATGTTAAGCTGTGTTGGCGGCGTTTTCGGATTTCTGGCCGGATCATCAACTGGCCCTGGCCTGCTGCTTGTTCCTTTTATGCTTGGCTATGGTTTATCGCGGACCAGCTTTGTTGCCACGCTTGCGGTCATTGCAGCGTTGACCCATGTTGCACGCGCCGCGACATTCGGCAGCATCGGCCTGATCGGGCAGGAGATTTTAATCCTCGGGCTGATTGGTGGCGCAGCGACAATACCCGGCAATATACTTGGCAAAATAATACTCAAGAAAATGACCAACCATAACCATGAAATTTTGGTTGATTTGATGGCGTTTGGTGGTGGGGTTAATTTCCTTTATCTGGCCTTGGCCTGATTTCTGGAAAGCCGAAGACTGGAAACAGGTTTCATGCAAAAAAAACCGGCGATTTGTTCAACAAGCAATGAAGCAGGGCGCTTTTCCATCGTGGGATTACACGCCGCCTTCTGACGCATCACGGGCTTATGTGCGCGGCGCTATTGACCCCAATGCGACCGCAACCAAAGCTCGTAAACGGTTCCCATTTGTACCCACAACCCCGCCACAAAACCCGCGACGTTGAGGCGGGCATATCCAAGACAATTAAACCGACGCCTCGCGTTCAAAAACAAGATGGTCAGCATCTGATTGATCTGGCTGATAGCAATAGCCACCAGCGCCAAATTCCTTTAGATCATCTTTGGCTTTCAATCTGTTTTGAACGACAAAACGCGCCATCGCACCACGCGCTTTTTTGGCATAAAAGCTGACGATTTTTGCTTTGCCATTTTTCTGTTCCAAAAATACTGGGGTCACAACAGGCAGGGCAAGACTGGCAAGATCAACCGCACCAAAATATTCTTTCGACGCGCAATTCAACAGTAGGTCAGAGCTAGTGGCGGCCGCTTGCGCGCTAAGCGCCTTGGCGATTTCTACCCCCCAATAGTGATAAAGCGATTTGCCGCGCTTTGTGGCAAGCTGGCTTCCCATTTCCAAACGATAAGGCTCAATCGCATCAAGTGGTCGCAACACACCATATAGACCCGACAACACCCGCAAATGATTTTGCGCCCATGCCATTTCATCTGGCTCAAGGCTTGCCGCCTCCAGCCCCAAATAAGTATCACCAGCAAAAGCAAGCGCAGCCGGTTTTTTATCCTGTGATCCGAAATGGGCAAATCGATCAGCATTCAACTTTGCCAGATTTTTACTGATCCCCATCAGGGATTGAAGCTTATCAAGGCTAAGATTTTGCATGACATTGGCCAGTTCATTGGCCTCGTCGCCAAAGATAGGCTGGGTTGGCACAATATCTTCAGATGGTTGCATGTTCAATTTTTTGGCAGGCGAGATTACAACCAGCATAAATATGTTCCTTCAATCTAAGGATAATTTACAAAACTTTAATGACCATTCAGCGCGGATAAGCTTTGTGCCCACGTTCATAATAGGAAATTAATACCACAAATTCCAGAACGATCTTTGATGCAATTTTCCACACCGCCAACCCAAGTAAGATGCCGCATCACCTCTCATCACCTTGGGCAGCGCTTTTGGCAGAGCTTTAGGTAAGGCTTTTCAATTTCTGTTCAATCTCTTGGAAGGCTTGCTGGCGATTCCACATTTTCTGATAGACACCATTTTGTAACAGCAAATTCTGATGCGTACCACGCTCGGTAATCTGCCCCTTATCCAGAACAATGATTTCATCAGCCGTTACGATTGTTGACAGGCGATGCGCAATGATAATGGCGGTTCGGTCTTTTAGAACAAGGTCCAATGCCTGATTGATATCCTGTTCAGTTTTTGTATCAAGCGATGAAGTGGCCTCGTCCAAAATCAAAATAGGTGGGGCTTTTAAAATGGCTCTTGCAATGGCAACGCGCTGTTTTTCACCACCAGACAACTTTAGCCCGCGTTCGCCAACTTCGGTTTCAAGCCCGCTTGGCAGCGACTGGATAAAGCCATCAATCTTGGCACCCACTGCCGCGTTCCAGACCGCTTCCTTGCCAGCATCCAAATGCCCATAATGAATGTTATAGCCAATCGTGTCATTGAACAGAACCGTATCTTGCGGCACCACGCCAATGGCCGCGCGAAGGCTTATCGCCTTAACCGACCGGATATCATGGCCATCAATAGAAATGCTGCCTGCGGTGACATCATAAAACCGACATAGCAATCGCGAAATGGTCGATTTGCCAGCCCCCGATTGCCCAACAATGGCAACGGTTTTTCCAGCTGGTACATCAAAGCTGATGCCGCGCAAAATTGGTCGGTCATCCGCATAATGAAAATGCACATCGTCAAAACAGATTGACCCTGACGGCACAGTTAAATCACGCGCATTCGACGAGTCAATAATTTCGGCAGGCGTTTCCAGCAAACCAAACAGAACCTCAATATCGGTTAGTGATTGCCGAATTTCACGATAGACGCCGCCAATAAAGGCAAGAGGCTGCGATAGCTGGATCAAAAACAAATGAATCAGAACAAAATCACCAATCGTCTGTTCACCACGAACAACCGCATTTGCCGACAAAAGCAGTGAGGCCATCATGCCAAGCGCAGAAAATTGCAGCTTGCCCAAAATTCAGCCAGCCAAGCGACGTCGATGATTTGATTCCGGCTTTTTCATATTGGGCAATTGCATGATCAAACCGCGCCAATTCGATTTTTTCATTGGTGAAATATTTGACCGTTTCATAATTCAGCAACGAATCAACCGCGCGCGTATTCGCCTCCGTATCGGATCGGTTCATTTCACGGCGAATAATGGTTCGCCAATTGCTGGTTTTCACCGTGAAGACGCTATAGCTAATGACCGTAATCGCAATCACCAATACATAGGCCGCGCCAAAATTATAAAAGAAAATCCCCGTATAAAGAGCAAATTCAAAAATCACCGGCAATGTTGATAAGACCGTGTAGCGAACAACACTTTCGATGCCCTTGGTGCCGCGTTCGATCACGCGCGACAGGCCCCCGGTTCGCCGCTGCAAATGAAACCGCAATGACAATTGATGCATATGGCTAAAGGCACGAAGCGCAAGCTGGCGAACGGCATGCTGGCTGACACGGGCAAATAACGCATCGCGAAGCTGGTTAAAGGCAATGCTTAGAATGCGCGCCGCAACAAAACCCAGAATCAGCATCAGGGGGGTTAGTAAAAACAACGGCAAAAAGGGTAAATCTAAGCTCATTGCCAGCAAGGCTGTCAGTAACATATTTGAAAAAGAACGGCACCGTGGCTGTCACTAATTTGGCAGCAATCAGCAGCAGCACCGCAACAAACACCAGACGTTTGAGGCTTGGCTTGTCATGTGGCCAGATATAGGGCCATAGCTTTACAACAGTCCCAATGACCGATTTTTCCGCCATCTGACTTTGGGGTGTTGTTGTTTTGCGTTTGCTATTCATCAAAATATTTCACATGTAAAATTCAAAAAAGAGGTGATATTCACCAAAGGGCAAAACCATGTCTAGAGCCTAGCACAGCAATGAATAGCGCAATAACGCCAAACGCCAAACAAATCAAAACAGCCAATGCCGAATAGCGTCTCTATTTTATTCCGGTTAACGGCGGATGATTGTCATCTGATGGCGTGCCGAGTAGAGCAACAGCAAACCGATGAAAAGCGCCGGCAAGGCACAAATGAAAAAGCCAAGCTTATAGCTTTCAGTTACACCCAGCACTAATGAATAGAGTAATGGCAAGACAAGCCCACCACATTGCCCAAAGGATAATACCCCGCCAGTCACCGCGCCCCGCATCGAAGCTGGCGCAAGCCGTGCCGCTTCGGCAAGCGTCACTCCATGCCATGAAAACACCGAAGCACTGACCGCAATGGCCACAAGTGTCACTTGCCAATCCGCCCAGATCGGGCTGAATAAAGCGACGCCAGAAACAGCAAGAAACATCAAAATCGCCAAAAAGCCAAGCATCGCCCGCGGCGAAATATAGCGGCTGCTTAACCACCCCCAGAAAATACGACCCGGTATGGCGACAGCGGTCGAAATCGAAAATATAGTTCCAGCCACAATCAGGCTAAACCCAATTTCGGTCAGGTAAATGACAAAATAAGCAATGAAGGTTGTTTGCAACCCGACAAAGGCAAAAGAGCCAAATGCAAGCCCTCTTAGTTCGGGCTTGCCAATCACAAAACCGATCGTTTCGCGGAAATCTGACAAGTGGAATTGCCGCGTCACATCTTTATCACTGTCAAATTCACGCCGCATGAACTCTAGGATCAATGGAAAAAGCAAACAGCCAATGCCAATCACCACCAACGCGTGACGCCAGCCATAAATCTCGGTCAATAGCGGGCCAATCAATCCAGCGATCAACAATGCAACCGGGACCGCTGTTTGCTTTGCCGAAAAAACCAGCGGCGCGTATTTACCGGGGGCGTACCGGCTAAGAAGATGCGAGCTTGCTGGGGTCGAAGATGCCGAGGCGCCAATAGCGATGGCCGATAAAACCATCAAAGCGATGATTCCCGGCGCCGCTAAAATCAACCCAAAACCGGTTAGTAAAAGTGATATCTGGCTCACACGAAGCGCACCGTAGCGCACAATGACGCTTCCACAACCCGCCTGCACCAAAAGTGAAACCGCAGCGATCATGCCAACATACACACCAAGCCAAGACGCTTCGATGTGTAGCTCGGAAATGATTGCAGGGGCAAGCACCGAGGGCAAAACCTTGCCCAAAGTGACAAAGGTTTGCTGAACAAACATTGAGCCAAGTGCCAAAAAAAGCCATTTCATTGGGATCAGACCTTATTGGCTTGAGACGATAGGATGCGTGAAAAACATAAATTTTACCTTGACGAAATATGCCCATCTAACGGTCGAAAGCCATTTCAAGACATATCAAAGGCCGTGCAGGCCACGAAGATTATTTTATTGATCGAAAAGAAGCCATCAAGAAGGAACATTGACCAGAATATAGTGAGCCTTTTGAAACAAGATTGCAAATGTGACAGGGCAAAAAAATTGGCAGAATTGTTGCCAAACGATATTGGAAATGGGCAATCGGCGCAATGCAATGCTGACCGACTTTGCCTGCCACTTGTTCGAGTCTTATCGTTGAAGTAAAGCCAATCCTTGACTCTTGGCTCTCTGAGACCTATCGTGAGTTACTCAAAAAACCAAAAGGACGCTTTCGCTTTAATCAATAGTGTCCAGATAGGGAGACATCTAAATGAAAAAAGTATTAGCATCTATATTGATGGCAGGATCGCTCTTGCTTGGCGGTGCTGCGGCTAACGCCGACAAATCGGGCGGTACGCTCTCGTTCCTCGTTCAGCCTGAGCCCCCAACCTTGGCATCATATATATCAACATCGGGACCGATTGGCCTTGTGATGCCAAAAGTCTATGAAGGGCTTTTCGACTATAATAACGACGGCACAATGGTACCGATTCTAGCTGAAAGCTATTCGGCCAGCGCTGATGGTAAAACCGTCACTTTCAATCTTCGCAAAGGTGTGAAATGGCATGATGGCAAGCCTTTCACCTCAGCTGATGTGCAGTTTACTGTCATGGACGTGCTGAAAAAAGTGCACCCCCGCGGGCCAAACTCGTTCCGCGAAGTAACAAGCATTGATACGCCTAATGATCACACGGCTATTTTTAACTTAAAGAAGCCCGCGCCTTATATGATGCGCTCATTCGCCGCCTATGAGTCTCCAATGGTCCCCAAGCATCTTTTAGAAGGCAAAGACATCAAATCTGCACCATTGGCAAACAACCCTGTAGGTACTGGCCCGTTTAAATTTGTTGAGTGGAAAAAAGGTCAATATATCCGCCTAGATAAGAACAAAGACTATTGGCAAAAGGGTTTACCGCATCTTGACCGGATTGTTGGTCGCTTCATTCCTGATGCGTCAACACGGACGGCTGCGATGGAAAATGGCGAAGTTCTGTATGCTGCATATAACGCCATTCCAAATATTGATGCTATTCGCCTGAAAGAGCGTGATGACATTGACGTAACCACTGAGGGTTATTCAATGATCAATCCGATGGCGCTGATCGAATTCAACACTAAAGAAGGCCCGTTTGTAGATCCGGCCATTCGTCGCGCCATTTCGGTTGCGATTGACCGCCGGTTTATGATCGACACAATTTTCTTTGGCTACGGAAAGCCCGCCACAAGCGCATTGAGCAGTAACTTCAAGGCAACAAACCTGCATGCTGAAATGCCAAATTACCCTGAAAAGGGCGATAAGGCTGCGGCAAACGCAATCCTTGATAAAGCTGGTTACAAGCGTGACGGCGACGGCGTTCGCTTGAAAGCTGTTCTAGACCTGATCCCTTATGGTGAAGACTGGCGCCGTGCTGGTGAATATCTAAAGCAGGCACTTGGTGATATCGGTATCCAGTTAGAGCTGCGTTATGAAGATGTACCAACATGGTTGAAGCGTGTTTATCACCGCTATGACTTCCAGATGAATGTGAACTATTTCTACCAGCTGCCAGATCCGGTTCTGGGTGTTCATCGTCATTATGGTACTGACCAGATCCGTAAAGGCACTCATTTTGTGAACTCATCACGCTACAGCAATCCAAAATTAGATGCGCTGCTAGATTCGGGCGCTGGTGAACCAGATGCTGCAAAGCGGACAGCTGCCTATAAAGAGATCCAGCAGATTTTGGCAGATGACATGCCAGTTGTGAATTTGTTCGAGCTTGAATTCTTGGTCGTTTATAACACCAAGCTGAAAGGCGCTTACGGCTCTGCAATGGGTGCCTATGGCTCATTCAGAGAAGCCTATCTTGACGACTAAAGCGTAATATTTATTGGGCCAGAATTTTATCTCTGGCCCAATATTTTTGATTTATTTATTTATCTACCCTTATATCCAGAGTTCCCGGATAGGCGTACCTAATGACAAGATCCACGAAAATTTTCAAATATGTTGGCAAACGGTTATTGCAAGGAATACCAATCATTCTTGCCATCGTTATCATCAACTTCTTTCTTCTAAATCTGGCTGAAGGCGATGCGGTTGACGTCTTGGCTGGCGAGGCAGGCTCGGCTACCCCCGAATATATGGAGCAGTTGCGCAAGAAATTTGGTTTGGATCAGCCTTTACCTGTCCAGCTGATGGTTTATCTGAAAAATGTTCTGAGCCTTGATCTTGGATATTCTTTTAGACATGACATGCCCGTCAATGAATTGATCTATGACCGATTTGCTGCCACCGGTTTGCTGATGGCCAGCACGATTATTTTGGCTGTTGGCTTTGGCATTTTGCTGGGGCTTCTGGCTGCAGTGCGCCTGAACACATGGAAAGATGCCGTTATTACCGTATTTGCCCTGATCACATATGCAACGCCACTATTCTGGGTGGGGTTAATGATGATCGTTGTCTTTTCGCTAAATCTTGGATGGTTTCCCACAAGCGGCATGACCAATGTTGCCGCCTTTTATGAAGGCTGGGACTATGTTGTGGATGTGTCTCGCCATCTCGTTTTACCAACGATTACATTGTCGCTTTTCTATCTGGCGTTATATACGCGAATGATGCGGGCTTCGATGCTAGAGCAATATGGGCAGGATTACGTTGTGACGGCAAGGGCGAAGGGTCTGACCGAAAGGCGCATCACCTATGTCCATGTTTTGCGTAACGCGCTTTTACCTGTTGTAACGATGGCTGGCGTTCAGGTTGGCGCATTGATTGGTGGGTCGGTGATTGTCGAGTCCGTCTTTGCCTGGCCCGGACTGGGAATGCTGGCGTTTGAATCACTATTTGCGCGCGATCTAAACCTGCTTCTTGGCATTTTCCTTTTGTCGTCAATGCTCGTTGTCGTGGTGAATTTGATTGTCGACATCATTTACTGCTTCCTCGATCCACGAATTGAGGTTAATTGACATGGGAAATTTTTGGTCACGCTACAAGCGAAATCATGCTGCTGTTTTTGGATTATTTGTTATTGTGTTGATTATTGTGATGGCGATAACAGCAAGTTTGCTTTACCCAGAAGACCCGTTCCGTTTGGTTGGCAAGCCACTATCAAAACCACTTACCAATGGCTTTCTACTTGGCAGTGATTCGCTTGGACGTGATGTAGCTTCAGGCATTGTCCATGGTGCTAAAACATCATTGCTGATCGGATTTGTTGCCACGCTTGTTTCGGTGTTTATTGGGATTTTCTTTGGTGCCTTTGCCGGTTATTTCGGTGGCCTTATTGATGATATTCTGATGCGTGTCACCGAAATTTTCCAGACAATCCCATCCTTTATTTTTGCCATTTTGCTGGTGGCAATTATGAAGCCGTCAATAAGCAGTATTGTTATTGCGATTGCGGTTGTGTCATGGCCAGGCGTTGCGAGGCTTGTGAGAGGCGAATTCTTGGCAGTCAAGAATCGTGAATTTGTTCAAGCATGCCACACGCTGGGGATGAGTGACCTTCGCATCATGCTGTGGGAAATCCTGCCAAATTGCCTTAGCCCAATTATTGTTGTTGGCTCTTTGATGGTGGCAACCGCCATTCTGATTGAAAGTGGGCTGGCCTTTCTTGGCCTTGGTGATCCAAATATCATGAGCTGGGGTTTTCTGATTGGAGCGGGCCGCACCATGTTGAGATCGGCTTGGTGGGTTTGCACATTTCCCGGTGTTGCTATCTTGATAACGGTGCTGGCAATTAACCTGATTGGTGAGGGGCTGAATGACGCGCTGAACCCTCGTTTGAAAGAACGCCAATGACAAAAAAGCTTCTCTCGATAAGCGACCTTTCTATTTTGCTGCCAACTGGTGCTGACCGGCAGTATGCAGTTCAGGACATCGACCTTGAACTGAATACGGGTGAGACCGTTTGTGTTGTTGGTGAAAGTGGGTCAGGAAAATCACTGACGGCGCGTGCTGTTATGGGTTTGTTGCCAGCGCCACATGTGCGTGTTGGCAAGGGTGAAATTATCTTTGGTGCTGAAGATCTAACCAAAGTCACCTATGAACGCCTTCGTGAATTGCGTGGCAGTGAAATTTCGATGATTTTCCAAGAACCCATGACTGCCTTAAATCCAGTCATGACAATTGGCGATCAAATTGATGAGATTTTTCGTTATCATGTATCAATGTCAGCCAAAGAACGGGCTGAAAAGGCCTTAAGCCTGTTGGTTGATGTTAATTTGCCTGACCCCGAAAAGATCATTGATGCCTATCCACATGAGCTTTCTGGTGGTCAAAGACAGCGCTCAATGATCGCTATGGCTCTTGCACTTGGCCCTAAAATTCTGATTGCTGATGAGCCAACAACGGCGCTTGATGTGACAACACAAGCGCAGATTCTCAAATTAATCAGCGATATGCAAAAACGGCTTAATACCGGCGTATTATTCATAACCCACGATTTCGGTGTCGTCGCGGATATAGCCGATCGCGTTATTGTCATGCAGCATGGCAAAATTGTTGAAACCGGAACCACCAAGCAAGTTCTGCAAAAACCAAAACATCCCTATACTAAATCCCTGATTGCTGCCATCCCACGGCTAAAACCACGCAAAGCAAGATCAAGGGCGGCTGAAGTCGTGTTGAAAACCGAAGGGGTTTGCAAATCATTTGGTGGCGGCAAAAGCTTTTTTGGATTTGGAAAACCGAACCGCGAGGTCAAAGCCGTTCAAAATGTGCAAATCGAATTGCGCCGCGGCGAAACCCTTGGTGTGGTCGGCGAGAGTGGGTCAGGCAAATCCACATTGGCACGTTGTGTGATCCGACTCATTGATAGTGATGAAGGCCAGATCAAACTTGGCGATGTTGATATCACCAAATTAAGTCGCAAGGACTTACGCCCATACAGAAAGCGCATACAGATGGTGTTTCAAGACCCGTTTGCGTCATTGAATCCACGCATCCGGGTTGGCGATATCATTTCGCAAGGCCCTATTCTACAGGGCGAAGATAAGGAAGATGCGTCCAAACGCGCCTATGAACTTCTTGATATTGTTGGCCTTGATCGCCGATCATTTGATCGCTTCCCGCATGAATTTTCCGGTGGACAGCGCCAGCGCATCGGTATTGCAAGAGCACTATCCCTAAAGCCAGATATCTTGGTTGCCGATGAGCCAGTTTCAGCATTGGATGTTTCAATTCAAGCACAGATTCTTGAACTGCTGGATGACATTCGTGAGCAAATGGATTTATCCATGCTGTTCATCACGCATGATTTACGTGTCGCAGCGCAGGTTTGTGATTATGTTGCCGTCATGCAATATGGAAAAATAGTTGAAATGGGGCCAACAGCTAAATTATTCAAAGATCCAAAAGACGCTTATACAAAATCGCTTCTCGCTGCGGTTCCGGGAAAAGACTGGCATTTTGGAAAATTGAAGCCATAGACAAGTATGCACCAATAGCCTATTCTTCGCAGCCTGACCCTTACCATTATGCATTTGAGATATTTGTGATGTCGAATCCCACAATCCTTGATCCAGTGAACACAATTCATGGGCTTTATCGCAGCTACCAGAACAACAGCACCAAGCCAAGCGTTGTTGTTCAGGCCTATCTGGATGAAATAGAACGGCTAAACCCCCGTCTTGGCGCCTATCAAAACACATGGGCTGATACAGCACTGGAAATGGCGGCGGCCGCAGATAAGGCATTGGCTGCGGGATTTGCTGCAGGGCCCTTCTACGGGATGCCTTATGCCTTGAAAGATATTTTCCACGTCAGAGGGTAAGGTAACAACCTGCGGGTCGGCGGCAATGCTTGATAATATTGCCAGCACCACCTCAACAATGGTTCAGCGGCTAAAAGCAGCTGGCGGAATTATTCTTGGTAAAACCAAAACGGTTGAATGCGCCTTTGGCGGTTGGGGAACCAATCAGAAAATGGGAACCCCGATGAACCCGTGGGATTTGGAAACGCATCGGATTCCGGGCGGGTCATCATCGGGAACGGCGGTGGCGGTGGCGTCGGGCATGGCGCCATGCGGCATGGGTAGTGATACAGGTGGGTCAATTCGTTTGCCAGCTGCCTATTGTGGGCTTGTTGGCCTAAAGGTGACGGCGGGGCGCTTGCCCTTGCATGGGATCATGCCGCTATCACAATCGCTTGATACACCCGGGCCAATTGCCCAGACCGTGCTTGACTGCCTAATCATGTTTGATGTGCTAGATGGCCGCGAGGGATGGAAAATCGCCCAGGATATGGATAATGGCGCTGGTTTATATGCGGTATTAAATAAGGGCGTCTCTGGATTGCGCCTTGGCAGCCTTGCCGATAGCGAGCGTAAGCAATGTTCAGAAGATATGCTTGAATCCTATGACATGGCTTTGGATCGTTTGCGAGCTATGGGGGCTGAAATTATACCATTTAAAAACCTTATATCCTACGGCGATATGGCTGATGATAACGGAATGATTACAGCGGTTGAGGCCTTTCATAATCATGGCCGTTTCTATAAAAACCCTGATTTGCCAATGGATGAAGATGTGCGCACCCGAATGCTGTCGGGAGAGCATTATCACGCCCATGATTATTTTCGTGTTTTGCAACAGCGCAAAGAAACCATGGCCGCCTTTGGTGATGCGATACGCGGTTTTGATGCGCTTGTGATGCCGAGTAGCACAAGCACTGCCCCGGCATTGACCAATGTCGATCAGGCGGTATCACCAGGCTATTTCACCCGACCTTTTAATTTTCTGGAAATGTGCGGCCTGTCGGTGCCAATTAACCTTGCAAGTGACGGCATGCCAACAAGCCTACAAATTGTTGGTAAAGCACATGATGAAGCGATGTGTCTCCGTGTTGGCGCTGCGCTTGAACAGGATTTACCGCCAATCGGCCGGCCAGATTTATCCTAATACCCAACAAATTTGCGAACGACATTTCTGAGTAACTTTGAAACATTATTATCGCAATTGTTCCAAGGCAAAGACCCGCAAAAGGTGATTGATCCAACTGCAAAGACCTGCCCACCTGTATGTGTTTTAAAATAGACCATATCAGCGCGTTTCACATCAGCTTCAGGGCCGCCTGACAGATTTGTTAGATGCGTTAACATTTCTTCTGGAACAAGAATAAACCGGTTATCCTCGTCATAAGATTGCGCAAGAATGGTAATATCCTCACCGTCGTCCAGCTTTTCATCACGCCGATCAAGTTCAAATCCGGCCGCGCCATGTCCGCTAAAGCCAAAATCACCAAGTAAATCGTCATTTATGCCGTCAAACACCCAGTCCATATTTTTATCGTAGCAAACGCGTTTGTAGGGCATGCCAACAAAATTTCCCTGTGCGGTAAAGCCAA
The DNA here is from genome assembly GCA_905182545.1 of uncultured Candidatus Puniceispirillum sp. Classification (GTDB taxonomy): domain Bacteria; phylum Pseudomonadota; class Alphaproteobacteria; order Puniceispirillales; family Puniceispirillaceae; genus UBA3439. The sequence goes on from CAJJBY010000007.1 coordinate 29,333, forward strand.
TACCAACAAGCTGCTGCGGGGGGCGTCCATTGCGCCGCCAAAGGCCACCATAACTGCCGTCAAAGGCATTATAATATTCCCCCGGTTCAGATGCCCATGCGCGCAACCCATCTTCAGACCGCCTGATTTCAAGCAATGCCGAATCTTCAGGGTGGCGCACAATCCGCCAGTAAAATCCATTGCCGCCAAGATAAATAAGCCCACCGCCGTTTTCCCGATAATCTTTCAACGCATCAAGTGTTTCGCTGGTGTGATATTCAGGATGGCTTCCGGTTACAACAGCCTTATAGCCTGAAATTGCGGCCACCCCGTCACGGTCAAGCTCATCATCGGTAATAATGTCATAATCAATGTTCTGATTATGCAGCCATGCAATTAGATGACTATCAGCCTGAAAATGGCGAAGGCCGGAACAGGTTGCTTCACCAAAGGTCAGATAGCCAGGCCTAAGATTAAAAAGAACGCGTTTATGCGATGCGTGGCAAATGCCCGATCCGTCAGTGTGATTATTGTAGGTCGACAGCCCATAATGCCGATATTGAGACGGGTTATTTGGATAAGCCTTCCATGCGCTGATCTTTTCAAGCCATGATGGCGCGAAATCAGGACGGGCATGATTGCCATAGATCGTATAGGTAAAAGTTGAAACCAGAACACATAAATCTGCGCGGCGCTTGCCAAGCTGTGGGCAAACAAAAAACGGCATAGCATCATAATGCCCTTCAGCCTCAATGCGCATAATATATATGCCCGAAGGCATATCGTCGGGAATCACCAATTCAAAATCACTGTCCCACTCGAAATCATAAATATCATCATCGTGAAACGATATTGCAGCATAATGATCTGGCTTATGTCGCCAGCAAAATTCGGTTGCATCCCACCTGCGACCCGTAACCCCCCTTGTTGGGGCATTCCTCAACAAAAGATCAGGCCCGGCATTGGCCTTTACCGATAACGAAGATATGGCTTGGGCGAAATCCCACTTCGCAATCAAATCACCATCAGCCAGAATTTCGGGCGCCTCGATTTTTCCATTAAAGCAACAAGGGGCGTCACCAAAACCGGCCGCGATACGAACAGGGGCTTTCACTGAAAAGGGAAACATCTGCGCAATGTCAAATTCTTTATGACTGGCTTTGGCAATTTCAATACCGGCTTTTGACATCGTCGTAGATTTTACATCAAACGCTACCACACCCGATGCCAACACCTTGAACTCAAGGCTGTGCCAGTGGTTGCACTTTATTGCTGCGGATGTTGAAACAGACATGCCATCAGCTAATTTCGCGGTGATTATACCCTGCGGATCAAGGGTGATTGAGACACTCCCCCACGCCAATAATGTTTGATCGACAGCCACAAGAGCCGTCGGCATGAACCATAATCTTATCTCAAGATCGGCATTGATATCGGCCTGCAGATCAATTGTGCTTTGCGCGAATGAACCGGGAGTAAACCCCTGATAACGGGATACAAAAGACGATGGTTTAAAATAGATGCTGGCATCATTTTCAATAATACCAAGCCCGTCCGGATTCGGATCTGCCGAAACTGAACGATGCAATGTTGCTTTAAACTCTTCGCGCGCATGGCTGGACACGAAAAATGTGACAGTCTCACCAGGCCTTGCTGACAATTTATCTGAATATCCGGCTATAAATACATCTTGCATAAACACTCAATCCTGTTTGATTGAAAAATACTAAATTTGGCTAAACGGCTGTCAGTGCCTGTCTATAATGAAACATGCACAGCGTAAATGATCAAGCCAAGCGACTAGTCAAAACAGATATGATGAATTGCTTGCTAGGTTTATCACAAGACCGAACGAGCTTAACCAACTAGGTCAAAGCAAGAGCGTCAATTTTGGCTTGCACCAACGCTCATGAAGCGACCAAGCAGGACACTAAAGTTTTAAGACCCATCATTGCGGGAAATTGGAGTATCTGCTTTCATAGTATCAATATCCACACCGTCATGTTGCACCTGCTTGAATCATGTGCACACATTGACTGAAACACGTGAATAAGGAACTTAAATTGCCTGAAGGCCATACAATCCACAGAGCCGCCAGAGATCATCGCCGAATACTCGTTCGCCAGAAAATTATTGTTACCTCACCACAAGGTCGATTTTCTGACGGGGCATCGATTCTTAACGGAAAAATTTGTCTGGCGGTTGAAGCATTTGGTAAGCATCTTCTCTATAAGTTCAGTAACGGGTATACACTTCATATACATTTGGGGTTATTTGGTCGAATCAGAAACCAAAAATTGCCAATGCCAGAACCAAAGGGCTCTGTGCGTGTCCGCTTAATAGGCAAAACACACCTTATCGACATAAACGGCCCAACTATTTGCGAGATCTTAGATCAAAAACAGGTGATGGCCTTAGTTGGCCGAATAGGACCCGATGTTCTGCGCGCTGATGCAAATCCTGACTTTGCTTACGATAAAATAGCACGAAGCCGAGCACCAATTGGTCGCCTGATCATGGATCAGTCTGTTATGGCAGGAATAGGTAACATCTATCGCTCAGAAATCCTATGGCGCCAAGCAGTCCACCCAGAAACGCCTGGCAAGGCAATTGGCCGGCAAACTTTCGACCAGATTTGGAGCGATGCCAGGACCCTACTTGCCATCGGTGTTGAACGAAATGCAATCGTTACGGTATTTGACGGGCAGTCAGCAAAAAGGGGATATCGCGAAAAATATAATATTTTTGAAAAAGCAAACTGCCCAAATTGTAAAGGTGAAATAAGACGCTTTGAGATCAGCGGCCGTCGAACATTTGTATGTGAGACCTGCCAGCCAATTGCAACATGATAAGACAAGCGATTGATGCAGAAGTTAGAATACAACCCATTGAATTTAAGTGTAAGTGATAAATATTGCTGTAACAGCCTGACACTCGCCCCCGACACGCGGATTTTGCTGCAAAACAATAAGCTATGCCTGCTCATAGTCATTGGCCCAACGCTATACCTTCGCGTCGTGGATCAGCCCCCCCAGCAAGACCATCTTTTGCGATTGAAATCGCATGGAGACCAGAGTTTAAGGCACGCAATTTGACCTTGTAACCAAGTGCTTCCATAGGCTCTACCATTTTTTCGAGCGAAGTATTCTTTTCAAGGTCAAAGGTTCCAAAACGGTTAACCGCATGAGGAATAGATACGGCAGCTTGTACATTCATACCCCAATCTACATGCGCAACGATCGCTTCTGCCACATAACCGATTATTCGCGACCCACCCGGCGAACCAATAACCAAAGTTGGCAGTCCACCTTTAAGCACAATTGTTGGAGACATTGAAGATCGGGGACGCTTTCCTGGCTCAACTCGATTAGCAATAGGCACCCCGTCACTGTGGGAACTAAAAGAGAAGTCAGTTAACTCATTGTTGAGCAAAAACCCATTGGTCATCAGACGGGACCCAAACCCATTTTCAATTGTAGTAGTCATCGACAAAGCATTTCCATAGCTATCCACAATTGAAATGTGCGAAGTTGAGGGCAATTCTAAACTCACATCATCCGCCCACAGCGATGCATGCGAATATTCCGGATTACCCGGCAAGACATCAGTCAAAGCTCTCGAGCCCGTAAGTAACTTGGCACGTTCAGATAAATAATCAGCTGAAACAAGACCTTTAGTGGGCATAGCCACAAAATCGCTGTCAGCCATATAGCGTCCACGATCAGCAAAAGCTAGACGCGAAGCATCGCCGATAAGCCTCAAAGTTTGCGGGTCATTCTTAGAACCCACTGGAAAGTGGTCTAATAAACCTAATATTTGGCCAACGGTCAAAGCTCCAGACGATGGTGGCCCCATTCCACAGACTTGATGCCCTCGAAATGGAGTACAAACAGCAGGGCGTTCTTTCACCTTGTATGTATCCAGATCCGTGAGGCTAATCACACCCGGGTTACTTTTTGCACCTCTAACAGTATCTACAATCGCTTGGGCGATATCCCCTGAGTAGATAACCTGAGCGCCCTCAGTGGACATTTGGCGCATGACATCAGCATATTCTGCATTGGTCAGCCTACTTCCTTCCACCAGAGCTTCCCCGCCCCGAAAAAAATAAGCTGCTGTATCAGAGAACTGCCTCAATCGATCAGCGTCACCGGCCACCAAAGCAGCAAGCCGAGGAGAAACCGGGAAGCCGCTTTCCGCCAAATCAATAGCTTCAGCAAATAAACCGCTCCACGCCTTTTGCCCCCATCTTTTATGCGCAGCTTCCATCAAGGCGGGCGTGCCTGGCACTCCAACTGATCGGCCACCAACGACCGCATCCCAAAATCTTAGTCGCTCGCCATTTGTATTTTGAAACAGTTGTGGTGTGGCAGCCATCGGAGCAGTTTCACGTCCATCTAATGTTGTTAGTTTCCCGGTGGTAGCGTCAAACCATACGAGGAAAGCCCCACCACCAATACCAGAGCTCTGTGGCTCAACCAAACCGAGGACTGCCTGCACAGCCACCATTGCGTCAGCTGCTGTACCCCCCTCTTTCAGAACGCGAGCACCTGCAGTTGCAGCGTGGGGATTGGCTACGGCAACCATCCAATTTTTTGCTAAAATCGGTTCGCCCCTAGCCTTCGCCGCAAGCGAGTCTGCCACATCTGGCGAGAGAGCTTCAAACTTTATTGCCAAGGCTGTTTCTGCTTCAGGTAACACTTCATCTGAGATCTGCTGCGCGTGCTCAGAGATCTAAAAGAAGCGTTAAGGCTAACCATAATTGTGGAAAAAAAGTTTTTCATCAATTGCTACCCACTCCAAGATTTGCAATTCAGGTCTCAAATAAGCACAACTCGAACATCAAAGAAATAGTGGGTAAAAAAATATTCCATGCTTATGGCAATTGCCAACTGGTCTCTAAAAGACACCACTGGCGGTTTTCTGGGACTTTTTTCTGTTGGCGCTATGGTGGCGCTATGGGCCGTTTACTTTGAAAGTGGACTATGAATTGGAGCGCAATAAAATTACCCAAAGATTGCTTTTGTTAGGTTGGGCAAGTTAGCGCCATAAAAAGCATCACGGCACATAGATTGATGATCTCGATCAAAGACGTGGCCCATAACGGAGGCATATGCAGCTCTTACATCAATGGTTGCTGCCAAATCGCGGCCCTCATAAAGCGCTTCTTTCTTCAAACCTGGCCAATCGCCAAGTATGCGTGATGATGGCAAAAGCCCACCCGCTAGCAATAAAGCTGTCCCATATCCATGCTCTGTGCCCGAGCCACCATTTTGGGCAACTGTGCGCCCAAACTCTGTCAAAGTGACAATGATAGTGTCGCCGTAGGCTGGCCCTAAATACCGCTTGAGGGCGCCAATTGCGCTATCATACTTTTTCAATTCATCCGCATGCTGGCCATTATCACCACCTTGAAAGGAGTGGGTGTCAAAACCACCCAAGTCAAAGACCGCAACAGAAGGCCCGCCATCTTGCCTTATCTGCTTCGCTGCTGTTTTGGCGAGCGACTCAATATCTGTGTGATCACCTCCACCTGTTGTCATTGAAACAGGTCTTGCACGCACTTTTGCCATTGCACCCATGAGGCCATCTTCACCATGATAGCTTTGGGCTAATAAAGCCATCACATCAGCCGATGGCATTGGACGTTTTGACGGGTAGAAATTATCGTTATCTACATTGCCGCGAA
>CAJJBY010000007.1:40000-338406 GCA_905182545.1 uncultured Candidatus Puniceispirillum sp.
TAGGCTTGGAGGGTGGTCCCCCCATGTTCAGACAGGATTTCACGTGTCCCGCCCTACTCAAGGACTTGAAGAAAGCATTACCCATACGGGGCTATCACCCACTATGGCGCGCCTTTCCAGACGCTTCTGGTTGTCTTCTATCAAGCCACTGGCCTGGTCCGCGTTCGCTCGTCACTACTAACGGAGTCTCGGTTGATGTCCTTTCCTCTGGGTACTTAGATATTTCAGTTCCCCAGGTTCGCTTCCCTTGCGGGATGACCTAAATGGCCGGGTTTCCCCATTCGGAAATCCACGGATCAAAGCTTACTCGCAGCTCCCCATGGCTTATCGCAGCGTGTCACGTCCTTCATCGCCTCTCAACGCCAAGGCATCCACCAAATGCCCTTAGAGACGCTTGATCAGACCGTACGTAAAGGCAAAAGCCCTCACATGCGATCTGCAAGCTATTCTTGCAGGATTAGTTGCACGATTCACTGGTAAACCAGAAATCGCCACAGCTAAATCCCGCGGTCTTGGATGTCTTCACTAACTTTGTCAAACAGCGTATCTCGTTGAACGACCGTTGCCGGACAAACGAAATAAATAAGCATTTTTTTCCAAACAAAAATGATTGCCAGCCAAAGGCGGCCAAACAGATGGTAGGCACGGGCAGATTTGAACTGCCGACCTCACGATTATCAGTCGTGCGCTCTAACCAACTGAGCTACGCGCCTGTAGCTGTCGTGTACCATTTAAGTTTATGTGGAAGAAATTCGCTGGGCAGCGGCAGGCAATAGGTGCCCACCCTTTGTTTTTCCTTAGAAAGGAGGTGATCCAGCCGCAGGTTCCCCTACGGCTACCTTGTTACGACTTCACCCCAGTCACTGACCCTACCGTGGTCGGCTGCCTCCTGCAAGCAGGTTAGCTCACCGCATTCGGGTAGAACCAATTCCCATGGTGTGACGGGCGGTGTGTACAAGGCCCGGGAACGTATTCACCGTGGCATGCTGATCCACGATTACTAGCGATTCCAACTTCATGCACTCGAGTTGCAGAGTACAATCCGAACTGGGACGGCTTTTGGGGATTTGCTCCAGGTCACCCTATTGCTTCCCACTGTCACCGCCATTGTAGCACGTGTGTAGCCCAGTCCATAAGGGCCATGAGGACTTGACGTCATCCCCGCCTTCCTCCTGCTCATCGCAGGCAGTTTCTCTAGAGTGCCCAGCCTAACTGATGGCAACTAAAGATGAGGGTTGCGCTCGTTGCGGGACTTAACCCAACATCTCACGACACGAGCTGACGACAGCCATGCAGCACCTGTGTGGGAGCCAGCCGAACTGAAGGAATCCGTCTCCGGAAACCAAACTCCCCATGTCAAGGACTGGTAAGGTTCTGCGCGTTGCTTCGAATTAAACCACATGCTCCACCGCTTGTGCGGGCCCCCGTCAATTCCTTTGAGTTTTAATCTTGCGACCGTACTTCCCAGGCGGTCTGCTTAATGCGTTAGCGGCGACACCGAGGGGCAACCCCCCGACATCTAGCAGACATCGTTTACGGCGTGGACTACCAGGGTATCTAATCCTGTTTGCTCCCCACGCTTTCGCGCCTCAGCGTCAAAATCGGACCAGGTAGCCGCTTTCGCCACTGGTGTTCTTCCCAATATCTACGAATTTCACCTCTACACTGGGAATTCCACTACCCTCTTCCGTTTTCTAGTCTTCCAGTCTTAAGCGCAGTTCCCGGGTTGAGCCCGGGGCTTTCACGCCTAACTTAAAAGACCGCCTACGCGCCCTTTACGCCCAGTAATTCCGAACAACGCTCGCCCCCTTCGTATTACCGCGGCTGCTGGCACGAAGTTAGCCGGGGCTTCTTCTCTGGTTACCGTCATCATCTTCACCAGTGAAAGTGCTTTACAACCCTAAGGCCTTCATCACACACGCGGCATTGCTGGATCAGGGTTGCCCCCATTGTCCAATATTCCCCACTGCTGCCTCCCGTAGGAGTCTGGGCCGTGTCTCAGTCCCAGTGTGGCTGATCATCCTCTCAGACCAGCTACTGATCGTCGCCTTGGTAGGCCATTACCCTACCAACAAGCTAATCAGACGCGGGCCCCTCTTTCTCCGGCGGACCTTTCCCCCGTAGGGCGTATGCGGTATTAGCGGTCGTTTCCAACCGTTATCCCGCAGAGAAAGGCAGGTTCCCACGCGTTACTCACCCGTGCGCCACTCTATAAATAGCGTTCGACTTGCATGTGTTAGGCATGCCGCCAGCGTTCGTTCTGAGCCAGGATCAAACTCTTAGGTTAGACTGGTTTGAACGGATAAATCCGTCAAACATGTCATCCTATTCAATCCATGTTCGTTAACTTTTGTTCAAAATTAGCGTTTTGAAATTCAACAGGCTGACTTTTTAAATCACAAAGAACGACACGTTATCACGTACCGCTGCCCGCGAACTTCTTCCAAAATGCTTCCAACTTTTTCAAACAGCGCCTAAACATTCAGGCCAAGCCCTTGGTTCAGTTCCAGTTCCTCAACGAGGCAACGGAGGCGGGTTATAAGCCTGCAAAAGCAGGCTGTCTAGCCCTAAAATCGGTATTTGTGATCTTTTTTCAGAAAACCAGTTCTGGCGCGTAAATTATGCTAAAAGTCAGCACTAACCAGACAATCCTGAAGGTTTCAACGATATTTCCCAATCACATTTTACATAGCAGATCTGTTTCAAGATGAATAGGTAAAAGATGCCCTCCAAAGAGATAAATACCGATTTTTACTGATTTTCTTCATAAGGCCCTCGACGCCACCATTGCCAAACAGCGGCGGGATCGACCAGCAATAAAGCAAAGCCAGCACGTTCGGCAGATGGTGATTTTGGCGCCCTGCCGAAGTGACGAAACCAGATGATGTAAATTTCCTAATCAACTGATTCATAGACAAATTAACTATATGAATTTTGTTGAAATGATTGACTTCTTGTGAAAGCTGCGGCATGTAAAGGCTGCATTTAGGCGGCTTGCGGACCAAATGGGGAAGTGAAAATGCAGGTAAACTGCATGACTAAACGGGCATTTCAAAGACGGTCTTGCCGGGCTGTGATGTCAATTGCTCTAACCTGCCTTTTCGTTGGCAGTTCGGTTAGCGCGCAGGCTGAAACAGGCGCGGCGCGCGAATCAGTCAAATCTCTTCATGTCGCTTTTGCGCCGATGGAACCTGTTTTTCAAACCGCACCAGCCTTGCCAACAAGCCGTCCAGATCCGGCACTTGCCTATCCGGCAATCCCTGTTTCGATCATCCCACCAGTGTCAAAACCGGCACTTATTGATGTTCTTCCAAAATCAACCAAGATGATTGGCGAGATGATTCGGGCACAAACCGGATTGGAGAGCGGTGCCGAAACCGAATTAAAGCTTCGCAATGGCGAAGGCATTGGCGCCTTGTTGCGCCGTGCCGGATATGATTCGGCGTCAATTGCCAAAGCAATCGACGCTGTTTCGGGCAAAGTTAGCCTTCGTCGCCTGCAAATTGGCACCAAATTCCAGGTCGCATCGCAAGGATTTCGGTTTTCAACCAAGCCGGGACGCGACATTTATGTGATCCAGCATCCGTACAGTGGCTGGCTGGCGCTCACCGCGCTTCGGCCGACCGATCGTTATATGAATTTTTTCCAAGGCACGGTTGACGATTCTATCTATCAGAGCCGCAATGGCCGCTGGAATCAGCGAAAGCGCCTTTAATGACTATACCCGTGTCATGGGCTTTTCAGTCGATTTCCAGCGCGAGATTCGGACCGGCGACCGGTTCGAGCTTCTGTATGAAACCGAACGCGACAGCATTGACGGCAAGGTCGTTAGTGGCAAGCTGCATTATGCGGGGCTTGTCCTGTCTGACGAGCAATTGGGGTTTTTCCGCTATGACGGCGATAAGGACACCATTGGCTGGTATGATGAAAATGGCAATTCAGCCGCGCGAACCCTTATCCGCACGCCAATTTCTGGGGCGCGCCTATCATCATCTTTCGGCCATCGCAAACATCCGGTTAGCGGCTTTAATGCCATGCATAAAGGTGTTGATTTCGCAGCGCCACGCGGCACGCCGATCATCGCCGCTGGATCAGGCGTGATTCGCGAAGCCGGTTGGAAAGGCAGTTTCGGTCGCTATATCCGAATCAGGCATAATTCCACTTATGATACGGCCTATGCACATATGTCACGCATTGCGCCAAATATCCATCCAGGATCACGGGTCAAACAAGGCGAAATCATCGGATATGTTGGATCAACTGGCAAATCAACCGGCGCACATCTTCATTATGAAGTGATGGTCAATAACCGGCAGGTAAACCCCATGACCGTTCGCTTACCAACCGGCGAGCGGATCGATGATCAGCATTTGGCAGCTTTTCAAAAAACCATCGCCGCCATTGATCAAGAAGTTTTGTCGCATGGCACCATCCGCTTTGCCGGTGACGTGACAATCAAAAACACGCAATAACCACGCATCTCTGGCGATAAACCCGCATCATGCAAGACACATTGCCAATGTTTGTGCTTGCATTCGGCTATTACCTCTTACTAGCGTCAACGCCATAACGCGGCCATAATCATTATTCAAGGAAACATACCCATGCAAATTCATGAGCTTTGGCAATATCCAGTCAAGGGGCTTGGCGGCAACCAAATGCCTTTGGCCAAGCTGCAGCAAGGCGGCTATTTTCCCAATGACCGGCAATTTGCCATTTCGATTGGGGGCGAAAAAACCACCACTGCTAGCGATGGAACATGGTTTCGCAAAGCACATTTCCTGCAATTAATGTCACATGAATTATTGGCTGAATATAGCTGTCGCTATGATGATGCCGCTAATCCCAAATTAGAATTGCTGCATCATGGCACCATATGCCTAAGCATTGATCCGGCGCAGCCAGCCGATTGCCAGCGTTTTGAAAATTTCTTTTTCACCTTGCTTGGCAGCAAGCTTCGCGGAAAGCCGCGTTTGATGACGATGAAACATCAGGCCTATAGTGATCAATCAACAGCGCTGATCAGCATTGCCAGCAATGCCTCGCTTGACGCTTTTGCCGAAGCGACCAACACAAAGCCCGACAGCCGCCGGTTTCGGATCAATATCATTATTGATGGCGACACACCCTTTGCCGAGGAGGGCTTGATTGGCACAACATTACGCTGTGGTGATGCGCTGTTATTGGTCAAAGAAGCCGTTGGCCGCTGCGCCGCAATCAATGTTGACCCGGCAACGGCCAAACGTAATCCAGAAGATTATGTGCGCTTTATGAAAGCCCATTTCGGCCATAGCAATCTTGGTATTTTTGCCAAAGTGATCAATGGCGGTATAATTAGGGTTGGCGATAGATTACAGCCAGCCTAAATCATGCCAATTGCCACTAGCTTTCCATGAGGATCGCAGGTTTTTAACAGCATTTCAGGCGTTGCAAACCCAGCAAAGATGCATTTATTAGGATGGTTGATCGTTATCCTGATCACCTTGAACCGCCTCTGCAAGCTTTGCCGGAGACAGGTTTGTGCGATCTTCAGTAACATTATTGGCAGCCCATTATTCGCAGCACCATTGTTGGCAGTCCCATTTTACGGCACCATTGTGGAGGCTACGCCGCTTTTTCGGCGCAGCATCGCCTGAATCAGCAACAGCATCGCCGCCATTGGCCTGCAAAGCGGCCTCGTCATTTTCAGCCGCGGGTTCCTGATCACGCCGAGAGTCGCCTGAAGCGGTGTCATCATCAGCTGCAGCATTGGCCTGTTCTTGCTGGCGTTTGGTTTCAGCAACGCCAACAGCCGCCTGATGAAGCCGGAAATAATGATCGGCAAATTGCGTGTAAGCCTCAGCCGAAATCCGTTCACCCGATGTCGCCGCGTCATGCGCAAGCGCCATATATTTTTCATGAAGCTGTTGGGCATTGCCCCGCAATTTCACATCAGGGCCATTCGACTCGTAGGATGTATTGCGGTTTGGCACATGATTATGATTGCCACTCGTATTTCCACGACGGCCACGACCACGGCCGCGTTTGGCGTTTTGAGGTTGTCTCATTGGGTTTGATACCACATTCGTTATTAAAAACGGTTATCGATAAATTTAATCAAAGTCATTTCGGTTGCGGTTAATCTGTTAACGACAGCTCGACATAAAGTCGGTGCAAGCGATCCCATTTCGTTAGGAAAGGCGCTGGCGTACCGGTAATCAAAATCACCCCGCCGCGAATGGCGATACCATAGCGTTGGCTTCATATTAATATCAAGGAAAATATCACCCATTGCACATTTTAATTGAAAATGCGAGACAGCGCGTAATGCCAGCTAGATCACAATGGCTGTTGCTAAGCTGTAAATTAACTTTTTCTGCCGCGGCGGTGACGGCATTTTCCTGCCCATGTCCGATTTCAACAAAAGCCATACCATTCACCGCAAGCACCGCCGCAAGCCTTGGCAAAAGCTGCGTCCAGCACGCCATGCCATCAGCCCCGCCATCAAGCGCCAAGGCCGGATCAAAGGATTTCACATCCACCGCAAGCCCATCAATTTCGCCTGTCGGGATATAGGGCGGGTTAGACAAAATCACGTCAAAATCGCCAAGCGACCCTAAATCATCCGTAAAGCTATGTTCGGCAAACGCGGCGCGGTCACCAAGACCTAGGCTGGCCGCATTGCGCCCTGCCGTGGCCAGCGCATCAGGGTTAATATCAATGCCAACACCATGCGCCTTGGGCAATTCAGATAGTAACGCCAAAAGCAAACAGCCGCTTCCCGTACCAAGATCAAGCAAGCGCAAAGGCCGACCCTTGACCGCGTTGCGTGATGCCCATCTAACAGCCGCATCAATCAATGTTTCTGAATCGGGGCGCGGGTCAAGCGTTGCTGGCGATACGGCAAAGCGAAGTGACCAAAATTCACGCCAACCGCGAATGCGGCTGATTGGCTCGCCCTCAAGACGGCGTGCCACCATCGCCGCCAGCCGGTCATCACAAGCCTGATCCATTGGCGTGATATCTTCATGTGGCAAAACAGCGTCATCACGCCCCAAAGCCATTCCAAGAAGACAACGCGCATCCGTCTTAGCACTGGCAATACCGGCCACGGCAAGGGTCTGCTCTAGACCATAAAGAATGGTGCTGGCTTCTTGTTGTGCTGGCAGATCAGTTTTTTCGTGATCAACCGGCGTCACCATTAAATCCCTTCAGCAAGCTGCCGTGCCTGATCTTCTGACACAAGCGCGTCGACCACCTCGTCAAGCGCCTCGCCAACAATGACACGGTCTAGCTTATAAAGCGTGAAATTGATTCGGTGATCGGTGACACGGCCTTGTGGGAAATTATAGGTGCGGATCCGTTCAGACCGATCACCCGACCCAACCTGTCCTTTGCGTTCAGCAGCACGTTCAGCCTCGACCCGCGCCCGTTCAGCATCATAGATTCGGGCGCGCAAAATCTTCATCGCTTTGGCACGGTTCTTATGTTGTGATTTTTCATCCTGCTGGCTTACAACGATGCCGGTTGGCAAATGCGTGATGCGAACCGCCGAATCAGTCGTATTGACCGATTGTCCACCCGGGCCAGATGCGCGAAACACGTCGATCCGAAGATCGGATTCATCAATCTGGATATCAACATCTTCGGCCTCGGGAAGCACGGCAACGGTTGCCGCGGATGTGTGAATACGCCCGCCAGCTTCGGTTTCGGGAACACGCTGCACCCGATGCACGCCCGATTCAAATTTCAACCGCGCAAAAACATCCTGTCCTGAAATTGTGGCCGTGGCTTCCTTATAGCCACCAATGCCGGTTTCCGACACTTCCATCACTTCAAATTTCCAACCATGTTTTGCGGCAAAGCGCTGATACATCGAAAATAGATTTGAAGCAAAAAGCGCTGCCTCGTCACCACCCGTTCCGGCGCGCACCTCAAGAATGGCGTTTCGCGAATCATCTTTGTCTTTTGGCAATAGCGAAAGCTTTAGGGCGGCTTGGGCATCGGGAAGCTGCGCCTTGAGAAGATCGGCTTCGGCCTGCGCCATTTCCAGCATATCCGGATCATCACCCACTTCTTCAACCATAACAAGCGCATCAGCAAGCTCGGCTTCGATCCGGCGAACCAGCTCAATCTCCTCGCAAACCGGACGAAGGTCGGACAGTTCGCGGGAAAATTGCGCAAGATCGCTATTGCTCATATTGGCCGAATCCGACAGCCGGTCTTCGACTTCACGGCGGCGTTCAAGTACTTTATCCATTGATGAGTCGAGGCTCATGCCAAAACTCCTTTTTGGTCTTGTTTCAATCACTCTGAATTTGGCAGATTAAACTGCACGGCTGCCAGCCGCAAAAGGTCGTCCGCTATGGGGCAAGAAGGCTTTCGGCAATCGCCGCCGCAAGGCCGCTGCAATAGTCTGGATCAAGTGGCAATTCCTGCTGGCTTCCATCGCTTAGATTGCGCAGCTGGACGGTGTTTTTGGCAAGTTCATCACTTCCCATAATCACCGCAGTCCGAATTCCGGCCTTATCGGCCTTTTTCAATTTTTTACCCATGGCGCCGCTTGTTGGCAGATCAATATCAATCCCCGCATCGCGAAGCTGTTCGGCAAGACAAAACGCCGCTTGGCGCGCGCCATCATCAGCCGTCAGGATTGTCACTCTAGGATTGTTTACCGAAGCGGTTTCAACAAGCATGGCAAGCCGTTCAATACCAGCCGCCCAACCAACACCGGCCACCTTTGGCCCGCCAAGCATTTCGGCAAGCCCGTCATAACGCCCACCGCCAAGAACCGTTCCTTGTGCGCCAAGCGATGTGGTGACAAATTCAAAAGCCGTATGGCAATAATAATCAAGCCCGCGAACCAATAGTGGATCAAAAACCCACGCCACGCCAGCGCCATCAAGCGCGGCTGTCAGATCGGCAAAATGCGCCTTTGACAAATCATTCAAATAATCTTGTAATCGCGGGGCATCTTGCAATATCGCGCGGTCGCCAGCATCTTTTGAATCCAGAATGCGAAGCGGGTTGACCGCAAGGCGGGTTTTGCTGTCATCCGATAATTGATTGGCAAATGTTTCCAAATAGGCAATCAAGGCCGCCCGATAGGCCGCCCGACTGTTACTATCACCAAGCGAATTAAGATGAAGCTCACAATCATCAAGAACGCCAAGCGACGCCAGAAACCGTGCGCCACAAGCAATGATTTCAGCATCGGCAAGCGCATCATCCGGACCAAGATATTCAATGCCTACCTGATGAAACTGGCGCATCCGACCTTTTTGCGGACGCTCATAGCGGAACATCGGCCCAGCATAGAAATATTTCAACGGCAGGCTTTGCGTCAGCCCGCCCGAAATCATCGCCCGCACAACACCAGCGGTGTTTTCCGGCCGCAAAGTCAAGATTTCGCCACCACGATCGGCAAAGCTGTAATTTTCCTTGGTGACGATATCGCTGCTTTCGCCAAGCGGGCGTGAAAACACCTCGGAAAATTCAAAAATCGGCGTTGCCATTTCCTGAAATCCATAGCGTGCCGATGCCGTGCGGGCAGCGTCGATCACCAAACGATGTTTGGCCATGCTATCGGGAAGAAGATCAGCGGTACCGCGGGCAGGTTGAAGTCGTGACATGGGCTTTAATCTGCTTTTTAAGTTTGTGTTGATGCCGCTTCGGCGGCTTTTAATTCGGCAACACGGGTTTCAACAAGATCAACCACATGTTCAACAATATCGCCATTTGACAGGCGATGATCAGCCATACCTGACAGGTAGATCTGATGTGTTCCTTTGCCGCCACCAGTAAGCCCGATATCGGTTTCACGCGCCTCACCCGGCCCGTTCACAACACAGCCAATGATCGAGACGGTGATCGGCATATTAATGTGTTCCAGCCGGTCTTCGATGATTTGCACGGTTTTGATAACGTCAAATTGCTGGCGCGCACAAGATGGGCAGGAAATAACCGTCACACCGCGGCGGCGAAGCCCAAGTGATTTCAGCATTTCATAACCGGCTTTCACTTCTTCGGTCGGATCTGCCGATAAAGACACTCTTACCGTATCGCCAATACCGGCCCAAAGCAGATTGCCAAGACCAATGGCCGATTTGATCGTGCCTGCCCGCAGCCCGCCGGCCTCGGTGATGCCAATATGCAACGGGCAGTCAATAGCATCGGCAAGCTGTTGATAGGCAGCAACCGCCAGAAACACATCTGATGCTTTGACTGAAATTTTGAATTCGTGAAAATCATTATCCTGCAGAATCTTGGCATGTTCCAAGGCAGATTCGACAAGCGCTTCAGGGCAAGGCTCGGCATATTTTTCAAGAAGATGCTTTTCCAGCGATCCGGCATTAACACCAATACGCATCGAACATCCATGATCGCGCGCCGCCTGAACCACCTCGCGCACGCGCGCCGCATTGCCAATATTGCCAGGATTGATCCGCAAACAGGCAGCACCCGCCTTGGCCGCCTCGATGGCGCGGCGATAATGGAAATGGATATCAGCAACAATCGGAACCGGACTTTGCGCACAAATGGTTTTTAGCGCCGCGGTACTGTCTTCATCAGGGCAAGACACCCGCACAATATCAGCACCTGCCGCCGCCGCCGCATTGATTTGCGCCAAAGTGCCGTCAATATCACTTGTCAGGCTGTTGGTCATGGTTTGCACCGAAATTGGCGCATCGCCACCAACCGGAACTGATCCGACCATCACCTGACGACAGCGACGGCGCTCAATTGTTCGATAAGCCCGATAAGCGTTTGACACTTTTGCACTCCAAATAATGGCGCGGCGCACCCCTGTTGAATTTGCCCCATTCTATACCCTGTTCGGCGGGCAAGCGCCAGATCAATGCGTCACTTTGTTCAGATGGGGTGTTGCGATCAATTTCCAAGATGGCTAGCAGGCCATAAAGTTTACCTAGCAATCGCAGCGCAAATCGGCAAAGTCCCGATGAAAAATGTCAAAATTACGCGGGAAATCCAAAATCAGGATCGCGCCCCAAAATATCTGGAAACAATCATGTCAAAAGAGGGCAAAAGCCGTTCTGGGTAAAGGCTAGAGCGTCTGCCGTAATTTATCGGTAACCAGCGGCAGATCACGAACAATCTGGCCCGTTTCGCCAATCGGACGTGGGTCATCACTTCCAATGACAATTTCCAGCCCACCAGCATTACCGGTACTGAGATAAAGCCGCGTATTGCCTTCGACAACATAGCTGTCACCAACCTGCATCAATTTCGCCATCACTTCTTCGCCATTGTCACGCACAATTTCAACCCAGCTTGCGGCAACCGCACGGATGACGATTTCCTGCGCCGGAACACGAAGATTGGCAGTAGCGCTATTTCCAGCCACCCGCATTTCGCCATCTTGCGATGCGGGGGTGATGACCTGTATTTCGGCCAAATCGCCTGATAGAAGGGGGCCATTCGCATCGACTGGCAGCGCAGCTGGTTCGCGTGGCGCGACAATCGCCGCTGCCATTTCGACAGGTTCCGCTGGTGCGACGGTGGCTGGCGCCTCAGTCGTGATGGTTTCGGTCGTGATGGCCTGATCGTCTGTTGCCACGCTTGGGGCTGGTATTACAGCCTCGGCAGCAATTAACTTTTCGGGCTGTGCTGGCAGCGTCAGATCTTGGTTCTGTGCCTGACCGTCAACCGGCACGGATGATACGGTATCCTTATCAATAAGCGTGTCTTGCATCGCGGCAGGAACTGGCGGGGGTGCCACAATCTCGTTTGGCACCATCGCCACCCGATCATTCACATCACCGCCATTTATCCAGTACCAGCCGCCATAGGCGATACCAGCACAAACAACCAGCATTGATGCAATGGCTGGTGCCGAACGCTGAGGAGGCCGCGCGCCCATCGGAATTTGATAGGTTGGCATGGCTGCCGCTTCGGCCGACAAAGCGGTATAGCGCGCCACAAGCGTTGCTGGATCGAGCGCAACAAACTGGCCATAGCTTCGCAAAAACCCTCTGGCATAGGCTGGCGCTGGCAATTCATCAAATGCGCCCAACTCTAACTTTGACAGGTAATCACCTGAGATGCGGAGCTGCTGTGATACGTCGCTGATTTTCAAACCCTGAGCCCGACGTGCTTCTCTCAGCGTCGAACCGATTTGTTCGAAACTGTCGTCAGCATCCAGAAGTTCGGTATCGTTGTCTTGAACGTGCACCAAAATTAGGTCTCCATTCATCGTCTATTTATACATAAACACCAGAAACTCTGAAGATTGCAAATAAAACTTTAAGTTTTTAAACGAACAATCGACGATCATATAGCTGATAACATTGGGTGTTATACCTGTACGTCGCAGATCTTCGCTTGTTTAGCAAGTATCAATTACTATCATAGCGATATTAAGACTCGTCATCTAGCCCATAGGCGGTATGCAGGCTGCGAACCGCTAATTCGGTATATTCAGCATCAATCAGAACCGAAATCTTGATTTCGGATGTTGAAATCACATGCAGATTTACGCCCTTTGCCGCTAGCGTTTCAAACATGGTCTTGGCAACTCCGGGCTGGGTCCGCATCGCCATTCCCACAACCGAAATTTTGGCAACATTTGGCGAGGCGTCAACCGACTCAAATTTCAGCTTATCTTTAATTTTATGAATTATATCAACGGCTTTTTCAAGATCCCCACGGCTGACTGAAAAGCTGATATCGGTTTTCTTCACGGCGCTTGATGCGCTTTGGACAATCATATCCACATTGACATGGTTATCTGCCAATGCGCCAAAAACACCGGCAGCAACACCCGGCCGGTCAGGCAGACCAACGATGGTGATTTTGGCCTCATCAGGGCTATAGGCAATCCCGCTAATGGTTTCTTGTTCCACGACTGAATCCTCATTCACGACTAAAGTGCCTGGTGCATCATTGAAACTTGACCGCACCTGCAGATTAACATTATGGCGCATCGCCATGGCGACTGATCTTGTTTGCAAGACCTTGGCACCTGATGATGCCATTTCCAGCATTTCTTCAAAGGTGATTCGCGCTAATTTGGCGGCTTTTGGCGCGATTCGTGGATCGGTAGTATAAACCCCATCAACATCAGTATAGATATCGCACCGGTCAGCTTCGAGCGCGGCGGCAATCGCAACGGCCGATGTATCCGAGCCGCCACGGCCGAGTGTGCTGATCCGGCCATCGGGGCCAATGCCCTGAAAACCGGCAATGACCGCGACCTGTCCGGCTTTCATGCGCTCGCGAATGGCCGACCCGTCAATCGAGTCAATCCGCGCCACGCCATGAACATTATCCGACCGAATGGGAATCTGCCAGCCAAGCCATGATCGCGCATCGATGCCGATATTCTGCAAAGCAATCGCCAGCAAGCCAACCGTCACCTGTTCGCCAGTCGCAACAATCGTATCATATTCACGCGCATCATGAAGCGGGCCGATTTCCGATGCCCATGAGACAAGCTGATTTGTTGTTCCCGACATTGCCGAGACAACAACCGCAACCTCATGGCCAGCGTCGACTTCGGTTTTTACCCGCTGCGCCACATTGCGTATGCGATCAAGATCGGCCACCGAGGTGCCGCCAAATTTTTGAACAATCCGTGCCATTTGATGTATGCTGTTTTCCAGTAAATCTAATTTCACGCAGCTATAACGATTACCAGCCACCGGGGCAAGCCTATGATGACAACAGCCGATCAAACAGAGATCGATAATTTTGCCGCCCTATCCGACCAATGGTGGGATCAAAAAGGGCCAATGGCACCTTTGCATGCTTTTACCCCTGTCCGGATTGACTATATTCTGCAAGCGATTGGCCGGTTTTTTCCAATTAAAACAGGCGTGAAACCATCATTAGCCGGATTGAAAATACTCGATATTGGCTGTGGTGGCGGCTTGCTTGCCGAACCAATGGCACGGCTTGGCGCAGAGGTAACCGGCATTGACGTTACCGCACCGGCGATCAGCGCGGCCAAAACACATGCTGAGTCGATGCAGCTTGCCATTGATTATCAAGTGATCACAGCAGAAAATTTAGCCGCAAGCAGTGCCAAATTCGATGTGATTTATGCATCTGAAGTGATCGAACATGTTGCCGACCGCCCGCTTTTCATCAAGGCGATTGCCACGATGCTGGCGCCAACTGGTGTTGTTGTGATCACCACCATTAACCGCAGCTTGCCAGCACTGATTTTTGCCAAATTCGCGCTTGAATATATTGTTCGGCTTGTGCCTGCTGGCACACATGATCCGCGCAAATTCGTGCGGCCAGCCGAATTACGCGCCGAATTTTCCGCAGCGGGTATTGTTCTTGATGATATGACCGGTTTTGCGCCCTGTCTTGGCGGCAGGTTTGTGCCAATCGGATCGCTGGCGATCAATTATGCGGCAAGTGGTGGCTTTCGATAGGGCAAAGGCGCGCAAGGCGTCCAGCTTAATGTTCAGGCGGCAACCACGGCAAAGTCACGATATCAATGCCTTCATCGGCAAGTGATTCGCGTTCTTCAGCACTTGAATGACCATAAATATTTTCAGGTTTGCTGTCGCCATAATGCATTTTACGAACTTCGGTTACAAAATCAGTCCCGACATCACGACATTCAGACTTTATCTTGCGCTGCAATTGGCGCAGTTGTGCGATCGCCTCGCCAAGCTCAGCCTGTGATGGGGCGGCCTTGGATGGATCGGGCTTGGATGCAGGAACATGTGCCGATGCGGTTTGGACAAATTCAGTTTGGCCAGATACGGCTTGAGAAAACGGCGCGATGTCGCCAACCTGATGGGCAGTTTCAGCCGCTGGCAGGCGACTCACATCATCACGGCGACGTTTTGGGCTGGCCAGATTGGGCGTCATCAGGGCACGGCGCACCTTGACGCTGTCACAAACCGGACAGGTGACAAGCCCCGCTTCATTCTGCGCATCAAAAGCAGCACCAGTTTGGAACCAGCCTTCAAATTCATGTGTCAAATCGCAGATCAATTGATATTTGATCATCTGTTCCGCCTCACCAAATCTATCTATCTTATAGATAAGGGACATATAGAGGGACGACAAGCCCCGAAACCAGCGATATGGCGGCGCTAAAGCGCGCCATGGCAATGTTTGAATTTCTTGCCTGATCCGCATGGGCAAGGGGCATTTCGCGACACTTTCGCATTGGCAGATGAATCTGCAGACGCGGCTGGTGGCTCGCCCTGTTCATCGGGCTGGCGGATCTCGACATGTGAGAGAACCATGCTTGTGGTTTCCCGCATATTGGCAAGCATCGTTTCAAACATCAAAAAGGCTTCGCGCTTATATTCATTTAGAGGATCTTTTTGCCCATAGGCCCGAAGGGTGATTCCTTGGCGCAATTGATCAAGGGTCAATAAATGTTCCTTCCATTGCTGATCAAGCACCTGCAAAAGCAAATTCTTTTCTGCCATCCGCATGATATCGGGCCCGAGCCTGACGGCTTTTTCGGCCATATGGCGATCAGCAGCGTCAATCAATCTGGCTTCGATTTCCGGTTCGGCAATGCCGTCTTCGGCAAACCAATCAGCAATCGGCGCCTCAACCCCCAAAACGCGGCGCGCATCGGCATCAAGCGTTTCTGAATCCCATGCATCATGATAGGTGCCAGCGGGAATTGCCCGTTCGACAATCAAGGCGGCGGCTTCATGGCGCATATCAACAACCGTGTCATGAACATCATCGGCGCGCATGATTTCCTTGCGCTGGTCAAAAATCACCCGGCGCTGGTCATTCATCACATCATCATATTTCAGCAATTGTTTGCGAATTTCGAAATTGCGTGCCTCAACCTTGGATTGGGCTTTTTCAACAGCCTTGTTAATCCATGGATGCATAATGGCCTCACCTTCTTCAAGGCCAAGCTTTAACAGCATGCTTTCCAGCTTTTCCGAGCCGAAAATACGCATCAGATCGTCTTGTAACGACAAGAAGAATTTTGACGCGCCAGGATCACCTTGACGCCCTGTCCGGCCACGAAGCTGATTATCAATCCGGCGCGATTCATGGCGTTCGGTACAAACAACATATAACCCACCAGCGGCAAGTGCGGTGGCTTTGGCCGCTTCAATTTCAGCAGTGATTTTAGCGCTAATCGCTTTGGTAACTGGTTTGCCTTCGGCTTCAAGGCTGGCAAGCCGCATGTCCAGATTACCACCAAGTTGAATATCAGTTCCGCGTCCAGCCATATTGGTGGCAATCGTAACCGCCCCAGGCACGCCAGCATCGGCAATGATTTTGGCTTCTTCTTCATGGAAACGGGCGTTCAGAACCCGGTGCTCGATTTTGCGCTTTTCCAACTCGGCTGATAGGCGTTCGGATTTATCAATACTAATCGTGCCAACAAGAACCGGCTGTTGGCGTGACCGGCATTCAAGGATCAGCGCGATAACTGCCTCGTCACGTTCGGCGCTAGTGCGGTAAACCTCATCATCATAATCAATACGGGCAACATCACGATTGGTCGGAATGGCCATGACTTCTAATGCGTAGATTTCGGAAAATTCACCAGCCTCGGTCATGGCTGTTCCGGTCATGCCTGCCAGCTTGTCATACATGCGGAAATAATTCTGGAAGGTGACTGAAGCCAGCGTCTGGTTTTCCGCCTGAATTTCAACACCCTCTTTCGCCTCAATTGCCTGATGCAGCCCATCAGAAAAGCGGCGGCCTTCCATGGCGCGGCCGGTAAATTCATCAATGATGACAACCTCGCCAGCCTTCAGCATATAATGCGTGTCACGGGCAAAAAGCCGATGCGCACGAAGCGCCTGATTGACGTGATGCAACAGCCCAACATTTTCAATGTCATAAAGCGTTGCGTCGCCAATGGCATCACGCTCGCGAAGCAGGGTTTCAGCATGTTCAATGCCAATTTCACTAAGCGAAACACTATTGCCCTTTTCATCAAGGTCAAAATCTTCATCGATTAATAACGGGATGATCTGATTGGCAACTTGATAATGTTCGGCATTGGTTTCGGCAGGGCCGGAAATGATCAGCGGGGTACGCGCTTCATCAATCAGGATCGAATCAACCTCATCCACAATCGCAAAGCTGAAATCGCGCTGCACCATATCTTCAAGGCTGAATTTCAGATTATCGCGAAGATAGTCAAAGCCGAATTCATTATTCGTGCCGTAAGTGACATCACAACCATAGGCGGCACGGCGCTGATCATCATCAAGCCCGCCAGTGATGCAGCCAACGCTTAGCCCCAGGAATTCATAGACCTTGCTCATCCACGCCGCATCGCGTGATGCCAGATAATCATTGACCGTGACGACATGCACACCGCGCCCATCAAGCGCATTCAGCACCACCGCCAAAGTCGCAACAAGCGTTTTGCCTTCGCCAGTTTTCATTTCGGCGATCTGGCCACGATGAAGCGCAATACCACCCATCAGCTGGACATCGAAATGACGCTGGCCAAGGGTGCGTTTGGCAGCTTCACGAACCAGCGCAAACACATCATTTAAAAAATCATCCTTTGACGCGCCGTCAGTTATTTTCTGGCGGATATCAACGATCATTGCTCGAATGGCATCATCATCGAGACTGGCAAAATTGGCTTCGCGGTCATTAATCTGCTGAACCAATGGCTGCATCGATTTGACGATACGGTCATTCGAGCTGCCAAACAGGTTTTTTGCAAAAGACACAAACATCGTAACTCCCCAGCCATGTGGCAAATGCGCTGCCGGACGGCAAATTTAAAACTGGTGCGAAAAACACCTGTTTGGACATAGGTATAGACGCAAATTTTGTCAATTGTTTGAGTATGTTTTTCCCGATTTACCTGTGATTTGGCAAAATCGCCCAAAGGTAGATAACATCGCCCGGCCTGCTGCAGAATATTGCGCATTTTTCAAGCGCGGGCTTGCTCTAAGACGCAAGCTTCGCTAACACTAAGATCTTAAGCTAGTGATCAAACACTGGCTTGTTTGACTGAAATTTTTCCTGATTGCCCAATGGCGTGCCGGTGATTGCGGCAAGGGCTGTTCATTTTTAGAGGATTTACGAATGCGTAATGGTATTTTCGTCCATCGGTTTATCAGCCTTGTAACAGGCGTCGCTCTTTTTGCTGTTATGGGCATGATGGCGCATGCCAATGACGACCGAATTCCGGTTGGCACGGTCAATGGCGAAACCTTGTGGCTTGATGATGTCATGCGGCAGGCCGAGCGTCTTCCTGATGAATTCCGGCAAACGCCTTTGGCAAATTATTTCGACCAGCTGGTCACCGATATGGTTGATGCGCGCATTGCCGCCGATGCCGCCCGCACGGCAAAACATGACCGAAAAGACGATGTTGCTGCGGCGATGAAAATTGCCGCTGATCGCGTTCTTGCTGAGTCATGGCTTGGCGAGACGGTTGCTGGCGAAGTGGATGATGCTGCGATTGAAAATGCCTATCAGAAATTTGTCGCCGACAGCGCATCGCGCGAACAGGTTACGGCATCACATATTCTGGTTGAAACTGAAGATGATGCCAAGGCGGTGATTGCCGCGCTTGGAAAAGGCGACGATTTTGCCGAATTGGCAAAAACCAAATCAACCGGGCCAAGCGGGCCAAATGGCGGATCACTTGGCACTTTTGGCCGTGGCCAGATGGTGCCAGCCTTTGAAAATGCCGCATTTACGCTAGAGGATGGCAGCTTTAGCAAAACCCCTGTCCAGACCCAATTTGGCTGGCATGTTATCAAGGTTGATAAAAAGGCGATTGCACCAGCCCCAACGCTTGAAGCCATGCGTGACCAACTTGTGCAGAATCTATCAACGCAAGCCTTGGGCCGTGTTCTTGAAGAATTGCGCGCAAAACAGGATATCAAACTCCGCAGTTTTGCCGATATTCGCAAAGATGCAATGGCCGCTGGCAACAGCCAGTAAAAGCCACTGCCATGACCCTTTCTCCTCTGGCACCTGACAACTTTCCCGACCTGCCGCCGATTGCCGGTATCAAGCTTGGTACCGCAGCTAGCGGCATGCGCTATCAAGGGCGGGATGATTTGCTGTTGATCAGCTTGGCACCTGAAAGCAGCGTTGCCGGTGTCTTTACGCAATCTGATACAGCCGCAGCGCCGGTTGGCTGGAGCCGGAAAATTGCCGAAACCGGCACGGCAGCCGCGATCATCACCAATGCTGGCAATGCCAATGCCTTTACCGGCAGCCGCGGCGATGATGCCGTTCATGATATGGTCAATAATCTTGCCAGCTATCTTGATTGTGATGCTGGTGCGATCATGGTGGCTTCGACTGGCGTCATTGGCGAGCCATTGGAAACGGCCAAGCTGGTGCCTTATTTCGAGGCATTGGTCAATCAAAGCACTGCCAGTTGGCACGATGCTGCCAACGCCATTCTAACAACTGACACATTCGCCAAAGGCGCCCATGCAACATGCATGATTGATGGGGTTTCGATTGATATATGCGGCATTGCCAAAGGGTCAGGCATGATTGCGCCAAATATGGCAACCATGCTTGGCTATATCGGCACCGATGCGGCCATGCCAGCAGACGTTCTGGCGGAATGTCTTCGCGCTGCCAATGACGATAGTTTCAATGCCATAACCGTCGATAGCGACACCTCGACCAATGATAGTGTTTTCCTGATAGCAAGCGGCATGGCTGGCAACCGGTTGATTGCCGATGCCAATGATCCGGCATTGGCTGATTTCCGCGCCGTCTTGGCCGCGGTCATGCGCGATCTTGCCATCCAGATTGTGCGCGATGGCGAAGGCGCAACCAAGCTTGTCACCATTGATATTGCGGGTGCCAAGACCAACGCGATTGCCCGTCAAATCGGCCTTGCCATTGCCAATTCGCCTTTGGTCAAAACCGCCATCGCTGGCGAAGATGCCAATTGGGGCCGGATTGTCATGGCGATTGGCAAATTGGGCATTGGCATTCCGTCTGATGCGATCAGCATTGATATTGGCGGCTATGTGGTGGCGCGTGACGGCATGCGTATTGCCGATTATGACGAAACCCCGATTGCCGCCCATATGACGGGTCAGATGATTGATCTTGCGGTGACGGTTGGCGCTGGCGATGGCACTGCGCGGGTTTGGACATGCGATTTGACGCATGGCTATATCTCGATTAATGCCGATTACCGAAGCTAGCTAGGCGATGTTGCTGGTAAGCGCGGTGGCGCTGGTCGATATTGATGGGCGGGTCTTGCTAGCGCAACGCCCCGAAGGCAAATCAATGGCCAGATTATGGGAATTTCCAGGTGGTAAAATCGAAGCTGGCGAAACGCCAGAAGCAGCGCTGATCCGCGAATTGCGCGAAGAGCTTGGCATTGATACCGCCGAATCCTGCCTTGCCCCGCTTAGCTTTGCCAGCCATCATTATGCTGCCAGTGATGATGGCGATGCCTTTCATCTTTTAATGATGCTGTTTGTTTGCCGCCGCTGGCAAGGCCGCCCGCAAGCGTTTGAAGGCGGCATGTTGAAATGGGTGCGCCCGCAACAATTACGCGACTATCCGATGCCTGCGGCTGATATTCCATTGATTTCGGCGCTACAAGATCTTCTCTAGGGCAATATTTTCTTTAGGTTCGGCTTTTCTTTAGGCCATCAATTCCTGACAATAATAATGATGTTTTGAACGCGCCGCATTTCTGGCCATGTTCTTTGCGTCAGCCCTGTTTTGGATCACCATCATCACATCCCGCCAATCACCGTGGCAAGATGCGTTTTTCCCGATCCGGGGCGAAGCGGCTTTTGCTGGCTTTCATGTGGTGCCCAGCCAGTAAGGGTGATGATCTCGAAACTCGCCGGAATCGTTCCGTCATCACGCCCGAATTTGGTTTGATAGATTTCGGCTGCCCGCATGAAAACAGTGCGCCTTGTTGGCTGGCGCAACCGGCCAAGCATGGCGTTTTGTTCACCCATGCCGCGAAGATCGGCCATCAAGCGAAACATATTTGGATAGGTAACGGTCAAACGGTCGCTATCAGCCACCGGAAGCGCAAGACCAGCGCGGCCAAGAAGCCCGCCAACATCTTTGATATCAGCCATCGGCGCACAACGCGGGCTAAACCCGCCAGTTACATCCTGTTCGGCCGCAATTAATGCTGCGCGTAATTCAAATAGGCTATTGCCGCCAAGAAGATTAATCAGACACAGGCCATCCGGGCGAAGCAATTTTCGAATTTGCACCATCAGCCCCGGCAGATCATCAACCCAATGGAGATTCAGACAGGAAAAAACCGCATCAAAACTGCCATCGGCAAAAGGTAGATTCGCAAAATCATGGACAATAAAGGGTTTGCCAGCATGGTTAGCAAAGGCCGCTGCTGGATCGCTATGCAGCATTGTGCCAATTTTGCCAAGCGGTACGAGATGCGTCAAAAGGCGACCATCATGCGCCCCAAGATCAAGACATAGATCAAAATCGCGCCGCATCAAATCAACCCGATCGGCAAGGCGCAATGCAGCTTCATCCTTTAGAAAAGCAAAATTGGCATAGGTCGCGGCAGCCCGTTGCCGGTTTCGGCGCTGGGCAAGCGGGTCAAATAGCTGTGGTATCGTCTCAGTCATGACAGGCAACTTGTAGGGTCTGCTGGCAAAACTGCAAGCGCTAAATATCGCCATGCCTTGATTGGCGCCGGCGGCATGCTTTACGGTTTTTTTACCAGCTTTCCGCTAGAATGACCGATCCCAAGGCTGCGTCAAGAGACTAGTCATGCAAACCAAAAACGCCATCCAATTCCGGCAGCATTATAACGCCTTGCTTGATCTGATTTTGCCCCAGCAATGCCCCTTATGTCGGCGCTTTTGTTTTGATCATGGCCTTTGCGCCGGTTGCTAGCAGGGGCTGGTATTTATCACCCCACCTTTTTGCCAATGCTGTGGGCGGCCGCTTGCCTATGCCATTGGCGATCATCTTTGCGGGTCTTGTTTCGCCGGAGCACCACCCTTGGCCGAAATCCGAAGCTGCTTTTTATATATCGACCAGTCACGGCAATTGATTTTGAAATTCAAACATGGCGACGCGCTTCATCGGGCGGGAAGTGGCCCCATTCGCGGGCTGGTCTTGGCGCGTGTTTTGCGCCATGGGCTGTAAACTCTTTTATGCGGTGCTGGTTTTTCCATTGAACGCTATGACAGAAGGCGGGTTTTGCAGTATAGATATTGCAGTTTTTCAAAATTATTGACGATGCGGCTTGGCACCAATACTGGCCGCTTCAAATGAGGCAGAAATGGCAAAAATTGAAATCTATACCGCAATGGCCTGTCCGTTTTGTAAGCGCGCCGTGAAATTACTGACCGCCAAAAACATTGCCTTTGAAGAAATTGACGTGACCTTAAGCCCGGCCAAACGCCAAACCATGCGAAGCCGTGCCGATGGCAGAACGTCCGTCCCGCAAATATTTATCAATGATGATCATATTGGCGGCTGTGATAATCTGTTTGCGCTCGACCAGGCAGGCCATCTCGACAAGCTGTTATCAATGGCGTCCTAATTGGCCATGCTTCGCGTTGCTGCCATTCAATATTGCGCTAGTGACAATGCCAAAGACACCTTGGCGCATATCCAGCCTTTGATTGCCGAGGCCGCATCGCGTGCAACGCTTGTAACCCTTCCCGAATGCGCCAGTTATCTTGCCGCCAGCCGTGAACAGCTTGCCACCCATGCCGAATGGGAAGATGATAGCTACAGCCAAAACTGGCTTGCCGATCAGGCGCGGCAATTGGGAATCTGGCTTCTTGCCGGATCACTGATGATACGCCGCCGCAACGACCATAAATTAGTCAATCGAAGCCTGCTTTTTGGCCCTGATGGCAGCCTTGTCGCAAGCTATGACAAAATCCATATGTTTGACGCTGATGTTGGCGATCACAAAAGCTATCGTGAATCAGCCAGCTTTACCGCAGGTTCAACGCCGGTCATTGCCATGATTGGCGATGTGCCGATTGGGCTAAGCATTTGCTATGATGTGCGGTTTCCGAATCTTTATCGCCAATTGGCGCTTGCTGGTGCCAAGCTGATGCTGGTTCCCGCCGCCTTTACCACGATCAGCGGCAAGGCGCATTGGCATATATTGCTTCGGGCGCGCGCCATTGAAACAGGCTGTTTTATCGTGGCACCGGCACAATCTGGAACGCATGCTGATGGGCGGCAAACCTATGGCCATTCCCTGATCATCAGCCCTTGGGGCGAGATCATCGCCGATGCTGGTGATGGTGATGCGGTGATATCGGCCGATCTTGATTTGGCCGCGGTTGCCAAAGCGCGTCAGGCCATTCCGTCATTAATGACCAATCCGGCGATTGAACCAACGCGATTCATCACCTAATCCGGCAAACAAAATGGCCGCAACCGGATCAATCGAGGCCGTTATCACCAATGCGCATATATTTGTCATTTCGATCGGCAATCAGCGCGGCCGCATCCATTCCGGCCATCGAGTCAAGCTGTGCGGCAAAGGCATCGCCAAGCGCATCAATGGCCGCAACCGGATCACGGTGCGCCCCACCAAGCGGCTCGCTTACCACTGAGTCGACAACGCCAAGCTGATGCATCCAATCCGAAGTGATACGCATTGCCTCGGCAGCGTCAAGCGCATGATCAGCACTGCGCCACAGAATCGATGCACACCCTTCAGGTGAAATGACACAATAGATAGCATGTTCATACATCACCACGCGGTTACCCGTTGCCAGCGCAATTGCACCACCTGATCCGCCTTCACCGATAATCGCAGCAACCATCGGTGTTGGTAATTTCAAACAAGCACGAATGGCGCTGGCAATGGCCTCGGCCTGACCACGTTCTTCAGCACCGCGTCCGGGATAGGCACCAGCCGTGTCAACAAAACTGAGAACCGGAAGGCCATAGCGACCAGCCAAATCCATCAGCCGCGCTGCCTTACGATAGCCCTCTGGGCGCGCCATGCCAAAATTACGCTTGATCCGCTCTTCGGTATTGCTTCCTTTTTCGGTTCCCATCACCATCACCGACTGGCCACGGAACCGCGCCATGCCGCCAATGATCGCGTGATCTTCAGAAAAATTACGATCACCGGCAAGCGGGGTGAAATCATCAAAAAGCCGGTCGAAAATGGCGCGGATTTTAGGCCTGTCAGGATGGCGGGCAACCTGCACCTTTTCCCATGCGCCAAGCTTTTCATAAGTCTGTTTTAATTCGCGTTCGATGCGGGTTTGCAATTTGCCAATTTCATCAGCGATATTGATGCTGCCATCGGTACTCATATGGCGAAGCTCTTCGACCTTTCCCTCAAGATTGGCAATCGGTTTTTCAAAATCAAGAAAATGTCTCATTCCGGGGTCATTCCATTCTGCGTCAGGTCAACGCGCATTTCAAACTATCGCAAGTATGTAAATGACAGTTTATCTATCTTGACGGCGACTGGCAAGCGGATGCGCCGATGCCACCAATCCGGCAAGCCGATCAGGGCGGCTTGCGGTATAGATTTGTGTTGTTGAAATATCAACATGGCCAAGGAGGCTTTGCAAACTGCGAAGGTCGGCACCGCGATTCAGCATATGTGTGGCAAAAGAATGGCGCAATTTATGCGGGCTAACCCGCGCCGCATCAATATCTGCCGCAATGGCCAGCTTTTTCAGCATCTGCGCAAATTGATGGCGGGTCATCGCCGAACCATCATCCGATGGAAACATGAAATCAGACAAAACAAACCCAGCATTGCCATCACGGCACTCGATCCAGCGTGCTGCTGCCGCCCGCGCCGTATCGCCAAGCGGGACAACCCGTTCACGCCCACCTTTTCCGGTGACCAGAATCACTTCAGGATTGCGCCTGAATTGCGAAACCAAAAGGCCAACCAATTCAGAAACGCGAAGCCCTGTTGCATACAAAATTTCCAGCATCGCCAAGGCACGCAATGCCGCCAGTTCAGGCGTCACGGCTGCGGCGGCTTCAAGCAGGCAGACGATCTCGGCTTCGCTCAGGCTTTTGGGAAGTGAGGCCGGCAAAGATGGATTGTCGATCCAGCGGCGTCGGGTTATCCGACCGAAGTCCATCTTCGACAGCCCAGCCCATAAATTGACGTAACGCGCTTAGCCGCCTTGCAACCGAACGCGGGGATAATTGGCGCTGATGCCACCATGAAATAACCGCCCGCAATTCATCCACATTGCATGCCGCAAGCGTCTGGCCGTTTTTGGCAAGACCCATCTGGCAATCAAAAAGATCGCGCCGATAGGCTGCAAGCGTGTTTGGAGACGCTGCCCGCATGGCCGAAATGGCCTGAAGAAACCCTTCAATAAGCGGGTCATGCCGATCGGCGGTTTTGTCGATGCTAGCTTTGCGTGCCATCGGGTATCATCGCAGCCAAACGCTGCATTAAATGCGCCGCAATGATCTCATGGGCAAAAGCTTTAGCAACGTCACCCTGTCCAATCATATCAAGGGCGTGGATCACCGCAGCCAAATCTGCCGGATTGGTTTTTTCAAGCGCCACATCATGCAACAACCAATTGGCAAGAAGCACGGTTTCGGCAACATGACGCGCCTCTGCCGCGGCCGTGACCGCCTTTAGCAATAGCGGCGGCAAACCACCAAAGCCCTGACCCGATACAGGTGCATTTTTCACAAGATCAAGCCAACCCTGTTCATCCACCGCCACACCGGCAGCCTCAAGAACAGGCAGAATATGCCACATATTCAACGCGCTGATTACATTTGTATCAACCGCATCGCCCGATAGCCCACGCAGTAATTCAGCTGCCTTAAGCGCCTTGCCATTGCCTGCAAAGGCGGCAAGCGTTGTGGTGTCATTCGGCTGGTTTATCGCCAGCAGAAACGCCATTTTCGGCGCCACATCCAGATCATCAAACCGCATATTGGCCGCCACCGCCTCATCGACAAGCGCATTGCGCACCAGTTCGGCATAAAGCGGCAACATCACCGCGCCATTGCCACCATTGATTTCAGCCTTGACCGCCTTTGCCACCAGCGCCAACCGATCGGTTTGCGTATCAGCATCAAGCGCCCGCCATGCAAGCACGGTGGTAAGCGCATCACCCTTGCCATCAAGCTGGGCCAATGCCAATTGCGGATCATTGTTTTCCTGTCCAGCACTGCGCCATAATTTACCAGCCTGACGATGCGTGATCAGCCCACGACTCAACCCATCAAAGGTCGAAACCATGCGGGCATCCGGCCCCAAAAATTTCAATTTTATAACGGTTTCGGCCATTTGTTTTGGCAGAACAGCAAGCCCTTCAAGCGGGATTGGCCGATTCGCCACATCCATCAGCACAATATGCGCCGAATCAAGCTTGGCCGGATCGACCTTGGCCAAATCGGCGGGCGTCGCCAGATTATTGTTCAAAACCTCATTCACAAGGCTGAAAAAGATCGGATCATCAACACCATTTGCCGCCAGAATATCAGCCGCAAATCGCGCCGCGCCCGTTTTGCCCTGAACCGCCTGACAAATCACATTTGATTTATGCCAAAACGGATCCATCGTCTGGGTGATTTGACGGCTGACAATGCTGCATGCCGCAACATCATCACGGATCATCAAATAATGTTTGGTCAACCAGCGTCGCCAATCAGCCCATTTTTCGGCTTCGGGAAGCTGCGCTGCAAGCAAGGCAAGATCACTTGATCTGCCACCATTTGCCAAAAAGGCCAAGCGCGCCTCGACAAGATCGGCAGCGACATTATTTGCCCCACTTGGCGGCACTGATTGCCGTGCCACAACTTCATAAGCAAGTTCGGTAATCGCCTTTGACTGGCTGGCAATTGCAGATTTTTGCAGCAGGAACACCGCATCACGAGCCGAAGTCCCGCGCCAGATCAGGCTGTTGAGCTGGCTATTGCCCGTATCGCCAACACCAATCGCCGCAAGCCCAACATCTGAAATATTCCGGCGACCAATTTTTGCACTGCTATAAACATCATTTGTTCCCAGACTATCATTTGGCGCTGTCTGGCTGGCGGTTGCCACTGCTGGCAGGTCAGCTTCAACCGGTTTAGTTGCCGATGATTCAGTTGCCTGCATTGGTTCGGTTGGTAATAATTCGGTTGGTGTATCTATCGCCCAATCAGAAGGTTCGGCAATGATGGTTGGGTTTGTTTTGGGTTGTTCGGCATCATCAACGGCCAAGGCCTTATCAATCGCTTGGTCAATATCCAGCGGGCTATTTACCGCAATTTGGCCGCCATCAGCTGGCGTTGGCGCGATTGACAGCAGATTGACCGGTTCGCCTTGCTGGGCGGCGGCTGGCAATAGACCAGTGCCGAACCAAACCGACGCCATCAAAACCGAAAGCGCCAAACGCGAATGACCCAAAGGTGCCAAACGCGAATATGAGAGACCCGAATTTGACTGTCGCGAATCTGATCGGCGCAAAATATCAAGCTTATTTTTGCAGCGTTTCATTGGAAATAACCTTGTTAATGGCAACGGTTGGGGCAGGGATTTGCCAGTTTGACAATACAACAAGACCGACCGCAGAAAGCCCAGCCAGCATCAAAAATATAATCGAAATCCGTGTCATGTCTTTTCTATATCCCATTAGTCATTTCGGGCCGCTAATTCTTGTCTCAGTTTTTGGCCTCAATTTTTGGCCACGCTTATTTTGACCCATGCCATCTTAGCCGATTTCAATCGGAACTATTTCTACCAAAAGGATGAAAGGCTGAAAACAACCATAAGCTGTTAAAGCCAGACATCTTTCTTTAGAAACAAGGTATTTATGACGATATTATGTCGGCAATTAGGCAAAGTCACAAGACACGTCATATTTTTGCGTCCTTTTTGCGAAAATTGTCAGGCGGCAAGGCCGCTTCTTCTATTCCCCTTGACCATTTGCATCGCTATGCTAGCCCTTATGAAAGATTCGCCTAAACCAGCGCCCCGCAAACCAAATCCAGCCGCAGAACTTGCTGGCTCTATTGCCGCACGACTTGACCGGCCGGTGGTGCTTGTCGGTCTTATGGGAAGCGGTAAATCAGCCGTTGGGCGGCGCGCCGCAAAACAGCTTGGGATTGGGTTCAAAGACAGTGACCAGTTGATCGTCAAGGCAGCCGGCATCAGCATTGCCGAAATTTTTGAGCTTGCTGGTGAAGTGAAATTTCGTGAAATGGAACAAAAGACGCTTGGCAATCTGGCTTTGGCATCACCGCAAGTCATTGCCACTGGCGGGGGGGCTTTTTGTCAGGACGCCACCGCCGATCTGCTTTTGCAACATACATTAACCATTTGGCTAAAGGCGTCGCCAGCGACATTGCTGTCACGCATTGGCAATACAAAAACGCGGCCATTGCTGCATAATGGTGATCCGCTGACGATGCTCACCCGCCTCGATAAACAGCGTGCACTCTTCTATAAAAAAGCCCATATCCATCTCGATACTGATGGATTATCAACATATGAGGCGATGATGGCGCTGCTTCACGCGCTTGACACTCATCTGCCAAGGCAGTAGGTGACTTAAAACATGCAACAGGAAACATTAACCGTCGGTCTTGGTCAGCGCGCCTATGACATTGTCATTGGCCCTGATCTGATTGATCGGGCCGGATCAATCCTTGGCCCGATCGCGGCCGGTCGTCATATCATCATCGTCAGCGACAAAACCGTTGCCACGCTTCATCTTGAACGTCTAACAGCAGGATTGAAAAGCGCGGCGCGAACGATTGACCATTTTGCAGTCGCCGCTGGTGAAGCCAGCAAATCAATGACCGTTCTGGCAAAGCTGCTTGATGACATTCTGGCTATCGGCGTCGACCGGTCGGTATTGCTGATTGCTTTTGGTGGCGGGGTTGTCGGTGATCTGGCTGGGTTTGCCGCCGCAAGCCTGTTGCGCGGCGTTGATTTTGTTCAAATCCCAACAAGCCTTTTGGCGCAGGTTGATAGTTCGGTTGGTGGTAAAACCGGCGTGAATGCCGCTTCGGGTAAAAATCTGATTGGCGCCTTTTACCAGCCAAAGGCCGTGCTTGCCGATACCAGCCTTTTGGCAAGCTTGCCAGATCGGGAATTGCGCGCTGGCTATGCTGAAATGGTCAAATACGGGCTTTTGGGTGACGGAGCATTTTTTGACTGGCTTGACGCCAATAGCGGTGCTGTTCTGGCATTAGAACCCGCCGCAATCATGCATGCCATCCATACATCATGCAGTGCCAAAGCGCGCATTGTTGAAGCCGATGAACGCGAAGCTGGAAAACGCGCCTTGTTAAATCTTGGCCATACCTTTGCCCATGCTTTTGAAGCTGAGGCCGGATATAATGGAAGCCTGCTTCATGGCGAAGCGGTTGCCGCTGGCATGGGGCTGGCTTTTGATCTGTCGGTTGATTTAGGTTTTTGTGCGCCCGATGATGCAGCAAGATGCAAAGCGCATCTTCGCGCGATTGGGCTTCCTGCCGGGCAAGCCGATCTTGCCGCTGGTAACGCTGCGCCAAGCACGCTTGTTGCCCATATGAAACATGATAAGAAAATGCGTGACAGCCGAATGTATTTCATTCTTGTCAACGCCATTGGTGACGCCTTTGTCAGCGGCGATGTGCCACCAGACGCTGTCGAAACCCTACTTCAACGAGGTGCAAATGCTGTCTAGCCTGTGGCTTTTAGCATTAATCATTGTGCTGCTGATTATCGCATCGGCCTTTTTTTCAAGTGCCGAAACCGCATTGACCGCGGCGTCGGATGCCCGCATGCGCCAATTGGCAAGCAAAGGCAATGAACGCGCCCGCACCGTCGAGGCATTGCGTGCCGATCGTGAAGGGCTGATCGGGTCGATCCTGATTGGCAATAATGCGGTCAATGTTCTTGGCTCGGCCTTGGCAACAAGCATTGCCATCTCGCTGTTTGGTGAGGGCGGTCTTGTTTGGGCAACAATTGCCATGACCGTGCTTTTGGTCGTGTTTGCCGAAGTCATGCCGAAAACCTATGCTTTTACCTATGCTGATCAATATGCGTTGCGCATTGCCCCAACCCTTTTATGGGTGGTGCGTTTGCTTAGCCCGCTGTCGCTTGGCATCCGGTTTTTGGCAAGCCAGATGATCCGGCCAAACCCGAATGGCGATCAAGACCGCGAAGAAGAATTGCGAGGCCTGATTGAATTGCAGGGCGATAATGGCAATGCCGATGATCGTGAGCGCAAAGCCATGCTGTCATCAATTCTGGATCTGAATGAATTATCAGTCGAACAGATCATGACGCATCGCGGCACGGTAAGCATGGTCAATGCTGATGATAATATCGAAGATATCTTGCGCTTTGTGCTTGGATCACCGCATACGCGCCACCCAGTTTTTTCGGGCAAGCCTGACAATATTATTGGCGTTCTCCATGTTAAAGATTTGCTTCGCGCGCTTGGCGAGGCCGAATCTTCGGGCAAAAAACCGCTTTTGCCGCAATTGGTGCAGAATATCGCCAGTGACGCCTATTTCATTCCCGAAACCACCTTGCTGTTTGATCAGTTGCAGGCGTTTCGGACACGGCGCGAACATTTTGCTGTTGTTGTTGATGAATATGGTGATTTCAGGGGCATTGTGACCTTGGAAGATATTTTGGAAGAAATTGTCGGTGATATTGATGACGAGCATGATATCGGCTTGGCGGGTCTTAGCGCACAGGCAGATGGATCATGGCTTGTCGATGGCAATGTCACGATCCGCGATCTGAATCGCGCGCTTGGCTGGCATCTTCCCGATGAGGATGCATCAACGTTGGCGGGGCTTGTGCTGTTTGAAAGCCGTACAATTCCAAGCCCTGGTCAAGAGTTCCGCTTCCATGACATTCGGTTTCGCATTGTCAAACGCGAAGGTAACCGCCTGACCAGCTTGCGTCTTTGGGCAAGCTGACAAACAGAAAGACCAAGATATGAGCAGTGCTAACCCCCAAGCCAACCCCGCGATCCATACGCCTTATGGCAAAGATCATTCAACTGCATTAAGCACGCCAAAAGTCGAGCGCGAGTTAGTTCATCAACGCCGGATCACGCTTAATGGCTATGTCCGCAATGATGGGTTATTCGATATCGAGGCCGAGCTGACCGACCATAAGACATACCCTTTCCCAAGCGATTTTCGCGGCGAGGTTACGCCTGATCTGCCAGTGCATCACATGATTTTGCGAATCACCATTACCAAAGAACGGGTAATTACCGCCGCCGAAGCCATTACCGTGACCGGCCCTTATGCGATTTGTCCAAAAGCCAATGAGGTGTTTGACGAACTTGTCGGGCTGAAAATTGCTCCTGGCTGGCGGCGTCAGGTGCAAGCAGCGATTGGCGGGCGGCATGGCTGTACACATATCACCGAATTGCTTGGCCCGGTTGCCACCATTGCCTATCAGACGATGTATGGTCAAGATGCGCGCGAGCGCCGGATTAAATCAAATTTCACCGATGCTGACAAGCAAAGCGAACGAAGCCATTTGGCCAATAGCTGTGTTGGCTATGCTGATGACCAGGATTAGGCTTGCGCGATAGAGCCAAACTCAGTCACTTAGATGCAGCTCCAGCGCGTGAATGCTATTGGCAAGATCCTCTGCCAAAATATCATTCACTATGCGATGGCGTTGCAGGCGGGATTTACCAGCAAATGCATCAGCCTTGATCGTCACCTCAAAATGCGTGCCGCCGCCTTCGCGCCATCCGGCATGGCCTGCATGTTTATGGCTGACATCCTGAACGTCAATTTGACGCGGATTTAACCCGGCGTTTAATTTTTGCGCTATAGTATCTGCCGTTGCCATATGTTATCTCCATGGTGGGGGCTATGTTTGCCTGCGAGGGCATTGATTTAGAGTGGATCATAGGATGAGACGCGCCACCGTACCAGAGTTTAAGATCGACCAGAGCCAGAATGATACTCGGCCGCGGCGTTGTGCGGCCATAGGGTGCCGTGATGAGGGCCTGTATCCAGCGCCCAAATCACGCGATGCGTTGCGCGATTATATCTGGTTCTGCCTTGATCATATCCGCGCCTACAACAAATCATGGAATTATTATGATGGGCTGCAAGGTGCCGCGCTTGAAGCCGAGATCCGCCGCGCCACAACATGGGAGCGGCCAAGCTGGAAATTTGCCACCGGACAGCCAAGCGAAAATATTTTCGAAGATCCACTTGGGCTGTTTGATTTCGAAAATCGTGATGAGGCAAAATCGGGCCGCAAACTCACGCCAGAAGAACGTGCCGCATGGAAAACCTTAAACTTGGCACCGGTTGATGATTTTGATATTGTCAAAAAACAATACAAGCGTCTGGTCAAGGAGAACCACCCCGATAAAAATGGGGGTGACGCCCAAGCCGAAGAACGGTTAAAAGATATTAACCTTGCCTATTCAATGATTCGAAAAACCCTAGCCAATGGTGACAAGCCTGCCACCAGCCAAACCTAACATTTGCTTAATGTGGAGTTCTAACTGTTATGTCTGATAACGCGAAATTTGCGCCGACCCCTGCCCATTCTATGTCGGCGCCCGACATTACGGTCAATGCCAGAGACGTCTTTGGAATCGATGTCGACATGATCGTCCCTGCCTTTAGCGAGGGATCTGATTATGTGCCTGCGCTTGATCCGAACTATCAGTTCGACACTGACACTACAATCGCCATTCTGGCAGGTTTTGGCCATAACCGGCGGGTGATGATTCAAGGCTATCATGGCACCGGGAAATCAACCCATATTGAACAGGTTGCCGCGCGGTTAAACTGGCCTTGTGTTCGGGTCAATCTGGATAGCCATATCAGCCGCATTGACCTGATCGGTAAAGACGCCATCGTGCTTCGTGACGGCAAACAGATTACCGAATTCCGCGAAGGGATTCTGCCATGGGCGCTTCAAAATCCGGTTGCGCTGGTATTTGATGAATATGACGCTGGCCGTGCTGATGTGATGTTTGTGATTCAGCGCGTTCTCGAAGTCGATGGCAAGCTGACCCTTCTTGATAGCAATAAGGTGATTCACCCACATCCGCATTTCCGGCTTTTTGCAACCGCCAACACTATTGGCCTCGGCGATACAACCGGCCTTTATCACGGCACCCAGCAAATCAATCAGGGGCAAATGGACCGCTGGTCAATTGTGTCGACATTGAATTATCTGCCGCATGCTGATGAGGTGAATATTGTTACGGCAAAGCTGGCACAATTTGCCGATAAAAAAGGTACTGAACAGGTTGCCGCAATGGTTCGCATGGCCGATTTGACGCGCAAAGGATTTATGTCAGGTGATCTATCAACGGTCATGTCACCGCGCACGGTCATCACATGGGCTGAAAATACCAGTATTTTTGGCGATATGACTTTGGCATTCCGGTTAAGCTTTTTGAATAAATGTGACGAGATTGAGCGTCCAACCGTAGCTGAATATTATCAGCGTTGTTTTGGCATTGATCTTCCCGAAGCACCGATCCGGCAGGCTACTGCCAGCTAGGCTTCAAGTGCCCGCAGCAGCATGCCAGCCTGCATCATAAGCCACAGGAACAATCGCGGAAAATCAGCATGTCTTCATTTGACAAGGATGCACAATTTCTAAAATCCAACGCCGCGGCGATGCGGGCGCTTGCTGGTGGCAAAGAGCACCAAGTAACCTATGCCGGCACCGATACGCATGTTGGCAAGGATGATGTGCGGCTGCCTGCGCTTCCACCAACGGCGACCGCAGCGCAAAAAGCCAGCCTTCGCGGTGCCGCCGATGGCGCCGCGCTATGGCTTGCCCATCATAACCCGATGACCCATAAGAAACATTGCCCTGCCCCTGATGGTGCCAAGGCGATTTTTGAATCGGCGGAGCGTGCCCGTGTCGAGGCCATTGGCGCGCGTCATATGAAGGGCGTTGGCGATAATCTGGATGCCGCCTTGAATCAGCGTTATGAAAACCGCCAGATTGACGCCCCGGGAAGCGCCGATGATGCCGGTATTGCCGAGGTTGTACGGCTATTGCTTCGTGAAGAATTAACCGGATCGCCGCCACCTAAAAACCTGTCAATGGTCATGGATTTATGGCGGCCATGGGTGAAAAGCCGGGCTGGCGATCTGATTAACGAGCTTGGCGAATCGCTTGACGATCAATCGGCCTTTGCCGAATTATCACGCCGCTTGATTGGAGCGCTTGAATCCGACCTTGGTGAGTCATCATCCGATGAAGATCAAGATTCAGACAATGAAGATGATCAGGATGAGGGCGGCGACAGCCAGTCCGAACAGGATGGCGAACAATCTGCCGTTGGTGAAGATCAAAGCGAAGGCGATGACAGCCAATCAATGGACGACGCTGGTGATGCTGGCGCGTCTGAAGATGGCGAAATGATGGATTCCGAAGGCACGGATGACGGCAGCAGCGATGGCGAGTCACCCAATTCAGATATGAATGGGGATAATAACAAAAGCGGCGCTTCGACCGAAGGCTATCGTATTTTCGATACCAAATTTGACGAAGTGATTGCCGCTGCCGATCTTTGCGACCCGCAAGAGCTTGACCGGCTTCGGGTGATGCTCGACCGGCATATGGAAAATGTCACCTCGATCGTTGGCAAGCTTGCCAATCGCCTGCAACGTAAATTGATGGCACATCAAAACCGGTCTTGGGATTTTGATCTTGAAGAGGGCGTGCTTGACGCGGCCAAATTGCACCGCGTTGTCACCCAGCCATTAAGCCCACTTTCCTATAAGCAAGAACAAGACACAAAATTCCGCGATACGGTTGTGACGCTTTTGCTGGATAATTCGGGTTCGATGCGCGGACGACCCATTACCATTGCCGCGGTGACTGCCGATATTCTGGCGCGCACGCTTGAGCGTTGCGGCGTCAAAGTCGAAATTCTTGGCTTTACCACCCGTGCATGGAAAGGCGGGCAATCGCGCGAATTATGGCAACAGGCCGGAAAGCCAGCCATGCCAGGTCGCTTGAATGATCTTCGCCATATCATCTACAAGCCAGCCGATGTGCCATGGCGCCGCGCGCGTAAATCGCTTGGGCTGATGCTACGCGAAGGGATTTTAAAAGAAAACATTGATGGCGAAGCCCTGTTATGGGCACATGACCGGCTTCTGGCACGGCATGAAGATCGTCGAATCATGCTTGTCATTTCTGATGGTGCGCCGGTTGATGATTCAACTCTATCGGTGAACAGCGGCAGCTATCTTGAAAAGCATCTTCGCGAGGTTATTGGCTATATCGAAGGGCGGTCACCGGTTGAATTGCTTGCCATTGGTATTGGCCATGATGTGACACGCTATTACCGGCGCGCCGTTACCATCACCGATGTTGACCAGCTTGGCGGCGCTGTTGTCGGACAATTGACCGACCTGTTTGACGAGGATGCAAACAAGCGTTCGCGCCGCGCTGGCTAATATCCGGCCTAAGCCATCGAATGCAATTCTAGATCAAAGACATAAAAAACCCCGCATATTTTGCGGGGTTTTGTGCGTTTAATACGCGATTATGCGGTTGTTTGCTCAGCCGTGATTTCGCGCTTTAACGCGCGGGCTTCAATCGCCAATTCTGCGTTGCGAGCCTGCAGCAAATAAGCGTCAAGACCACCATGTTTTTCAACAGTGCGCATGGCGCTTGTTGAAACGCGAAGGCTGATCGCACGACCAAGAATTTCGCTATGCATGCGGGTTGATTGCAGATTTGGCAGAAAGCGGCGGCGAGTGCGGTTATTCGCGTGGCTAACATTATTGCCAGACATCACAGTCTTACCAGAAATTTGACAGCGTTTTGCCATAACTAAGGCTCCATAATCAGCAGACGCAGATGCGCTGCGTTAGAAATTGAAGGCTGGGTATAGGCCAGTCTGCAGCCAAGGTCAAGCCGGAAAACCGGCTTTGCCACTGCAAGAATCCAAACAAGCGAAGGAATCAGAGCCAATGCAATCTATCCGAAGCCAACCGATGTTAAGCCAGACCCATTTCAAGCCGTGTGATTATCCTGATCATGCTTTTGGTTAATCCGAATAGACTAGACAGCGATGTTTGTGGCTCCAAGCTGGCGGTTTATACTTGCGCGCTTTGCGGTTTCATTCTCAGAAATACGACATAGTGCCCGTGGCGCATTTTAATTATTTTGATCAAAGCAACATGGTTTTGAGAGCAAAGCGCAATACACAATTAGCAAAAGTCCAAACTTCCATTGTTCTGGAAACCACGATTTGGGATGCTGTTGGTGAAATTCCGCTTCGCGAAAATCTGGATTTGAACGGATTTTGCTAGTTGGTCGATAAACGCCGACGAGGGTTTAACCTTACATCAGCGATTCGGGTGATTGTGGTAATCTATTATCGGACATTAGCGCATGAACGGCAGCAATTTAGAGGTGCAACGCCATCTTTGAATCAGTTAAACGCACCCGATCCCGAATTGCCACCAATCTCGCTTTTACCTATTGTTCTGAAATCTTTTCGCAAAGGCCTTTAGCATATTTAATGGCTTTGACAGGGTCAGCGATTTGCCCCTTGATCTGATGCGGCGCGCTTATACCATCAGCATCCATCATCGCTGCTAGCTGGTGCAAGATACGGGCTGGCAGATGCGGGCCTTCAAGCGCCAAGCCGCTATAAAGCTGGACCAGATCAGCGCCAACCAGAATTTTGGCATAGGCTTGCCAGCCATTCGCAACACCACCAGCCCCAATCAACCCAAGCCGCCGATCACTCAAACGCGCCACATCGGCAAGAATTGCCGTGGCATTTTCAAAAAGCGGCGCACCCGATAGCCCGCCCGATTCGCCAGCATGAACCCCGT
The DNA here is from genome assembly GCA_905182545.1 of uncultured Candidatus Puniceispirillum sp. GTDB lineage: Bacteria > Pseudomonadota > Alphaproteobacteria > Puniceispirillales > Puniceispirillaceae > UBA3439. The sequence goes on from CAJJBY010000007.1 coordinate 76,682, forward strand.
CAAGATCATCGGGGCGTGCCAGCGTGGTATTGGTTGCGATAATGCCGCTAACCCCCGCCTCAACACAAGATTCAACAATCGCCACCAGATCGTCATGATGCAGATCGGGGGCAATTTTCAAAAAGATTGGCTTTGCTGATACATCGCCATCGCCGGCCGCCTCATCAAGTCCAGCGCGGCCTGCCGCCAGCAAATCGGCAAGGTGCTTCTTGGTTTGCAAATTGCGTAAACCGGGGGTGTTTGGTGACGAAATATTGAGTGTGATATAATCGGCATAACGTGCTAAATGCGCCACCGCGCGGTGATAATCATCAATTGGCGCTTGGCTGGTTTTATTGGCACCAACATTAACCCCCAAAATACCGGTTCTTGCCAACGCCATCTTTTGCAGATTTCGTGCAGCCGCATCCATGCCAAGGCTGTTAAAGCCATAACGGTTGATCACCGCATGATGTTTTGGCAGGCGAAAAACGCGCGGTTTTGGATTGCCGGGCTGCGGCAGCGGCGTAATGGTGCCAACTTCGACATGACCAAAGCCAAGCTGCATCGCGCCATTAAAACAGGCTGCATTCTTGTCAAAACCAGCCGCCAGCCCAAGCGGGTTGGCAAATTCCAAACCCGCAAGCGTCACGCCTAAATTGGCCTTTGTTGCCAGCTCTGCTGGACGCGGCCCCAGATTATGATGAAGCGTCGCCACCGCAACACGGTGCGCCACCTCGGCTGGCAGGCATCGCGCCAAATTTGCCAGCATGCCCCACATCAGCCATGATCCGCCGATTGGACAAGCTTGCCAGCAAGCGCATCATCAATCAATTGAATGCTTTTTTCGCGACCATAAAGCGCAAAGAATGATCCCATGCGCGGCCCCTCAGACTGGCCAAGAAGCACCTCATAAAGACATTTGAACCAATCGCGCAGATTTTCATATTCAGCCGCTTTGCCCGTGGCATAAACAACCGATTGAATATCCTCGGCGCCGCTATCATCAGCAAGCGCCACAAGCAGTGATTTCAACGCTTCGAGATGACCGGCCTCAGCGGCATCGGCAAGCCGGTAGGTTTTATAAGGGCGAACCATATCCTGATAATAATTGACCGCATAGCCAATCATCCGGTCAAGCTCGGCATGGGTTTTTGCGTCAATATCACCAGCATAATCACTGACATAGGCCCAGACGATTTGCGGATCTTCGGCATGGCAGACAGCCGCCAGATTCAGCAATAAAGTAAAGCTCACCGGCAAACCTGCCTGATTGGGCAAGCCGCTGTGAATATGCCATAGCGGATTTTCCAACTGTTCGGCATCATCTTGTGACGGTAATTTGCCAAGATGCTGGTAATATTCATCAACGGTTTTTGGAATCACATCAAAATGCAATCTTTTGGCGCGCTTTGGCTGGCCATACATGAATAGCGATAATGATTCCGGACTGCCATAGCGCAACCAATCTTCAACCGACAAACCATTGCCTTTTGATTTGGAAATTTTTTCACCATTCGCATCAAGGAATAATTCATAAGAAATGCCAGCTGGTGGCGTGCCACCAAGTGCGCGGGTGATCTTGCTCGATTGGGTTACCGAATCAATCAGATCCTTGCCACTCATTTCATAATCAACGCCAAGCGCGTACCAACGCATCGCCCAGTCACATTTCCATTGCAATTTACATTGTCCGCCAGTGACCGAAACTTCGCGTTCAGCCCCGCTATCAGAGTCAATATAGGTAATCATGCCAGCGCTGGTATTCCGATCAATAACCTTGGCCTGAAGCACCTTGCCACTATCAGGGCAGATCGGGAAAAACGGGCTGTAAGTTGCCTGACGTTCCGGCCCCAAAGTTGGCAGCATGATATTCATGATGGCATCATAATGTTCAAGAACACGAAGCAATGCCGAATCAAATTTGCCGCCAAGATAGCAATCGGTTGAACTCATGAATTCATATTGAAACCCAAAGGAATCAAGAAACGCCTGCAAGCGCAAATTATTATGTTCGCCAAAAGACGGCGCTGTGCCAAATGGATCTTTGACCTTGGTCAGTGGCATATGAAGATAGGTCGCCAACATTTCATGATTTGGCACATTGTCCGGAATCTTGCGAAAGCCGTCCATATCATCGGAAAAACAGATCAGCCGTGTTTTCCGGCCAGTCAGGCTTTCAAAGGCCTGACGAACCATCGTGGTGCGAACAACCTCACCAAAAGTGCCAATATGCGGCAGGCCTGACGGGCCATAACCGGTTTCAAACAGAACTTCATCCTTGGCATCACCCATTTTATCAAGGCGGCTCGCCAGCGCGCGCGCCTCGGCAAATGGCCATGCCTTGGCGTTGCTCGCAATCTCTTGTAGATTTGCGGTCAGATCACTCATCATCATGCTCTTTCATATTGCGGGCAGATGGCACCGCACCAAATGCGGACAAGCTAGGGCGAGCCGCGATCAAGGTCAAGTGGCAAGCAAGCCCAAAAACAGGCCATCTCAACAGTCTGGATTTTGCTTCCTGCCTGCATTTAGTTTCACAAAAGAGATGCGCAAAGCTGGCATGGCCGCCTGCGGCAAGCTATAACTGCCCTGATGCATGATTCAACTTCCATAACGCTTCCCGATCTTCATGGCGTTCCTGTCTTCTATCCGCATGGCACCCAGCTGATCTGGATCAGCCAGAATGGCGAGATCACCCACCCAAATCGTGCGACCATTGCCGCCGAGCTGGCCTTGGGAATTGTGCTTCTATGCCATCGCCGCTGGAGCAGCGCTCGTGCCGATGTCGAGATTGATCATTATCTTGACGTGATGGAATTATTCGCGTTTGTCAAGCCAGCCCGTTTTGCCCTGCCAACACCCGCTGGCCTTGCCCAGCAGCTTGGCCTTGCGCGGCCGCAAAATGGCGAAGACATGGCAACCCTATTGCCGCAAATTGCCTTTACGCTTCTTGACGAATTGGCAAATGCGCCCGATGCAGTCCGCCAAGAAGCCGGACAGATTGCCACGATGATGACGTCTGGCGGCTGGAACTGGGGACCTTATATTCTGCTGCATCTTGGCCTTCCACAACCCGCCGCAGGCCCGCCTGATAGCCGGCTTGCGGTAATCTGGAACCGGCTTGCCGATTACACTGATTACACCCCACAAACCGAAGCTGGTACCCAGCCAATTTTGCCTGATGAAGCGCGCCAGCGGCTTGCCGAAATGCTTGGTGGCAATGCCGAATTGCGCCTGCCGCAAGCCGATTATGCCGCCGCGGTTACCGCCAGCTTTGACCGGCCAGATGCGGGGCCAAGTCCGGCAATGGTTCTTGCCGAGGCGGGTACCGGCACTGGCAAAACCCTTGGCTATTTGGCGCCAGCAACCCTATGGGCGGAAAAAAATGGTGGCACGGTCTGGATATCAACCTATACGCGAACACTTCAACATCAAATCGCTGATGAATTGACGCGCCTCTATCCCGATGCCAATACCCGCGCCAGCAAGGTGGTGATCCGCAAGGGGCGCGAAAATTACCTTTGCCTTTTAAATCTTGAAGAAGCCTTGGCGCAAATGCCCGGGCGGCCACGTCATGCCACCGCGCTTGGGCTGATGGCACGATGGGCCGGTGCGACGCGTGATGGCGATCTTACCGGCTCTAGCTTTCCGGCATGGCTACTTGATCTGCTTGGCCGTGGACAGACTGTCGGGCTGGCTGACCGGCGCGGCGAATGTATCCATGCTGCCTGTACGCATTATAATCGCTGTTTTGTCGAAAAATCGATCCGCGGGGCAAAACGCGCCGATATTGTTGTCACGAATCATGCGCTGGTGATGGTCCAGGCAGCCTATGGCGGCAAGGATGATCGGCGCACCCCAACACGTTATGTATTTGACGAGGGGCATCATGTTTTTGACGCGGCTGATAGTGCGTTTTCGGCCTATCTAAGCGGGCGCGAGGCGGCTGAGCTAAGGCATTGGGTTCGCGGTGCCGAAGATGGACGGCGTGGCCGCGCCCGCGGATTGAAGCGGCGGCTTGAAGATATTGTTGCAGGCGATGATAACGCGCTTGCTGATATTGAAGCGGCGCTTGAAGCGGCACGCGCCCTTCCCGGACAGGGATGGGAAAACCGCCTGTCATCATCGCAACCGCTTGGCAGTGGTGAAACTTTTTTCATGCATCTTCGTGCTGCGCTTTATCTTCGGGTCACTGATCCGGATAGTCTTTATGATCTGCAATGCGAGCTTTATCCCGCCCCTGATAATGTGGTCGCTGCGGCGCGTGATTTTGGCAGTGCGCTGGCAACGCTTGCCGTGCCTTTGACGCGGTTGATCAATTGGCTTGTTAAACATCTTGATGATAATGCCGATCAATTGGACAGCAGCCAACGTGCGCGGATCGAAGGCGCAATCCGCGGCTTGGAATTGCGCGCTGGCGGGCCACTTGGCGCTTGGCAAACTATGCTTGCCGATGTTAATGGCGGGGCGCGCGACGGCTTTGTCGATTGGATGCAGATCGACCGGATGGATGGTCAAGATCGTGATGTCGGGCTGGCGCGGCACTGGCTTGATCCGACGATTCCCTTTGCCCATAGCGTTCTGGATACAGCGCATGGCGTCACCATCACATCGGCAACTTTGCAAGATTATGCCGCCCCGCGTCAAACAGCCGATCTGGCGAGTAATGCTGGATCCGGCACGGATGTAACGACCACCGACATGAGTGGCAAGCCACCGCATGATGGCTGGCAATCGGCGATTGCGTTAACCGGTGCGGCGCATATGGATCATGCGGCCATGCGGGTCAGTTTTTCATCACCTTTCGATTATGCCAATCAAACCCGCATTTTTGTGGTGAATGACCTTGATCGTGAACGCCCCGAAGCCACCGCAAGCGCAATGGCGGCTTTGATGATCGCAGCGGGCGGTGGCGGGCTTGGGCTATTTACCGCCATTCGACGATTGCGCGCCGTTTATCCGGCCTTGGCAAGCCGGTTGGAAGCCGCCAAAACACCGCTTTATGCCCAGCATATTGACCAGATGAATTTACAAACCCTGCTTGCCATGTTTCGCGAAGATCCGGAAAGCTGCCTTCTTGGCACTGATGCGGTGCGCGATGGCATTGATGTTCCCGGTGCAGCGCTTCGGCTCATTGTGTTTGACCGGATGCCATGGCCGCGAAGCGATATTCTGTTTTCTGCCCGCGCCAAATGGCAGGGGCGCGAAGCCTGGACGGAGCGCCAGACACGGCTGAAATTACGTCAGGCCTTTGGACGGCTGATCCGAAGAAACAATGATCGCGGCGTATTTGTGATGCTTGATAGCCGTCTGCCAACCCGAATGACAAGCGCCTTTCCGCCAGATGTCGAAATCCAGCGGATCGGGCTTGCTGAAGCGATTGCCCAAACGCAAGAATTTCTGGCGAAAGGCGAGGCGTGACACGCAAGCGGCTCAGAATAATGGGCTAACAATAATCAAACATAAGGCATAAAAAACTGGAGGATGTTGCCACCCTCCAGTTTGATATCTTTTCGATAATGTGGTTGGCCTTAGAAGCCCATGCCGCCCATGCCGCCCATGCCGCCCATGCCGCCCATGTCAGGGGCTGCTGGTGCCGCTGCTTCTTTTGGATCGACTTTTTCAGCAACCATAGCTTCGGTTGTGATCAGAAGGCCGGCAACAGATGCTGCGTTCTGCAATGCCGAGCGAACCACCTTCGTCGGGTCAATAACGCCAGCTTTGATCATGTCAGTGAACTCATTGTTCTTGGCGTCATAACCATTATTGTCGTCTTTGCCTTCAAGCAGTTTGCCAACGATCACGGCGCCTTCGGCACCTGCGTTCTGGGCAATGTAGCGAGCAGGTGCTAACAATGCGCGACGAACGATCTCAACACCAACTTCTTGATCTCTGTTTGCTGGCTTCAAGCTCTCAAGGGTGCTTGTTGAACGAACAAGTGCAACACCGCCACCCGGGACAATGCCTTCTTCGACAGCCGCGCGAGTTGCATGCATTGCATCATCAACACGGTCCTTACGCTCTTTCACTTCAACTTCAGTGGCACCGCCAACCTTGATAACAGCAACACCGCCAGCCAATTTGGCAAGACGCTCTTGTAGTTTCTCACGGTCATAGTCTGACGATGATTCTTCGGCCTGTGCACGGATCTGGTTGCATCTAGCTTCGATTTCAGTCTTTGCACCCGCGCCATCAACTAGAGTTGTTTCGTCCTTAGTGATCTCAACACGCTTGGCAGAACCAAGCATTTCAAGAGTCAAACTGTCAAGCGTAATGCCAACTTCTTCAGACACAACAGTGCCGTTTGTCAAAATGGCAATATCTTCGAGCATGGATTTGCGGCGATCGCCGAAACCAGGGGCCTTAACAGCTGCCACTTTCAAACCACCACGAAGACGGTTAACAACCAAAGTTGCCAAGGCTTCCCCTTCGATATCTTCGGCAATGATCAACAATGGACGGCCTGACTGAACAACTTTTTCCAGAATTGGCAGCATGTCCTGTAGATTTGACAGCTTCTTTTCGTGGAGAAGGATATATGGCTCTTCCAAAGCTGCGCGCATCTTTTCGGCATCAGTCACAAAATAAGGTGACAGGTAACCGCGGTCAAACTGCATGCCTTCAACAACTTCAAGCTCAGTGGCTAGACTTTTGGCTTCTTCAACCGTGATGACGCCTTCATTGCCAACACGCTCCATTGCCTCGGCAATCATCTTGCCGATTTCTTCTTCACCATTTGCTGAGATGGTGCCAACCTGCGCAACTTCGTCAGATGTCGAAATTTTCTGTGAGCGTGCTACCAATGACGCAACAACAGCTTCAACAGCCATGTCGACGCCGCGTTTCAGGTCCATTGGGTTCATGCCAGAGGCAACAGCTTTTGCCCCTTCCTGAGCAATACATTGTGCAAGAACAGTTGCTGTTGTAGTGCCGTCACCAGCAACGTCGTTTGCTTTTGACGCAACCTCACGCACCATTTGAGCGCCCATGTTTTGGAACTTGTCTTTCAGCTCGATATCTTTGGCAACAGTCACCCCATCTTTCGTGATGCGCGGTGCGCCAAATGATTTTTCGAGAACAACGTTGCGACCCTTTGGGCCAAGCGTTACCTTAACGGCATTGGCCAGAATATCGACGCCTTCAAGCATACGTGTTCTGGCATCTGAGCCGAATTTGACTTCTTTAGCAGCCATTTTTCAATCTTCCTTTATTTGAATTTCGGGGAACCGTTGGCGGTCTATTGAATCACACCCATGATGTCAGATTCCTTCATGATCAGATAATCCTGACCATCGATCTTGACTTCGGTGCCTGACCATTTGCCGAACAAAACAAGATCGCCAGCTTTGACGTCGAGAGGCTGGATCTTGCCAGTTTCGTCGCGCGCGCCAGCGCCAGCGGCAATTACTTTGCCTTCCATGGGCTTTTCTTTTGCGGTGTCCGGAATGATGATTCCACCAGCGGTTTTTTGCTCTGATTCGGTGCGCTGTACAACAACGCGGTCGTGAAGAGGCCTGAATTTCATGCCCTATTTCTCCTCCAAAAAAGTCTGTTACCTGACGATTAGCACTCATCGAATGAGAGTGCCAGATCGTCACCAACGCTAATTGGTATATTGGCGCTGATTTGTCAAGGGACGGGCAGGAAAATAATCAGAAAAACCAAATTGGTTACGGCGAAGGATCAAACCCGCCGCTTGGCAGCCAATCCAGAATCAGTAACAATCACCAATGGCGGGGTTTGGTGCAGATCCAAAAAAATTGGAAAATGCGATAACATCATCAATCCTTTGCAAGGCTTATCTGAAAAACCTGTGGACGGAGGCATTGGTCAAACAAAGGCGTCAAAACCCGATCATAGTCCTCAAATTAAGTATATTTTTTTAATTTCAAAGCAGTTTGGACTGAAAAGAAATTTAATTTCTATATGTTTTATTTACTGCAATTTATTTCTTTTCACAGTATTTTTGGCAAAAGCTGATCTCATCGTGTCTTGGGTTTGATAATTGGCTGGCGGCGCCCCCTGCGGCAATGCGCCAATTTGCAGCCCCCTTGTGGCTTGATATAGATACTACCATATCTCTACAGATCGCTCATTTTAAGACTGGTTATATGACCCACTCAGCACTCCACTGGATCTCGCGCAATGCCAGCCCCCACGGCGACCAATTGGTCACCAAATGGCTTTTTGGCATGGCCTTACTTGTGGCCATTATGGTGGTGATTGGGGGCGTGACACGCCTAACCGGATCAGGTCTTTCAATGGTGGAATGGCGTCCCTTGATCGGAACCTTGCCGCCATTAAACGCGGCTGAATGGGATCGGGTCTATCAGCTGTATCAGGCATCACCCGAATATCAGCAAATGAATTTCGGCATGTCGCTTGCCGCTTTTAAGAATATTTTCTTTTGGGAATATTTTCACCGGCTTTGGGGTCGGTTGCTAGGCCTTGCCTTTGGCCTGCCATTTTTGGTTTTTGTCATGAGCGGGCGCGTGCCGCAAGGATTTGGATTGCGGCTTACGCTATTATTGTGCCTTGGTGGATTTCAAGGCGTTGTTGGCTGGTGGATGGTCAAATCTGGCCTTACCGAACAAGCTAGCGTTTCGCAATATCGGCTCTCATCACATCTTGGTGTTGCGCTGGTGATTTTCAGCCTTTTGATTTGGACAGGTTTTGACCTTCGTGATGGCCGTGCCAAATCGCCAAAAGGTCATGGCATGGCGAGTCTGGCCTTGCTTGGCATCACCATTCTTGCCGGTGCGCTTGTTGCCGGTATGGATGCCGGATTGCTCTACAATCATTATCCGCTAATGGGCAATGGGCTTGTGCCGGTCGAGTACGGCGAGGCGGGATGGCTTGATCCATTTGAAAACCCAGCTTCGGCACAATTCCATCACCGCTGGATCGCCGCCGTAACCTTTGGCGCGGTGGTTTTGTTGGCGCTAAAAGCGCGCCGGCACGGCTTGCATCTGCGGGGCAATCTGGTGCTTGGCGCTATTGTGGCGCAATTCATCCTTGGCATTGTCACACTTCTTCACGGCGTGCCCGTTGCGCTTGGCGGCATCCATCAAGCTGGTGCAGTGGCGCTTCTTTGCTGTTTACTTGCTCTTTTGCATGGCGAATCACATCACCACCAAAACATCTAACCGCGCAAAACTAGTCCTTTTTCTTGATCTGCGGCACGCGCCGGATATGCAGTTCGGCAAGCGCCGATTCGTCAACTTCAGACGGGGCTGCCATCATCAGATCCTCGGCCTTGCCATTCATCGGGAACAGAATAACCTCACGGATATTCGGCTCATCGGCAATCAGCATCACCATCCGATCGATGCCAGGCGCAATACCGCCATGGGGCGGCGCGCCAAAGCGGAATGCATTGATCATCGCCGGAAATTTTTCATCGACCGTGCTTTTTGGATAGCCAGCGATTTCAAAGGCTTTATACATCACCTCGGGAAGATGATTCCGGATCGCACCTGATGATAATTCCACACCATTACAAACAAGATCATATTGCCAAGCTTTGATGGTTAGCGGGTCTTGCTCTTCAAGCGCTTTCATGCCGCCTTGTGGCATTGAAAAGGGATTATGCGAGAAATCAATCTTGCCAGTAACCAGATCGGCTTCGAACATCGGGAAATCGACAATCCATGCAAAGCGGAACAGGTTTTTATCGATCAAAGCCTGATCTTGACCAATTTTCACGCGGGCGCGTCCGGCAAGGCTGGCCGCTTCATCCGCAGGCGCACAAGCGAAAAACACCGCATCACCATCGCCAACACCCGTCGTAACACGGATTGCTTCGGCCTTTTCAGCACCAAGCGCTTTGGCAACGGGGCCGCGTGCCTCGCCTTCACCATAGATAATGTAGCCCATTCCCGGTGCGCCTTCGCCCTGCGCCCAGCTATTCATCCGGTCGGCAATCGCACGGCTTCCACATTTTGGCCCCGGAACCGCCCGCACAACCGCACCTTTTTCAATATTCTTGGCAAAGATTGAAAAATCCGATCCGCGAAAAATATCAGTTACATCGCTAATTTCAAACGGAATCCGCAGATCTGGCTTGTCATTGCCATATTTTAGCATCGAGTCCGCAAATGGAATATGCACAAAATCAGTATCGACAATTTTGTTGGAAAATTCTTCAAACACGCCTTTAATCACCGGCTCGACAGCGGCGAACACATCCTGCTGCTCAACAAAACTCATCTCAAGATCAAGCTGGTAGAATTCGCCCGGGCTTCGATCAGCGCGGCTATCTTCATCCCGAAAACAAGGGGCAATCTGGAAATAACGATCAAAGCCGCTAACCATGATCAGCTGTTTAAATTGCTGTGGTGCCTGCGGCAAAGCATAGAATTTGCCCGGGTGAAGGCGGGCTGGCACCAGAAAATCGCGCGCACCTTCAGGCGATGATGCGGTCAGAATCGGTGTTTGGAATTCGGTGAAATCCTGCGCCACCATGCGGGCGCGGATCGATTGAATGATTTTGGCACGCAACATGATATTGGCATGCGGCCGTGCGCGCCGAAGATCGAGATAGCGATAGCGAAGCCGTGTTTCTTCGCCCGAATCTTCATCCGAATTGACCTGTAATGGCAATGTGTCGGCAGCCGATTGCACCTCAAATGCTTCGATGCGAATTTCGATCTGGCCAGTTGGCAATGACGCGTTGATCGTCTCATCACTGCGTCTAAGAACGGTGCCGGTAACGGTAACCACTGACTCAAGCCGCGTGGCTTCGACAAGCGCAAAGCTGGCATCAGATGAATCGGCAACACATTGGGTTAGGCCGTAATGGTCACGAAGATCAACAAAGACAAGCTGTCCATGATCGCGTTTGCGGTTAATCCAGCCAGATAATTTTACCTGCTGGCCAACATTGGCTTCGGTCAATTCGACGCAATTATGGGATCGGTAGGCATGCATGATCTAAGGCTCCGTTAAGAATGACCAGCGAATGGCCAATAAACTGCGATAATCGGATCAATCACCGCTTTGAAAGCGGCCATCAAAAACGCGGCGAGTATGCAAAGATTGCGGCATTGACGCAACCGGCTTTCGGTTCACATGCCCCATATTCAGGATCATATGTCCGTTTTTATGACGAACGGCGACGCCCACGCCGACCGCGCCGGTCATCACCACCGGCATTATTGATATTCACATCGGCCCATGCCGTGCCAAGCGCCGCGGTCATGGCCACTTCGTCAAATGGCCGTTTTGGCGTTGCTTCCAGCGCGGCTGTCATTGCGGCAACATGCGCTGGGCTAGTGCCGCAACAGCCGCCAATAATCTTGGTGCCCATATCACGCGCAAACAGCGCATAATCAGCCATCAATTCAGGGGTTCCATGATAATGGATTGCGCCCTCAATATAGGCAGGGATGCCGCAATTGCCCTTGGCCACCACTGGCACATCGTCCGATTGCGCCAGAATACTGCTTACCGAATGCAGCAATTCAGCCGGTCCAATGCCGCAATTGGCGCCAATGAAGTTGGCACCTGAGGTAGTGGCAAAATCGGCAAAATCGGCTGGCATAACCCCCATCATTGACCGGCTAGCCGTATCAAATGTCATGGTTGCGCAAATCGGCAGGCCAGTGGGTTTTGCCGCTTCAATCGCGGCGGCCACCTCTTCATTCGACGACATGGTTTCAATCCATAAAACGTCAACACCGCCCTCGGCAAGCGCTTCGGCCTGTTCGACAAAACCGGCAACAGCGGCGCTGTGCGTTAATTTGCCAAGCGGCTCAAACAACTCGCCCGTTGGCCCCATTGATCCGGCAACAATGGCGCGTTTTCCGCTATTGGCAAAATGGATCTCAACCGCTTTACGAGCCAATTGCGCCGCGGCAATATTCAGCTCGCGAACACGATCTTGTGATTCATGAAGTTTCAGCCTGAATCCGGTGCCGCCAAAGCTGTTGGTCAGGATCAAATCTGATCCGGCTTCAAGAAAACTGCCATGAAGCCATAAAATATCGTCAGGACGTTCAACCGACCATAATTCTGGTGGATATCCGGTTTCGAGGCCGCGCCCAAACAGGTTGGTTCCAGTGGCACCATCAGCAACACACCAGCCTTGTTGGTCAATCAGATCGGATAAAATATTACTCATTGCTTTTGGGTTCCTTGCCACTCGGTGGCGCCATCACCCGGCCGCCATCACACCCGCCTGTGACAGCTAGACGCTAAGACGTTTCACATTGCGCCGTGAAGGACGCCGTGCAACGCCAGTTGCCTGTTGCTCGCCGGTCGCGAAGAATATCCAGCAAAACCAACTGATCATCTTGATCCATGCTTCGCCATGCGGCGATTTCGGCGCGCGTCCGATAACAGCCAAGACAGACCCCGTCCTGCGGATCCATCTGACAGATCGACACGCAGGGCGATGGCAGTTTGGTTACAACAGGTTTGTCAGAAGAGGCCATATCGGTCGTTACCCTATTGGTTTCAGGCGGCGCGGATTTCAGCTTCGGCAATCGCCATCACACCATTCAAGGCTGATAGCTCTTCAAGCTGTTCAGATCCCGCTGATATTGTCACAAGATTGCGGTCAATAACAGGGGCAGAATTATCGCTTCCGGCTTTTGTCCGCTCGGCAGCTTCATCGATCAATGACAATAGCGCAACCGCATCGCCTTGAAGCAGAACCGGCATATCTTCGCGCAGAAACGCACGCAAAACACGCATGGCGTGAACTTCATTTTTCAAGCTTTCAACATGGCGGTTGCCAGTTGGTACGATCAGCACATCATAATCAATCGCAAGCGCTGTCGATAAGGTTGAATCGGCCGGATAGGACATGCCCCAGCCAGTGCCGTTCCATGCATTTGTTAATCCAGCTTCCCGAGAAACAATTCTTAATTTCGCGCCAGCATTCATCATGGCACGTTGGATGGCGATAAAACCGGTCTCATCAAAACCGCTTGCCACCATAATGGCGATTGTTTTTCCTGAAAAATTGGATAACTTCATAAGAATACTCCTTAACAATTGAATTAGGGTCTCTCGCTTTGACTTTTGCGAGGAAGGTTACGCTGGCTAGCACCAACCCGTCCACCGGTCGCGCTTGCCGCGTAAAAATTAGGATCGCGCCAGCGTATACATGGCTTTGCCAATTTGTTCAAGCTTTACTCGCCATCGGTTTGATCAAGATTGGTCACAAAGCCCAGATCATGCGCAAAAAAATTCATCACTTAAAAATTTAAGCATTTGCAGCACTGTTCAAAAGGCCTAAGATTAGGCCTCAAATCAACATCTGGCGTCTTTTGCAAAAGACCAGTTCTGATGCTTTTCGCAATTTTTTGAATGGAGATCAATAAAACGAGTGATCTGGAAAATTGTTATCCGAATGATGTGTCGTGACCATCGGTATCACCAACTGACCGGCGGTTGTTTCTTGCCGGTGCGCTCGCTCTAACGCTTGCCACTATTCTTGCCAATGTTGAACTTGCCAAGGCGCAAGCCGCAAAGGGCGTCTCCATCAATCAAACAACCGCAGATGGCCGCACAGTCAGCGCCTATTTTGCCGAGGCTGATAAAAAGGACGCGCCAGTGGTGATTTTGATCCATAAATGGTGGGGCTTGAATGACAATATCAAAACCATGGCCGAAGATATCCGCGCCAAGGGTTTTATGCGATTGCCATTGACCTGTTTAACGGGTCGGTTGCCACCAATCGTGATGAAGCCAAAACCCAAACCAAAGCTGTTAAAGCCAGTGAAGCCCATGCAACGATCGCTGCATGGGTTGATTGCCAAGGCCAATGGCAATGACAAAGTTGCTACGCTTGGCTGGTGTTTTGGGGTGGTTGGAGCCTGTCAGCCACATTAAACACCAAGCTTGATGCCGCGGTGATCTATTATGGACGCGTTACAGCCAATGCCGATAGTCTACAAAAACTGAACGCGCCCCTTCTTGGTCATTTTGGCACTTTTACCACAAGCGCACCAGAAATAGGTTTTGCCTTCTTCAACTTCGATTGGCATTGGTGACTTTTGAAAAATAACCGGATCGGTCATGGAAATAGTCCTTTTGTTGGGGTTATGAAAAACTGCTTTTGCCGTTTTGGCAAAGCGCATTACCAGCTTCTGCGTTTGGTTTCGCCAGATTGATTGCCCAATGAAGGTTTCTGCCAATTAAAGTTGCATTTCGGGACTGTTTTCGTCATATACTCAGGAAGTTGCCTAAATCGATTGGCAGCGGCAGTTTCAAAATGGTTTGGCAAGACACATGATGACTCCTTATGACACCGGCGAGACCAAAGACGCATCTGAGATAAATGATGCCTCACCCGATCGGTCAGTAACTGAAAAACCAAGCCGGCAGGAAGCCGAAGCAGCAATTGATGTTCTATTGCGCTGGATTGGCGAAAACCCCGCCCGTGAAGGGCTTGCCGGAACACCGGGACGGGTCGTACGCGCTTGGTCGGAATTTTGCAGCGGCTATGACGAAGATCCGGCACAGATGCTGGCGCGCACCTTTGAAGAAGTCGAAGGCTATGACGATATGGTGATGCTTCGCAATATCCGGATGGAAAGCCATTGCGAACATCATTTGGTGCCTATTTTGGGTGTTGCCCATATTGCCTATATGCCCGACCGACGCGTTGTTGGCATTTCCAAATTGGCGCGGGTTCTTGATGGCTTTGCCCATCGCCTGCAAACGCAGGAAACCCTGACCGCGCAGGTGGCCGATTGCATCCAGAAAGTTTTGCAGCCAAAAGGCGTTGCCGTGCTGATTGACGCGCAGCATCAATGCATGACAACACGCGGCGTTCGCAAACCCGATGTTTCGATGATTACCACAAGATTTACCGGTGTGTTTAAAGAGGATGAAGCCCTTAGCCGACGCTTTCTTGATCAAACAAAACTAGGCTAGTGATAGGGCGCCCAAGCATAGGATGCCCAGATGCAAGACGCCATCGCATAAGCCGCCAATTGTAACCGCAACCGGATCATCATGCAGCTTTCACCCGTGCTAAATATTTTAGGACTTCTGGCAACCATCTTGGCAGCGGCAATGCTGATTCCAATGGGTGTTGATCTTTATGCCGGATCTGGTGATTGGCAGGTTTTTGCACTATCCGCGTTGTTAACTGGCTTTGTTGGCGTGTCGGTATGGCTTGCAACGAACCAGCGTGACGCGCTTGATCTTGGGCTTCGGCAGGCGTTTTTGTTGACCAACGGGTCATGGGTGATGATCGGCATTTTTGGCGCTTTGCCTTTTATGTTCAGCGAGCTTGATCTTAGCTTTACCAATTCGGTTTTTGAATCAGTTTCAGGGATCACCACAACCGGATCAACCATCCTTGTTGAAATCGAACAGGCATCCCCAGGAATTTTGATCTGGCGTGCCTTGCTTCAATGGCTTGGCGGGGTCGGTATTGTCGTTATGGCAATGGCCGTTTTGCCAATGCTGTCGGTTGGGGGCATGCAGCTATTTCGCACCGAATCCTATGAGCGGGCTGAAAATGTTGTGCCGCGAGCAACCCAGCTTGCTGGCGGCATCGGCCTTGTCTATACCGGACTAACCGCGCTTTGGGCGGTGATGCTGGCGCTGGCGGGCATGGATACATTCGATGCGGTTGCGCATTCAATGACAACCCTTGCCACTGGCGGCTATTCAACCCGTACAGCATCGATTGGGGCGTTTGATTCGGTTGCTGTCGAATGGATTATCATCACTGGCATGATTGTTGGCAGCCTGCCTTTTGCGCATTATCTGGCAATGGTGCGCGGTGGGTGGCGAAGCTTGCTGAATGATCCGCAAGTGCGCTGGTTCTTAATCCTTGCGGTTGGGCTTGTTCTGCTATTGATCTGGCATTTGATGCAAACCGGTTTGGGGTTTGGCGAGGCGGCACGCCAAGCCAGCTTTAACGGCGTTTCGATCATGACCGGCACAGGTTATGTGAGTGCTAATTTTTCGGCATGGGGCGGTTTTGCAACAACGATCCTGCTGATCGTTATGTTCATTGGCGGCTGTGGTGGGTCAACCACCTGCGGAATCAAAGTGTTCCGTCTTCAGGTTCTTGCCAGTACCGCCAAGGTGCAGATCAGTCGCCTGCTGCGCCCACATGCGGTGGTGCTTGCCTATTACAATAAACGGCCAGTTTCGGTCGAGGTCATGGATTCGGTGATGGGATTTTTCTATCTCTTTATTCTTGGCTTTGTGCTGATCGCGATCATGCTTGGCATGGCCGGTCTTGATTTTGTCACGGCCCTGTCAGGCGCCGCAACATCAATCAGTAATGTTGGCCCAGGTCTTGGCGAAGTAATTGGCGCTGATGGCAATTTCTCAACACTCCCCGATAGCGCGAAATGGATCATGTCCTTTGCCATGCTTTTGGGACGGCTGGAAATCTTTACCGTTCTGGTGATGCTCAATCCGGCCTTTTGGCAGCGCTAGATATCGCGCCAAAATCCCTAGGGTAGAATGATCCGGTCAATGGTTGCCAATTCTTTGCGGATTTGGCTATCCAGCCGGACAAGCGCACCCCTCATCGCTTCATTGACAACTTTGCTGACTTCATTTGCTGTGGCTGATTCACGAATTGTGATCGAATGGGCAGGCCTGCATATCGGCCAATGCCTGTGTGCCGCCAACGGGCTGAAGCCACATGATTTTGGCTTTGATTTCAGCGGTGACTTTGCGGCTTTGTTGATCGGTGAGCAAACCATCAATCCCGACCTTGGCGGGCAAATCGGTCATCGTCACGGCAACGCGTTTCATATCAAAAATAATCTCGCCGCTGCCACCAGCAGGACGAAGCACATGCGATGCCCAATCGGCCAGAATAGTGCTTGGTAATGGGCTTACCCGATGCCCGATATAGGGATCGGCAACCGGCATCTGCCAATTATCGATGATTTCAAGACGGCGGGCATTGAGGTTTAGCGGCTGATAAGCATCAGCCGTAAAAATCTGTGGCGGCGGCGTTACTGTTCCTGTTTTGCAGGCGGCAAAAAGCCCGCCGGCCAGAACCAACGCCAAGACTGTCATCATTTTTGAACGAAACATCGTCAAAGCCCTTTTTCTCATCACAATTGAATTGACACCTTGATCATACCTTATCACGCATGCTGGGGTTTTTGAAATGCGTTTTGATCATCTTGCAATTTTGTAGCTATGCCGCAATTTTTGAAACGGCGCTATCAATGTGTTGCAAGGATTGGTGCAAAATTAAGGACGCGGAATCGCATCCTTATGATAGGCACGGTGCGTTTTGCAAAATTCACAAGTGACGGTCAGGTTACCATCATGGTCAGCCATGTCATCAATGTCATCTGGTGGTAATTGTTGAAGCATTGATTCGATCTTTTCGACATTGCAGCGGCATTGATCAAGCACTGGACGCGCAGGCGCGCTATGCGGCGCCATGCTGTTAAACAAGCGGAAAATAATATCTTCTGGCGATAAGGCCGGATCAAGCAATTCACCGCGGGTGATCGAGCCAAGCAAGGTTTTCGCCGTATGCCAAGCATCATCGCTGGCAGCACGAGCCTGTTCATTGGTTTTTGGCGTGCTGGCACCATCATCCTTGCCACCATCAGCCGCAATCCGTTGCAACATCAAGGCCACCGCCTGCCAGCCATCTGCCCCATTTTCGGCAGCGCAAACGACAATCGTATCGAGCTGTTCTGAATTTTCATACCACCGCATCGCCGCGTCGCTTAGATGCCGCTCATCCAGTTCGACAATCCCCTGATAACGACCATTGCTGGTGCCAGCATCAACGGTAAAGGCGATATAGCCACTACCCATTAATGGGCCAAGACAAACCGAACCCGATGGATCATGTGCCAAAGCCGCAGCTTGAAAACCGGTTGGATTATCCTCCATCGCGGTATAACCACGAAGATGGCCAGCCTCGGTAATATCGGCAAATAGTGTGCGAACCAAACCATCACCTTTGGCCTGAAGCGTGAACACGCCATCAAATTTCAAAGTGCTGGACAGACAAGCGGCCAATGCCAAAGCTTCGGCTTGAAGGGTTGCCACAAGCGGCGGGTAGTCATGACGTTCAAGAATACTATTGGCAGGGCAGCCAACCGACGCCATACGGCCACGAATTAGCGCCATATCATCCGAACCGTCAGCCAGATAAAAAGGCAAAATCTGCGCATCGGCCGGTAAATTATCATTCAACATCATTACATCCTAAAACCGCAAACCGCATCAGCCGTCGCGGCCGCTTGAGGCTTTGCGTCTAATTACCCAAAACGCACCATGCCAAAATGGCTTTTTGGGCATGAAGCCGGTTTTCGGCTTCGTCAAAGACTGCTGATTGCGGCCCGTCAATAACATCAGCGGTCACTTCCATGCCGCGCCATGCTGGCAGGCAATGCATGAAAATAGCATCACCAGCGGCGGCCTTCATCAATTCGGCATTCACCTGAAATGGCGCAAAATCAGCGCGGCGACTGCCCTCATCATTGCCCATTGAAATCCAGACATCGGTTACCACCGTCTGCACCTTGTCAATCGCCAGATCAACCTCGTCGGTGAGGATGATATCGCCACCATTTGACCGCGCCCATGCCAATAAATCGGCAGGTGGCGCGTAATTTTGCGGGCCAGCAATCCGCAATTGAAAGCCAAAGCAAACCGCCGCCTCGATCCAGCTTACCGCAACATTATTGCCATCACCAAGCCATGCAACGCTTTGTCCAGCAAGCGGGCCATGATATTCGATCATCGTCATCAGATCGGCCATAAGCTGGCAAGGATGCGAACGCTGGGTCAATGCATTGATCACCGGCACGGTTGCATGTTCGGCAAGGGTAAGAAGGGTTTCATGCTGAAAACAGCGAATCATAATCACATCGACATAGCGTGAAAGCACCCGCGCCGTATCTTCAACCGATTCACCCCGGCCAAGCTGAAGGTCATTTGCCGATAAAATCAATGGCGCACCACCAAGCTGTACAACCCCAACCTCGAATGACACACGGGTTCGCGTTGACGGCTTTTCAAAAATCATCGCAACGGTTTTGCCAGCCAATGGCATCGCATGGCCTTCGCCTGATTTTTGCGCTGCCTTCATACGCAAGCCGTCATCAAGCATCGCTTGCAGAGCGTCAGTCGAAAAATCTTTCAAATCTAGAAAATGCCGCATCGGCGTTATCCCGTCCTTCATTCATATTTGGCAAAAATTATTGCGCTCTATTGATCGTCACGCGGGCTCATTGCGGTCAATGCCGCCACAAGCTTGGCAATCGCCAGATCAATTTCATCGCGATGAATGGTCAATGGTGGCAACAGCCGAAGGGTATTATCAGCCGCTGGTACCGTAAGCAGATGGTCATCACGAAGCCGTTTCACAAGGGCGGGCAAATCGACCGAATCATGAAGCCGGATACCACGCAAAAATCCGCGCCCACGAAGCGCCTCAACCATTGCCGGAAATTTTGTCTGTAGCTGATGCAGCGCCGTATCAAGATAAGCTGCACGTTCACGAACATCAGCCAAAAATCCATCTTCCCAAGAATTTCAAGAACCGCCTTTGCCGCCGCCATGGCCAGCGGATTGCCGCCAAAGGTTGATCCATGCGTTCCAGGTGTCATCGCCGAACCGACCGCCTTGCTGGCAATAACAGCCCCAATCGGAAAGCCGCCAGCAAGCCCCTTGGCAAGCGCAACAATATCAGGCTTGATTCCGGTATCTTCATAGGAAAACAGCCGTCCAGTCCGGCCAATGCCAGCCTGCACCTCATCAGCAATGACAAGCGCGCCAAATTCATCAGCCGCTTCACGCACACCGGCAAGATAGCCATCGGGCACCTGCTTGGCACCGCCCTCGCCCTGCACCGATTCAACCATCACCGCCGCCACATGCGGCCCAAGCACGGCACGAAGCGCGTTCAAATTGCCAAAAGAAACATGGTCAAATCCGGCTGGCATCGGGCCAAAGCCAGTTCGGAAAACCGGCCTGTCTGTTGCCGCAAGCATGCCTAATGTCCGGCCATGAAAAGCGCCTGTCGCGCACAAAATAGTCATCCGCTCAGGCTCGCCCTTTTCATAGGCGGCACGGCGCGCAATCTTGACCGCAGCTTCGGTGGCTTCAGCACCGGAATTACAGAAAAACACCTGATCAAGACCCGAAAGCGAGGCCAGCATTTTGGCAACAATCTCTTGACCCGGAATCCGGTATAGATTGGACGTATGCCATAATTTGCCAGCCTGTTCGGTCAGCGCAGCGATCAGATGCGGATGGCTATGGCCAAGCGTGTTAACAGCAATCCCGCTTGCACAATCGAGATATTTTTCACCTGAGTCAGATTCAAGCCAGCAGCCTTCGCCGCGCACAAAACCAATTTCGGCGCGTCCATAGGTTTGCATCACAGCTGAGTCAGCTGCGTAATCTACGGCTTTTTGGTTCATATCAAAACCACCCGGCTTGTCCTTTGTTATGCCAGCTATATCAAACTGGCAAACACGCCCAAATTCATATCCAAAAATCAAACCACCAACGCAATATCTTCGTTGGTGGCCCCAGCAAGCGCCCATTGGCACTCGTTTCAGGCGCAACTTCTCGCGATTTTTGGAACAATTGTCAAGATATCAGCCAATAAATGCCGAACCGCCAATTGGTTAGCCCTGAATGAAATGTTTGGCCAATCGCAGCCCTTGTGACTGATAGTTTGATCCACCAGCGCCATATAGCGTTGCTGGCACTGATACCATTGGTTCATAAACCAGCCGGCAAACCGTTTGACCCTGTTCAATCAGGAATGGCACATCATGCGACCGCACCTCAAGAACGGCACGCGTTCCCTCGGCGCCAAGTTCGGCCATGCCAAAACCGGGATCGAAAAATCCGGCATAATGCGCACGAAATTCGCCAACCCTTGTGTCATAGGCACGCATCTCGGCAGCGTGATCTTTTGGCACAGTCACAAATTCACGGCTTGCCAAAATATAGAATTCATCAGGGTTCAACACCAGCCCGCCAACCGTAAGGTCGGATGGGGTGACGCGTTCCCAAAAGGCGTCAACCGGCTGGCTTGCTGGCGAATCAATATCAATCAAACCGGCATGTTTGCGCGCGCGCCAGCCAATCATGCCGCTTTTGACATCGGGTTCAAGATTGACGCTAAGGGCAACACCGTCACGAATATCGGTTCGCTCGGCACCATGAACCAAACCAACGGTTGATTGAAGTGATTCCATCAACAGATCAGATGGGGCGCTAATGCCACGCCGAAGCCGCAATTGCGACAAGCGCGAACCAGCCCGCACCAGAACCGAAAAGGTGCGCGGTGAAATTTCGGCATAAAGCGGGCCTTCATAGCCATCGGCAACCGATTCAAATTCACGCGCGCCATCGGTAATGAGGCGGGTAAAGATATCAAGCCTGCCAGTTGAGCTTTTTGGATTTGCCATTGCGGAAATGCCCGCCGGAAGGCGAAGACGCTCTTGCAATTTCACAATATAGACACAACCACGTTCCAGCACCGCGCCATCGCTGAGGTCGATTTTATGCATGCCAAATTTCGCCAGCTTGTCGGCAACAGTCATATGCTGGCCTGGCAAAAAGCTGGCTTGCACCCGCCATGCTTCGCGGCCAAGCCGCAGATCAAGACTTGCAGGCTGAAGCTGGCCTTCCTCAACCGGATGATCAGCGGCAATAACACCGTCTTGGATCGCCTGTTCAAGATGCTGTACGGGCAAAATGCCGTTTTCAAAGTCTTCGGCTGGCATGGTGATTCCTATCCTAATCGTCTTTGATAATGGTCAATATGCAATGCTAGCTTTTTAAGCGATAGCCCGAACGCAAGGCCTTATAACATAAAATGGCCAAAACGACATTCACCGCAACAAGACAGTAAAAGCCGGTCATAAGAGGCCGGTCGGCAACCCCGATCATGCCATAGCGAAACCCGTCAATGGCATAAAAGACCGGATTCAAGCTGGCAATCATATCAAATGGCGCGGGAAGACGGTCAACCGAATAAAATGTTCCTGATAAAAAGGTCAGCGGCTGGATAACAAAATTTGTAATGGCCGCCAATTCGTCAAATTTATTGGCCCAGATTCCGGCAAGAATACCAGCAAAAGACAGAGCAAAAGCCCCTAGAATTAAAAACCCAATTGCGATCATTGGATGTGGTGGCAGCGTGCCACCACCAAGAATAACCAAGGCAAAAGCCGTCACAATGCCAACACAAAGACCACGCGTCATGCCCGCTGCGGCAAGCCCAAATAGCAATTCACCCGGCCCCAAAGGCGGCATCAGTAAATCAACAATATTGCCCTGTACTTTTGAGACAACAAGCGAGGATGATGTATTGGCAAACGCATTTTGAAGAACATTCATCATCACAAGACCCGGCACGAGAAATGTCACAAAATCAATATCACCGGCAAAGCTGGCACGTTCTCCAATCGCCACTGAAAAAACCATCAAAAACAAAATCGATGTGATGACTGGCGCCGCCAAGGTTTGTGTGGCGATTTTCAAAAACCGCTGCACTTCACGTTGATATAGCATGCCAAGACCAACCCAATTCACCGGCCCGATATAAACCGGCCGGCGCAATTCATGCGCCGATGATGACCGGGGGCTGCAGGCGCCGCTTTGGCAGATGATGATGTATTTGTCTTTGAGTCGAGATCCGTCATGTGGTCAAAATAGGCCGCAATCTGATCTGGCGCAATGGGGCAAAGGACAGCTTTTGCCTTTCATCCGAAAACCGCCTAATCTTGTCTCTGGCATATTGCCATTCTGACTGATTTTGGGGCAGCCCCAGCAACCGAAAAGCATCATTTCACATTCATGGCAAAAGCACCTATCGAAACAAGATTGATGAATAAGGCGGTTGATTACCTTGGCCGCTATGCTAGTTCGCAGCACCGGCTGCGCGACGTGCTTGGCCGGTTTGCAACGCGCAAACTTGATCAGCATGATCCCGATGAAATTGCCGCCGCGATTGATGCAACCGTGACGCGCTGCCAGACGCTTGGCTATGTCAATGATGACGCCTTTGCGCAATCACAGGCGCGAAGCCACCGCCGGCAGGGTCGCTCGCAGCTTGGCATCCGTCAACGGCTTCGCCAACATAGGCTTGATGATGATGTGATTGATGCGGCGCTGGAAGTGGCCGATGAACATGCGGCCAATGGCGAGTTGCTTGCCGCCTGCCGCTTTGCCCGCCGCCGCCGGATTGGCCCTTTTGATCACCGCCAAAATGATGGTGATGGCCGCGATGCCATCATGCTACGCCAGCAACGCCAGCTTGGTGCCATGGCGCGCGCCGGATTTGCCATGGCGATCAGCCGCAAAGTTTTTGATCTTGCCGATTCAACCGCTGGCGAATCGCTTATTGACCAGCTTGAACATGGCGAAGACCCAACACTTTAACCGTCAGTCATTGTCGCAAGCCTTGCTGATTCTCACCGGCTGCGATACTAATTTTGAACAAGATTGCGTAAAAGCGCGCTGCCAAGCAGCATCAAGCAAGCCATAACCATAAAATAAGGCCGATATGTAAGGCCAGTTAAGAATTGTTGAAGGAGTCTTTTCATGAAACAGGACATGATCTTTGAGCCAAGCGCAGATTTGGCAAAATCGGCACTTATTGACGCGGATGGCTATGCCGCCCTTTACCAAGAATCGATTGCCAATCCCGATCAATTCTGGGCCGAGCATGGCAAGCGCATTGATTGGATCAAGCCCTATAGCCAGATCAGCGACGTGTCCTATGATGCTAAGGATTTACATATCAAATGGTATGCTGACGGCACCTTAAATGCGGCGGCCAACTGCCTTGACCGCCATCTTACCACCCGCGGCGATCAGACAGCCATAATCTGGGAAGGCGATGAGCCTGACCAGCACCGCCAGATTACTTACCGTGAATTGCATGAAGATGTCTGTAAATTTGCCAATGTGTTAAAGGCGAATGGCGCCAAAAAAGGCGACCGGATCACTATCTATATGCCAATGATCCCCGAAGCCGCCGTGGCCATGCTTGCTTGTGTTCGAATTGGAGCCGTGCATTCGGTGGTCTTCGGTGGCTTTTCGCCAGACGCGCTTGCCGGCCGTATTAAAGATTGCGATTCAACAATGGTCATTACTGCTGATGAAGGGGTTCGTGGTGGTAAAAGTGTTCCCCTAAAACAGAACACAGATAAGGCATTGCAGAACTGCCCTGACTGCACAAAATCAATTGTTATCAGGCGGACCGGTGGAACCGTTGACTGGGTTGAGGAACGCGATGTCTGGTATCATGAGGCAATGGCAGTTGCCTCTGCTGACTGTCCAGCCGAGGAGATGAATGCAGAAGACCCGATGTTCATTCTCTATACTTCTGGATCGACAGGGAAGCCGAAAGGGGTTCTGCACACAACCGGCGGCTATATGGTTTACGCCTCGATGACGCATCAGTATGTTTTTGATTACCATGACGGAGAAATTTACTGGTGCACGGCCGATGTTGGATGGATCACCGGCCACACCTACATCGTCTACGGGCCGCTGGCCAATGGTGCCATCACCATGATGTTCGAGGGAGTTCCCACTTACCCAGATAGCTCACGCTTCTGGCAAGTTGTCGACAAGCATAAGGTCAATATGTTCTACACCGCGCCAACTGCGATCCGCGCCCTGATGCGTGAAGGTGACGGCCCCGTCAAGAGCTGCGACAGGTCTTCCTTGCGACTGCTTGGAACGGTTGGCGAGCCCATCAATCCTCAGGCATGGATGTGGTATCATGACATCGTTGGAGACGGCCGCTGCCCAATTGTTGATACGTGGTTTCAGACTGAGACCGGCGGCATACTGATTACACCATTACCGGGGGCAACCGCCACCAAACCCGGCTCGGCGACCCAGCCCTTTTTCGGGATCAAACCAGTGCTGGTCGATGGCGAAAACAACGAACTTGCAGGTGCGACTGAAGGCAATCTGTGTCTGCAACACTCATGGCCCGGCCAGATGCGCACGGTCTATGGCGACCACCAGCGCTTCATTGAGACCTATTTCACGACCTTCCCAGGCCGCTATTTTACTGGTGATGGGGCGCGACGTGATGAAGATGGCTATTACTGGATCACCGGCCGTGTTGATGATGTGTTAAATGTATCAGGCCATCGCATGGGAACAGCCGAAGTTGAGTCGGCATTGGTGGCGCATCCAAAAGTGGCCGAGGCTGCGGTTGTTGGCTATCCACATGATATCAAAGGGCAAGGGATCTATGCCTATGTCACCTTGGTGGCTGATGCGGTTGCCGATGATCAGTTGGCCGCCGAGTTACGCCAATGGACACGAAAAGAAATTGGCCCCATCGCGACGCCCGACCTATTGCAATGGGCGCCACAATTGCCAAAAACGCGATCAGGCAAAATTATGCGGCGCATTTTAAGGAAAATTGCCGCCAATGAACATGATCAGCTAGGCGATACATCAACCTTGGCCGATCCGGCAGTGGTAGATGATCTTGTCAAAAATCGTCAAAATCGCCATGATTGATTACGGCTAGGCCAATCAGGCTCAACCTAATAGTGGTTAAAGCCATCTGACATGATGGCCTTGGCCTCATTTTATGGCTGCCTTATTTATGCCCGGTCATTGAACGACAAACCGCGTAGGTACGAGTTTTTGGTGCCTAATTTTAAGCGCAAGCTTTTAAAATGATATTTGATTGGTTAATTCAACCGGTCAATATCATCACGCCTGTTTCTATCTAGAGAATCGATTTCATCTTTTCAGTAATGAAGGCGATAGGCTCATTATGGACGATCGTGCCTTTAAAGCTGCCATCATCACGATATAGAAATACCGCGGAACTATGATCATACAGATAATCCCCATCTCCTTGACCATTCTTTTGCGCATAGATACCAAATTGTTTCAGTACCGAACGCACCTTGTCAGGCGATCCAGTTAGACCTGTAACATTGACATCAAACAGACTAAAGTATTGCTTCAGTTGTTCTGGCGTATCACGCTCAGGGTCGACCGTGATGAATATGATCTGCAGCGCCTTTGTATCCATACCTGTCGAATCCAAATTATCGCGTGCAGCGGCAAGCGTTGTCAAAGTGGTTGGGCAAACATCCGGACAATAGGTAAAGCCAAAAAATAGCGCAATTGGCCGATCGGCAAAATCATCTTCATTTCGCGCAATGCCGTTTTGATCAATTAGCTCGATGTGATTATCTTGAAACTGCGGAATGCCAATCGTGGTTTTTTTGGCAATTTGGTCGGAAATCAAAAACACACCAACCGCGAGCACCAGAAATAACAGAGCCGTGGCGATGACCCAGCCCAGCTTGCGCGCCGACACGTGGCGTTGATGATTTGACGTGGTTTCAGCGGATTTAGGCGATGTTTTGTCGTATTGTTTCATGAGCTAGATGTAAGCGAATGGGCAGGGGCTTTCAAGGCTTTGCTTTTTATCATAATCCGCGTATTCGGGATTAGAGCCCCTCCGCCGCTAACATTTTCCAGAGTAAAATCAGCAATTACATCAATACCTTATTATCGGTCGTCACCTCAGAATGATTTCTGCTCACCCTGCTGATTTATGCGATTTTGTCTAAGCGCGTATGACTGAGGTGTGACCCTTTAATAACGTTAAGTTTAAGATGCATTGACGCGTGATAATCTCACCTTTGGGAGAAGTTCGCATTTTACAGATGCGAGAAATGCCAACGCAAATGATCTTCCATGAAAGTTGAAATAAAGAAATATGAGTGATCATAATTTTTGTGCATTCGTAATTCGATTTCTATACCTGCTTTTTCGCAAGCTTCAACCAATAACCAAGGTCTTAAACCCTCCTCAAGAAAGCTGTCGGCTTCACCCTGATCAACAAAAAGTTTTGGAAAGAAGTTACCGTCCTCAATCAACGAAACTGCATCATATTTTCGCCATTCATCACTTTTTTGTCCCAGATACTTTTGAAATGCTGGCATTGACCAATCTGCAGTGGTCGGTTGAGAAATTGGAGCAAAAGCCGAACAACTTCTGAATCGTTTTGGGTTTTTCAGCGCCATAGTAAGTGCACCATGACCTCCCATTGAGTGTCCAAAAATTCCTTGCCTGTTCATATCAACGTCAAATTTGTCATCAATTAATTCTGTTAACTCATCTAATATGTATGAAGACATGTTGTAGTTCACTGAAAATGGAAGCTCAGTAGCATCCAGGTAAAATCCAGCACCTGAACCAAATTGCCAATTGTCTTTTTCGTCAGGGACACTCTCTCCGCGTGGGCTGGTGTCCGGACATACGATGGCAATTCCAAGCTCTGCTGCGAGGCGCCTATATCCACCTTTCTCCATAACATTAGAGTGGTTACATGTAAGTCCTGATAGATACCATAAAAGTGGGGCCGGAGTTTTTTTGCTTGGTGGCATAAAAACTGCAAATGTCATTTCACATTGGGTGGTTTTGGCAACGTGTTTATATACACCCTGCACACCACCATGAGACATATTTTCTGAAATTATATCCATGATATACCAGTTCAAAGTTTACTAGAAAAAGTGTTGCCAGGTTCTTCTATTCCCTGCCTGCACAATGCTTGCACCCTTGATCACTTAAAAAGAAATGTACTAATGCCATTGTAAACCACATCCAAGTCATTTCTCCAATGCCCAGTAGTTTAACACTGTGAGCCGTTGGTTCATGACTCATATGTTTGCCATGATCCACGTGATCCATGGTTGGTGCCATATCTAGATATAAAAATATGATACCCAGCGCGGCAAAAATCAATCCCGCGATGTTGCGTCTTATTTTTCCCATTTTTAAAACTACCATTCCGTTTTCTATAATTGCTTAATTTTGATTTTATCCTAAAAATTTTTATTTCCTAAGACCTTATTGGAGGCCAACACACTATTAACAAATTCATGCGATATACAGTGCACGTTGACAATCTCTTCTGGTCTATTTACTGCTTGAGGTGTACCGTTTGGTCTGTACAGTGTATATTATGATGTAGAAATCCACAAAAAATTGATAGGGGAAGTTCAGATGTCTCTCGCACCCATGAATTATGATTTTGGAAACGCTTCAAACTATTCGTTCGCCACAACGATTACGTGCGAAAATGAAGATGCACGCAAAATGTTTGTTGAAGGCTTCGGGCATATGCTGAATTTTAACCACGAACAAGCAATTGGTTGTTACATGAAGGTGGCCGAACTCGACTCGAACTGCGCAATGGCATATTGGGGTATCGCATATTGTGTCTCTTCAAACTACAACTGGACGCCTGGCTTGGGTTCGGGATTCGATGCAATTCAGCAAGCGGTCGCCCTCAAAGCGGGTTGTACAGAATTAGAACAAGACCTTATCGATGCATTAGCCGAGCGTCATTCTGAGGAAGCACGTGACGCAGCTGACCCATCAGTGCTTAACATGGGCAATACCCCAGAACTTAATGCTGCGTTTGCAGCAGCAATGGCTCCTCTTTACAAGAAATATAAAGGCAACTTGGACGTTGCTGCAATTTATGTAGAAGCCCTTATGAACCTCAAAGCATGGCAACTGTGGGACAAGAACACTGAGACTGGTGAAATCACTCCGGCCGATGACAACACACTTACTTGTGTTCAAGTTATGGAAGATGCCTTTGAGAACATTGACGGCGCAAAGGAACACATTGCACTGAACCACTTATATTGTCACTGTTTGGAGCTGTCTCCATTTCCAGAACGGGCTCTACCTGCAGCTGATTTACTACGCACAGCCATGCCTGGTATGGGTCACCTTGTACACATGCCTTCTCATATAGATGCTTGGGTTGGCCAATGGAAAGAGGCTGTGGAATGTAACGTAGCTGCTGTAGCAGCTGATGATAAATACGTCAAACACACTGGCAACGAGTCACAGTTTTACAAATTTTACAGAATGCACAACCACCACTTTGTGGTCTGGTGTGCCATGTTTGAAGGCCAGTATGAAACCGCTATGAAATACGCTCGAAAAGCTGCTGCTGCAAATCCTGCAGGTGACAAGGATTCAGGCGTACAATTCATGCTTGCTGGAATCATACCAATGGGCGCAATCTTCCTTGAGTCCTATGTCGCCATGCCATTCCACGTCATGATTCGATTCGGTATGTGGGATGATATAATTGCTGAACCGACCTTCTCTGATAAGGAGGTTTTCGCTTCCACTATCGTAACACAACACTATGCTCGTGGTGTAGCCTATGCCTCCAAGGGCATGGTCGTAGAGGCAGAAGCAGAACAAGCTCTCTTTTATGAAGCACTTAAAAACCCAGCGCTTGCTGGCCGTGTACTGCACAATAACTTGATGTATCAGGACCCAAGCGATGGCCCGTGTATTCATTTGGTTAATGCTGCTGTTTTGGATGGTGAAATCGAATACCGTAAACAGTTCCTCGCCAAGGCTCGAGGTGAAGCGTCTGACTTTACTGCTGCTTTTGACCATCTACGTCGTGGTGTCAATCTCTCACTCAACCTCGCGTACAACGAGCCTTGGGGACAGATGCAACCCGTGCGCCACATCCTTGGTGCATTACTTTTCGAACAAGGCGCGATCGAAGAAGCAGAAGCCGTCTACCGTGCTGACATCAAACTTTGGAAAGACAACATGTGGGGCTTATTGGGTCTCAAACTCTGTCTTGAAGCACGAGGCGATGCACCTGAGGAACTTGCCGAGGTTACTGCTTTATTCAATGAACGTAGCTCGCGTGCTGACATTGTGCCGGCAAAAACCTGTTTCTGTGCTCAAGACAGCGTCGCTAAGGGTTGCTGTTAATAAGCCGGCAGTTTTGTTCTGATAGTTAAAGGGGGCGGGTCATTCCGCCCCTTTTGTGCTATAAAAAATTGAAGATTTTCATCCAATGGGTTGAAAATGTTTGTCAAGCAAATTGGAACGTTCCTATCGCCGGCCATCAGCAAGTAACAGCGATCGATCTTCGCGGCGCAATAACAGCATTGATAGGGCACCAAGAAAGGGGCCAGGTACTAGTATCACGAAAACCCAGCGCCAATTACCAAAGTACTCTGCTAAGACTGGTAACAACCAGATGACAAATATTGTTATTGCAAACCCAACACCCATTTGGAATGCCAATGCAGAACCAACCATTGATTGGTCAGAAAGCTCAGTGACCGCGGCTGAAAATTGGGCGCTATCCGCAACTGCAGTTAACCCCCAGATCAACGCGATTGTGATGAATAGCCACGGAGGGCCGTTAAAACAAAGCCCAATGAGGAGTGCACTTGTACCTGAAATAACCATGAGAAAGGTAGTTGCGTAACAACGACCTATGCGATCTGCTAACCATCCACCCAAAACACAACCTGGTGCGCCTGCAGCAATTACAAAAAATGTCAGTAACGCGGCGTTTTCCAGACCAAGTCCCGTGCTCTTTGCTGCAATAGCGTAGGCAAAAAACCAGCCCCACATCGCATAGAGCTCCCACATGTGACCAAAATAGCCGATATTGGCTAGCATTACTGGACGGTTTCTAATAATGCGCGTCAATTGATTTAAATCTGCCTTAGTCTTGGAAAATTGATGGGGTCCGTTGTGTAACACAAATGCAAAAAGCACCGAGGCTATCAGGCAGGCCAGTGAGCTCATGACAATTACCAATTTCCAGTCAAATTGGACTCCAACAGCACGTATGAGGTGGGGCAAAGCTGATCCGAGCGTTAGGGCGCTCAACATTATTCCCATTGCAAAACCCCGTCCTTTTTTAAACCAGGTAGCGATGAATTTGATTACAGTGGGGTATATACCCGCTAAAGCCATACCCGTTATAAATCTGGAAAGAAGTGACAAGGTTACACCGGGTTCCAAAATTAAAAATGCATTTGCAATACCAGCAACACACGCAGATATCGCCATAATGGTCGAGCTTTTATAAATATCTAACAGAGACAATAGGCTCACAATAATGGCACTAATGACAAAACCTAGCTGTACACTATTGGTAAACCAAGCTGCTTGGGACAGGCTCAGCGACATAAGCTCAGTCAACTCCGGTATGACGGCTGTTGCTGAGTACCAAGTAGTCAATGAAAGAACGAGTGCCACACCCGTAACTACAAGAACAAACCAACGGTTTGAAAATACGTTTGACAACTAATTTATCCCCAACAGGTTGATAAAGTTGATGGATTAGCTGCCAACTAAAACCAACAGTATCCTTGATATTGTTTGCATTTTGGAAGTAACTATATGAATTATATAAATTTATTAATGAGGTCACGCAGTTGACCCGCTTTTGTTCAATACGTAATGAATATTTTTAGCGAGTTAAATCACGACAGGATTTTCATCGAAGGCCACTCTTAAATTAAAAAATTGTAAGCGTCATGTTAACGATTTGGATTTATTCCCGACAAGAAAAAGAGGCATTGTAACAAAGTGAATTCTTAATCATGTGCCCTCCAGAAACGCCAATAGTGAACACATTCAGAGAGTCCACAGGGGCTTCTAAGGATACGGATCCCTTGTGAAATCATAAACGAGCTATACTGATAAGAATACTTTGGTCCGCCGACCCTCAGCTCTTTTATACTAGGCCTTCAGCTTCCTGATCTCTTCGGCCAGTGCAGGCATAATTTCCTGAGAGTTGCCGACTATACCAAAACGAGATGATTTGAAAATTTCTGCATTTGGATCAGAATTGACCGAAACAATGGTCTTTGAATTTCCACAGCCCGCCATATGATGACTAGCGCCAGAGATTCCGACCGCAATGTATAGTTCAGGTGCCACTGTGCGCCCGCTCAACCCAATCTGGTAAGAGCGTGGGCACCAGTCCAAATCACAAGCGGCGCGACTGGCACCAACAGCTCCATCGACCAGTTCTGCAATTTCATTGAGTGTTTTAAATCCCTCTGGACCGCCTAAACCAAGCCCACCACCTATCACAATTTTTGCACTCTCCATCTTTACTCCGTCGGCTTTCTCCGTTTCACGGTTGACAACACGAGTGCGCATCGAATTCTCATCAAGAATTGAATCCACATGTTTAATCTCGCCAGCGCGCTCCATCATAGGTGGGAGGGCCTGTTGGCTTTTTGAACGAACAGTAGCTAACGCAGGTGTCTTTGTAAAAGTGACCACTTCGCGCGCAAGGCCACCAAAGCAGCTTCGGGTCATGTGTGGTCGTCCATTCATAATCTCAATCGACTCACAACCGGTAGCTACATCAACATCAAGTCGGAAGGCTAGGCGGGGGGCTAGGTCAGTGCCCGATTCCGAATGTCCAATAAGGACAATAGCGGGCGCCACCTCAGCAATCATTTTGGATAGATCTGGCAACCAGGCTTCAGCATGAAAGTTGGCAAATATTGAGTTGTCATTGATTAAAACTTGATCCGCACCGTGTGCAATCAGTGTTTCACCAGTGCTTTCCAAGCCAGTACCGAAAGCGACCGCAGTGACTGTCCCACCCATACTGTCAGTGAGACGCCTTGCCAACGCTAACATCTCTAAACCTAGATCGATTGGTTGGCTTTCCAAGACCTCTACAACTACGAGAACACCATTATTATTGTCAGTCATCTTTTGATCCTATATTAATTTTGCTTCACGCATGTGCTGAGCCAAAGTGGCAGCTATATCGGCTGGTGTATCCCCGCCAATGAATTCACACTCTATGTCGTTCACTGGTACATAGAGGTGCTCTAGCTTATAACGCATGGCACTAGAACCAACCTGCGTCTCATCAAGGCCAATATCATCAGGCATCCATTCCTTAACCGGTTTCTTCGCAGCACGCATGGTCTCCCGCATTGATGCATGGCGGACTTTACCCAACTCGTTGGAGATAGTTACCAACGCTGGTAAATCTGCTTCAACCGTTTCAATACCATCCTGAAGCACTCGTTGAACTGTGACGACACCATCATTAATCTGCACGTCACGCGCGAAAGTGATGGCTGGAATATCCAGAATTTCGGCTACTCCTAGTCCTACAACACCAGCGTCCCCGTCGGCAGCTTGACGCCCGGCCAAAATCAAGTCCACATCACCAATGGTGCGGATTGTCTCAGCCAGGTTACGGGCAGTGACGTACCCACCACCACCATCAAACACCGAGTCACTGAGCAAAACGGCATTGTCAGCACCTAGGGCGAGCGCCGCTTTGATGGGCGCACGGGAGGCTTTTGGCGCGATAGTCACAATTGTTATCTCTACGTCTGCGGCCTCTCCTGCACTGTCACGTATCCTCAAAGCAGCTTCAACTGCTTGTTCATCAAATGGGCTCAGAACAGGTTGCAAACCAGATACTGGAATCAAGGTTTTTGCTTGTTCGTCAATGCGAAACTGAGCAGACGGGATCTCAGGATTCTGGATCTGTTTAACACACACCACAATCTTCATAGGAAAATCACCCTTTCTCAACAGTAATTATTTCAGGCACGATACCGTCAAAGTGCTTGCGCTGAAAATTCCAGTCCCTAGTCGGCTGGACTCGACCTCTTTCGTCAGTTCCACGTGCCATTATTTTATACTGTCCTGGTTCAGCAACATCCCAAACATAGTGGAACCGCCGCCATAGCCAACGGTCGTTCGACTCCTCGATGGTTGCGTCGTTCCAGCTTTCACCCCCGTCAGTGCTGATCTCGACGCGAACCACGGCACCTTCACCACTCCATGTTCGACCAGTTACAGCGTGCGTGCCGCATTTGATTGGACCGTCGTCGTCTCGCGGTGAAGTAATTAATGCTTTGACACCAAGCTTTTTCATAGCCTTCTTGTCGGGATCTTCTGGAGATTTGCCGCTCACAAAATAATGGGTCTGATAATAGAAATCTGGCGTATGATCTAGCACCTCTATTTTATCAATCCATTTTACCCACCAATTTCCAGCCCAGCCCGGCACAACTAATCGCAATGGGGCACCATGTACATGTGTCAAGTACTCACCGTTGTGAGCCCATGCTAGGATTGTATCTTCATGGAGAGCTTTTTCGATCGGCATTGCCTTTGCGTAATTGATGATACCGGGGTCAACCACATCAAAGTCGGTACGTCCGACTGAGAGGTATTGGGTCACTGGATCAGGTTTGCCCTCATCCCAGCCATAAAGTGCGACAGACTCTGCGCCTTCTTGTATGCCAGCAATCTCAAGCACAGTCTTAAAGGGCACTCCAGTCCATTCACCACCACTGACCAGTCCCGTAGTTGGAATAGACTGAAGGATATTATTAATGTCTAGAGCCTCTTCGCCGTCGCCAGACTGGCGCCAACCGCCTTCTTCAGCTTGGACAGTACGCAAAGAGGGCTTCGGTACGTTTTTACCTTCCTCGATATAGTCCCAAAATTCACCATCATTTCCTGCACATTCGGTCACTGCACGTACTGTGCGCCCTGGAAACTTCCGAATTTCCTCAAGAGTGTACTCAATTGGATTATCAACCATTCCACCGATTGAAAATGAGAAATCATCTGGATGAACCGGATCAGGCATATTGAGTTGAGCGATCACATAATAGGCGTCAGTTGGTGTCAGCACTCCCTCTAAATCAAGTACTGGAGAACGTGCAAATATAGTTCGCCCTTCAGAGTCTTTACTTGGCATTACGCGGGCCCGTTTACGATCGGGCCATCCCATTACCCACTCACCTTCAAGTTCCATCTCTTCTGACATATTATCACTCCTGCTTAGTGGTATTTCTGTTTAAATAATTTTGAAAAGCTTTCTTCGTTTTAGAGGCCTTCGAGCGCCATAGTGTACGTGGTAGCGGTGCCATCAACACAAAGGTCACCAGCACTGTCGGTAATGGTGGTTTTCAGCTTGCAAATGGGTTTGTCGTCTCTTACCGATTCAATCTCGACTCGAGCAGTCAACTCTTCTCCTACTCCCACTGCTTTTAAAAATTTAAGTTCAGTTGATAAAAACACCGTGCCAGGCCCGGGCAAGTCTTCCGCAACACAGGCATTCAGGAGTCCTGTCGTCACACCACCTTGCACTATGAGCTTTCCAAACGGGGTTTTCTTCGCAAGCTCCTCATCATAATGAACCGGATTTTTATCACCAGTTATCTCAGTAAATGAATGTATGTCGCTCATCTTAGTAGCACGAGAGCGTTCACTGAATTGACCAACTTTTGGTTGGCCATTTAAAACTCCTACCCAACCATCTTTTTTTTCTGTATTGGACATGTGACCGGATTCTTTTATTTTAAATCTGTTTTTAAAAGTGGAAGGACGCAGGATCGCATTTACCCTAAGTAAGACCCATCATTACTATATAGACCAATCGGTACAATACAAGCATTTAATACGATATAGGTTCTAAAAAATCATTTTTTACCTGTTTATTTTTTTACATCCTTTTGGGATGTTGAACCTAATCTATATACTTGCTATTCCGGAAAACTAGTTCGAAACAAACCAAGACTTTAGCGCATGAGAATTCTTAGTTTGGTACGCGCACTATTTAGTGCATGATAACTTGGAAAACAGCAGGCGGTCGTCGATGACTTACGTTTGTATTGCCAGTGGAAAACCAAACTCTATTGGTCAGTTGAAAGAAACTCTTGGCCACCTTGTTGCAGTCGAACGCTGCAACATTATGATCTCTGGTCTGATGAATGACATAAACTAATTAGTTCTTGACGAGATCAAAATTGGGCATACACAAAGTGATCAGTATCACTTGATAGAGAGAGTAAAATAAAACGACTTACCGAATTGGTATTAAACAACGGATGAGAGCAAATTGAGACAAACAGCACAAGCAAAGAAGATAACTAAGGTGGCAGCTTCGTTGTTCGCAGAAAAGGGTTACAATGGAGTTGGCGTCGCTGAAATTGGGGCAGCTTCAGGGTTTGGCCGTGGAACGCTCTACCATCACATAGAAAGCAAAGAAGACCTTCTTCACGAAATTGCTTCAACGTACATTTCAGATTTGGTTCATTCTGGCCATAATATAGTGAAAGAGTATCCAGACCCTATTCAGCGCTTAAAAGCGCTAAGCCGACACTTAATGACTGTGATCAGCAGCAGTTTAGCAGAAATAGTTGTCTGTTTTCGCGAAGTACAGTCTTTGACAGGTTCACGACATGATGACGTTATGTGTATGCATGCAGAATACCAAAAAATCTGGTCTAAAACTATAGATGAAGGTGTTAAGCAAAATGTGTTCAGAGCTGTCGATAAAATCGCTGTAAAAGGCCTTTTGGGGATGTATTTCTACTCATGCCTTTGGCTAAAACCTGATGGTCTTCAATCTCCTGCAGATATCAGCGATGTTTTTAGTGATCTTGTCATCCGTTCTCTTTCTAAAAGACCGAACGACTAATGAAGCGTTTTTATTGGGATTGAGTCAGTGCCAAAAGTTACTATTAAAAATCACGAGATATCATATAGTTTCAATGGCGTTTCTGGAGATACCGGTAGCCCAAAAGTAGTTCTAATTCATGGCGCAGGTGGTCAAGAGATTGATTGGCCGATGGCATGGCGTAGCCCCAAAGATCAAACCAAATCAATGGGGTTGACGCCAAGCAACCACGGTGTGGCAAGGCTTTTCAATGCCGGTTTAGATGATTATTCGATTTATGCTGTTGATTTACCTGGGCACGGAAAATCGGAAGGCAAGAGCAAATCAAGCATCGATGAGTATTCGAGCGACATCATAGATTTTATTGATGCGATGGACCTCGAAAACGTATGCTTAGTTGGTCATTCTATGGGTGCCGCAATCGCATTGAACGCTTCACTAAGTCACCATTGGCGTATTTGTGCGGTTGTAGCGATTGGTGGTGCGAGCAAGATGATTGTCAACGAAGCTATTCTTGAAGGTTTACAAAACACCTTTGAAACAACTGTCGACAGTATCGTGAAATATTCATGGCATAAAAAAACTGGGGCCATCGCAGACAGTCAGCTAATGGCGGGATACTTTAGGGAAAAAGCCAAACAAAGAATACTGGATGCGGGCTCAAAAACTGTGCACGGGGATTTTCTTGCCTGTAGCAAGTTTGATTTAAGTGAACGTTTGGAAGAAATTGCAGATCCTGTGCTTATAATTGCCTCTGATTGTGATCGTATGGTGCCTCTAAATGCAAGCTGGGAAATGGCTCAAAAGTTACCAAATGCTAAATTTATCTTATTAGAGGGCTGCGGGCACTTTCAACACATCGAACAGACTAGCAAAGTTGCCAAAGAGTTCTTGAGTTTTCTTGGTGACGTTGGTCCGCGGTAGTGTGGCATCAACACTAGTTTGAACCTCGTGCGGAATACCAACCTTGTAAAATACGCGCAGCCTCAAAATTAGTCCTTGGCTATTTTACTCGAGGGCGCTTTTTATTGCAGTTTTTCTTGAATAACTGATGTTACTGAAACAGCAAAAAACTTCGCCGTTCGGTTTTGTTATACAACAAGGCTTATGGTGCTGTTGCCCCTAAAGTCGGATAGCCGACGAGGCATCTATCATAACAGGCTTATTATAATCCGCTCTTAAGTCGATGGCAGGAATAAGGCCAAACCAAAGCCTTTGCCTGGTCGTGAATGAAAGATTGTCATTGCTAATCGGTTTTGATTATAGTGCGTGCTTAGCCGCCAAGCCAAACCACAAAAACCATGACGAGCCGATATTTATGTATGCTTTTGCCATCCTCATTGATCAGATCATCAATCTTTACATCTGGACTCTGCTTGCCTATCTTGCTGCAGGTTGGTTGATCGCATTTAAAATTATCAACCCGTGGCAGCCAATTGTGCGGATGATCATTGATGTTCTGGCACGGATCCATGAACCGTTATTGCGGCCAGTACGCCGGATTTTGCCAGATTTTGGGGCGCTTGATGTAAGCCCGATCGTCTTGTTTCTTTTGGCGCAATTCCTGCGCAATCTTCTGCAAAGCAGCATAACGGGCTAGGCTCTTCCAGCTAAGTCACAATGACCGTATAATAAGCGCAATCCAAAAAAGGGCAGACAGTCATGACAGATACAAAAATAATTGAAACGGCGGCAAAACAGGCTGGCGCCATCACGACTGTGCCGGGCAGCGTTGGCCCAGTTACAATTGTCTGTCTTTTGCGCAACACGCTTGTTGCTGCGGCACGGCGTCGCGGCGTCACCGACGGAAAAATCTGATACAACTCATAAAATTTTTGTGGATAGACCGCTAGAACTGGCTGGCTTCAGGCAAAAAATCCATCCGATCCAGAGCGCTGGGTTGGCCCTTTTAACAAGGACTGCTGATTATTATGCAATTTGACCAAATTATTCTTGTTGTGGCATTACTCGGTGTTGCTGGCATTCTTGTTCTGGGGCGTGATCACAATGGCGCGCGGTGGTGCCTATAATGTGAAAAATTCAAACCGGATTATGCGATACCGGATTATATTTCAGGCCATCGCATTGATCTTGATCTTGGGCTTGATGTGGTATCGCAGCCGCAATGGTTAAGCCCACCCGCATGGCCGCTTTTGCGGTGATGCCACATAAATAGAATCGATAGGCAATTATGGTAAAGCTGAATAAAATCTACACGCGAACTGGCGATGCTGGCGAAACCAGTTTGGTCAATGGCATGCGCGTTTCAAAACATGCGCGCCGACCATCAGCCTTTGGCGAGGTTGACGAAGCCAATTCAGTGATTGGTCTGGCACGGCTTCACACTGGCGATATTGCTGATGCTGATGCCATGCTGGCCCGGATTCAAAATGATCTATTTGATCTTGGCGCCGATATCGCCACGCCTGAAACCGACAAGCCCGCCTTGCGCATTACCAGCGAACAGGTGACCCGACTGGAAACCGAAATTGACATGATGAATGCCGAGCTTGATCCGCTTGGGTCATTTATTCTTCCTGGCGGCAGCCAAGCGTCAGCCTGGCTGCATCTGGCACGCACGGTAACACGGCGCGCCGAACGCCATATGACCGAACTTGCCGCCGAAGAAGTCGTCAATAATGACGCGATGCGCTATGTAAACCGATTGTCAGATCATCTTTTCGTGCTTGCCCGCCGATTAAATGAAAATGGCAAGACCGACGTATTATGGCGTCCCGGGCAAAATTCAGGGCAGAAATAGACAGGTTTTTGATAAGGGTCACCCCTAGGTTGGCTTTGACAATATTGCGGAGGATATGGAAATGAAGGTTCTGGTTCCGGTAAAACGGGTTATTGACTATAACGTCAAAGTGCGCGTGAAGGCCGATCAATCAGGTGTTGAACTTGCTAATGTGAAAATGGCAATGAACCCATTTGATGAAATCGCTGTTGAGCAAGCCTTGCGGCTTCGCGAAGCTAGTACGGCTGAAGAAGTGATCGCCGTCTCAATTGGACCTGCGCAAAATCAGGAAACCATCCGCACCGCGCTTGCCATGGGCGCTGATCGCGGCATCCATATCGAAGCCCCACATGACATTGAGCCGCTGGCCGTTGCCAAGCTTTTGAAAGCTGTTGTGGCGCAGGAAAATCCAGGCATTGTCCTTGTTGGCAAACAGGCCATTGATGATGATTGCAACCAAACTGGCCAGATGCTTGCTGCCTTGCTTGGCTGGGCACAAGGCACATTTGCATCAGCGCTGGAAATCGCTGGCGATAAAGCCAAAGTCATCCGCGAAGTTGATGGCGGATTGGAACATATCGAAATCAATATGCCAGCCATTGTCACGGTTGATTTGCGGCTCAATGAGCCTCGCTATGCGTCACTGCCAAATATAATGAAGGCCAAGAAAAAGCCGCTTGATAGCCTGACCGCTGGTGATCTTGGTGTTGATATTGCGCCGCGCCTAACGATCGTCAAGGTTGAAGAGCCAACCGCCCGCGCCGCCGGTATCAAAGTCGGCGATGTGCAGGAATTGGTAAGCAAATTAAAAAACGAAGCAAAGGTGATCTAAGCCATGAGCATTTTAATCCTATGTGACCATGAAAATGGCCAGCTAAGTCCGGTAACATTAAACGCTATCAGCGCCGCCAGTCAGATTGGTGGCGAGATGCATCTTCTTGTTGCAGGTGATCAAACTGGCAATGTTGCCAAGGCCGCTGCCTCGATTGCCAGTATCGCCAAAGTTCTGGTGGCAGATGATAAATCCCTTGAAAACGGACTTGCCGAAAATCTTGCGCCTTTGATGCAAAGCCTATCAGGCGGCTATTCGCATATGATGGCCGCGGCAACAACAACCGGCAAAAATGTTATGCCGCGTCTTGCTGCTCTGCTTGATGTGATGCAGATTTCCGACATTATCAAAATCGATGACGCCAACACATTCCAGCGTCCAATCTATGCTGGCAATGCCCTGTCAACCGTATCATCAAACGAGGCCATCAAGGTGATTACCGTTCGCGGTACGGCGTTTGAAGCGGCGGCTGCCGAAGGCGGCAATGCCGCCATCGAGACGGTTGCCGGTGCCAGTGATGCCGGCTTGTCAGCCTATGTCAAATCAGAGCTATCCAGTTCGGAACGCCCTGAATTGACCTCGGCTTCGATTGTGATTTCAGGTGGACGCGGCATGCAGGATGGCGCCAATTTTGCCATGCTTGAAAAAATCGCCGACAAGCTTGGTGCGGCCGTTGGCGCATCACGCGCCGCGGTAGATGCCGGTTTTGTTCCCAATGATTATCAGGTTGGTCAGACCGGCAAGGTTGTTGCGCCCGATCTGTATGTTGCGGTTGGCATTTCAGGTGCCATTCAGCATCTTGCCGGCATGAAAGACAGCAAGGTGATTGTCGCCATCAACAAAGATGATGAAGCGCCGATTTTCCAAGTTGCCGATTACGGGTTGGTGGCCGATCTTTTTGATGCCGTTCCTGCGCTTGAAAAAGAGCTTGGCTAACAGCTTGACTAATCAGACCTAATAGACAAGACATTGATTCAATCAGGCGGCATTGCGGTGCCGCCTTTTTGCTGCCGATCACACCAATAGCTGATCTTGTAAATGATCTTGGTTATTTTGCTGTGATGGCGCTGGCGACACATTGGCAAGGCGCAGCAGATTGCGAATTTCGGCAATCATCGGTGCCGAATCCCATTCACGCGGCCCGACATAGGCCCAGCTTTGGCGTTGATCAGCGCTCAGCAAAAAGCTGGTTGGCAAACCCCGCACCCCCATTTCGCGCGATAGCGCCGCCTTGGGATCAAACCCCATTAAGGGCCGGGTAATGCCACGATCCTGCAAAAAAGCCAGGGCCTTTTGACGGCCGCCACGATCAACCGAAATCAGCAGCAAGCGTCACATCATCACCAAGCTGTTTGGCAGCATTGTCCAATGCGGGTAATTCGGCGACACAAGGCGGGCACCATGTTGCCCAGAAATTCACCAAAACCGGTCGACCTTGCAATGAGTCGAGGCGAAAATCCTTGCCATTTTCATCACGAATCACCGTCGACATTGATGGTGCGGCTTTGCCTTCTGGTGGGGTCATTGCGGCCGCCAGACCCGGCCAAAGCATGAATGCCGAAAGCCCCATTACGCCGGTGAAAAGCTGGCGTCGCGATAAAGATGCGGTTTTTGGCTGAAAATTTGACGAAAGCCGCGTATAAGACAATGGATTTTCCCACTCTATTGGTTGTGAACATGGCGAAGAACGATAAAACATCGCAAGACGAGTCAAAGTCTAGCATCTGGGGCGGCCGTTTCTCAAGCGGCCCATCGCAATTGATGCAAGATATCAATGCGTCAATTGGCTATGACAAGCGGCTATATCGTCAGGACATTGCTGGCTCGAAAGCGCATGCCAGCATGCTTGCCGCGGTGAAAATCATTTCCAATGATGATTGTCAGGCCATTCATGGCGGGCTTGATCAGATTGCCAGTGAAATTGAGGCTGGCGATTTTGTGTTTTCCGAAGCGCTTGAAGACATCCATATGAATATCGAATCGCGGCTTGCCGAATTGATTGGCGAGCCAGCACGGCGGCTTCACACCGCACGGTCGCGCAATGATCAGGTGGCAACCGATTTCAAATTATGGGTTCGTGATCTGCTTGATTCTATTGATCATGCGCTTGCCGATATGCAGGCCGCGCTTCTTGATAAGGCCGAAGCACATGCCGATCTGTTGATGCCCGGATTTACCCATCTTCAAACCGCCCAGCCGGTTACATTCGGGTTTCACCTTATGGCCTATGTTGAAATGCTGGGGCGTGATCGTGGACGGTTTGCCGATGCCAGACGCCGGTTGAATGAATCACCGCTTGGCGCGGCGGCCCTTGCTGGCACCTCCTTTCCAAC
This sequence comes from uncultured Candidatus Puniceispirillum sp., assembly GCA_905182545.1. GTDB lineage: Bacteria > Pseudomonadota > Alphaproteobacteria > Puniceispirillales > Puniceispirillaceae > UBA3439. Next base: position 118,807 of record CAJJBY010000007.1, read on the forward strand.
CGACCGGCATATGACCGCAACCGCGCTTGGCTTTGACCGGCCAGCTGCCAATGCCATGGATGCGGTTTCGGATCGGGATTTCGCGCTAGAATTTCTGGCCAGTGCTGCCATTTGCTCGGTTCATCTATCACGCTTTGCCGAAGAATTGGTGATCTGGTCTTCCGACCGGTTTGGCTTTATCGCCCTGTCAGATGCCTTTACCACCGGATCATCAATCATGCCGCAAAAACGCAATCCTGACGCGGCCGAACTTGTGCGCGCCAAGCCCGGGCGGATCATCGGTGCCTTGACCGGTTTGCTTATCGTGTTAAAGGGGCTTCCGCTTGCCTATGGCAAAGATATGCAGGAAGACAAAGAAGGGGTGTTTGACGCAGCTGATGCGCTTGGCATCGCGCTTGCCGCAACCACCGGCATGATCCGCGATATGACACCACAGCCAGATGCCATGCTGGCAGCGCTGAAAACCGGGTTCCCGACAGCCACTGATCTAGCTGATTATATGGTTCGCGAACTTGGCATGCCATTCCGCGAAGCCCATCATGCCAGCGGCGCCATTGTTGCCGAAGCCGCGGCCAAAGGGCTTGATCTTGAAGAAATGAGCCTTGAAGCGTTACAAGCCATCGAACCACGAATCAAACCCGATATTATCGGCTTGCTGTCGGTGGCAAGTGCAGCCGCAGCACGAACCAGCTTTGGCGGCACCGCACCTGATGAAGTGCGCGCACGAATTGCCGATGCCCGTCAACGTTTTGCCATTCAATAGGGTAAGAAAACCCCGGTTAAAGGAGCCGCTATGCAACGCAAACTCATTCTTGGCAGCCTGATCGGCCTGATGCTAACGCTTGGCCTTGCCGCCTGTGGCAAGCGCGGTGATCCTTATCGGCCATCTGAAATTCCGGCCGCAAGCCAGACCAAAACCCCCGCCAGCTAGGTTTGGCGCTTTAGGAGCAATCGCCATTATGTGCGCTTTTTACCGTGATGACAGCCAACATCTATGCGTTGACGGGCTGTCCCTTGCCGAAATTACCGCAACCTATGGATCGCCGCTTTATGTCTATTCAGGCACCGGCATCACCGAGGCTTTTACCCAGTTTCAAGCCGCAGTGGCACCGGTATCTAGCAAGGTGCATTTCGCCATGAAGGCAAATTCGGCGCTTGGGGTTTTGGCGCTGATAGGGCGGCTTGGCGGCGGCATGGATATTGTGTCTTCGGGTGAATTGGCCCGCGCGCAAGCCGCCGGTATTGATCCGGCAGATGTGGTATTTTCCGGCGTTGGCAAAACCGATGATGATATCCGCCAAGCATTGGCGTGCGGCATTGGCCAGATCAATGCCGAATCGTCTCCCGAAGTCACCGCGATTAGTGCGATTGCCGCCGATATGGGCGTTGTGGCACCCGTTGCCTTGCGGGTGAATGTTGATGTCAATCCGGGAACCCACGCGAAAATTTCAACCGGTCAGCGCGATACCAAATTCGGCATCTCAACCGACCAGCGCGAAGCAAGCGACCTTTATCGGGTTCTGTGCGATGACCCACATATTCGGCCTGCCGGTCTGGCCGTTCATATCGGATCACAAATTCGTAATCTAGCACCTTTTGAAGCGGCCTATTCGGCGCTTTTGACGCTTGCCAATGAATTACGCAATGCCGGAATGCCCGTGCCGAATCTTGATCTTGGCGGCGGCGTTGGGGTTGATTATGACATGGCTGGCCCCACCGATTTCACCGCCTATGGCAAGCTGGTCGAACGTCTTTTCAAGGATCAGGGCTTTATCCTTGGATTCGAGCCGGGTCGCGCCATCATTGCCAATAATGGCGTTCTGGTGACCAAGGTCATTTATGTCAAACAGGGTGATAATAAGCGGTTTGTCATTGTCGATGCGGCGATGAATGACCTGTTGCGGCCAACCTTGTATGAGGCGCATCACGCCATCTGGCCAATTGCCGCACCTCAGCCATCAATCGGCAAGGCCGATATTGTTGGACCTGTTTGCGAAACCGGCGACTATCTTGGGCTTGACCGCGATATGCCCAATCTGACAAATGGCGATGCGTTGGCGGTGATGTCGGCTGGCGCCTATGGCGCGGTCATGGCGTCAAGCTATAACAGCCGATCACCCGCCGCCGAAGTGATGGTTCTTGACGGCAAAGCGCATCTATTGCGCGGCGCAAGACCCATTGCCGAAATAATCAATGAAGAATCAATTCCCGATTTTACCGCAGCGGCAAAAAACTGATCCCTAGTCAAAAATAGGCCGTGAAATCGGAATAACGCTGACTTCGGCCTTGGCACCTGAATCAATATCAAGCTGTACGAAAAACGGGCTTTGCTGATTGGCGGCAATGATCCGGTCATCAGGCCTGATTATGGTTTCATTCAAAATCACCCCATCTGGACGCGTGACCCGAACCCGCAATGGCGCAGCATCTCACCAGCGTAAGACCCGTCAAGATTAACCACAAGAAGCGTGTCAATCGGCGGCAATATGGGAAGGCCAATCCGGTGAAAGCCCGCGATCAATCCAGGAAAATAAGCGGTTAGAATGCCGCGGCCTTTGATAAGTGATGTCATTAACCCGGCGCAAATCAGAACCGCAATCACCGGCAAACGGAACTTGTGAAGATATGCGCAAAATTTGGCATATCCTGCCGGATGCAGGCGAAGACGACCAACGCGAAAAATCGTTTCGCATTGCGGGCAGGTCAGCAGCATAGCAGCCTCTTTGTTTAGCGTTTTCTAATTTGTTTCTACTGCAAGCAAGATTTTGCACAAATAGCCCAATCGCGAATTTGGCTAGCCATTCCAGCCGAATTCATATTATCAATAGCCCTATGATGCGGTTTAAAACAGTTTCATTGGCACAGACCAAGATGGCGGCAAAATCACTTTTGATCGTCCTGCTTCTTGGATGCGCCTTTTTTATGGCTGGCCTCCAGCATTTTGTTCTTACCCTTCCCAAACCAGCACCACCTACGACCACCGCCACCGCCACTGACGGCATTGTTGTAATCACCGGCGGCCAGCAACGGCTTGCCGATGGGTTTAATCTGTTACAAAGCGGTGCTGGCAAAGCGCTTTTGGTGTCCGGCGTCGGGCAAGGGGTCAGCAAAGCCATTCTTGCCGATGAATTGAAATTAAACCCGCGTGAAACAGGCCTTCTTGCATGCTGCGTCACGCTGGAATTTCAGGCAGGCGATACGAGGGGGAATGCGGTTGCCGCCGGCAAATGGGCGCAGGCAAATGGGTTCACATCATTGCAATTGGTAACGGCGAATTATCATATGCCCCGCGCCAAAGCCATTTTCACCCGAACATTGCCCGATATCGTGCTGTCTTACTGGCCGGTCAGCCCCGATGATCTTGATCTGGATATCTGGTGGAAAACCCCACCAATCATCCGGCTTTTAGCCCGCGAATATGCAAAATATCTAACCGAGCCAATGGCCAATTTAATCCTGACCCGCATCAATGATTGATCGCCGGATTTCGCGGGTGCGCGAAAATAACGCCTCAAGCTTGTCACCTTCCTGCCAACGAATGGCGCGTTGAAGATAGCTAAGATCCTCGGAAAAACGCTGCAGCATCTCAAGAACCGCCGTGTCATTATTCAAAAATACATCACGCCACATCACCGGATCAGACGCGGCAATGCGGGTAAAATCGCGAAATCCTGACGCCGAAAAGCGAATCACATCATTTTTAAGCTGTGTTTCTAGATCAACAGCGGTGCCAACAATCGTATAGGCAATCAAATGCGGCAGATGCGAGGTGAGCGCCAACACCTTGTCATGGTAATCAGGGCTCATCCGCTCGGTTACCGAACCAAGACCGGTGATAAAGGATTCAAACCGCACAATATCGGCTTCATCAGCGTCAAGCGGCAGAATAATCCAATAGCGTTCATCAAAAAGCGATTCAAATCCGGCACTCGGCCCTGAATGTTCGGTTCCGGCAAGCGGATGCGATGGCAACCAGATAATATCATCGCGCAAATGCAGGGCAACATCACGAACAACCGATCGTTTGGTTGATCCGGTATCGGTTAGTACCGCGCCCGATTTCATATGAGGCACAATCTGTTCAGCGATTTTGCCAACCGCGCCAACCGGCACCGCCAGAATGACAAGATCGGCATCAGCGACCGCATGCACCGCATCGGCCTCGAATGAATCGACAAGCTGGAGACGCGCGACCGCTGTCGCCACTTCGGGCGATTGGTCACTGCCAATAATCGTTGTCGCAAGCCCGCCGCGCCGCGCCGCAAGCGCAATCGACGCGCCAATCAGCCCCATGCCAATCACCGCTACCTTGTCGTAAATTACTTTCATTCTTCTGCTTTCATTCCATATCTTTGCTGTTAAGCTATCAAGCTTTGCTAGTGTCTAGCGTGAATAGATTCCAACAAGGCGGGCGTCGCGCGGCAGATTGGCTGGGGCATCGACCTCAGCGTCATTGCCATGATGACCATCAATCATTGTCAGGGCAAAACCATCTGCCGCTGGCACAGCATAAAGGCTTATGTCATCACCCGACGGGTCTGGCAAGTAATCGGCGATAATATAGGCAGGATGCAATGATGGCATATCATAAAGCGGGGTGCGGGCGATAATCGACAGATGCTGGTGCTGATCCAGCGCGGTTAAAAGCGCCGCAATGTCATGATTGGCAGGCACCAGCCCGTAACGGCATTGCCCTGAGGCGACCGCATCTAATAGCGGCGTCATTTGATCAAAGCTTGTTGCCGCAAGCGCGCTTCCCATATGCCAAGCAGCAGCCGGCATCACCATGTCATGGACGGCAAAGGCCAGATCGCCATTTTGCCGGCTTAGGCTGGCGGCCATTATCTGTCGCCACACACCTAGAATAACCGATGGTGGTAAATCATGGCCATTGGACTCGCTGTTGATCACAAGCTGGCGCACCAAGGCAGCCTCGCGCCCCGGGCGAAAGGCCACGGCACCGTTTTTGGCGGCAATCACCTGATCGGATAATTTCATGCGCTTGGCCAAGGCCTGTAAAATCTCATTATCAAGATTATCGATGGCACTTCGCAATTGGTTCAGATCTTCACTCATACCCAATGTTCCCAGCCTTCTAAACCAATATCCTTCGATCAAGGCCACGCTATGCGGTTTTCAGCCAGATATGGCCGCGGCCGCGATTCAAATTTTTGGCGACAACGCCCCGCGAGATTGCCCCACCAAGACAGGCGTAGCGGCGGTTTCACGGCGTTGCAGTCTACTTGTCTTTCCCAAAGGTGCATAGAGCATTTTATCAGCCTCGACAAGAAGAACGCCGCCCATTGCTGGCCACCAGCGGCTGCCGATTCGTTCAATCGCTGGCGCAAAACGCTGGAAAACCGGGCCCGCCAAAGGCGGCATAAATGCAATTCGGCGGGTTCGACGCGGGGTAAATCCATGTCCCTGCAATAATCGGCGAAGTTGGCGGCCGGAATATGGACGGCCATGCCCGAAGGGCGTGCGTTCGGCCTTGGCCCAGAGCCCGCTTCGGTTTGGCACAATCACCAGCAATCGTCCGGCACCATCAAGAACCCGCCAGCATTCATCAAGACATTGCCCGGGATCATGCTCGAATTCCAAAGCATGAACCAGCAAAAGACGGTCAAGATGAACATCGGGAAGCGGAAGATTTAGCGGATCGACAAGGCAATTGCGAACCGATGATGATTTTGGCCAAGACACCGCACCTCGGCGCGCTGGCATAAGCCCAAGCGGTATTGGCGGTTTTGGATCAAGAAAAGGCTGGGCATATCCTAAAAAGGCCGATGGCAAGGGTGATCCGACATGCCAGAACAGGTCAAGCTGACGCCGAATGAGATCAGCAACACTTTGCCCAAGCCTCGCTTGATAAAACCGTTCAAATTCGGCGATATCATCATACATCCGGTCTTGACCACCCTTTTGCTGCACTGCATTTGTTTTGTCAGGAATTAAGACCTATAGTGCAAAAAATTATTTTGCACTGCAACATTGCGTCTTTGGCAAACATTTGCTAGCCATGTTGCCTTACGCTATTTCCGAGATGTTTATGACGCCAAAACAAGCCGCAAATCAAGTGGTCATCCGCAAATATGCGAATCGCCGCCTCTATGACACCAACGCATCGCGATATGTCACCATCGATGATTTAAAGCTGATGGTGAAAAACAGCCTCGATTTTCGGGTTGTTGACGCAAAAAATGGCCAAGATTTGACGCGGTTCACCCTTGTTCAGATCATTCTCGAAATTGAATCTGAAGGTCATAAACTGCTTCCCATTGGCGTTTTGCAACAGCTTATCCGCTTTTATGGTGACAAGATGGAACCGATTTTATCGCGTTATCTCGAACGGTCGATGAACGCATTTCTTGATCATCAAGGCCAAGCCGAAGACGCGCTTGGTGCCAGTTTTGACGCCATCCGCAGCAGCGGCAACGGAACGGCAAATAATGTGACCTCGACGGATAATCTACAGCTCATTCGCGATGAATTTGACCAATTAAAAGCCAAGCTCGATCGGCTTGGCTAGATCCGGTTAAAGATTGCTCAGCTGATAGGCGATGGTTTCACAATCATTATAGGCATCAGGTTTGGATGTTCGAATTCGAACCGATTGCACATCATCCAATGCCCGTAACGCGTCAAACAAGGTTCGCGCCAAGGTTTCTTGAAGATCATAATGACGCGCCGAAACAATGTTTAAAATCGTTTCGCGGATAAGGTCGTAATTCAATGTGCTATCAACCTTGTCATCAACAGGCTCGGTTGCTGGATAGAGCCGCACTTCAGCGTCGATTTTGATCCGTTGCGTGTTGGCACGCTCGGCGTCATAGATGCCAATCGAGGCTTGGCATTCCAAACCTTGTAAAATAAACCGCCGGTCCATACCCCAACTCCACAATATCCAAATCGCCTCAAAGGCTATTGACCATCCAATCAGGACGAATGTCGCAAGCCGTACAATAAGGCAATGCCGCGCGTGACCGAAACAATCCATGATCAGTGACCAGAACGCTTGTCATGCCAGCGGCATTTCCCCCGAGTATATCAGTATGTAAGCTATCACCAACCATGGCAATGCGTTTACGATTTAGCGGCTGGTCAAGCAATCTTGCCATCCGCGCCAGCGCCAAATCAAAGGCGGGCTGATAGGGTTTGCCATACCATCTGACATCAATTTCTATCGCGCGGATCGCCGCCTGTTGCATCATCCGGGCTGTCCAATAGCCCGGCTCGGCGGAAAATTGGTCATTGGCCTGCGGTGCGGTGACATCAGGATTGGCGATATGAACCGGACGTGGGCGCGCCATCATCGCCGCCTCAAAAGCCGCCTGATCCGAATCACCCCATTCGATCGCCCCCAAAAACACAAACGCATCAGCTCGGATCCAGAAATCATCATCATGGCCATAAATCATTATATTTTTGCCAGCAAGCGGTTCAATCACCCGCCCAAAACAACCAATAATATCATCAGTTGCCAAAGGCGCTTCGGGCGATCCGGCAAGCTGGGCAACAAGCGCATCACGGCTGGATAAAACATCATCGCGCTTGATCGGAAGCTGCCAGTCCTGATATTTCGCAAATGCGCGTTCAGCTGAAAAACTGGCGCCATTGGTCAGAACCAGCACCGGCTTGGCTTTGCTGGCAGCCGCATCAAGTAATGTTTTGATTCCCTCAATAGGGCCATCACCAATATTGATGACCCCATAGCCGTCAAGCACCAGCCCGTCAAATTCATCCAAAATATCAATAAGCCGCGGCGCTGTTTGGCATGCGCCATCCCCGCCCACCACTGGCATGATTGGCCGCAAAGCCTGATAGATTGCCATCACCGCATCAAGGCCAATCGCATCTGCGGCCGGAATCTTAACATGCTCAATCTCGACCTGCTTTATTTCAGCCAGCACAGCGATATCCTCTTTGCACCTGATTTATGGCGATGGGCAAATCCCATCATCGGCGGAGCATAGAGACAAACAGCCTAATTTTCCAGTCGCGCCGATCTGCTGTTTGGCACGCATGGCCAATTTACCCCGGCTGGGGCGATCCGGCTTGCCAAACGGCTCGAAGCCTTTGACCCGTTATGGTTTGAAGAGCCAACACCGCCTGATATGCCCGAAGCGATGGCCAAAGTGGCAAACGCCACCTCAATTCCAGTTGCCACTGGCGAGCGGCTTTGCAGCAAATATGAGTTTTCGCGCGTCCTGCAATGCGGGGCAGCCGCCATTTTACAGCCGAATCTTGGGCGTGCTGGTGGGATTTTAGAGGGCAAGAAAATTGCCGCCATTGCCGAGCCTTATTATGCGCAGATTGCCCCGCATCTTTATTGTGGGCCGGTTGTTGCCGCTGCCAATATCCATCTTGCCGCCTCGATACCCAATTTCCTGATTCTCGAATCAATCCAGAAAATGGACGGGTTTCACGCCGCGTTGCTTACCAAACCGCTTTGTTGGGAAGATGGTCACATCATTCCGCCAACGACGCCCGGGCTTGGCATTGAATTAGATATGGATGTTGTTTCCCAAAACCCGTGGGATGGATCAAGGCTGCATCTCGAAATGGGGCAGCATCCCTTTGATCCGGGGCGCGATGACCCCTTTGCCGGCGGCTAACTGGCGGTGGCGATTTGCCGCAAAACCGGCCGCCAATCACCTTTGCATACATCACCAGCCGCAGCCCGCTCGAAACCAAGACAATGACGCGGCGTAAAACCATGATAGAAAAGGGGAACAAAAGCATCTGGGCACTTGACAGCGAGGCCTCAAAGCGTATATTCCAGCCCCCTAGCGCGTCTAACCTTGTTGTTTGGGCGCCGCTGCCCCATTGGTGGGGAAAAAGCGACTGGCCGGAAACCCCGTCCACAGCTGATGAGATGATTGTGGTGTCTAAAGGCTTTTGCGGCTATCGCGGGTCTTTCGCCACCAAACTGTTTAGGTAAGGAAGATCGCCATGTACGCTTTGGTGAAGACCGGTGGCAAACAATATCGCGTTTCAAAGGATGACACCATTCTGGTGGAACGTCTATCCGCTGAAGAAGGCGAGCAAATCATTTTGAATGACATCATCATGCTTGGCGATGGCGACAAAGTTACGATTGGCACACCGCTTGTTGATGGCGCTGGCGTCAGCGCAACGGTTGTCCGCCAGACACGCGGGCCAAAAATCATTATCTTCCGCCGCAAGCGCCGGAAAAACCACCGGCGTACCCAAGGTCATCGTCAGGATTTAACCCTACTGAAGATCATTGATATTGCCGAAGATGCAAAAAGCCTGAAAACAGCAAAACCTGCTGCCAAGGCTGCGCCAAAAAAAGCCGCTGCTAGTGACGCGCCTGCACCGAAAAGGCCGCCGCACCAAAAGCCGCCACCACAAAAAAAGCTGCACCTAAGGCCGCCGCTGCAAAAAAGCCAGCTGCAAAAAAAACCGCAAAAAAAGATTAGATAAAGACGATGCCGCAATCGTAGTTATGAACAGATAGAAGGTTGGTAGAAAATGGCACATAAAAAAGCAGGCGGTAGTTCCAGAAACGGTCGCGACTCGGCTGGCCGCAGACTTGGTGTAAAGAAATTTGGCGGCGAGAGCGTTCTTGCTGGCAATATCATTGTTCGCCAGCGCGGAACTAAAGTGAATCCCGGACTAAATGTCGGCATGGGCAAAGATCACACATTATTTGCACTGATTGAAGGCAAGGTTGCTTTCCGTCAAAAATCAGGTGGCAAAATGTTTGTGGCTGTTGAGCCGATGGCCGAGGCTGCTGAATAGCGCCTTGGGCATCAAAAATGATGTATGGAGGGCGGGTTATTCCGGCGCCGTGCAATGATTGAAGGGGGATGACAATTGTTATTCCCCTTTTATTTATCGGGTGAAGCATATTGCTACGGCAACGCCATGATGGTCATGGCAGATAGCGTCGATCACCTTGCCGCATCAAACCCCCGAATGATAAATCGGAACCATTGTAATGAAATTTCTCGATCAAGCTAAAATCTACACCCGTTCAGGGCATGGTGGGCCGGGGGCAATTAGCTTTCGGCGCGAAGCGCATGTGCCTTTGGGCGGGCCTGATGGCGGCGATGGTGGGCGCGGCGGCGATATTGTGGCAATGGCGGTGAATGGTCTGAACACGCTTATTGATTATCGCTATCAACAGCATTTCAAGGCCGAATCGGGCCGGCCGGGTGCCGGACGTGACCGCAGCGGTGCCTCTGGCAAAGATGTGATCATGCGGCTTCCGATTGGAACACAAGTCTTATCGGATGATCAGCAAACCGTGCTTGCCGACCTAACCTATGAGGGGCAGACCATCATTCTTGCCAAGGGCGGTACTGGCGGTAAGGGCAATGCCTTTTTCAAATCATCGACCAATCGTGCGCCGCGGAAATCACAGCCTGGCGAAGAAGGTCAGGAAATGTGGGTCTGGCTTCGGCTGAAACTGATTGCCGATGCCGGTCTTCTTGGCATGCCAAACGCCGGAAAATCAACTTTCCTAAGCGCGGTTTCGGCAGCACGCCCCAAAATTGCTGATTATCCTTTTACCACGCTTCATCCCAATCTTGGTGTTGTTGGCATTGATGGCAAAGAATTTGTCATGGCTGATATTCCGGGCCTGATCGAGGGCGCACATGAAGGCGCGGGTCTTGGACACCGGTTTTTGGGGCATGTCGAACGCTGCCGGATTTTGCTGCATCTAATTGATGCCACTGGCGAAGACCCTGTTGCCGCATGGAAAATGCTTCGCAATGAACTCAAAGCCTATGGCGGCGATCTTTATGACAAGCCGGAAATTGTCGGGCTAACCAAATTGGACGCAACGCCAGAAGATTACGCTGCCGATCTTGCCATTGCCTTGCAAGAAGCTGGTGCAGGGCAAGTGTTGGCATTATCGTCAGTCACCGGAAGCGGCGTCACAACGATGCTTCGCCAGCTTATCAATGTGATTGAAACAAGTCGGGCCAAAGAAGCGGAGCCCAAAGAGGCTGTGCCATGGTCACCGTAACATCAGCTTCCCAAAAACATATTTTCGATGATGCTAAAATCATCGTTATCAAGGTTGGGTCATCCCTTCTTGTTGACGAAGATCAAAACGCCATTAACACAGCATGGCTAAGCGGTATCGCCACTGATATTGCGCGGCTAAAGGCGGCTGGAAAAGATGTTGTGGTGGTATCAAGCGGCGCCATCGCGCTTGGGCGGCGTTTGCTGAAAATAAATCACAATAAGCTAAAATTGCAGGAAAAACAGGCCGCCGCAGCAACGGGTCAAGTGTTGCTGGCGCATGCATGGATGGACGCGCTTGGCGTGCATCAGGTGCAAACGGCGCAAATTCTGCTATCGCCTGATGATACCGAAACAAGGCGCAAACATCTCAATGCCCGTACCACGATGATGGCGCTTTTACAGCTCAATGCCGTTGCGGTGGTCAATGAGAATGACACGGTTGCCACAGCGGAAATTCGCTTTGGTGATAATGACCGGCTGGCGGCGCGTGTTGCCGCGATGATTGGGGCTGATTTGCTGGTTCTTCTGTCGGATGTTGATGGGCTTTATACGGCCAATCCGAATGGTGACAATAGCGCAACCCATATTGGCGAGATTGCGCAAATCACCCCTGACATCATGGCCATGGCAGGGCCGGCTAATGCCGCCTATGCCTCAGGCGGAATGGTAACCAAGCTTGAGGCGGCGCGCATTGCCACATCTGCCGGTTGTCAGATGATTATCTGCAATGGACAAAGCCCAGCGCCATTATCACGGCTGGAAGCCGGGGCAAGATGCACCATCTTTGCCGCAGCGTTAAGCCCGCATACCGCCCGCAAACAATGGATTGCCGGTGCGCTAACTCCCAAAGGGACGATCCGCATTGATGATGGGGCGGCACGCGCGCTTCGCGCCGGACGATCGCTTTTGCCAGCAGGCGTTGTCGCTGTTAATGGGCAATTCGAACGTGGCGATTTGATCGAGATCGAAGATAGCACCGGTCTGGTCATCGGGCATGGCTTGTCTAGCTATGGTCATAAAGACGCCATGGCGATTCGCGGTCATAAAAGCAATGAAATCGAATCCGTGCTAGGCTATCGTGAACGTGATGAAATGATCCATGCCGATAATCTGGTTATGAGTGACAGCTAGGGCAAAATAAGCCCTAAAACGAGCCAAAAAGTGGGCCAAAAAACGGGAAAGATATGGCACAGCAATTAAACAAAATCAGTGATGCCACCGCCCTGATCGGGGCGATGGTCACACGGTCACGCGCCGCCCAATCGGTTCTTGGCAAAAGTGATTTTGCGTCACGATGCGCCACCCTGCAAGCCGCAGCCAATCAGATTCGCACCCAAACCGCCGCCATTCTTGAGGTTAATGCCAAAGATGTTGCCGCGGCCAAAGCAAGCGGCATCAGCGGTGCGTTTATTGATCGGTTAACGCTGAATGACGAACGCGTTGAAGCGATGGCAACTGGCCTTGAAGCGATGATTCGCCTGACCGACCCGATTGGCCATGAATTGGCGCGCTGGCAACAGCCAAGCGGGCTTGATATTGCGCGGGTGTCAACGCCGCTTGGGGTGATTGGCATCATTTACGAATCACGGCCGAATGTCACAATTGATGCGGCTGGATTATGCATTATCGCTGGCAATGCTGCAATTTTGCGCGGCGGCAGTGATAGCCAGCTTACCGCCAGCCTGCTTGCCGCCATCATGGGTGATGGGCTTGCTGCGGCTGGCCTGCCGCGTGATGCGGTGCAGATGGTGCCAACAACCGACCGGCAGGCCGTTGGTGCCATGCTTGGCGCGGTTGGCGGCATTGATGTGCTGATTCCCCGCGGTGGGCGCTCGCTTGTCGAACGCGTTCAAACCGAAGCGCGTGTTCCGGTTTTTGCCCATCTTGAAGGCATTTGCCATCTCTATATCCATGCTGATGCCGACCCGGATAAGGCACGGCAGATTGCGTTAAATGCCAAAATGCGACGAACCGGCATTTGTGGCGCGGCAGAAACATTGCTTATTGATGCCGCCATTGCCGATGATCTTCTCGGCGCTATTGCCAATGATCTTTTGGCGGCTGGCTGTGCGCTTCGCGGTGATGCGGCGGCATGTGACCTCGTGCCAGCGATGACCCCTGCCACCGAAACCGATTTTTACACCGAATATCTGGATGCGATTCTATCGGTTGCCATTGTCGATAATATTGAGATTGGCCATTGCCCATATCGCCAAATATGGTTCGGCGCATACAGATGCGATTGTCACCGAATCAGCCACTGCCGCAGCGCAGTTTTTTGCCGAGGTCGATAGCGCGATTGTCATGCATAACGCCTCGACACAATTTGCCGATGGCGGCGAATTTGGCATGGGCGCCGAAATTGGCATTGCCACCGGGCGATTACATGCGCGTGGGCCTGTTGGCGCGGCACAATTAACCAGCTTTAAATATGTTGTTCGTGGCAATGGCCAGACACGCAGCTAGCCATCGTCATCAAACGCCGTTGCTGTTTCACAGCCGGACAGGCCTGAAAATCGGCCTTGTTGGTGGCTCGTTCAATCCGGCACATGATGGCCATATTCATGTTGCGCTCAAGGCACGCCGTGCCTTGAATCTTGATCAAATCTGGTGGCTTGTCAGCCCGCAGAATCCACTCAAAAGCACCGCTGGCATGGAATCACTTGCCACAAGGCTGGCACATGCTCGTAAAATTGCCGCGCCCTATCCGTTTTTGCGGGTTTTGACTCCCGAAGCCGGCCTGCCCCAAAACTACACCTACAACACATTGACTTATTTGAAAAAAACAATGCCGCTGGCGCGTCTTATCTGGGTTATGGGCGCGGATAATCTGGATCAGTTTTCGCGCTGGCACCGGCACCAAGATATGATTCACCTACTACCCATTGCCGTTATCGACCGTCCAAGCTATTCTATGAATGCTATAGTGGCTGGTCGGTGGTTACTAGGACGGCGTTATCAGGTTGTAAAAATGCGCCACGCCATTGCAATGCGATCTTTGAAACTACCGAGCTGGTGCTTTATAGCTGGACAACGTCACGCGGCTTCGGCCACGGAGATTAGGCAGCAAGCGCCAAGCGCAAACGCCTAAATCCGACCGCGGTCCGCAATAAAGGGGCTTGAACATTTTGACAGGAGATACCCATTTCTAAAGCGCAAACTGCATTAAACGCAGACCAGATCCTTCGTTTGATCACAACCTCTCTTGACGACGACAAAGCCGAAAATATCCTGACAATTCCGTTACGAGGTAAATCCGCAATGGCCGATTATATGGTTGTTGCGTCAGGGGCATCATCTCGGCAGGTTACCGCCATGGCAGAACATCTTGAATTCAAGCTAAAGCAGGAAAAGGTCGATATTCTTGGCCTTGAAGGTCTGCGACAAGCCGATTGGGTACTGCTTGATGCCAATGATGTGATCGTTCATATCTTCCGTCCTGAAGTTCGTGAATTTTACGGGCTTGAGCGGATGTGGGTCGATGATATGTCGGCCGAAATTGTCAAGGTTGGCAGCGACGCCTAAACGCATCACCCAAATGGCAAAAGGCGAATCGGAGCCGATTAATGCAGCTGTTTATTCTCGCCGTTGGTAAGGGTCGCGCTTCGCCTGAAAATACGCTGACGCAAGGCTGGCTATCGCGCTTGCCGCAGGGCGGCAGCCTTATTGAAGTTGAATCCAAATTTCCCCCCGGTCAAAAACGAACCGACGATGAATCCAGCCGCCTATTGCGCGCCATGCCTGATGGTGCTGCCTTGGCGGTTCTTGACCCACGCGCTAAGGATCATTCATCTGAAGATCTTGCCTGCCTTGATCGGCACATGGCGTGATGGCGGTTTTGCAGCAGCCTGTTTTGCCATTGGCGGGGCTGATGGCCATGCTGATGCCATGCGCCAAAAGGCCGAACGCAGCATTTCCTTTGGCCGCGCCACATGGCCACATATGCTGTTTCGAGCCATGCTTGCCGAACAGCTTTATCGGGCAAGCTCGATTCTGGCGGGGCATCCCTATCATCGTGCCGATTAACCGGCTCGCCATAGCGCCGTGGCATCGCTGTTTATTTTGTTTACTGGGGCAACGCGGTTTATTGCGGCACCACAGTTTAACTGTACATCAATCAATGCTGAGATTATAAGATCGTTATGGTCACTTATCACCCCTCGCACGGCCCGGTTATCCTATGCATCATGGATGGCTGGGGTCATCGTACCGAGTCAGAACATAACGCTGTTGCGCTTGCGAAAACGCCAGTGTTTGACGCGCTGATTGCAAGCCAGCCACATAGCCTTCTTGCCGCATCTGGTGCTGATGTTGGGTTGCCTGATGGACAGGTTGGCAATTCCGAAGTTGGGCATATGAATATTGGTGCAGGCCGCGTGGTGATGCAGGATTTGCCGCGCCTGAATGCCGCCGTCAAAGATGGGTCGCTGGCAGCGCATCCCGATCTTGCCGCGCTTGCGGCAAAGCTTCGGGCATCGGGCGGCACGGCGCATGTCATGGGGCTTTTATCACCGGGCGGCGTGCATGCGCATCAAGACCATTTTCTGGCTGTCGCAACAGGGCTGGTTGGGGCTGGCGTTCCGGTGGCAGTGCATGGCTTTACCGATGGCCGTGATACATTACCGCAAGCCGCAAAACAGGATTTACCCAATTTTGTGGCTGCCTTGCCAAAGGGCGCCTTTATCGCCAGCCTGATCGGCCGCTATTTCGCCATGGATCGCGATAACCGCTGGGAACGCACACAGGCCGCCTATGACGCCATTGCAGGCGCACGCGCACCGATCTTTGCCATTGAAGCGCTAACGGCGCTTGAGGCGGGCTATGGGCGCGATGAGGGTGATGAATTCATCACCCCAACCGTGATTGACGGCTATCAGGGCATGCGCGATGGCGATGGCATCGTGATGATGAATTTTCGCGCCGATCGCGCCCGCCAGCTGTTAAATTGTTTTTGTGGTCCGGCCAGCACTGGCTGCACCACCCAGCCGGTCACATTTGTTGGCATGGCAGGCATGACCAGCTATTCAAAATCGCTTGATGATCATATGGTGACGCTGTATCCGCCATTAGAATTGCATGACACGCTTGGCGAGATCGTGGCGCGGGCTGGCAAACGCCAGCTACGGCTTGCCGAAACCGAAAAATACCCGCATGTAACTTTTTTCTTTAATGGTGGCGAAGAGGCGCTGCAACCGGGCGAAGACCGCAAAATGGTCGCCTCACCATCAGTTGCCACCTATGATCTGCAACCCGAAATGAGCGCGCGTGATATAATGCAAACCGCGCTTACCAGCCTTAATGCCAAGGCTCATGATCTGTTGATTATCAATTTTGCCAATCCTGACATGGTTGGTCATACAGGCAATCTTGACGCTGCCATTCGCGCGGTTGAAACCGTTGATCACTGTGTCGGTCAATTGGTTGAAGCGCTTGGTGATGCTGGCGGGCAAATGCTGCTAACCGCCGATCATGGCAATTGCGAATTAATGTGGGATCGCTCGGCCGAATCACCCCATACCACCCATACCACCAATCTTGTGCCTTTGATTTTGGTTAATGGTCATGCCAACACACATATCGCCAATGGTCGCCTTGCCGATCTTGCGCCAAGCTTGCTTGCCATGATGGGCATCGCCAAGCCTGCATTAATGACTGGAAACTGTCTTTTATCCCCCGAAAAGCCATAGGGTCATTTGGTCATAACGCAATCTTGCCATGATCTT
The DNA here is from genome assembly GCA_905182545.1 of uncultured Candidatus Puniceispirillum sp. Classification (GTDB taxonomy): domain Bacteria; phylum Pseudomonadota; class Alphaproteobacteria; order Puniceispirillales; family Puniceispirillaceae; genus UBA3439. Next base: position 135,531 of record CAJJBY010000007.1, read on the forward strand.
GCGCAATCTTTGGGAATGACCGAGCTGGTTGGGGTTGTATGCAACGACATTGACTGGCACGATAAGTAAGCCGTGATATAAGAAAATAGCGTCGGGGTATTCACGCCGAGCATGGTGGATATGGTTTCGGGTAAAATATGTTTACGGGAAATTAGGAGCAGTCATAAATGCAAATCGCCAGCTTTCTCTCAACGCAGGGGCGCCGTATGCGTTATGCTGCCTTGCCATTTATTTGCGGCGCGGTCATTGCCGGTTTGGCCATACCCACCCTAACAATTGCCCAATCAGGCAAGAATGATGCGGTATATCGCCAGCTTGGGCTTTTTGGCGATATCTTTCAGCGCGTTCGTGAAAGCTATGTTGATAAAGTTGATGAAAAGGATCTTGTCGAAGCGGCCATCAATGGCATGCTGACCTCGCTTGATCCCCATTCGTCATTTCTAAACAATGATCATTTCAGCGATATGCAAGTTCAGACCAAAGGCAAATTTGGCGGGCTTGGCATTGAAATCACCATGGAAGACGGTGTGATCAAGATCGTGTCGCCAATTGATGACACACCAGCCGCCAAAGCCGGATTACAACCTGAAGATTTGATCATCGCCGTTAATGATGAACCAATCCGCGGCATGACCCTAAGCGATGCGGTTGACCGGTTGCGCGGCGAAGTTGGCTCAAGCGTTACCGTTACGATTAAACGCGGTACCAAAGACCCATTTGACGTTAGCCTCAAACGCGACACGATCAAAATCCGTTCGGTGCGCGCCAAAATGTTTGACGGTATTGGCTATTTGCGGATCACCACTTTTTCTGAACAGACCACACCCGGCCTGACCAAAGAAATTGATAAAATGTTCCGTGACCATGGCCAAGACCTGAAAGGCTTTGTTCTTGATTTGCGCAACAATCCGGGCGGTTTGCTGAATGAGGCCATTTCGGTAAGTGATGCGTTTCTTGAAAAGGGCGAAATCGTCTCAACACGCGGCCGCCGCGCCGAAAATGCCAGCCGTGCCTATGCCCGGCCGGGGGATATTGCCAACGGCCTTCCGATTGTGGTGCTGATCAATTCAGGATCAGCATCAGCATCTGAAATTGTTGCTGGGGCGTTAAAAGATCATCGCCGTGCGGTTCTTCTTGGCACGCGTTCATTTGGCAAGGGATCGGTGCAAACCGTGATTCCGGTTTCGGGCAATAGCGCCATGCGGCTGACCACAGCGCGTTATTACACCCCATCAGGAACCTCTATTCAGGCCACAGGAATCAGCCCTGATATCGAGGTGGCGTTAGCACGGATTGAAACTTTGGATGGCGGCGATACGCGCGAAGAAGATTTGAAAGGCGCACTTGATAATGGCAAGGGTGGCCAAGATGGCGAACCGGCCGATGCCAAAAAAGCCGATGTTACGCCAGCCACTGACCAGTCAAAAATTGATTATCAGCTAGCGCGTGCGCTTGATTTGATTCGCGGCGTCTCTATTTTTACTGATGTGAAATCTGGATCTTAATCATGCGTGACATTCCCTATGATGAACGGCCCTACCGGCCATGCGTTGGCATCTTTTTAATCAATGACGCCAAGCAGGTTTTTGGGGGGCGCCGCATCGACGGCCGTGCCGAAGCATGGCAAATGCCCCAAGGCGGAATAGATCCGGACGAAACGGTGATTGATGCTTGTATGCGCGAAATGGGCGAGGAAATTGGCACATCTTCGGCTGAATTGCTGGGCGAGCATGATGAGTGGCTTTATTACGATATTCCGCTACCGCTTGCCGACCGGCTATGGCATGGCCAATATAAGGGTCAGAAACAAAAATGGATGGCGCTTCGCTTTACCGGCATTGATGACGACATAAACATCAACACCGCCGAACCCGAATTTTGCGAATGGCGCTGGCTAGAACCACGTGAATTGGTCAATCTGGCGGTGCCGTTCAAACGCGATGTCTATGATGATGTGCTTAAGGCCTTTTCCAGTTTTGTCTAGCCGCCCCGACGCCATAAAAAACCATAAAAAAAGGCCACCAAACATTTTGGCAGCCCTCTCTTTATCAGATGAATAATGGCTAGAGCGATTCGATAACCGCATTCAAAAACGCGGCTTCAGCCTCATTTGCATTGGCCGCTTTTTCTTTCAACGCCGCCGCATCAGCACTGCCAAGATCAATGGCACGTTCGGCCAGAATCGTCACCAATTCGCCCGATACATCAGCAAGACCACCATCAATCATAAAGCGATCAGTGACTTTGCCATCTTCATGCACTTCGACAATGCCACGTGTCAGATCAGCAAGCAATGACGCGTGCCGTGGCAACACACCAAACAGACCTTCAACGCCCGGTGCAACAACCATCTGCACAGATTTCTGAGCCATGATGCGAGCTGGTGTTACCAGTTCCAATTGTGTCGTTTCAGCCATACTAGCGCATCCTTATGCTGGATCGAACAGGGGCAATGCCGTTAGGCAGCGTCCTGAGTGAGTTTCTTGCCTTTTTCGATGGCCTCTTCAATCGTGCCAACAAGATAGAAGGCAGCTTCTGGAAGATGATCATATTCACCCTTCAAGATGCCTTCAAAGCCAGCAATTGTATCTTCAAGGCTGACAAGCTTGCCAGGTGCGCCGGTAAAGACTTCGGCAACATGGAATGGCTGTGACAAGAAGCGCTGAATTTTCCGGGCGCGGGCCACGGTCAGTTTATCTTCTTCTGACAATTCATCCATACCAAGAATGGCGATGATGTCTTGAAGCGACTTATATTGCTGCAACACTTCTTGAACTTTACGCGCAATATTGTAGTGATGGTCACCAACAATCCGCGGATCAAGCATGCGTGATGATGAATCAAGCGGGTCAACCGCAGGATAAATACCAAGCTCGGCAATCTGACGTGACAAAACAGTGGTAGCATCAAGGTGGGCAAATGATGCTGCCGGTGCCGGATCGGTCAAGTCATCGGCAGGAACATAAATCGCCTGAACCGAAGTGATTGAGCCTTTATTTGTTGTGGTAATCCGCTCTTGCAGGGCGCCCATGTCGGTTGCCAATGTTGGCTGATAACCCACCGCAGACGGGATACGGCCAAGAAGCGCAGACACTTCTGAACCAGCCTGTGTAAAGCGAAAGATGTTATCAACGAAGAACAACACGTCCTGACCTTCTTCGTCACGGAAATATTCAGCCAAGGTCAAACCGGTCAAGGCAACACGTGAACGCGCACCTGGAGGCTCATTCATCTGTCCGTAAACAAGCGCGGCTTTTGAACCCGGACCGTCAGTTTTGATAACGCCTGATTCAACCATTTCATGATAGAGATCGTTACCTTCACGCGTACGCTCACCAACACCGGCAAACACAGAATAACCACCATGCGCCTTAGCAACATTGTTGATCAATTCCATGATCAAAACTGTTTTACCAACACCAGCACCACCAAACAGACCAATCTTACCACCTTTGGCATAAGGGGCGAGAAGATCAACAACCTTAATGCCTGTTACCAGAATTTCAGCTTCAGTTGACTGGTCAACATAATCAGGTGCGGCGCGGTGAATTGGATAATATTTCTTTGATTTAACCGGCTTGCCTTCATCAACAGGCTCGCCAATTACATTCAAGATTCGGCCAAGGGTTTCAGGCCCAACAGGAACCGTGATTGGCGCGCCAGTATCAACAGCTTCGGCGCCACGAACCAAACCTTCAGTCGAGTCCATCGCGATGGTACGAACAGCTGATTCACCAAGATGCTGTGCAACTTCAAGCACAAGCCGCTGGCCATTATTGCTGACCTCAAGGGCGTTTAGAATGGCAGGGAGTTCACCGTCAAACTGAACGTCAACAACCGCGCCAATAACCTGACTGATTTTACCAATTGCTTTATTTGCCATGGTCTTCTTACTCCGGGCTAGAACCGTTTTAATTGTGGGCATCATTGCCCTGATCGTTTTATCTTGTTCAGCTGCTGACGTTAAAGAGCTTCAGCACCTGAAATAATTTCTATAAGTTCATTCGTAATCGCCGCTTGACGTGATCTATTATACACCAATGTCAGACGGTCAATCATGTCACCAGCATTCCGCGTGGCGTTATCCATTGCTGTCATCCGCGCGGCGAGTTCAGCCGCAGATGATTCGAGCAAGGCACTGTAAATCTGTGTCGAAATGATGCGCGGCAGCAAGCTTGCCAGCAACTCATCTTCTTCCGGCTCATAATCATAATTTGAACCAGCTTCATCGCCGCCAGCATCACCAACTTCAGCTGGGATCAGCTGGCTCAGCTTGACCTCTTGAGTGATGGCATTGATGAATTTGTTGTAGATCATGGTGCAGACGTCAAAATCACCATTTTCAAAACCGCTGCGCACCGTCTCACCAAGATCAGCTGCATCTGCAAACGCAACGGCGGTGCCTTGAACCCCTTCAAGACTGGCAATGTAGCTATCGCCAAATTCACGGCGAAGCGCATCGGCAGATTTCCGGCCAACCATCAACAGCTTGACGGTTTTGCCCTCACCTTGAAGCCGCGCTACTTCAGTACGGGTCTGGCGGGTGATTGACCCGTTAAAACCACCACAAAGACCGCGATCAGCCGAAATAACAACCAGCAAATGTGATGCTGCTTCACCATTTCCGACAAGCAGGGCAGGTGCCGAGCTGGCATCAGCTTTGGCTGCAAGATTGGCAATCACACCGCGCATCCGGTCGGCATAAGGCCGGCCAGCTTCGGCTGCTTCTTGCGCCCTCCGCAATTTCGCCGCTGCCACCATTTTCATAGCAGCGGTGATTTTCTGCGTGGACTTGACGCTGTTAATACGCGTCTTCAAATCCTTCAATGATGCCATTTACCAAACTCCATTTTGCGGTGCGACAGCCCCGCAAATGCCTTCACCATTTACGAAAAGCTTTTACCAAATGCCTCAATGGCTTTAGACAATTTGTCAGATGTGGCATCTGACAGCGCTTTTTCATCACGGATTGTGTTAAGAACGTCCTGATGATTGCTGCGAAGATGATCAAGAAGACCAGCTTCGAAACGGCCGATATCAGCCACCGCAATCTGATCAAGATAGCCCTTCACACCGGCGAAAATAACCGTAACCTGCTCTTCGACAAGCATTGGGCTATATTGTGCCTGCTTCAGCAATTCAGTCAGACGCTCACCACGCTGAAGCAATGCCCGTGTTGATGCGTCCATATCTGATGCAAACTGCGCAAAAGCGGCCATCTCACGATATTGTGCCAATTCCAGCTTGATACTACCGGCAACTTGTTTCATCGCCTTGATCTGCGCTGCTGAACCAACACGGCTAACTGACAAACCAACGTTCACCGCAGGACGAATGCCTTTGTAGAACAATTCAGTTTCAAGGAAGATCTGACCATCGGTAATCGAAATCACGTTGGTTGGAATAAAGGCAGACACGTCACCGCCTTGGGTTTCAATCACCGGCAACGCGGTCAATGAACCTGAACCATTTGCTGCGTTCATTTTCGCAGCGCGCTCAAGAAGACGGGAGTGAAGATAGAAAACGTCACCCGGATAGGCTTCACGTCCTGGTGGGCGGCGAAGCAGAAGGCTCATCTGGCGATAGGCAACAGCTTGCTTTGACAAATCGTCAAACACGACAAGCGCATGCATGCCATTATCGCGGAAATATTCGCCCATCGCTGCGGCTGTATAAGGTGCAAGGAACTGCATTGGTGCTGGATCAGATGCGGTTGCGGCAACCACAATCGAATATTCCATCGCGCCCTGCTCTTCAAGCGAGCGAACGATCTGGGCAACTGTTGACCGCTTTTGACCAACCGCAACATAGATGCAGAACAATTTTTTGCTGTCATCCTTACCAGATGCGTCATTGACCGCCTTCTGGTTGATAAAAGTATCAATCGCAATTGCGGTTTTACCGGTCTGACGGTCACCAATGATCAATTCACGCTGGCCACGGCCAATCGGGATCAAGCTGTCAATCGCTTTCAGGCCGGTCTGCATTGGCTCATGCACTGACTGGCGTGGCATGATGCCGGGAGCTTTAACCTCAACTCGGCTGCGTTTAGTGTCTTTTAGCGGGCCTTTGCCGTCAATCGGATTGCCAAGCGCATCAACAACGCGGCCAAGAAGCCCCATGCCAATCGGCGCATCCACAATCGACGCTGTCCGGCGAACAACATCGCCTTCGCGGATCGAGCGGTCATCGCCAAAGATAACGATACCCACATTGTCAGATTCAAGGTTCAGCGCCATGCCTTTGACGCCACTTTCAAATTCGACCATCTCACCAGCCTGAACTTCGTCAAGACCGTGGGCACGGGCAATACCGTCCCCGACTGAGAGCACACGGCCCACCTCGGCAATTTCTGCCTCACTACCAAAATTGGCAATTTGTTCCTTGAGGATCGCTGAAATTTCAGCCGCACGAATATCCATCACGCAACACCCTTCATGGCTGATTCCAGCCGGCTAAGTTTGGTTTTGATTGACGTGTCAATCATACGAGAGCCGATACGCACAACAAGACCGCCAATCAGTGACGGATCTACACGCATCGAAAGTGACAATTTGTCGCTTCCGGCAAGCCGGGCGACGGTTTTTTCCACAACGGCCTTGCGGCTGTCATCAAGCGAAACGGCTGAGATGACTTCGGCGGAGACTTGACCACGACGACGGGCATGTTCTTGTTGAAATGCCTGAATGACGCGGGGCAGCGCACTCAACCGGCCATTTGCCGCCAAAGTGCCTAAAAATTTCACGGTCAGCGCGTCAGCGCCAGATTTTTCCATGATTGCAATGATCGCTGTCTGCTGTTCGCCGCGCGATAGAATGGGTGATTCGACAAGCTTTTTCAAATCTTGGCTTTCACCAAGCATGGCGCCAAGACTGCCAAGCTCATCATGGGTGGAATCAACTTTGTTGCTGTCGACTGCCAACGCATAAAGCGCGCCGGCATACCGCCCTGCAAGACCTGTAGCGCCTGAACTCACCGACTAAACCCTCATCCTGAAAAAAATTCGATTTTTTTAAGTACACCATAAGTTGCACGCTTACGCGATTTGACCAACTGTGACGGGAGGTTGCTATCATAGCCATGGCCGAAAGGCAAGCAGTCAGGCTGTGAAAATTTGATGAAATTGCGATGTTTCGTTATGGTAAGCAAGACCACCAAGCCTAGAGAAAACTATAGGGGTCAATGTCGATTTGCATCCGCACCGATGACGGCAGTTTGATTGTGCCAAGCCAGCCTTGCAAAATATGCTGAATATTCACACTCTTATCGGCACGAAGCAGCAATCTGGCGCGGTGTTTTCCCTTTAAAAACCCAATTGGGGCAATCGCTGGTCCATAAATTTGCACCGAATCAAAATGCGGGCGCGTTGATGCAAGCTGGCGGATCGCCTCAAAAAGCCGTTCCTCATGTGGTGACGCGATGATAATGGCAGCTAATTGGCCAAAGGGCGGCATTCCGGCGGCCTGCCGCGCGGCCGCCTCTTGTGCCAAAAACGCATCCCGATCACCGGCAATCAGGCTTACAAGAACCGGATTATCAGGCTCTAATGTTTGCAGCATTGCAGCACCTGGCCGCGATTCGCGTCCGGCACGCCCAGCAACCTGACTCAGCATCTGAAAAGTTCGTTCAGCCGCGCGTAAATCACCGCCAGCAAGCCCAAGATCAGCATCAACAACACCAACAAGCGTCAAATGCGGGAAATGATGACCCTTTGCGGCCATTTGCGTGCCAATGATAATATCGACCTCGCCGTCACTTACCGATTGGATAAACGCCTCGGCAGCTTTTGGCGTGCCAACCGTATCACTCGACAGCAGCGCAAACCGCGCTTCGGGAAATCTTATCAAAACTTCTTCGGCAAGCCGTTCAACCCCGGGGCCACAAGCCTGCATCTGGTCTTTTGCCCCGCAGGACTTGCAATCATTGCTTGGTCGCGATTCATGACCGCAATGGTGACAGCGCAGGCGGCCTGCCAACCGATGCGCCACCATCCATGAGTCGCAATTGGGGCATGTGACCTTGGTGCCGCAAGCGCCACATAAGGTAAGCGGCGCATAGCCGCGCCGGTTCAAAAATAACAGGCTTTGCTCACTAGCCTTTAGCCGCGACTCGATCGCCTCGACAAGCGGCGGGGCAAGCCATCGCCCCCGTTCGGGCGGTGTGGTACGAAGATCAATTGCCGAAATATCGGGAAGCTGGGCGCCATGAACGCGTTTTGGCAAAGCCAGATAATCATAACGAGGCGGCGATCCAGTTTTACCAGCATTTACCCAGCTTTCCAGCGATGGGGTCGCGCTTGCCAGAACCACCGGCACATTATCCAATCGGCCGCGCAAAACCGCCATGTCGCGGGCTTGATAAATCACTTGATCTTCCTGTTTGAAAGCATGTTCATGCTCTTCATCAACAATGATCAGCCCAAGCCGCGAAAAGGGTAAAAACAACGCCGATCGCGCCCCAACCACAACCGATGCTCTTTCTTGCAACACAAATCGCCATGATTTGCGTTTTTGCGCGGCGGATATATCCGAATGCCATTCCATTGGCGGTACACCAAAACGAGCGGTAAACCGCGCCCGCCATGCCGCCGATAGGGCAATTTCGGGAAGCAAAATCAAAACCTGCTGGCCTGCGGCAATCGCCGCTTCAACCGCCTCGAAGTAAACCTCGGTCTTGCCCGATCCGGTAACCCCATCAAGAAGGCAGGTCTGAAAACCATGGCCAACCGCGCCGCGCAAATGAACGGCGGCTTGCTGTTGATCCGATGTTAAGGTGACGTGATCAAGATCATGCCGCGGCAAAGGCGGCGGTTGATCGGCCGAGACGAATTTGACCTGCAACAGGCCTGCCGTTTCCATGCCATTAATGACCGCCTGACTGGCACCGCAAGCAGCCGTAATCATCGCCGCCGTCACGCCGACCGTCTCGGCCTGATGATCGGGCGCAGCAGGTGCCTCATTTTTGGCGAAATAATCAAGAACATGCTGCCGCGCCGTGGTAAGCCGAGTTTCGCCTGCTGGCGTGCCAATCGAATAGCGTTTTTGCTGGGGCGGGCGATCAAAGGCGGCTGGCTGGCTAAGCACCATTTTGACCACCGCACCCAAAGGCGCCATTGTCCAAGCGGCAACGCGTTCGATAAATTGGACAAGCGCATCTGACAGCGGCGGCAAAGTCACCAAGCTTTCAACCGCCCGAAGTTTGGCCACCTGCACATCACCAATCGCCACCCCCATCACAATGCCCGGTAAATGCCGCCGGCCAAACGGAACCACGACAATAGTGCCACGAACCGCACCAACGGCCGGCCCTGCAAGATAATCATAAATCCCGCCAACTGGCGCAGCTACCGCAATGGCAAGCGCCGATTGCGGTGCCATGCCAACAGATTCACTCATGATAAATCTTTATAAACATTGGATCCTGTGGAACTATCCGCCATCAAAACAAGCTGAACAACGGTTATTTTAAGATTGTGGATTTGCGCTGTTGCTTCAAGTAAACTTGCGTGGCACGCAGAAAAAGCGCAAGCATCAATCCAGTTAAAACATTAATCCAGTGAAAACAGGGTCAATAACATGAAAATTTTCCTCGATAGTGCCGATATTGGCGAGATCACTGCGCTTTGCGATACCGGGTTCGTTGATGGGATCACAACAAATCCGTCTTTGATTGCCAAATCAGGACGCAACATTCTTGAAACGATTGCTGAAATCTGCAGCCTCGTTGACGGGTCGGTTAGCGCTGAAGTCACGGCAACCGATTTCAAAACAATGCTTACCGAAGGCCAAAAGCTGGCCGCCATCGCCCCGAATGTAACGGTAAAAGTGCCCTTGACCCGTGACGGGTTGATGACGTGCCGCGCGCTTAGCGATGCTGGCACCGATGTGAATGTTACGTTATGTTTTACCGCTGGGCAGGCCTTGCTGGCGGCCAAGGCAGGCGCGAAATTCATTTCACCCTTTGTCGGACGGCTTGACGATATCGGCCGCGACGGTATGGGGCTGATCGAAGAGATTTGCAGCATCTATGCAAATTATGATTATGATACCGAGGTTCTGGTCGCCTCAGTTCGAAGCACCCAGCATGTCGTTGACGCCGCCCTGATGGGAGCCGATGTGGTGACTTTGCCGCCAAAGATTTTAACCGCGCTTTATCATCACCCGCTAACCGATAGTGGTCTGGACGCTTTTCTGAAAGACTGGCAGGCAACTGGCCAATCGATTTTATAGGAGCGATCCTAACCGGCTTAGCCGCATAGGAAACGCCAAGCAAAGGCAGCATTATGGCAGACGATAAATCCAAAAAAACAATCACCGCCAAAGATGTTGCCAGCTTTTTGACAGACAACGCTGCCGAAATGTCGAAATTGCTGGCAACCCAGCCAGAACTGCTTGCGGCCTGTATCACCGCGGCTGGCACCTCGATCAAGACCAATGATAAAATTGACGATAAGGTGGTGAATCTGATTCCGGCACTGGCCGCCAAGGCGCGGCAGGATGCCCGCAAATTAAGCCAGACGCATCAATCGCTTTTGCATGTGGCCGCCGAAAATATGCTTAGCTGGACACGGCTTCATCACGCCACATTGGGGCTTCTTGCCAGCACCGATCTTGCTGGCATGTGTAAGGTGATTGCAACCGAATTTCCGGTGATTTTTGACCTGAATCAGTGTCAATTGATTAGCGAGTCCGAAGCGGCAATTCCGAATGCGCTTGATATGGGGCTGATTGTGCATCCAGCAGATCAGATTGACCAAGCCACCGAAAACCGTGGGCTATTTTTGGGTCTGGCAAATGAGGCCGCCCAGAAGCTGCTTATCAAACCAGCACAAAGCCTTGCGATTATCCGGCTTCCCGATCGGCTTCCCGATCCGGTATCACAATGCCTGTTATTGCTTGGCGGCAAAACCGCCAATAGTTTTCATCCTGACCTTGGCAGTGACCTTCTTATTCTTCTTGCCGAAATGGTTGGCGTCACCTTGGCGGCAAGGCTGGAATTGCAGGTGAATTCACGATGATTGCGGCGGCACATCGGGCAGCATGGCTTCGCTGGCTTGCCAGTGAAAAACGCTATGGCTCAAACACGCTTGACGCTTATGAACGCGATCTTGATGATTTTTCCAGCTATCTTAGTGCTGCAGCAAACGCGGCCAATGCGCCGCTGTCACGCCAAATATTTCGTGGCTGGCTAGCGCATATGGCATCACGCCAACTTGCGCGAACAACGATTGCAAGACGAGTATCCTCGGTGCGCAGCTTTTACCGGTTTTGTGGCCGCAACAAGCTTGTTGATGTTCCCGACCTTGGCTGGTTACGCGCACCGCAACCACCCCGCGCCGTTCCAAAATCAATGTCGGTTGATGATGCCCATGCCCTGCTTCAGGCCATTTTCAACCGGCGCGATGCGGATTGGGTCAAAAAGCGCGATTTTGCCGTTTTGATGCTGCTTTATGGTGCTGGATTGCGCATTTCCGAGGCGCTTGGCCTTTGCCGTAAAGATGCGCCACTTGGTGACTGGCTAACCATTACCGGCAAGGGCGATAAAATGCGCGATGTGCCGGTTCTAAAAGCAGCCAGCGAAGCGGTTGATGATTATCTTGGTGATTGCCCATTTGATGATGGGGCGCAAGCGCCATTATTTGTCAGCAGCCGCGGCAAACCGCTTGGCGCACGCGCGGTTCAACGTTTGCTTGAAGGATTGCGTGTCGAGCTTGATCTGCCATCGCATGTCACGCCGCATAGTTTGCGCCATGCCTTTGCAACACATCTTCTTGGCAATGGTGGTGATCTTCGCGCCATTCAAGAATTGCTTGGCCATGCCAGCCTATCAACAACCCAGCGCTATACGCATGTTGATGAAACCCATCTAATCCAAATTCACCGCGACACACATCCGCGCGCGCAACGCTAAGCTCATGCGCCCGCAAATTGCATCCTTGGCAAGAGGCATAAGATTAGCTAGATATGAATGGCGCGGCCATCAACCGCCAGCGCGGCTTCTTTGACGGCCTCATTCAAAGTTGGATGACCATGACAGGTGCGGGCAATATCTTCGGCTGAGGCACCAAAAGCCATGGCGGTGGCGCATTCATGGATCACCGTTCCAGCTTCATGGCCGATAATATGAACACCAAGAATCTTGTCAGTTTTCGCACAGGCCAGAATTTTTACAAACCCATCGCTGTGTCCTTGCGCCCGCGCACGGCTGTTTGCCGAAAACGGAAAGATACCCTTGGCAAAATCAATACCAGCCTCGGTCAATGCTTCTTCAGATTTTCCCAAAGTGGCTATTTCCGGCGCGGTATAAACAATGCCTGGTACCAGATCATAATCAACATGACCCGGCTTGCCAGCCATCATTTCAACAGCGGCAACAGCATCTTCTTCGGCCTTATGCGCCAGCATTGGCCCGTCAATCACATCACCAATAGCATAGATACCTTCGATACTGGTCTCAAAGCGGGCATCCACCGCAATGCGGCCACGCGGCGTCATGGTAACACCAATCTTTTCAAGCCCAAGCCCGTCTGTTGCCGGATGCCGCCCAACCGAAACAAGCGCGATATCTGCCTTTATGGTTTCTTCATCACCGCCATTGGCAGGAGTGACTGTCAAGCTAACGCCACTTTTTCCGGCTTTGGCCGATTTTACCGCTGTGCTTAGACGGAATTTCAAGCCCTGTTTTTTGGCAATGGTCATAAATTTCTTGGCGATTTCAGCATCCATGCCAGGCAAGATTCGCGGCAAAAACTCGATGATTTCAACCTTGGCACCAAGGCGCGCCCAAACCGTGCCAAGCTCAAGCCCAATATAGCCTGCACCAATCACCACCATTTTCTTTGGCAAGGTTTCAAGGCTCAAAGCGCCGGTTGAGCTGACAATATGTTTTTCATCAATGGTAATGCCGGGAAGGCTGGAAGGGTGACTGCCGGTGGCAATCATGATTTTGCCAGCTTTGTAATCGCCTTTATCCTTACCATCGACAATGGTCACGCTTCCCGCGCTAGTGATGGTTGCGCTTCCCTCAATGCGGGTGATTTTGTTTTTCTTGAACAGAAAATCAATGCCGCCTGTCAGCGTGTCAACAATATCGCTTTTCGATTGCATCATCTGTTTGAGGTCAAGCGCAACCGATCCAAGCGATATGCCCAATTTGCCAAGCGTGCCTAATGCGGCACCTGCAAAATGCTCGGAAGCATTCAAAAGTGCCTTTGACGGAATACACCCAACATTCAAACAGGTGCCGCCAAGCGTTGGCCGTTTTTCGATACAGGCAACATTCATCCCAAGCTGGGAAGCGCGAATCGCCCCAACATAACCGCCCGGGCCAGCACCAATAATGATGAGATCAAAGCTGCTATTCTGCATCTGTTTTTCCTTTTTGTTGGCAATTTTTGCAAAGCGGTTTTGCAACTGACGTTGCCGTTAGACGCCCACTAACAAACGGCGCGGATCTTGGACCATTTCCTTGATTCGTGCCAGAAATGATACAGCCTCGCGGCCATCAATAATACGATGGTCATATGATAAGGCCAAATACATCATCGGGCGAATAACAATCTGATCATCAATCACAACCGCGCGCTTTTCGATCTTATGCATGCCAAGAATGCCGCTTTGCGGCGGGTTCAAAATCGGCGTTGACATCATTGACCCGTAAACACCGCCATTCGAAATGGTGAAAGTGCCGCCAGCCATATCATCAGGCGCAATTTTGCCATCACGCGCACGAAGGCCAAAATCCGAGATTGCCCGTTCGGTATCGGCCAAACTCATCTCGCCAGCATCTTTGATAACCGGTACAACAAGCCCTTGCGGCGTGCCAACAGCAACCCCGATATTATAGTAATTCTTATAGATAATATCAGTGCCTTCAATTTCGGCATTAACCGCCGGAAATTCACGAAGCGCCTGAATGGCCGCCTGCACAAACACACCCATAAAGCCAAGCCGGACTTCATGCGCGGCTTCGAATGCATCTTTATAATCAGCCCGCAATTTCATCAGCGACGACATATCCACCTCGTTAAAAGTGGTCAGCATCGCAGCGCTATTTTGCGCCGCTTTCAGCCGTGAGGCAATGACCTGCCGCAATTTCGACATGCGAACACGCTCTTCACGCGCCGCATCAACCGCCCGCGGTGTTGCCCTTGGCGGTGTTGGCGCATTTGCAGTTGCCATGACGGTTTGCGCCGGTGCGGCCTGCGGCTTGTTGATCGCCGCCAAAACATCGGCCTTGGTCAAACGCCCGCCAACACCCGTTGCCGCAATATTTGCAGGATTGAGTTTATGTTCATCAACCAGCCGCCGCACTGAGGGTGACAGGTCAGAACTGTCAATTGCCGCTGGCGCAGATGCCAGCGCCGCAACCGGGGCAGGGGCTTCATCTGCCGCTGTTGCCGGGGCTGATTTTGGCGCTTCTTGTTTTGGTGCCGGTTTGGTCCCAGCCGCGCCTTCTTCAACCCGCGCCAAAAGCGCGCCAACTTCAACGGTTTCACCTTCGGCAGCGATGATTTCACCAAGCTTGCCAGCAACCGGTGACGGCACTTCCAATGTCACCTTATCCGTCTCAAGCTCAACAATCGGTTCATCTGCGGCGACCGCGTCGCCAGCCTTTTTTATCCAGCGGGCAATCGTTGCATCGCTGACTGATTCGCCAAGTGTTGGAACATGAATATCAATTGACATTGTAAGCACCCTCCTACGGTACCTTGTCTAAAAGCTTGCTGAAAACAGGCTCTGTTTATTTCTTTGCCGAAGCGGCCTTTTTCGATGCAGCCGCCATTGGGCCAAGTGCCTCTGCAACAAGTTGCTTCTGTTCTTTCACATGACGAGCAAAAGAGCCAGTAGCTGGCGACGCAGCTGCATGGCGGCCGGCATATTTCAACCGACTTTGCCGCATGCTAGCCGCTTGCATTGCATCCTCAATAAAGTCACGGACGAATGTCCACCCACCCATATTTTTGGGCTCTTCCTGACACCATATAACTTCAGCATTAGGCGTCTTAGCTAACAGCTCAAAAGTAGTTTTTGATGGAAATGGATATAATTGCTCAACACGCAAAATTTCAATGTCCCACGCTTCTGCAGCGTCACGAGCGTCTGCCAAATCATAGTAGATCTTGCCTGAACACATGACAATGCGTTTAGCTGCACCATGTTTTACGTTACAGTCGCGCTCATCAAGCAACCGGTGAAATGTTGTGCCTGGACCTAGATCTCGTAAACTTGAAACAGCAGAGCGATGACGCAATAAGGATTTTGGTGTCATTGCAACAAGAGGTTTTCTGAAGTCTCTCCGAAGCTGACGGCGCAAGACATGAAAATGGTTGGCTGGGGTAGTGCAGTTGACTACCTGCATATTATCCTCAGCACAGAGCTGCAAATAACGCTCAAGCCTGGCAGATGAATGCTCTGGTCCCTGCCCCTCATACCCGTGAGGCAGCAACAAGACCAAACCGCTCATCCGAAGCCATTTGGCCTCACCTGATGAAATAAACTGATCGATTACAACCTGGGCTCCATTTGCAAAGTCGCCAAACTGAGCCTCCCACATAACCAAAGCGTTTGGCTCAGCTTGGGAAAAACCATATTCGAAGCCCATAACAGACGCCTCAGAGAGAGGAGAATCAATCACTTCAAACATTGCCTGTTCTGGACCAAGGTTGGCCAGAGGGATGTAGCGCTCTTCGGTAAATTGGTCCACAAAAACAGAATGGCGCTGGCTAAAAGTGCCGCGCCCAGAATCTTGACCAGAGAGACGTACAGGGTTTCCTTCGAGCAACAATGAACCAAAAGCCAAATGCTCTGCCGTTGCCCAATCAATATTCTGACCAGAACTAATGCTTTCAGCGCGACCTTTTAATATTCGCAAAAGCTTTGAATTGAGTTTTAAGCTTTCAGGCGGGGTTGTCATAGTTTTGCCTATACGGCGAAGCAGCTCTGGGCTAACCGCTGTATCTCCACGTCGATCTTCGCCATGCGCTGAAACCATGCCAGCCCATTTTCCCTCAAGCCAGTCAGCTTTGTTAGGCAGATAATTTGTACCGGCTTCAAACTCTGCATCAAGATGAGCTATGCGGTCATCGATTACTTTTTGTGCGCTATTGACATCATAAACACCCTCTTGAATCAGACGATTGGCATAAATTTCCCGAACTGATTTGTGTACCTCAATTTCTTTGTACATTAAAGGCTGTGTGAACATTGGTTCGTCACCTTCGTTATGCCCAAATCTGCGATAACAGAACATATCAATAACAACATCAGAGCCAAATGTTTGACGAAATTCTGTAGCTATTCGTGCCACATGGATAACTGCTTCCGGATCATCTCCGTTCACATGGAAGATTGGCGTCATTACCATTTTTGCTACGTCTGTTGGGTAGGGCGATGAGCGCGAGTATTGAGGACTGGTTGTAAAACCAATCTGATTATTGACAATAATATGAATCGTGCCGCCGGTTCGATACCCACGCAACGCGGAAAAAGCGAAGGTCTCACCAACTACGCCTTGGCCCGCAAAGGCAGCATCCCCATGCAACAGGATACCCAAAACCTTTGTTCGGTCAACGTCACCTAATTGCTGCTGTTTAGCACGAACGCGTCCTACAACGACAGGGTCAACAATTTCAAGGTGCGATGGGTTAGGCGCCAACGACAAATGTACCTTCATATCATCAAAAACGCGATCAGAAGAGGCACCCATGTGATATTTAACATCTCCTGAAATGCCAACATCCTCAGGAGTTGCCGATTTCCCATGAAACTCAGAAATGATTGCGCGAAAAGGCTTTTGCAGTACATTGTGCAAAATGTTTAACCGTCCACGATGCGCCATTCCAACAACGACTTCTCTCAGTCCAAGTTGGCTGCCTCGCTTTAATATTTGTTCTAAAGCAGGAATGACAGCCTCACTGCCATCCAACCCAAATCTTTTCGTACCCGGAAATTTTTTATGGAGGTATTTACCAAACTCATCTGCATCAACAAGCCGCTCATAAATTGCTGACTTACCCCTTAGCGTAAAGTCAGTCTGATTGTTGATGGACTCAATCCGCTCTTGTATCCAAGCTTTTTGTTTTGGGTCCTGAACGTGCATAAACTCAACGCCGATTGTTCCACAATAAGTCTGACGGAGCCGTGCAATTATTTCAGTCAATGTAGCTGTTTCAAGTCCTAAAACATTATCAATGAATATTGGTCGTTCCCAATCATCATCGCCAAAGCCATAGCTTGCCGGGTCAAGCTCAGGATGAAGGTCTGGCTCTTCAAGAGCCAAAGGGTCTAACGCTGCCAAAAGATGTCCATTACTTCGTATGCCCGAATCAGCATCACAGCGCGCAGCGAGTCCAGCGTTGCTGCCCGCATATCGGCAGCATTGATATTACGTCCTGATTTATGTGCCTGTGCCACTGCCTTGATTGATGCATCGGCATCAACCGCGCCAACGACGCGGCTTTGTGGGCGCCCCCAACTAGGGCCAGCTTCGATGTCCGCACCAAAATCAGCTGCCTTGCCAAGCTGTTCGAAATAGGCTGCCCAATGCCGGTCAACCGATGACGGATTATCACGCCACGCCTTATTCATTTCAGCTATGAACGTAGCATTTGCGCCAGAAAGGAGGCTGAAATCAATCTTGGTGGCGGCTGCCAAATCATCAACATTAGAAGCAATATCATCCATTAAACAATTCACATTTCCTAGCGTGTAAAGGCTCAAACACAAAGGTTGGTCTATTCGTTAATTCCAGTAATTCAAAACGTATAGAGAATTCCTACCTTATGGCAATCAATTCTGTGTGGTTGGGTCAAAAATCCGCCCCCGCCAGCCCATCAAGACCAGTTTCCAGATCATTAGCCAGAAGGCCAAATATCACCGGCCCTCTGGTTTGTTAAAAGCGTCTAGCGCAAAGGCCAGATGCCTAGAGATTATCAACAACCTCATTCAAGGCTTTGACCGCCGCAACCGAATTATCAAACATTGCCTGCTCGTCAGCATCAAGGGCAATTTCAACAATCCGCTCGACACCATTGGCACCAAGAATAACCGGCACACCAACATAAAGCCCGTTCAGACCATAAGCGCCATCAACATAAGCCGCACATGGCAAAAGCCGCTTTTTGTCTTTTAAATAGGCATCAGCCATATCAATCGCCGATGATGCTGGTGCATAAAAGGCCGACCCAGTTTTCAATAGCCCAACGATTTCAGCGCCACCATCACGGGTGCGCTGAACGATTTCGGCAATTTTCGTATCGGTTGACCAGCCCATCTTGATCAGATCAGGAACCGGAATACCGGCAACAGCCGAATAACGCACAAGCGGCACCATCGTATCGCCATGTCCGCCAAGAACAAAAGCTGTCACGTCTTCAACCGACACATCAAATTCTTCAGCCAAGAACAGACGGAACCGTGCCGAGTCAAGAACACCAGCCATGCCAACAACCTTGTTGGTCGGCAGGCCAGATGCCTTTTGCAAAATACCAACCATCACATCAAGCGGGTTGGTGATACAAATCACAAATGCATCCGGACAATGACCCTTAATGCCAGCGCCAACCTGATGCATCACTTTGGTATTGATGCCAATCAAATCGTCGCGGCTCATGCCCGGTTTGCGCGCCACACCAGCGGTCACAATCACCACATCACTTCCAGCCAGCGCGGCGTAATCATTGGCGCCAGACACATTTGCGTTAAAACCCTCGATTGGGCTTGCCTGCGCAATATCAAGCGCCTTGCCTTGCGGGATGCCTTCGGCAATGTCGAAAAGCACCACATCGCCAAGCTCTTTTAGCCCGGCCAAAAGCGCCAAAGTACCGCCGATATTACCAGCACCGATAAGGGAGATTTTATTTCGTGCCATATCAATGATTTCCATAAATTGCAGGGAGAAATCGCACCACGCCATCTTTTGAGGCTATACCGCCCCGCGAAGCACGTGGTTTTGGTTTACATAACAATCAAATAACATACAAGAACAAACCCAAAAAAACAGGTGTTTGAGCAGATAAATGACGGGTCTTTATAACCGGTCTTTACGCTTCTTGTATCCTGCCACGCTTTGCCATTTCACCAAGCCGTGATGCGGTGCGGGCAAATTCAAATTGCCATTGATGGCCTTGATAAAGATTGCCAATATCGGCATCGGCCGAAGCAATTAAAAACCGGCCACGATCATAAAGCGCATCAATCAGCCACATAAAACGGCGGGCGACATTTTCATTGGCATCGGTAAATTGCGGTACATCGCTTAACACAAGACCGGCAAACCGCCCAGCAATGGCAAGATAGTCACGCGCGCCAAGCGGCACATCACACAGGCTGGCAAAACTGGCAAAGCCAACATCACCCGCCGCGCGTTCGATGGTAATATCACGCCCTGCAACGCGAATCGTTTCAGCCGTGATTGCCGCACCGCCAGCAAGCTTGTCAAAAGCCGATTCCAACTGCGGACGAGCCGTTTGTGCCGGCACATGCCATGCTGGCAAATCAGCCAGAACCGCGCCGCGCCAGTCAGTGCCATCATCAAGCTGGCACATCTCACATCGCTGTTTCAAAAGATCAATGAATGGCAAAAACCGGTCACGATGAAGCCCGTCTTTATACAGATCATCCGCATGCCGGTTCGAAGTGGCAACAACAATGACGCCGCGTTTCAACATGCCCGAAAATAGCCGCGCCAAAATCATCGCATCGGCAATATCGCGCACTTCCATTTCATCAAAACAAATCACCGCGCCGCGCCGCGCCAGATTGGCAGCAGCCATTTCAATCGGATCATCAGCGCCCTTGCTTCGCGCTTGGTGAATCACATCTTGCACCAGAACCATAAAATCATGGAAATGAAGTCGCCAAATGGCAGGCAGATTTGGCCGATCCAGCCCTTGTGCGGCAACCGACTCATGGAACATATCCATCAGCATGGTTTTGCCGCGGCCAACCCCGCCATAGATATACAGACCTTTGACCGATGCTTGATCAGGCGACAACATCCGGCCAAATAGGCTGCCGATTATCTGGCGGATCATCATTGGCCATTTGCGGCGTAACAATGCGGCTGTCTGCAATCTATCAATCAGCTGGTCAAGACGTATGGCAATTGCTGCCTGTGCCGGATCGGCGTGCAGGATTTTGGCGTCAATCTTTGCGGCCAGTTTCTGGCTTGGATAAAGGCAATGGTCGTTTTGGCCATTCGTCATAACGATTTACCAGCTTGTGACTTTGACCAAAACCCTACGCCGGAAATTACCGTTGTGCCATCTCGCTTTTAATGCCCGCAATCGCCTTGCCCGGATTCAATCCCTTTGGACAGGTTTTCGCGCAATTCATAATCGTATGGCAGCGGTACAGCGAAAAGCTGTCATCAAGCGCGTCAAGCCGTTCGCGTTTTTGTTCATCACGGCTATCCGAAATCCAGCGATAGGCCTGCAACAAAACGGCCGGACCGAGATATTCATCACTATTCCACCAATAGCTTGGGCAGGCGGTCGAACAGCTAAAGCACAACACACATTCCCACAAACCGTCCAGCTGTTCACGCTCGGCAGGTGATTGCCGCCGCTCGCCGCCATCAGCCACTTCACTATCGTTTTTCAGCCAAGGTTCAATCGAGGTCAATTGCCGATAGGCATTGCTGAGATCGGGCACCAAATCCTTGACGACTGGCATATGTGGCAATGGATAGATTTTAACATCGCCTTTGACATCGCTGATGCTTTTCAAACAGGCAAGCGTATTGGTGCCATCAATATTCATCGAGCAAGAGCCACAAATTCCCTCGCGGCACGACCGGCGGAACGTAAGGCTACTATCTTTTTCATTTTTGATTTTGATCAGCGCATCAAGCACCATTGGCCCGCAATCATCGAGATCAATTTCAAAAGAATCGATACGCGGCTGCGCATCATCATCAGGCGACCAACGATAGATTTTAAAGGTTTTCACCTTTGCGGCATGATCCGATGCCTTATGGGTGATGCCATCGGTGATCTGTGAATTTTTAGGCAATCGAAACTCGGCCATGATTCTTTCCTCGTCCTTACCTAGTAAACGCGTGGGGCTGGCGGAATTGGGGCAACGTCATTGCTCAAGGTGGTCATGACAACATTGCGGTAATCCAGCTTTGACTTGTTTTGTTCGTCAAGCCACATGACTGTATGTTTCATCCATTTTTCATCATCGCGCTCAGGCCAATCTTCATGCGCATGCGCGCCGCGTGATTCCTGTCTTTGCTCGGCTGAACGGATGCTCACCAAGGCCTGACCCATCAGATTTTCCAGCTCAAGCGCCTCGATCAGATCAGTGTTCCAGATCAGTGATTTATCAGCGACACCTATTTTCCCCATCTTGGCAGCGATCTGATCCATCGTCGCGACACCTGATTCGAGTGATTCGCTAGACCGGAAAACAGCCGCATGACGTTGCATCGCATGCTGCATTTCCAACCGGATTGACGCCGCGCTTAAGTCACCATCAGCATGCCGCATCCGGTCAAATCGGGCAAGCGCCTTATCGGTTGCTGATTGTGGTGCGCGTTTTGATTTGGCGCCAGACTTGACGATTTCATTTGCCCGATGCGCCGCAGCACGGCCAAACACAACAATATCAAGAAGCGAATTTGTGCCAAGACGATTAGCTCCATGAACCGAAACACATGCCGCCTCGCCAATGGCCATCAGACCCAGCACAACCGCGTTCTGATCATCTTTGGTCGGCGCCAGAACTTCACCATGATAATTGGTCGGGATACCGCCCATATTATAATGCACGGTTGGCAAAACCGGAATTGGCTCACGCGTGACGTCAACACCGCAAAAAATCTTGGCGGTTTCGGTAATGCCTGGGAGCCGCATATGAAGCGTATCTGAATCAATATGCTCGAGATGAAGCATGATATGATCTTTGTTTGGGCCAACGCCGCGACCTTCGTTAATTTCAATGGTCATGGCACGGCTTACCACATCGCGGCTTGCCAAATCTTTGGCCGTTGGCGCAAACCGTTCCATGAAACGTTCGCCTTCGGAATTGGTTAGATAACCACCTTCGCCTCGCGCGCCTTCGGTGATCAGCACGCCAGCGCCATAAACGCCGGTTGGGTGAAACTGGACAAATTCCATATCTTGCAGCGGCAAGCCAGCACGAAGCGCCATCGCATTGCCATCACCAGTACAGGTGTGCGCCGATGTGCAAGAGAAATAGACCCGTCCATAGCCGCCGGTTGCCAGCACTGTTTGCTGTCCCCAGAACCGGTGAAGGCTGCCATCTTCCATGCAAAGCGCAATCACCCCAGCGCATTCGCCATCATCCATCATCAAAAGATCAAGAACGAAATATTCAATATGGAAATGCGCCTTATATTTAAGACATTGCTGATACAATGTGTGAAGGATCGCATGACCTGTCCGGTCAGCCGCCGCACAAGCACGCCGTGCCATTGATTTACCATGATCAAGCGTATGGCCACCAAAGGGGCGCTGATAAATTTTGCCTTCTTCGGTGCGCGAAAACGGCACGCCATAATTTTCCAGCTCAATCACTGACGGCATGGCATTACGGCACATATATTCGATCGCATCTTGATCGCCAAGCCAGTCTGACCCTTTGACCGTATCATACATATGAAATTGCCAATTATCGCCTTCGCCCATGTTATTGAGCGCCGCGCCAATGCCGCCTTGGGCGGCAACGGTATGTGAGCGCGTTGGGAAAACCTTGGTAATACAGGCCGTCTTCAACCCGCCAGCGGCCATGCCCAGCGTGGCGCGCAAACCCGCGCCGCCAGCGCCAACAACGACAACGTCATATTGATGGTCAGTGATTTCATACGCACTCATAACCTACACCCTTTTCTTTGCAACAGTTTCGCAAACTTGTCCGATGCCGAACACTTCACTGCCCCCTATATCAATCCCGCAATCATACCAACCGAAAAAAGGCTGGCCATTGCTGCAATGGCAAACACACCACGCGCAATTGTCACCAGCACCGAACGGCCACTGGCAAGCGGAATATAATCTTCAATAATCATCTGCACGCCGAGCGCCGCATGAAACAATCCGGCAATCACCATAATTGCCAGCGCCACCGCATGCTGCGGTGAGGCCACAAAGGCCATCGCCACGCTATAATCAAGCGGGCCAATCGACGCCACAAGATAGGTGAAATACAGCATAAGACCCAAAGTCGCGACAGCACTGATACGCTGCCAGCGCCAATGACCAAAGCCAGGTTCGCGAGGATGTTTTGCCGAAATTTGTGCCATAATACGCCCCCTAGCTACACCGCCAGCCATAGCGTGGCCGTAACCAGAACAGTCAGGCCAAGCACAAGATAGCCGCTTAGATAGACCTGTTTGATTTCCAGCCCGATGCGCAAATCCCACATTAAATGGCGGATGCCATTTAACCCGTGATAGACAAGCGCCAGCGAATAGCCAAACACAACCAACTGCCCAAGCGGATGCTGCATGGCATCGGCAACCGGATTAAAAACCGCCGCCCCGGCGGCCAAGGCCATAAGCCATAGCGCCACAAGCAAGCTTCCCGTCGCCAATACCGCGCCACTTGCCCGATGCATGATCGACATGACTGATGTCAATTGCGGGCGGTAAACCTGCAGATGCGGTGATAATGGGCGCGGCTTTGCCATTGGAGTCCTCGAAACGGGTCATCAAAACGAAAAGGCAGACGCAACATTGCGCTCAAGCTACGGTTTATATGTGGTATTGGTTGGCAATAGTCAATGTGAAAGCAAAAAAACAGATGGTCAAATTGATCGGCTTTACCGCCCATTCTGCTGGCAAACGCAAATTGGCATTTTCCGGTGCATTGATCTGATTTGATTGCAATTGCCTTTTGCCAAAAAGCAGGTCAAAACAGAATTCATGGAACAGATCCTATCAATTCAATCGGCGGTAACGCTTGGCTTTGTCGGAAATAGCGTTGCCGGGCCGGTCATCACGCGTCTTGGGCATCACCCGCTTTTGGTTGATAGCGTCACGCTTGCCGCCCATCCGGGCTATGGTTTGATGGCTGGTGACAAAATACCAGATGATATTTTCAGCAGCATTTTAAACGCCTTGCCGCCTTTGGGCGCGCTGCCCCATATTGGCGCGGTGATCACTGGCTATCTTGGTGCGCCATCGCAAATTGACCCGATCACCAAGCTAATCACCACATGGCAGGCAGAACGGCCAAAAGGGCATTATGTGCTTGATCCGGTGCTTGGCGATAATGGCCGAGTCTATGTTGATAAAGGCCTTGTTAGCGCCATGCGTGACCAGCTATTGCCACTTGCCAGCTTTGCAACACCAAATCAGTTTGAGCTGCAATTACTATCAGGACTAGATGTGTATGATATCGCCAGTGCCGATGCCGCCGCGTTGCATCTGCTCAATCAAAACCCGCATTTGAATGGCGTTGTTGCAACCGGAATCAGCACGCCCCAAGGCCGCGTTCATGACCGTCTGATCAGCCGTTATGATCTTGTCGATCTTGCCTATGCCAAGCGCGCCGCAGGCATTGCCGGTGGCGGTGATTTGCTAACCGTCATTTTGACAAGCTGGCTTGCCGCAGGCATGTCGTTCAAAAACAGCTTTATCGCTGCCAGCGGGCAGGCGCATGACATTATCGATCAAAGCACCGGCCATCTAGAAATTGCACTTCTGGAAAATCTTCACCGGTTGATGCCAATCACCAAAAACGCGTCAACCGTGAAATTAGATGGTTCGGCCTAGCGGCCGCTAAGCTTGCGCTCGGCAAACAATTCGGCAATCTGAACAGAATTCAACGCCGCGCCTTTGCGCAAATTATCTGACACGCACCAAAACACCACGCCATTTGGAACCGTCGGGTCTTGACGAATGCGACTGATATAAACCGCATCTTCGCCAGCCACCTCATGCGGCGTCACATAGCCTTCATTGGCACGGTGATCGACAACAATCACTCCGGGGGCATTTTCCAGCAACGACCGGACAGCTTTTTCGGTCATTGGCTTATCCGTCTCGATGAAAACCGCTTCGCTGTGGCCAACAAAAACCGGGATCCGTACGCAATGCGCGACAAGCTCGATTGCCGGATCAAGAATTTTCTTGGTCTCGGCGCTCATCTTCCATTCTTCCTTGGTAAAGCCATCATCAAGGAACACATCGATATGCGGGATCGCGTTAAATGCAATCTGCTTGGTAAAGATTTCCGGCTGCACCGAGTCATTTACAAAAATGCCTTTTGTCTGATTAAACAGCTCATCCATCGCTGGCCGGCCCGCTCCCGACACGGCCTGATAGGTTGAAACCACAACACGCTTGACCGAAAAAGCGTCATGAAGCGGCTTAAGTGCAACAACAAGCTGGGCTGTTGAACAATTTGGATTGGCAATGATATTGCGGCCGTTATTTTTGATCAGACAGCCATCAATAGTCTCTGGATTGACCTCAGGCACAATCAACGGCACATCGTCATCCATGCGGAATGCCGATGAATTATCAATGACGACACATCCAGCCGCAGCGGCTTTAAGGGCAAAAGCTTTGGCCGTGTCACCACCAGCTGAAAATAGCGCAATATCGGCGGTCGAAAAATCGAATTTATCAAGTGCCTCGATTTTCAAAATCTGGTCGTCACCATAAGAGACTTCTTTGCCAACTGATTTTGTTGAGGCAAGCGCATAAATTGTGTCCGCCGGAAAATTCCGCTCGGCCAATGTTTGCAGCATCTCGCGGCCAACCGCACCGGTTGCGCCGACAACAGCGACTCTATACCCCATGATTTAATCCTCCAGTAAAAGGCCCAAGATCCATATCTGTCTGGCTGGGCGGCTAAATTTCCGCCATGAACAGATGGCGGTTTGGTCTAACGTGCCAGACGGTCCATTGCGTCAAGCACAGCTTTGGTCATGCCGTCAGTGCCGGTCTGCTCGCAGCCAGGCGCCATGATGTCACCAGTCCGTTTGCTTTCCAGTGCCATATTCACTGCCTTTTCAACCAGATCAGCTTCGTCGGCCTGATCAAAGCTATAGCGAAGCATCATGGCAAAGCTAAGGAACTGCGCCAGCGGATTGGCAAGACCTTTACCAGCGATATCAGGTGCCGATCCGTGGACGGGTTCATACATCGCCTTTGGCAGGCCGGTTTCGGGATCAGGCGTACCAAGCGACGCCGATGGCAACATGCCAAGCGAGCCTGTCAACATAGCCGCGCAATCCGACAATAGATCACCAAACAGATTATCCGTGACAATCACGTCAAACTGCTTTGGATTGCGAACAAGCTGCATAGCGCAGTTATCAGCATACATATGGCTCAAGGCAACCCCTTCGCCTTCGGCAG
The DNA here is from genome assembly GCA_905182545.1 of uncultured Candidatus Puniceispirillum sp. GTDB lineage: Bacteria > Pseudomonadota > Alphaproteobacteria > Puniceispirillales > Puniceispirillaceae > UBA3439. Next base: position 161,865 of record CAJJBY010000007.1, read on the forward strand.
CGTGGAGCGCGGTCATCACCTGACGCCACAACACGCCTGAATGCATAACATTGGCCTTTTCAACCGAGGTCAAGCGGCCATCACGTTTGCGCGCCAATTCCATACCAACGCGGCCAATCCGTTCGATTTCTGGCGTCGTATAAGCATTGGTGTCATAGCCTTTTTTGATGCCATTGCCTAAATCATCAATGCCCCGTGGTTCGGCAAAATAAGACCCGCCACATAATTCGCGGAGGATCATGATATCAAGTCCGGAGACGACTTCAGGCTTTAGCGTTGAGGCATCAACTAAAGTTGGGAAAACCATCGCTGGCCGCAGATTGGCAAAAAGATCCATTTCCTTGCGAAGCCGTAAAAGCCCAGCTTCGGGACGAACCTCAAAAGGAACGCCATCATATTTTGGTGTACCAACCGCGCCAAAAAGAACCGCATCACTGGCAATCGAATCAGCAAGGGTTTCATCGGTAAGCGGCGTGCCATGAACATCATAGGCGGCACCACCAACAAGACCTTCAGACAGATCAAAACCAAGGCTGCGATGTTTGGCCAGCCAGTCAATAATCTTCATATTGGCCTGCATGACCTCATTGCCAATCCCGTCCCCGGGCAAAACCATTACTTTGCGATTATACGCCATCATCTTTTCCTTCAATTTTATGCTATGACCAAAGCCGGTCTTGAGAGCCGGTTTTTACAGCCAGGGTTGATCCTTCTCACGCTTGGCTTCATAGCTGTCGATATCATCTGCTTTGGCAAGCGTCAGACCAATATCATCAAGCCCCTCAAGCAAACATTTCTTGCGGAACGGATCAATCTTGAATAACACGGTTGGGCCATTTGGGCGGCGGATTGTCTGACTGACCAGATCAACCGATAATTCCGGGTTTTCCGTATCAGACGCATCGGCCATCAAGGCATCGCGATCATCAGCACTGACAACGATTGGCAGAATGCCATTCTTGAAACAATTATTGTAAAAGATATCGGCAAAGCTTGTTGAAATCACACAGCGAACGCCAAAATCAAGAAGCGCCCATGGTGCATGCTCACGGCTTGACCCACAGCCAAAATTATCGCCAGCCACCAGAATTTCAGCATTGCGATATGGCGCGCGATTCAGCACGAAATCATCAATTTCACTGCCATCCTGACGAAAGCGCATTTCATCAAACAAATTCTTGCCAAGGCCAGAACGTTTGATGGTTTTCAAAAACTGCTTCGGAATAATCATATCCGTGTCGATATTCAGAATATTCAGCGGCGCGGCGACGCCGGTCAGCTTGTCAAATTTCTGCATGGGATGACTCCGTTTTCCTTAGAGATTCCGCACATCGGCAAGATGACCCGACAGCGCCGCCGCAACAGCCATTTGCGGGCTAACAAGATGCGTGCGTCCACCACGGCCCTGACGGCCTTCGAAATTGCGGTTTGATGTCGAGGCACAGCGCTCGCCATCGGCAAGCTTGTCAGCATTCATCGCAAGACACATTGAACAGCCCGGTTCGCGCCATTCAAATCCAGCATCGATAAAAACCTTGTGAAGCCCTTCAGCCTCGGCCTGTTCTTTGACAAGACCTGATCCGGGAACGACAAGCGCCCGCATGCCATCCGCGACTTTGCGGCCTTCGGCAAGCGCTGCCGCCGCACGAAGGTCTTCGATCCGGCTGTTGGTACATGAACCGATAAACACCGTATCAACCTTGATATCGGTCAGTTTTTGACCCGGTGTCAGCCCCATATAGGCAATGGCCCGCTCCATTTTGGCGCGTTTGTTGACGTCTTTTTCCTTCTCCGGATTTGGCACTGCGTCCGTGATGGCAAGCGCGTCTTCAGGGCTGGTACCCCATGTTACGGTTGGCGCAATATCTTCGGCAGCAAGCGTGATTTCCACATCATAGACGGCACCAGCATCAGATGGCAGAGTTTGCCAATACGCAACGGCGCGATCCCAATGATCGCCTTTCGGTGTCATTGGCCGGTCTGCCAAATAATCATAGGTTGTGTGATCAGGAGCAATCATGCCAGCGCGGGCGCCAGCTTCAATCGCCATGTTACAGACCGTCATCCGGCCTTCCATGCTAAAGCCACGAATCACTGATCCGGCAAATTCGATCACATGGCCAGTACCTCCAGCGGTGCCGATCTTGCCAATGATGGCCAAGATCACATCTTTGGCCGTCACGCTGTCGGCAAGAGTACCATCAACGGTGATGCGCATGTTTTTGGCTGGCTTTTGAATAAGCGTCTGGGTTGCCAGAACATGTTCGACTTCAGATGTTCCGATGCCAAAGGCCAGCGCGCCAAATGCACCATGGGTTGCGGTATGCGAATCACCACAAACAATGGTCATACCCGGAAGGGTAAAGCCCTGTTCCGGTCCAATCACATGGACAATCCCCTGCCGGATATCATCCATCGCAAAATAAGGAACGTCGAAATCAGCCGCATTTTTTTCCAAGGCTTCAACCTGGATGCGGCTTTCTTCATCTTCAATACCAACCGAACGATCGGTTGTTGGGATATTATGATCGGCAACGGCAAGCGTGCGGTTCGGGGCGCGCACGGCTCGGCCAGTATTGCGAAGCCCTTCAAACGCTTGTGGGCTGGTCACTTCATGAACCAGATGCCGATCAATATAGATCAGGCATGTTCCATCTTCCTGTTGATGCACAAGATGTGCATTCCAGATCTTATCAAACAGAGTTTTTGGAGCCGACATATCATTCTCCTGATTGCTGCCGGCGAGGAGGTCATCTCAAAGCCGGTCTGGCAATTTAAGAAGATGACGCCTCGCGATAGGTTACTTTTTCAGCGATGCGAGCCGCTTTACCGGTACGGCCACGCAAATAATATAGCTTGGCACGACGAACACGACCACGACGCATTACCGTTACACCGGCAACCTGTGGCGCATGTGTTGGGAATACGCGCTCGACGCCTTCACCATATGAAATCTTCCGAACGGTGAATGACGAATTAACGCCATCGCTTTTCCGCGCAATGCAGACCCCTTCAAAGGCCTGAATCCGCTCGCGCGTGCCTTCGATAACTTTCACATCAACACGAACGGTGTCACCGGGTGCAAATTCTGGCAACTGACGTTGGCCAAGCACTTTCTCGATCTGTTTATTGCCTATGCGGTCAATGATGTTCATCGCCCGATTCCCTTCATAAATTCCGTGTCACCCTTGCCGGTTATTCAACCGACGCCAGCCCCGTGCTGGTGGGTCACTTACTTTTGCCCTTTTGCAGTGCCTGCCGATCCAGATATTGTTGCCACAAATCCGGACGCCGACGCTGCGTCTCTTTTTCTGCCTCCGCCTGTCGCCATTCGGCGATCTTGCGGTGGTGGCCCGATGCCAGAATTTCCGGCGCTTCGATGCCATTCCAGACACGGGGCTGGGTATAATGCGAATGTTCCAACAACCCGGTCTCAAAACTTTCTTCGCGATGGCTGGCTTCTTTGCCCATAACACCGGGCAACAGACGAATCACCGAATCCATCACTGTCAGCGCTGCAGTTTCGCCGCCTGACAAAATATAGTCACCGATACTGACCTCCATCATATCGGCCGAATCGATCACGCGTTGATCAACCCCTTCATACCGCCCGCACAGAAACACCGCCCCTTTGGCAGCGGCCAGATCGCGCACCAGCGCCTGATCCAGCACCCTGCCACGCGGTGACAGGTAAATTCGCGGGCCCGGACAATCCGCTACAGCGGCCAAGGCCGCAGCAACCACATCCGGTTTTAACACCATACCAACACCACCGCCAAGGGGGGTATCATCCACAGTCCGGTGCTTATCGCGCGCAAAGTCGCGAATGTCCAGCGTTTTCAGCGCCCAAATGCCTTCATTTAGCGATTTTCCTGCCAATGAATGGGCCAGATGTCCCGGAAACATATCCGGAAACAAAGTTAAAACCGTTGCCTGCCAGTGTGGCAAAGCCGGATTAGCATCGGTTTGCCGGTCGGGATGAGGTTCGGTTTTTGTCATTTCCCCATCCTTTCCTTGATCCCAGACGCCATTGGTTTCGGCCGGATTAGGCTGGCGCATCACCATCTATGGCATCATCTAGCAATCCAGCCGGCACCGACAAATTGATCGTTTTTGCCGCCATATCAACCGCAAGCAACCGCTCACCACCAAAAGGAACCATGATTGTTGGCGCTGATTCGCCAGCAAGCTCGGCAATTTCACCAGCCCCAAAATCATGGATGGCAATCAATTTGCCAAGCCATTGACCATTTTGATCAGTCACCGCCATTCCCAGCAAATCAGCATGATAGATTTCACCATCATCCAGATCGGGAAGCCGGTCACGCGACACATGAAGCGTGACACCACGAAGCGCCTCAGCGAGCCTCACGCGTCTCAACGCCTTTTGCCCGAACAATGGCCAATCCCTTGGCATTGACCGATGTGACCTGCAACTGTAATTGCCGACCATCATCCAATGTAACCGGCCCATATGCCGACAGCGCTTGAGGCGTCGCGGTAAAGGGTTTTACCTTGAACTGCCCCTTGATCCCTTGCGGGCCAACAATCGCGCCAATCGGCAAATGGCCACTTACCACTAGCTGTCTGCCTTTTCCTCAGCAGCAGCTTCTTCAGCAACAGCTTCTTCAGCACGGAGCTTCTTCAGCAACAGCTTCTTCAGCCGGAGCTTCTTCAGCAACAGCTTCTTCAGCACGAGCTTCTTCAGCAACAGCTTCTTCTGCAGGAGCTTCTTCAGCAACAGCTTCTTCAGCAGGAGCTTCTTCAGCACAGCTTCTTCTGCGGAGCTGCTTCAGCAACAGCTTCTTCAGCTGCTGCTTCTGCTGCAGATGCGGCTTCAGCTTCACGTTCAGCGCGCTTTTTACCCGGTGCTGATTTCTTTGGCTGGTCACGAATAACCGGTGCCTCGGCAAGGCCAGCCGCAGCCAACATTTTATGAACACGATCGGTTGGTTTGGCGCCTTGTCCAAGCCAGAAAGTGATGCGCTCACTGTTCAGCGTCATGCGCTGCTCATGCTCTTTTGGCACCATTGGATTATAAGTGCCAACACGCTCAACATAGCGACCATCACGTGGTGCTGAGGCTTCGGCAACAACAATCCGGTAAAATGGGCGTTTTTTTGCACCGCCGCGTGCCAGTCTGATTTTCAAAGCCATGAATTTATCCCTTTCATTGGCGTTAGTCGTCCATAATTTCTATTTTTTCTTACCGTCAGGTTTGCCACCCAATCCCGGTAATCCATTGGCAAGGCTGCTTCCCAATCCTTTGGCAAGCCCGCCGCCCAATCCTTTTCCAAACCCAGATGAGCCAAGCCCACGAGACAGCGCGCCAAGATCAGGCATTGCACCGCCGCCGCCCAGGCATACCACTGCCACCAAGCATTGCTTTCATCGCCGCAGCACCGGTTTTGCCACCCATCTTTTTCATCATGCGGGCCATATCTTGATATTGCTTGACCAGCCTGTTCACATCTTGAACCGTTGTTCCAGACCCGGCCGCAATGCGTTTGCGCCGTGACGCATTTAACAGGCCAACAGCAATACGTTCTTTTTTGGTCATTGATAGAATGATCGCTTCTTGCCGTTTGATCATGCTGTCATCAATGCCGGCAGCCGCAATTTGTTTCTGCATTTTGCCAATACCGGGCAACATGCCCATCAAACCGCCAAGCCCGCCCATTTTTTGCAACTGGCGAATTTGCGCCAGAAAATCATTCATATCGAACTGGCCCTTGGCCATGCGTTTTGCCAGCCGTTCGGCTTCTTCGACCTCGATGGCTTCAGAGGCTTTTTCGACAAGCGCTACAACATCGCCCATATCCAGAATTCGGCCAGCCAAACGCGCTGGATCAAATTCTTCAAGCGCGTCCTGCTTTTCGCCAACACCGACAAATTTGATCGGGCAGCCAGTCACATGCCGCATCGACAAGGCCGCACCACCACGCGCATCACCATCAAGACGGGTCAGCGCAATGCCGGTAACGCCAACCGCCTTATGGAAAGCTTCGGCTGTATTGACCGCATCCTGTCCAGTCATCGCATCGGCAACAAGCAGGATCTCATGCGGGTTGGTTGCCTTTTTGATGTCGCGCAATTCGGCCATCAGGCTTTCGTCAATGCTAAGACGGCCAGCCGTATCCAAAATCAAAACATCATAGGCTTGTAATTTTGCTGCCTGCAAAGCGCGTTTGGCAATTTGCGTTGGGCTTTCGCCATCAACCTCGTTCAGCACGCCAACATCGGCCTGATCACCAAGCATGCGCAATTGCTCGCGTGCAGCCGGACGCGTCACGTCAAGCGAGGCCAGCATGACCTTTTTGCGATCACGGCTGCGCAGCCGCAATGCCAATTTACCTGCTGTTGTGGTTTTACCCGAACCCTGCAAACCGGCCATCAAAATAACGGCTGGCGGGTTGGTGGCAATATTCAATGGCGCGGCATCACCACCAAGCATTTCGATCAAAGCATCATGGACAATTTTGATCACTTGCTGATCGGGGCGCACGGCCCGCATGCTGGCAACGCCAACCGCCTTTTCACGCACTTTATCCGTAAAGGCTTTTACCGCAGGCAAGGCGACATCAGCATCAAGCAAAGCCAGCCGCACTTCACGAAGCGCAGCATCAACATCCGACTCGCTAAGCGCGCCGCGGCGTGCCAGCCCGTCAAAGACATCAGCTAATTTACTTTTCAGCGTATCAAACATGGTTTTGAACCTGCTTGCCCTTTGTTATTTTGCGTTATCACCATCATCCAAATTGCAAATGCCTCTTGGCACCCGTGCTCGAAAACTTCAAGGACGTGTGGAACCCGCTAAGGTCATTTCATTCGGCGATGGCCTGATTTGATAGAAGCTATTGCGCTTTTTACCGCGAATTGTCAAGAATAAGTGATGTTCTTTATCTTATCGAAAACACTTGGCCTTCTTCTTGAACCCCTGATCATCCCCTATCTATTTCTGGCGGTTGGGCTTTTTGCACGCTGGCGGCGCTGGCGCTGGATCATGCGGCTGGCCATTTTGACCGCCATTGCCCTGCCGCTTGGCTATGGCTTTCTGCCGGTTTCTAGCCTGCCTTTGCAATTTCTGGAAAACCGGATTGCCCGCGGCGATATCGGCCAACGCCATATTGATGGGATCATTGTTCTTGGCGGATTTACCGGCAGTGGCATTGTTGCGCAAAGCCGCGATCATTATACATTAGGCGGGGCGGCTGAACGATTTACCGCCGCCATGACGCTGGCGCGCGCGCATCCCGATACGCCGATCCTGTTTAGTGGCTTTTCGGGTGAATTGACTCAGCGCGGCTGGCGCGAAAGTGATAATATCCGTGATCTGGTCAAACAGCTTGGCGGGCTAAGCCGAACCGTCCTTTATGAAGAAAACAGCCGCAACACCTATGAAAATGCAGTGAATAGCCGTCAAATTCTAGCAGCGGAACCCGGTACAAATTGGATTTTAATCACCTCGGCCAATCATATGCCGCGTGCCATTGGCAGCTTTGCCGCCGCTGGTTGGTCGGGCGTGATTCCCTATCCGGTTGATTTTCAAACCCCAAAAACAGGCTATACTGATCTTTGGAATATTGATCAGGGCGTCTTGCTTATGCGCCAAGCCTTGCATGAATATGCAGGGCTATTGGTCTATTATCTATCCGGACGAAGCGCCGCGCTTTTGCCTGATTAGCCTTTACTCATTGACGGTACGGCGATCCATTTCAGAATCAACACCGGCAAGCGCCTTGGCAAATTCATCAGCGGCAAAGGGCTGTAAATCATCAGCGCCTTCACCAACCCCGACAGCATGAACCGGAAGGCCAAATTCTTCGGCAAGCGCAACAACAACACCGCCTTTTGCCGATCCATCAAGTTTGGTTACAATCAGGCCCGACAAATCGGCAACAGCGGAAAAGGCTTTGACCTGCGACATCGCGTTCTGGCCAACGGTTCCATCAAGAACAATCACCGAATCATGCGGCGCGCTATCATCTAATTTCCGGATCACACGAACGATTTTGGCCAGCTCATCCATCAGCTCGGTTCGGTTTTGCAACCGGCCAGCCGTATCAATGATCAACACATCAGCATTATCTTCCTTGGCCTGAACCATCGCCCGATAGGCCAGCGCCGCCGCATCACCGCCCGTTGCATCGGCGATCACCTTTGTGCCGGTTCGCTCGCCCCAGATTTGCAATTGCTCAACCGCGGCCGCCCGAAATGTATCACCAGCGGCAAGCAATACGGTTTTGCCTTCGGCTTGCCAATTTTGCGCAAGCTTGCCTGCGGTTGTGGTTTTTCCCGAACCGTTAACGCCAACAAGAAGCACAACATGCGGCCGGTTTTGGGGGTCAATCTCAAGCGGTTTGGCAACCGGTTTTAAAATAGCCTCCAGCCCATCGGCCAAGGCAAGCGCAATTGAATCAGCATCAACCGGACCGTCAAATTTATGCGCTTTTAAAGCAGTGGCAAGCCGGATTGCCGAAGCCGTCCCAAGATCAGCAGCGATCAGCGCATCTTCGACTTCTTCCAATGAGGCTGCATCCAGTTTGGATTTGCCAATCAGCGCCGATAAAGAGGGTAGGCTGGCAAGTGATTCGCTGACTTTTTTGCTTGATTTGCTAAGACCGTCTTTTAGTTTTTTAAACCAGTTCATGCGCTCTGCGCCCCCTTTGCAACCGCACGACCAACAAGACTGTCGCCATCACGCCCGATCAATTCAACATCAACAAGCTGACCTGACGGGATAAAATCGCCCTCAAGCCGGATCTTGGCAAAATTGCGCCCATGCCCGCGATTGCCCACCTCAACAAGAAGCTGATCGCGCTTGCCAATGGCGCTATCAAGAAAACTGGCAAGCCGCGCCGCACCAAGGGCGCGCAATTCGGCAGCCCGCTGCTTGATCACCAAGGCAGGTGTTTGCGGCATATCGGCAGCCGGTGTTCCCGGGCGTGGTGAATAGGGAAATATATGAAGATGCGTGATATCCGCTTTGGCGATGATCGCCAGATTGGCTTGATGTGCCTGATCATTTTCGGTTGGAAATCCGGCAATAACATCAGCCCCGAAAATCACATCCGGCCGACGGCGACGCGCCTCATCACAAAAGCGCAGAATATCACGCGCTAGATGGCGGCGTTTCATCCGTTTCAAAATCAAATCATCACCATGCTGTAATGATAAATGCAAATGCGGCAAAAGACGCTGGTCTTCGGCAAGAACATCCATCAATTCAGCATCAGGTTCAGCCGGATCAATTGACGATAGACGCAATCTTGGCAAATCTTGAACCGCATCCAAAATCTGGCGAACCAGATTGCCAAGCCGTGGCCTTCCGGGCAAATCACTTCCCCATGAGGTGATATCAACCCCGGTTAACACCAATTCCTTGCAGCCATTGGCAACAAGTCGCCGCGCCGCATCAATCAGATCGCTTGCTGGTGCCGACCGGTTATTGCCACGTCCATAGGGAATTATGCAAAAGGTGCAGCGATGATCACAGCCCTGCTGAACCTGCAAAAAGGCGCGGGTATGTTCGTGAAAACTATCGACCATATGCGATGCGGTTTCGCGCACTTCCATCACATCACTCACCAAAAGCGATGGCGCATCATTGGCCGCTAATTTTGTCCAGCTTGCCGCCTGCAATTTATCATGATTGCCAACAACCTGCGTCACTTCGGGCATTGCCGCCCATGTTTCAGGTGCAATCTGGGCAGCGCATCCCGTGACAATGATTTTGGCATCAGGGTGATCGCGGCGGGCTTTACGAATGGCTTGGCGTGCCTGTTTTTCGGCTTCGGCGGTTACCGCGCAAGTGTTAAAAATAATCGCATCAGACAGACCGGCAGCGCCCGCCTGATCACGGATCACTTCAGATTCCCAAATATTCAACCGGCAGCCAAAGGTTTGCACGTCAGGCGCATTGCGTTTGCTCATGCGCTTGTCCTCATCAATGCCAATAAATCGCCGTGAAGCACCCCTTCAAAAACATAGGCAACCGGCCCGCGCATAATCACCCGTCCGCCTGATGTGCCATCATCCTGCCAGTCGATAAACACACTGCCGCCATCCATGATGATTTCATTGCGCCGCGCACCGCGCCCTGATCGCTTCACCGCAACCCCAACAGCACATGCCCCAGACCCACAGGCAAAGGTAATGCCGCCGCCACGTTCCCATACGCGCATGCGAAACTGGTCTGGGCCAACCTTGGTCACAAAAGAAATATTCGCCCGATCAGGAAATAGTGGATGATGCTCAAGCTGCGGACCGATATGCGCAAGATCAACCGCCTCGGCATCATCAACAAATAGCACCGCATGCGGATTGCCCATTGAATGGCAAACTGCCGTCACCGGTGCTAATGCGCCAAGATCAACCGCTGCCGTATCGGCAGGGCTTGCCAAAGGCACCTCGTCCCATGCAAGCCGCGCCGGCCCCATATCAACCGCGATATGACCGGCATCTTCGGCCGCACGCCAGCTTTGCAAAATGCCAGCATCTGTCTCGATCGACAGCTTTGATAACCCAAGATCGCGCATCACCAGATCGGCAACGCATCTTGTGCCATTGCCGCAAGCGGCAGCGTCACTGCCATCGCTATTGAGAATCTGCATGAAAATATCAGCTTTGGCCGAAGCGCGGATAACCAATATCTGATCACAGCCAATGCCGAAATGGCGGTCGGCAAGACGCTTTGCCACAGCAGCCCCGATCACATCGGGAATGCCATTTGCCGGATCGCGCGCATCAAGAACAATGAAATCATTGCCAAGGCCATGCATCTTTAAAAAAGCTGTCATAGCAAAGCATATAGCCGGTTTTTCCCCATCGCGAAAGGGGGTCGGCATGGTGATGATCGCAGGTTAGAGAGTCAGGCTGATCGGCACATGATCTGATGGCTTGTCAACGCCGCGCCAATCTCGGTGAATTTCCGCATGCACCACCTTATCGGCAAGATCATGGCTAACCCAGATATGATCCAAACGGCGGCCACGATCACTGGCCGCCCAATCGCGCGCCCGGTAAGACCACCAAGAATATAATTTCTGATCATCACCAAAATAGGCACGAACCGCATCATGCCAGCCACCATCGGCAATCAGCCGTTTTAACCCATCGGTTTCCACCGGCGTATGGCTGATGATTTTCAATAATTGTTTCGATGACCAAACATCACTTGCCAATGGCGCGATATTCAAATCGCCAACCAGAATTTCGGCCTTTGGCTGATTTGCGCTGAAATGGCTTGTCATCTCGTCAATGAATTGCAGCTTATGGGCAAATTTCGGGTTTGCCTCAATATCCGGAACATCACCGCCAGCCGGAACATAAAAATTATGAATGCCAATACCATCATTGGTCATCGCCCAGATATGGCGGCAATCGGATTTGCCTGTCCATTCCATATGGTCGATTTTGGCCAAGGGCTGGCGCGCAATAATCGCAACACCATTATAGCTTTTCTCGCCGCGAATGGCCTGATGCGGCCAGCCTGCTGCAGCAAACGCTTCGGCTGGAAAATGCATATCTTGGGTTTTCGTCTCTTGAAGACATAACACATCAATATCGGCCTGCTGCAAAAATGCGAGCACTGTCTCAAGGCGAAGACGAACGCTATTGATATTCCAAGTTGCGATTTTCATTTCTAATGGCTCCTTAAAGGGGCGGTTTGATCACTGCCGTTCCGACTCCAGCCAAATTTTGTTGGCCGCAAGCAAAGGTAGGTTAATTTCCGTCAGAATATTCGGGAAGGCGAAAAACCTCATTGGCAATGGGCTGGTCATAAACGATATTTTGCAATGTCACACTGGTTTCAATGCCAGCCGCATCAAGCACGATCCAGCGCCGGAACTGAAATGGTTTTTCGGAAAATTCAAGGGTCAAACGGCCAGCGCCTTCGCCATCATCTTTACCAATTTGAATTCGCACAACGCCAGAAATCGTCGGCAAAACGCGCGTTTCATATCCATCAAGCCGAAGCGAGACCTTATCCGCCAGAATAAGCGAAAGCGGGGTTTCAGAAATTGGATAGCTTGTCAGCAGACGTTCATCTGGACGGTCAACATGAAGCCAGACACTGCTGGTGATCAGTTGCAATTCATCGCCTTTGCCATAGGTGATTTTCATGCGTGACGGGCGGCGAAATACCAATTTGCCTTCGGCGCTTGTGCCATCTGACGCCACCTGCACAAAATCGGCTGAAATCGTTCTGATCTTGTTAAACCATGTTTCGGCGCGCGTTACATCATCATTGGCCATCGACGGCATCGAGACCAGCATGATGGGCAAGCTGACAAGGAACATCACCCTTGATCCGAAACCCATGATTCGTCCTTTAGTCATTATCAGTGCCATTATTCGTGATGGCAGATTTTGCCACATTGTGATGATTGGCATTACAGGCCACCATTTTCGTCATCCGTTAGTAATACATCGCGTTTGCCAACATGATTAGCCGCTGAAATAATGCCGTTGCTTTCCATTTCTTCAATGATCGTTGCGGCGCGGTTATAGCCAATTTTTAAATGCCGCTGAACAAAGCTTGTCGATGCTTTTTGTTCACGAACGACCAACGCCACCGCCTGTTCATACAGGCTGCCGCCATTGCTTGGCACCGCCCCGTCACCAGCACCATCGCCGCCAATTTCGACCTCTTCAACAACACGATCATCATATTCAGGCTCACCTTGCTGGCGCAGAAAATTGGCAACAGCTTCAACCTCTCCATCATCGACAAAGGGGCCATGCACGCGAACAACCCTGCCGCCACCTTCCATAAACAGCATATCACCTCGACCAAGAAGCTGTTCGGCACCCTGTTCGCCAAGGATTGTGCGGCTGTCGATCCGTGACGTGACCTGAAAGCTTATTCTTGTTGGGAAATTTGCCTTGATTGTGCCGGTGATCACATCGACTGACGGGCGCTGGGTTGCCATGATGACATGGATTCCCGCCGCCCGCGCCATTTGCGCCAAACGCTGAACAGCGCCTTCAATTTCCTTGCCCGCAACAAGCATCAGATCGGCCACTTCATCAATCAACACCACAATGAATGGAAGCGGTGCCAGATCAAGAATTTCTTCTTCATGGATCGGTTTGCCAGTTTCCGGATCAAAGCCAGTTTGAACGCGTCTTGTCAAAACTTCGCCCTTGGCGCGCGCTTCGGCAAGACGGTCATTATAACCGCCAATATTACGAACCCCCATCTTGGCCATATTGCGATAGCGATTTTCCATTTCGCGAACCGCCCATTTCAATGCGGTAACTGCCTTTGACGGATCGGTCACAACCGGACTTAAAAGATGCGGAATGCCATCATAAACCGATAGTTCCAGCATTTTCGGATCGATCATGATCATCCGGCAGGTTTCGGGCGTATGCCAGTAGAGAAGCGACAGGATCATCGCATTGATGCCAACTGATTTGCCTGAACCGGTGGTACCTGCAACCAGAAGATGCGGAAATTTGGCCAGATCAACCACCACTGGCGCACCGGCAATATCCTTGCCAAGCGCCATTGGCAGGCTTGAACGATCACTGGCCCAGCTATCATGGTCAAGAATATCACGAAGCATAACAACCTGCCGGTCTTCGTTTGGCAATTCGATGCCAATCACATTTTGGCCGGGCACCACGGCAACCCGAACCGAAATGGCGCTCATTGAACGGGCGATATCATCGGCAAGCGAAATCACGCGTTGCGATTTGGTGCCAGGTGCGGGGTTGAAATCATAGCGGGTGACAACCGGCCCATAGCGCACATCGGCAATCGTGCCATTGACGCTGAAATCTGATAGCACATTTTCTAGCTGGCGCGCATGATCTTCAAGAATCGATTTTGACGGGCCTGATTGTGTTTTTGCTGGTGGATTCAACAAGCGGGCAGGCGGCAATTGGAATCCCGAACCATTGCCAAAATCAAACATTTCCTGCTTGGCATTCTTTTTGGTGGCGCGCGGTGACCGTGCTTTGCCACCCACAGCCTGATTGGCATTTTGGTCAGCCACATGACCAGCTGCATCGGCAACAAGCACCGGTTCTTGGCGTTGTCTTGATGGTTTTGGTTTGCGTGGCGGTTTTGCCGCAACCCGCTGTTGCACATTATTGACCGAACCCGCAACCTTTTGGCCAAGGCCAGCAACGCCTTTGAACAAAAGTCCAATTTTACTGGTCTTGCCAGATCGTTTTAACCATTGCTGGGGGGAAATTGCCACCACCCAAAGCCATGATAGCAACCCGAAAAACAGCGCCGCACCGCCAACATAATGAATCGTCTCTAGCCCCATGAAGGAAGGTATCGGCTGCATGACCCGCATGATCATTCCAATGATCACAGCGCCTGCCGCCCCGCCATTATCGCTGGCACCGCCACCATCAAGCGCAAAAAGACCGCCAGCCAGAAAGAACAGGCTTAGCGGCAAAACAATGATCCGAAATCGTACCCATGGCACTGGCTGTTTCCGGAAATAGGACAAGCCCCAGAATAACGGCACCAAAGCCAGAAAAAATGACGCAAGCCCGGTTGCCGCATAAAGCCCCACCGAAATATTGGCACCAACCGGCCCAAGCCAATTGGCCACAGGCGCCGTTGAAACCTGATTAAAGGACGGGTCATTTTTACCAGCGGTGACTAGCGCAATCAGCAACAAACCCGACATCACAAAAAGCACAAGACCAAAAATTTCCATTAACCGATTCTGCAAAAACTGCATCATCGCAATGGAAAAAATGGGTTTCTTGTCGTCACTATCGGCCATGACTTTCCTTATAGGGTAAATCTGTGTGGCAATCTAGGCATTGCCATGAGCGTTATTTTTGATCAAAGGGATTATCATTGCTGGCTTTTATAAATTTTTGCCACCCGTGAAAGCGCCTCATCGGTGCTTTCGGCATCATGAACAAGCGCCAATCTGACATAGCCAGCACCCGGATTACCATCTTCGGTTTCCAGACCCATAAAAGATCCGGGAACAGCCTTTACCGCCTGTTCAGCCATCAGCCTTTTGACAAATTCAATATCATCATCAACCTTAAGCCACAGGAAAAAGCCACCTTGCGGTGCGGCAATGCCAAGATGTTTTTCAACAAGGGCGAAATTGGCATCATAATAGGCGCGGATTGCCGCAACATGCGCCTCATCATCATAAAGATCGGCAGCGACCGCCAAAAGCGGTGTTGGCACCAATGACCCACCATTGCCGACAAGTTTCAAATATTGCGCCACAACCTGCCTGTCACCAACCATGAATCCTCCACGAAGACCAGCCGCACCCGACCGTTTTGACAGCGAATTCAACACCACCAAATTGGCCAGAGGATCAGCATCGCCAGTGATGCCATCTTGGCCTGCAACCAAGGCGGCGGCCTGCATCAGACCCGTTGGCGGACTGCCCCGCCAGATATCGGCATAGCATTCATCCATCACCAGCAGAAAATCGTGTTTGCGGGCAAGGCGGATTACATCGACAAGATAATCCATATCCATAACGCTGCCTTGCGGATTTGTCGGGCTGCACAGATAAAGAATACTGGCGCGGTCAAGATCGGCAGATGCAACCGCATGAAGATCGGGAAGAAAATTCTGATTGGCACCGCTATTCAGCCAAATCGTTTCCCCACCACTGGCAAGTGCACCGGCGCGCCATGCATGATAAAAAGGATTGGTCACCAGCGCGGCGGCATTGGGCTTGCTTGCTGTTACCAGATGGCCAAGCAAATGAAGTGGTTCGCGCGTTCCGGGAACTGGAATGATTTGGCTTGCATCGGCAAGCCCTGCCGCTTCGGGCCAACGCCGCGCGATATAGCCTTCAATCGCTGCGGTAAAACGCGGGCTTCCCGTTGCCTTTGGATAGAATTGCCATTGGTCATTATGACGAGACACACTGTCGATCAATAGGGCGGCTGGTGGCTGTTGTGGCTCGCCAATCGACATATCAAGAACACGCAGATTTGCTGGCGGCGTTACCGATTCAAGAAGCCCACGAAGCTGGACAAACATATTGCCGTCAAAAATGGCATGCGCTGGATTAAGTTTCATGGATTTTTTTCACCATATCAAAAGAACGGCTTGGCCCGCCAATTGGTTATTTCGCCCTCATTGTTAGCGCATGCCTTGCGCCGGGGCAATGGCTGCGATGATGTTACTCACTAGCAAAATAGGCCAATTTCAGTAAACTAATCTAAACCAGATTGATTGTGATGGGTGAACTGTTGCCAGCGCACTATCTTGCCTTGAAAAGGATCACGCCCTTATGCCACAAAAGCCAGCCATTTTTCTTGATCGCGACAATACGCTAATCCGTGATGATGGCTATATTTTCGAGATTGAAAAATTTACCTGGATCACCGGCGCAGTGACGGCATTAAAGCGGTTTCATCAGGCCGAATTGCCGGTTTTTATTGTGACCAATCAAGGCGGCATTGGACGTGGCATCTTTACCGAAAGCGATATGCATAAATTCAATGATCATCTGATTGATGCTGCCGAAAAGGCCGGCGGTGCCATTACCGATATTGCCTTTTGTCCTCATCATCCGCTATCGCCTGATCCGGCAATGGCGGCGGCGTGTCGTTGCCGCAAACCCGAACCGGGATTGCTGTTTGATCTTGCGCAAAAATGGCAGATTGACCTTGGTGCTTCGGTGATGATTGGGGATCGTGATAGCGATGTTGAGGCTGGAAAGCGGGCTGGCATGGCCGCCTATCTTTTTGATCGGGATGATCTGGATCAGCTTGCCAAACAAGTGATAGATCGTCATTTTACGGCAAAGACGGATGGTAGCAAATGACCGATCAGACACATTATGAAGTGATTGTTGTTGGCGGTGGGCTGACCGGGGTGATGATGGCATTGGCGTTGTCTTATGGCGGCTATGGATCGGCCGCGGCACCGGCTATTGCGCTTGTTGACCGCGCCCCAGCACACCTCAAACCGCCAAATTCCGAATCAAGCGCCACCATAACCCCAAGCGCTGATCATCGCACCACCACCATTCACGCCGCTGGCAAAACCATGCTTGAGACGCTTGGCGTCTGGCCGCTTATTGGCGATATGGCAACCCCAATCACCCGCATCAAAATTGCCAATGGCGCACCGCGCCAAGGTGGGCTTGCGCGTCGTCAACGACCCGAATTCAACCTTGATTGGCATGATGCTGACCAGCCAATGGCTTATGTTGTGGCCAATGACCGGCTTCTTGACGCCCTCTATGCGGTGATGGCAACGCGGCCAATTGCCCACATCAACGACGCCGAGGTGACAAGCTTTGACGGGACAGGTGATCTTGCCCGATTGCAATTTGCCAGCCGGCCAGATTTAACGTGCCAGCTGGTTGTTGCTTGTGATGGTGCAAAAAGCAAATTGCGCGATTATGCCGGTATCCGCAGCTTTGCCGAACCACATCGGCAAACCGCCATTGTTGCCAATCTGACGCTTGAACGCGATCATGCCAATATTGCCTATCAGCGGTTTTTACCAAGCGGCCCATTGGCGTTGATGCCGCATGGCCCGTTTCGAGCTTCGCTTGTTTGGACGTTGCCAAAAGCCGAGGCCGATCACTTTATGGCGCTTGATGAAGCCGATTTTGCCAATGTGATATTGGCCGCTTTCGGCGAAACGCTTGGCGGGTTGCAGCTTGACGGGCCGCGTCTTGGCTGGCCCTTAAAGCCAACAATTAGCCGCAAAATGACAGGCCCGCATCTGGTTCTGGCAGGTGATGCCAGCCATGCGATCCATCCACTTGCCGGTCAGGGATATAATCTGGCGCTTGGTGATGCGGCGGTGCTTGCCGATTGTCTTGCCCGCGCCAGTGCGCGCGGACTTGGTGCCGGTCACCGGTCGGTTGAAACTGATTATCTTGCCGAACGCAAACTCGAAGTCACTGCCATGACAGCCATGACAAGCGGGCTGAACCAGCTTGTGTCATTTCAACCAGCCATTGCCAAAGTCACCGGCGCTGGGATGGGGCTGGTCAATGCCAGTCCGGTAAAATCATTTTTTCAGAAAAGCGCGATGGGCGGTCATCTAGCGCGGGCCAATCTTCTTAAGGGGCATTTGCCAGCATAATGGTGCCCAAATTATGATATCTAGTTGCGGCGCGCACCATCACTGGCAAGACGCGCCAGATAATCAGCCATCAACTGATCTTGGCGAAGCGCATAATCATAAAGCAGACCCCAGCTAAATAGGCCGGTATTATGCCCGTCGCTAAACCCAAGACGGATTGCATAATTGCCAACCGGTTCAATGCTGCTAATCAGAATATCTTGTTTTCCCGCTGGAGTGGTTTTCTGACCAGCCCCATGACCCTGCACCTCGGCCGATGGTGATTCAACGCGCAATAATTCAGCTGATAGCGAGAATTGCGCACCATCATCAAAACGGATTTTCAGCCGATCCTTGGCTTTTGAAAGGCGGATTTCTTCAGGCCAGACATCTTGTGATGGTGTTTGTGGAGGTGCGGTGGTCATGGGGTTCAACATCCTAGCATCTAAACTTGATGGCCAAACTTGGCCTGTAATCTTGATATTCAATCTTGGCGGTAATGGGCGGCCAAAAGCCTATTCATCTTCGCCAAGATCACGCGCTTCATCGCCAAGCATGATTGGCACACCGGCGCGAACCGGATAGGCTTTGCGTGCCTGATGGCTAATCAATTCATAATTTACGCGATCATAGGTCAAGGGGCCGCGCGTCAAGGGGCAAACCAGCACTTCAAGAAGCCGTGGATCAATTTCATAATCCGCCGCAGGATCAGTGTCGTGCATCATTTCCTCCGCTTTCGTCATGCAATGCCATTTCCATCATGGCAATTAACAGATTAGCGCGTTTTGCCATTGAATCAGCTTCTAAAAGCGCCTGTTTTTCGGCAACTTCAAACGGACAGATCATCGATAATGTGGCCAATAGCTGATGGTTATCCGAGTTTTCAATCTGCGTCCAGTCTGTCTCGAATCCCTTCATATCGAAATAGCGTTTCATCACTTTGATCAACGGATCACGGTCAAGCGCGCTAACATCAACGCGAAGATCATTCGCAAAAGGCTGCCAATCAACATCAGCCACCAGAAACCCATTCGGGTCAAGCTCTTGGCGAAGACGATGAAACCGGCACACCCCGTTAAGCGCGATAACAAAGCGGCCATCATCACTTTCTTGAAAAAATGACAAACGCCCAGCACACCCAGTTTCAAACAAAGCCGGATCGCCAGCCATGTCATCATTAGCCCTGTTATCACCGGCATGATGATCAAGTGGCTGTACCATGCCAATCAGCCTTGTTGGCGTTGCCAGCGCATGCATTACCATCGCCAGATAGCGCGGCTCAAAAATATTCAACGGCAATCGCCCACCCGGAAGCAAAAGGGCGCTTGGCAGCGGAAAAATCGGAATGCGCATCGGAAGCTGGTCAAATTCCGGATCAAAAATACCACTTGCCATAATCACTCCTTAAAAAATTAGGTGCAAACCATTCTGCTTTCGCATTATGGCTGCATGTACCCTTATGCCACGCAAAGGATGTTTATTCTTGCCAAATTATCTTTGCCCATTATGGGCATATTCCAGCTAGGCGAAAAGTAACGTCGATAGCTTGCGCCGCGCCGCCATCACATCGCGGTTTGCCGGGCCAAGCGTCTTGAAAAATTCCAACAACTGAATGCGAGCTGCCTCGTCATTCCAAGCGCGGTCAATGCGGATGGATTCAAGAAGCTGTTCCATTGATTCGGCTTGTTCGCCAGTGGCAAATAACGCCAATGCCAGTTCCTGCCGCGCAGCAAGATCATTCGGATCAGCATCAACCGCAGCACGCGCTTGCGTCAAACCGCCAGCCGCACCAGCAGCCTTTTCCGCCAATTCAAGTGAGTCAATGGCAATCACCATGGCTGGTTTATCGCGAAATTCATCATCAAGCTGATCAACAATTTCCCGCGCGCCATCAATATCTTTCATCCCGACCATACATCGGATCATGCCTGCAAGACCATCGGGCGATTCAGGATCAGCCGCCATGATTTCATGATATTGCGCCATCGCATTTTCATAATCTTGTGTTTCAAGAAGGCCGTTTGCCGCCTCGACCATTGCCGCGATGTCTGGGCCACTGCCGCCAGCGGCCACCAGCTTGTCAATAAATTGCTTCAGCGTTGATTCAGGCTGCGCACCGGCAAAACCATCAACCGGCTGCCCATTGAAAAAGCCAAAAACCGTTGGCACTGATTGCACCCGCATCTGTTGGGCAATCTGTTGGTTCTCATCAATATTGATTCGAACCATCTTGACCTTGCCCTTGGCGGCGGCAACGACCTTTTCCAAAAGCGGACCAAGCTGTTTACATGGCCCACACCATGGCGCCCAGAATTGCACGACAATTGGCATTGTTGCCGAACCATCAATGACCTCGGCCATGAAATTATCCATATTCACATCGATTGGTGTGGTATCGGCAGCGGCCGCAATAAGCTGTTCCATTTTTGTCCTAAACCTTTTTAAAAGCGATGAATCCAATTAGATCCACCGCAAGACGGTGCGTTTTAATCGGCGATCACGCCCTTTTTAAACTTGCATATAGATGTAATCATCAGGCGTTGCAAAACAAGGGGCGCGCCATGACTGACCCGAAGGCCATTTAAAAATCAAGCCAGCGCAGCTGATGGCCTGTATGCGCCAAAAATTGCTGCAAGCCTGACCCGGTGATGCCAATCGTCATGTCATTGACAAGCGGATGTGCGTAAATGCGATCATCGGTTTGAAGCGCCGAATCAAGAAACAGCGAAATTTTATGGTCAGAATCATTGACCATTGTCAGTGGGCTGACCGCGCCCGGACGCACACCCAACATTTCAAATAACCGTTCAGCACTGCCAAATGACAGCCGGTCACAGCCAATTTTCTGATCAAGATTTTTTAAATCAATCACCCGATCTTCTTGGGCGACAATCAGGAAATTCCGCTTTTTCCGGTCGCGAAGATACAGGTTCTTGATATGGATTCCAGGCATATCGCCGCGATGCGCTTTGGCATCTTCAACCGTTCGCAAAGGCGGGTGATGATGCGTGACATAATCAATTCCCAGCGCGTCAAGAACCGCCAAAAGTGATTCTGGCGTCGTTGGCAAGCTATCTTTGAATTGTGATGATGCGTCCATAATGCGGCCCTGATGAGGTGGATTAATTCGTCGCCATAATGACGATGACCATAAGCTGGCCTTATCTCTTTCTAGCCGGATGAAGACGCCTCTGCAAGACCATCGGTTTGCCGCGCCGCAAGCCGGTGGTAAATCTGGCTCAATTCTGTGAAAAATGTAACGAAATGCAACGATTGACGCGAATCGTCACTCATATTAAGACACGATAGCATAGCGGCAATCATGGTTGCATTACAAAATGAAATTCAAGCGATGATGAAAATTGGTCTAATCGGATGTGGCATGTGGGGCCGTAATTTGGCGCGCAATCTTGCCCAGCTTGAGGTGTTGGCCTCGGTTGCCGATCGCCATGCCGAAAACGCCGCCGAATTCGGATCAGCCTTTGCCGCCAAACCAGTTGATGTTGACACGCTGATCCATGATCAATCAATTGACGGCATTGTCATTGCCACCGCCGCGCCAAGCCATGATGCGCTTGCCATTGCCGCCTTGGCCGCTGGCAAACATGTTTATGTTGAAAAGCCATTATCGCTAACATTGGCTGGGGCAAAAGCCATTCAAGACGCAGCGCATGCTGCCAAAAAACAAGTGATGGTTGGGCATCTGATACGCTATCATATCGCCTTTATCGAATTGCAAAAACAGCTTGCCGCTGGTGCCATTGGCAGCCTTCGCCATGTTCAGGCAAACCGGTTGGCAATGGGGCGTATTCGTAATACGGAATCTGTATTGTTTGATTTATGCCCGCATGATCTGTCGCTTATCCTTGCACTGATTGGCAGCCTTCCAACAAAAATCCATTGTGCCGGTGCAAGCCATATGACCCCAAATATTGTTGATTTTCTGACCAGCTTTCATGGGTTTTGAAAATGGTGTTTCGGCTGGCATGCAAACAAGCTGGCTAAGCCCATTCAAAGAACATCGTCTGACGGTTACCGGAACTGCCGGATCGCTGGTTTTTGATGATACCAAACCTTGGCCAGAAAAATTGACGCTGTTTCAAGATCAAATGCGGTTGAATGGCGAACATTTCATCATTGATCGGGCAAGCCCGATTGCACTTCCGGTTCCCGAAGCCGAACCGTTAAAAGATGAAATGCGCGCCTTTATCCAAACCTGCGAAACAGGCAAGCCAGCACCAACTGATATTGCCGAAGCGATCATGGTTCAACAGGTTCTTGAAACCATGCAAACCCAATTAATCGACACATCCGCCACGTCCTCGAATCTTCAGCCAGTGAGGCCCAAATGAGCATCGCCTTTATTGATTTAAAAGCCCAACAAGCCCGTATTCGCGACAAGGTCGAAGCCGGATTCCAACTGGTACTTGATCATGGTGCCTATATTATGGGGCCGGAAATTTCCGCATTAGAAACGCGTCTTGGTGAATGGACAGGCGTTGCGCATAATATTTCCTGTTCGTCAGGAACCGATGCGTTGTTGCTGGCGCTTATGGGGCTAGAGCTGCAACCCGGCCAAGGCGTCATCGTTCCATCTTTTACCTTTGCCGCAAGCGCTGAAGTGATGCCAGTCATGGGCGCAATACCGATTTTTGCCGAAGTCGAAAAAACCAGCTTTAACATTGACCCAGAAAAATTGCCGCAAGCGCTTGCCGCTGGCAAGGCTGCGGGCATCGATATTGTCGGTATTATCGGCGTTGGGCTGTTTGGCCAGCCTGCCAATTATGCCGCGATTGGCAACTTTGCCCGTGAAAATGGCCTGTGGCTGATCGATGATGCCGCGCAAAGCTTTGGCGCGACATGGCATGGCAAACCGGTTGGCCAGCTTGCCGATGTCACCTGCACAAGCTTTTTTCCGGCCAAACCGCTTGGTGCCTATGGTGATGGCGGCGCAATTTTTACCAATGATGATAAAATTGCCGAAATCATCCGCTCATGCCGTGTTCATGGAATGGGGCGCGATAAATATGAAAATATCCGCATTGGCATGACCGGCCGTCTTGATACCATGCAGGCGGTGGTGCTTGACGCCAAGCTTGATATTTTTAACGATGAGCTTATGCATCGTCAAAATGCTGCAGACCGTTATGCAGCTTTGCTTGAGGGCGTGGTTGGCACGCCATCGCTTGAGGCAGGCGTTACATCAAGCTGGGCACAATATGTCATTCAATTGCCACAAGGCAGCAACCGCGACGCAATCTGCAAATCGCTTGCTACTTCTGGTGTCCCAACAGCGATTTATTATCCTTTGCCAATGCATCGCCAGCCACCTTATGCGCATTATCCAGTCAGTGCATGCAATCTGCCCGTAACAATGGATTTATGCGATCATGTGTTGGCCCTGCCAATGCATCCCTATCTTGAAACAGCCCAGCAAGCCCATATTGCCGCCAGCTTGAAAGACGCGCTAGCCAAAGCTTAAGGGCCTATTTGCAAAGAGTCGGCTTGCCGGAAACATCGGCTTTATTGCCACCATATGCAAAAACCCATGATCTCACGGCTTGATCCCGTAATTTGCCTCTTGCAAGGGCGCGATGCTTGGATTATACCACCCGTCAGCGGTTCGCGATAACTGCATCCCACCTTGTCTTGGTGGATGCGAAGCGGGTGTAGCTCAGTGGTAGAGCACAACCTTGCCAAGGTTGGGGTCGAGGGTTCGAATCCCTTCACCCGCTCCAATTCCTCCAAGTATATAGGTTCAAGTTACTGATTTTCAATAGTTTTAATGTTTGACTTCAGGAAGCGTGAACCAAACTGTGATCCAAAATAGCTCCTATCTAGTAAGCCGTAATGGCATCATTATTTTGTTTATATAGGCTTTGGAAAACAGACATTATCACTATATGTTATCCAATCATCTAAAATGCAAAAAGATTAGGTTTATGAAAATTCTAGTTACAGGTCATCGAGGGTTTATTGGGCAAAATATCTGGAAGCATTTTGATGGCCAGCAT
This sequence comes from uncultured Candidatus Puniceispirillum sp., assembly GCA_905182545.1. Taxonomy (GTDB): domain Bacteria; phylum Pseudomonadota; class Alphaproteobacteria; order Puniceispirillales; family Puniceispirillaceae; genus UBA3439. The sequence goes on from CAJJBY010000007.1 coordinate 185,922, forward strand.
CAACTTTTTGGCTATGACTGGGACGACATGCAGTGGCCAACAGTCCAAAAATATGATGCGGTTATTCATCTTGGCGCAATAAGCAGCACAACCGAACGTGATGTGCATAAAATCCTGCTTTCGATGTAGATTTTTCAAAATGGTTATTCACTGAATGTGCCCGGCATGACGTGATCTTTCAATATGCTAGCAGTGCCAGCATCTATGGAAGCGGCACAAATTTCCATGAAACTGCGTCGCCTGATCCCCGTTCACCCTATGCTTGGAGCAAATATCTGTTTGATCGCTGGGTCCTTACGCAAACGCATGATAATCCGGTTCAAGGCTATCGCTATTTCAATGTCTACGGCCAGCATGAGGACCACAAAGGCGACCAAGCAAGCCCAGTGCATAAATTTAGCCAGCAGGCACGCAACAACGGTGTCATCAGGCTGTTTGAGGACAGCGACGCGTACAAGCGTGATTTTGTCTTTGTTGGAGATTTATGCAAAGTTCATGAAGCGATGCTGCAAAACAGCGTCAGTGGTATCTTCAATGCCGGCACCGGACGCGCTGTATCGTTTGCAGATGTCGCCACAGCAATAGCGTCCAAACAAAAAGCCAGCATCAATTTAATCCCGATGCCTGAGGCGCTGAAATCGCAATATCAGGCATTTACCTGCGCTGATATTCGCGCATTAGCAAAACACGTTGATATCGACTGGACACATGTTACAACCTACATTCACGGCATGAATTAATCGAATCCCAGCCAGAACTTTAAGTGCCAGACCTTAGGAAAAAGGCCTCATGGGCTTCAGCGATCACAAAAAAATTCTGATAATAAAGCATGGCGCCCTTGGTGATATCATTCAGGCGCTTGATGCCTTTGCTAGTGTGCGGCAGGGCAATGTGAGCGCCCATATCGCGATCATGACAACGCCGGCCTTTGTCAGTTTGATGCGTGCAATGCCGTGGTTTGATGAGGTAATCATTGATCCTCGAGCCAGTATTTTGTGTCTGAAAGACAACCTTTCTATAAGGCGGCAAATCCGACGTGACTGGACATGTGTGATAGATATGCAATGCAGTCGACGCACTAACCGGTACCATCAATTCTATTGCAGAAAAGGCACACGCTGGATCGGCACTGCGCAGAATTGCTCAGACCCTTTGCCCGACTTTACTGGCGTAAACAACCGAGACCGCATGATCTATGGTGCGAAATGCGCCAATGGCATCGAAACCAACGCCGACCTATCTTGGTTGGTGGCAGACGGGCAAGGCGTTGACGCAAACAGCTTGCACATTCCCAAGAAAAAATTTGTTGTCTTTGTGTCTGGCTGTTCACCCCACCGGCCCGAAAAACGATGGTCAGCCACTTATTTTGCTACAGTAGGGAAGTTTTTCTTCAGTCTTGGATATGATGTGGTTCTCGTTGGCACCTCGGCCGACGAAACCACGGTTAGCGAAATAATGGAACATTTACCGAATGCATCCAATCTTTGTGGCAAAACATCAATCCAGCAATTAACAACCTTGTGCGCAAAATCTGAATTCGTTTTGGGAAATGATACAGGCCCAATATTTTTAGCAGCAAAAACTGGAACAAAAACGTTAGTACTTATGGGGTCTGCGACGATACCGGATGCTAATCGACCAATTCAGCATAACTCATTTTGGCTGCATGAAAGCGATATCAATAACATCACACCGGATCAGGTAATTCATAAGATCAAAACAATGATGGGGTTGAATTAAAATTTGCCTGCGTTCTCAGATCTGAGGAGCGTGTTATGATAAACATCATCCTGACTTTGACCAACCAATCAAGTAAACCGGCCCTCTGTGACGCAAGCCCCTTCGTCCTGCGCCACGCCCCCTATAATCAAGTCCAAAGCTGATTAAGAAACGTCCTCAGTAACCCCGGTGAGAAGTTGCCGGTCCATGATCCTTGGCTGTTATCCAAACTGTTACCCAGATTTAGGAGTTTGAGCTTGGCATTGAATCTGCTAAGCTATTGATTAGATTGAAGGTCAGTGACTGGTTAGAGCGGGGGTAAGGCTTCGAACCTCCCTTCAACCGCTCCAAATTTCCTATCAACAGACACACATCTTACTGTTTGTACTTTTAATAGGTTACGTATTGGTGAGTCACTGTCAACAGGCACGAAATGTGCATTAGTTTGTACATAAGTACGGGCAGGCATGATTGCTATTTTCCCGGCTGACTGGAAACAGTCTGCTATCTATAGCGGGGAAAAAGATAGAGTTATAATTGGTGTTAATTTCTACAGCCTTTGAGATTCTTTTGATTGGCCAAGCAAGGCCAATATTTAGTGGAAGTTTCAAAAAACACTACCAAGCCTCCTAACGACAAGAATGACAGCTAATCCATAAACCTCTGTCATTTGTGTCATTGGGGGGGATTGCAGGTTCAATCCTTGTCACGTGATCTATTTTTTGCCCCTCAACCGTGCCCACGCGTTTTGTGACAATTGAAAGGGGTCTCGTAACATAAGTCCTATTCTGACGATAGCGCATCCATAAGGTGGGCCAATGGCAATTGATTTGTGAATTTAATTTCACTTAATGCGATACGTGTTGACATCGAGGTGAATTTAATCCTGCTGATAATCGATTGCTGAAACACATCATAGGCCTCAATAGACGGGCATAATATTTTCAACTGATAATCTGCTCCCGCACCCGTGAGACGATGCACTTCAACGATTTCAGGATAATCTGCCACGACGTGTTGAAATTCTTCCACCCAGGCAGGCGAGTGCTGACCGACTGTAATAGATAAAAAAACGACCACTGCCAAATCAAGTGCCTGCCTATCAAGCCTCATTATTTTGCCTTTAACAATGCCGCGCTCTTCTAAGCGCTGAAGCCTGTTCCATAAAGCGGTTTTGGAAATGCCAACACGGCGACTTAGTTGGCTTAACGGCATATCTGCATCTGTTTGCAATATTGTAATGATGTCAAAATCTATCTTATTCATTCTAATAATACACCAAATATTTGAACAACGTTCTATTTTATATCAAAAATTCAAATTAATTAAGAACAAATGTCTTTACTTCTTTTCTCTGGGCCCACCATCAGGCATTACTACTTCTTACCCACCCATAAAGGCACTCTTGAAAAGGATTTACCAGCCATGCCGGTTATCTCACAACATAGCGAAACACTCGCCCTCCATGCAGGCTCTTATCGTAGGGACCCTGCCACCAATTCCGTTGCTGTGCCAATTTACCAGACCACAAGCTACCAGTTTGATAGTACTGCACATGCGAGTAAGCTTTTTGCCTTGCAAGAATTAGGCAATATTTATACACGCATCATGAACCCTACCACGCAGGTGCTAGAAGAACGCCTTTCGGCGATTGAAGGCGGTGCGGCAGCGCTTGGCGTCTCGTCAGGTTCATCAGCTGTCGCGCTTGCCATTCAGAATGTCGCCTCATCTGGCGATAATATTGTTGCGTCACCGCATCTGTATGGCGGCACCTATAATCTGTTCACAAATACCCTTCGCCAAATGGGTATTGAGGTGCGCTTTGCTGACCCTGCAAACCCAGAAAACTTTGCTGACCTCAGCGATGAGAAGACGCGCGCTTATTTTGGTGAAACTCTCCCAAACCCGCGTCTTGTTCCCTTCCCGATTGCAGAGGTTGCTGAGATTGGACGCACGCGCGCTATTCCGCTGATTGTGGATAATACGGCCGCACCTCTTACATGCCGTCCTTTTGATCATGGCGCAGCTGTGGTGGTACATAGCCTGACCAAATATATTGGCGGGCATGGCACATCGATTGGCGGTATTATCATTGATGGCGGCAATTTTGATTGGACAGCCAAACCAGCTCAACAGCCCCATTTTAACCAGCCAGATGGTAGCTATCATGGCGCGGTTTGGGGCACCTTGGTTCCAGAGGCCTTAGGCGCCCCGATTGCCTATATCATTCGGGCACGCGTTGTCTTGCTTCGTGACTTAGGCGCAAGTCTCTCACCAGCTAATGCATTTCAACTCATCCAAGGCCTTGAAACATTGCCGCTGCGCTTTCGTGAGCATCAAGCCAATGCTGCAAAAGTGACGAGCTTCCTCGAAGATCATGATGCGGTCTCTCGTGTGATTTATCCAAGCCTATTTGGGGGCGCTGAAAAAGCACTGGCAGATAAATATCTAGCAAAAGGCCATGGCGCATTGGTAGGTCTTGAACTCATAGGCGGGATCGACGCAGGCAGAGCTTTCATTGATGCGCTAAAACTGATCTATCATGTGGCAAATATTGGAGACGCTAGAAGCTTGGCTATTCACCCTGCCTCTACCACCCATTCACAATTATCTGCAGCAGACCAGCTGGCCGCAGGTGTTACCCCCGGTTATGTCAGATTATCTGTCGGCATTGAACATAGTGATGATATCATCGCAGATATCTCTCAAGCTTTAGATACAGCATCAGCCATCAGCCTTAAAACTGTAGCTTAATAACCAAAACTTAAGAAAAAAAGGCCAGCTGCAATTCCAGGTAAAACAAAAATAATTAAACTTATTAAAATAGGCGGGGCAAAAATTGCCCCGCCCGTTGTTTTGCTAGCCAGTAAGGCTAACAGAGAAACCTCGCCAGTAGCGTCCAGTACTGCCAAGTATTTTCTCATAGCCTTGACTGGTAAGCGCCTTGCCAAACTGCACCTTGCTACTAAGGTGCTTGCCAGATGATCTGCATCAACTGACATATTGCTCGTAGAGGTTGCCAATTAGAATGCGTTCATGTGCAGATAGCGGGGTCAAAATAACTCTATTTTTGTCCCTATCCCCATACCACCGTAATCTCAAGACTTCAAAAAGCGAAAAATAGAATTATCACTGCGCACAAAAGCAGCAAAATATGCTGCCGCTTTGTCTGATTGGCTTGAGCAATATTGGGACAGCTTGGTGAGCAAACTGGCAATCGAAGCAACGATAGGCAGGCAGGCAAGCTAGCGTAATTTTCAACTTGTCCTTGATTGTTTAAGCCTTCAACAAAAGATGTGTTAAACGATAACCCCTAACCGCTATTAATAAAATCCATAGCTGACGGAGAAGCGCCTCCAGTAACCCCGGTTCAAGAGCCGAGTTCTGAGTTTCACGGAACTAGGCGGTTCTTGGCTCATGATCCGCGGACTACGGACCTTTTTGGTTGGAAGTTTGTCCTCGGACCTCGGAACTGCGTTCAGGCAAGGTTGCAGGTAAGGTTTTGATAGTTGACCATATGCGATGATCCGCTAAGCTATTGATATTAGTTGATTCAGTCACAAATTGGCGCCTCAGCAAAGCTTCGAACTACCCTTCACCTGCTCCAATTTCTCATTTTCCAAAGGCCATAGGCCGAGATACAGATAACTGTTTTAAAACAGCGAAGGTTGTGGGATCAGCCTTTGGCGTTTGTCAGGCATATCACCAGAGGCTGATGGCGCCCGCTCAAAATAAGCAGACATAATGCACCAGAAATAATTCAAGAGAAATAGGCCGCCGCAACAAGCAGGTACAGCTGTCCAGCAACAAAATCATCAGTTAAAAGATTTTGACACGCCAATTGAAATTGAGATTTTGGGCGGCGTCACACATTGCTTTTCTTTTTGAAGCGCCCTGATATGACGACGGCGGGCTGGGGCATTTTCGCCAAGTTCTGCAGCAAAATCAAATTCAGCTTTTAACGCGGTGCAATCAAGAGTTTCATCTCCATCGCGGGTGAGAATTGACCGATCAGGCAGCGCGCAGCCAAGCAGCAAAAACAATAGAATCACCGTCACGAAACGCATGACAACCCCTCTACAAACACCCAAGTGATCACCCAAAAAAGACCATCCCCAGATCACCCAATTTGACAAGCCAATAACCGAGGTCAAGCCAGCCAGTTTTTGCCTATGGCTTGAACGCAACAACTGGTGCACCGCCTGCGGTCCAGCCAACAATGCCGTCACTCAGATGGGTGACATCACTGTAACCAAGCTGGCTGACAAGCGCATTGCCGATAATGCCGGTTCGGTTCCCGGTACGGCAATAAAGCATGACTGGCGTATCTGACGTTGGCACAATGGCGGTAAATTTCGTCTGAAATTCAGGATGCAACTGCCCCGATTGGGTAAAGACGGTAATGGTATGCGCGCCTTCGATGATTCCGGTCTCTGCCCATTCTTCAGCGCGGCGGATATCAATCACCACAACGCCCTTTTGCTGAGCCACTTTTAAATCAGCAGGTGTGGCATCAGCCAGTTTCGACGGTATAGTGACAGCAACCAGCTCGACATCGAAAACCAATGTTGCATTTGGCGGGATTACCCCGCCAGCACCCGCCGCGCCATAACCAAGCTCTGGCGGGATTGTCAGAACGCGCTTTTCGCCAATCTTCATGCCGGCAATGCCCTGTTCCCAGCCCAGAATTACCTGTCCACTGCCAAGGGTAAAGCTGAACGGCGTGCCACGTTTTTGTGAATCATCAAAAATGGTGCCATCGGTCAGGCGTCCTTGATAATGCACTGATACTTGCATACCGTTCTTGGCTATTTCGCCATCGCCTTCGGCAATGACCTCAAATGATAAATCGGTCGCGTTCACACTAACCCCCAAAAATAAAAATAACGGCAAAAAGGCAATGACTTGCCCAAGGCTTTTGATCCAGTAAAGAATTTTCATCAATTTTCTAACCCCTTTATAATGGGCCATGACCCCTAATAGCCGATTGCGCATCCGTCTTTGCGGGGATCAGACCCAGCGTGAAGCAGGTTGGTATCCCAATCAATAAAAATTGCCTGCGACCCACCAATCGGCTTTTCGGCTGGTTGGATATTATGGCCAAGGGCGCGAAGCCCATCACGCAATTCGTCACTGATGGGCTCTTCAACCTCGACAACATCGCTAAAGGGATCGGGCATAAAGCGTGGCATATCCTGCGCCTCTTGAATATCCATTCCATAATCGAAAAGACGGGTCAAAAACTGCATATGGCCAAAGGCCTGATATTCACCACCCATCACGCCAAATGGCATAACCGTTTTACCATCTTTGGTGGCCATACCCGGAATGATCGTATGAAGCGGGCGTTTGCCAGGTTCGATACAATTTGGATGGCCGGGCTTTACAACAAATCCCTGTCCGCGATTTTGCAGAATAATGCCTGATTTTGGCGCAACATATCCGGCGCCAAAATTATGAAACACTGTATTGATCAGGCTACAGGCATTGCGATCCTTATCGACCACTGAGATGTAAACTGTGCTTTTATGGCGCGGCAGGGTGGTTTCTGGCAAATCTTCAAGCGCCTTTTGCGGATTGATCTGCGCCCGAATGGCCGCAGCATGGTCAGCACTCAAAAGATCATCAACCGGAACATCACAAAAAGCTGGATCAGCAAGATAGAGCGACCGATCGCGATAGGCGAGACGACCAGCTTCGATTTCGTGATGCATGCGTTCAAGTGAAATCGGGTGATCACCAAATTTATCAACACCCGACATGATGTTCAGCAATAACAGCGCAATTACGCCCTGTCCATTTGGCGGGCATTCCCAGATATCATAGCCTCTGAAATTGGTTTTGATCGGCGTCACATATTCAGCAATAGCCGCATCGAAATCAGCCGCCGAATGCAGCCCACCCAAAGATTGCAATTTGCCAAGAATATCATCAGCAACCCAGCCCTTATAAAATCCGTCACGACCATGTTTGGCAATTTCTTCCATTGCCTTGGCCAGATTCGGATTGGAAAACCGGTCACCCATTTTGTAGTTTTCGCCGTCACGAAGATACAGCGCACTGGTATCAGCATCACCTTTGATCAAATTGGCGCTGGCTTTAAAATCGGCAGCAACACGCGGGCCAATGGCAAAGCCATCACGCGCATATTTAATCGCTGGCTGCAATAAATCACCAAGCGGGCGCGACCCGTAATCACGGTTCAATTGCACCCAAGCATCAACCGCGGTTGGCACGGTAACCGCATGCGGCGATTGCTGCGGAATTTCATGAATGCCCTGTTCGATCAGCCATTCGGCGCTAAGCCCCATTGGCGCGCGGCCAGATCCGTTCAGCGCAATTACCTTGTCACTTCCACCTTCAGAATAAAGGCAAAAACAATCGCCGCCAATGCCAGTTGATTCAGGCTCGACAACCGCCTGAACAGCACAAGCAGAAAGAGCCGCATCCATCGCATTGCCGCCATTTTGCAGAATATTCACTGCGGCTTGTGTTGACAGGGGATGAGATGTGCTTGCCATGCCTTCAGGGGCAAGAACCGGCGACCGACCCGGACGCTGTAAACTACGCATAAGGAAACCTTTACACTGAATCAGAAACGAAATTTTGAGACACATAAACAATGCTTAAAGACATAGCGCACCTCATCCAACCATGACAACTTATTCTTCACCAAGGCGTGATGTCAGCGGCGCAAATTTGGCTCAAAGCGGTGGTTTGCCAAGAACCATATCAGCGCCTTTTTCGGCAATCATCAAAACACCAGCATTCAAATTCGCCGACAGCATGGTTGGCATGATTGACGCATCAATAACGCGCAAATGCTGCATGCCATGAACCCGCATTTGATCATCAACAACACCCGTTGGATCGGTTGCTGGCGCCATTCGGCAGGTTCCCATAAGATGGTAAACAGTAGTGCTTCGCTGGCGCGCCACATCCAACAATTCATCGTCATTTTGAATTTGAACCCCGGGATAGCCTTCATAATCAAAATAGGGTGCCAATGGTTTGGAATTCATCAAACGACGGCTAAGCTTGATCCCCGCAAGAAGCACGCGCCGGTCTTCTTCATGCGCTAGATAATTTGGCTGGATCAAAGGCTTGGCAAAAGGATCACTGCTTTTTGCCCGAACATAGCCAAGGCTTTCGGGGCGTTGCTGCCATGTTGCAAGGGTGAATCCCGGTTCATCATCAAGCCATGCTTGCAAACCTTCTTTATAGCTTGCTGGCGTAAAGCTGACCTGAAGATCGGCGTTGCGAACCGTTTCATCCGAATGCCAAAAACAATAAACCAAGGTTGGCCCCAATTCGAGGATTGAGCGTCGCCCTAAAAAATATTTGGCGATTTCGCCAACCAGCTTTGGCCCACGGGCAAGCTCGTTAATCGTTTTGACATTCTTGGCGCGTGCGGTGAGCCTTGTACCGTAATGATCGCGCAGATTTTCACCAACACCAGCCAGCTCATGCTTTACCTCAATACCAAGATCATGAAGCAGCTTGGCAGGGCCAATTCCCGATAATTGTAACAGCTGCGGTGAATTGATGGTGCCACCAGCAACAATCACTTCGCGCATTGCCATCACTTCTTCGGCACGGCCTTGCGCACCGCCACGATGATAGGCAACGCCTGTCGCCCGCTTGCCATCAAGCAGAATTTTTGTTGCATGCGCATTGGTGATCACATGCAGATTTGGCCGTTTGCGGGCAGGCTTTAAAAAAGCCCGCGCGGCGCTCATCCGCAATTTACCGGTCGAGGTGCGCTGGACATAGGATGTGCCTTCTTGATAGGCACCATTATAATCTGGATTGCGAGGAATGCCGATGCTTTCAGCACCGTCAATAAAGGCCTCACAAAGCGGGTCGCGCCAAACAAGATTGGTAATGGTCATCTCGCCTTTTTGCCCCCGATAGCTGGCATCGGCGCTGTTTTCATGATTTTCATAGCGGCGGAAATAAGGAAGCACATCATCATATGACCAGCCACGATTACCCTTTTGCGCCCAGACATCAAAATCCATTTTCTGGCCACGATTAAAGATCAAGCCATTGATCGAACTTGACCCGCCAAGAACCTTGCCGCGGGGCATGGGAATTGTCCGGCCATTCGTGCCTTCGCTTGCCTCGCTTTGATACATCCAATTGACCGAAGGATTGACCAGCGTTTTAATGAAACCAGCCGGAATGTGAATCATTGGATTCCAATCAGGTGGCCCAGCTTCCAAAAGACATACCGAATAGGTACCACAAGCGGTCAGCCGGTTTGCCAAAACGCATCCGGCGGTGCCGGCGCCAACAATTACATAATCAAACTGGTCTGCCATTCATTCTGCCTTTATCTCGTGATTTTCGCGCGTGATTAGCATTTTGCGCGGCTGTTTATCATGACCCACCCGATTTGAGGCAGCATTATATATTGGCCAATCAAAACCAGCTTGCCAAGGTCGAACTTGCATTGAAAAACAATCAACAGAAAATCATTATCTTGCAAAAACATATTTTTCTGGTCTTGTTGTTTATGATTAACTAATTTTGACATGGTCGCGGTCAGCGATGTGACCAAAAGGTGTTTGATGGGCGAAATACAGCTTCAGGATTGCTATATAAACCGCCATGGTCCGGCCTATATGACCGGAACGCAGGCATTGGTTCGCCTGCTTCTTGAACAGGCGCGTCTTGACCGCGAACAGGGAATCAACAGCCGTGGCCTTGTCAGTGGCTATCCGGGGTCGCCGCTTGGCGGGCTTGATCTCGAATTAAATCGCAATCTTGATCTGCTGGAAAAAGACGGGGTGACATTCCAGCCAGCAATCAATGAAGAGCTGGCGGCAACCGCAATCTGGGGAAGCCAGCATATCCATCTTTATGATCAGCCCGAAATTGATGGGGTGTTTGGCCTTTGGTATGGCAAGGGGCCGGGGCTTGATCGCGCGCTTGACGCCATTCGCCATGCCAATATGGGCGGCGTTGCCAAATATGGCGGCATGGTATTGGCGGTTGGCGATGATGCCACTGGCAAATCATCAACCCTTGCCTATCAGTCCGAACAGACCTTCATTGCCGCTGGTGTGCCATTTTTCTATCCGCGATCAATCCATGACATTATTCCAATGGGCCTGCAGGCTTTTGCTTTATCGCGTTTGGCCGGGTGCTGTGTTGGTATCAAAATTGTTGTCGATACGGCCGATGCAAGCAGCATTATTGACCTTGACCGGATTCGCCCCAAAATCACCGCAAATGATGAATCGGGGCCGGTTCATATTGGCCGCCATGATCCGGCATTGGTTCGTGAAGACCGGCTGTTCAATCTTCGGCTTCCGGCCGTTCGCCGGTTTCAAAAAGCGCAAAATATAAACAGCATAATCGGCAGCCAGCCAGCCATTGGCAAGCTGGGAATCATGACGGTTGGTAAAACGACTTATGAGGTCAATGACGCACTTGCCAGCCTTGGCATTGATGATCCGGCAAAAGCCGGCATTGGCCTGTTTTCTGTTGTCATGCCATGGCCAGTTGATCCGGCAAGCCTTGTTGATTTTGCGAAAGATTATGATGAGGTGATGGTGGTCGAAGAAAAACGCCCCATCGTTGAAGATCAAATGGCGCGGGCGGTGGTCAATCTTGCCGAACGAGCGGTCATCACCGGTAAACTAGCCCCAGATGGATCACATCTTTTGCCCGAAACTGGCGAAATTACCCATGCCATTTTGATGGCAGCAATAGGCGAACGCGCCAAAGCGCATGGCATTGCAATGCGCGCAATGATACAGCCAGACATCGCCACAGCCGACCTTCCCAAAATAGCCGCGCGCACGCCATGGTATTGTGCAGGCTGTCCACATAATTCCAGCACCAAGCTTCCTGACGGTGAAATTGTTGGGATGGGCATTGGTTGCCATTCGATCAGCGGGTTTTTAACACCTGACATCATCACCAACTTCACCCAGATGGGCGGCGAGGGTGCCTTCTGGATCGGGCGAGCGCCCTTTTCTAGCCATCACCACAGTTTCCAGAATATCGGCGATGGCACCTATGCCCATTCTGGCTATCTTGGCATTCGCGCCGCGGTGGCTGCCGAGGTCAATATCACCTTTAAAATTCTATATAATGGCGCTGTGGCAATGACCGGCGGCCAGACGGTTGAAGGCGGACAGCCGCCATGGGTTATTTCACGCCAGCTTGCCGCCGAAGGCGTTGTCAAAATCGCTGTTGTCAGTGACGAGCCGGATGCGTTGCTGACTGGTGCCAATTGGGCCAGCAATTGCCAGTTTTATGTTCGCCAAGATATGTTGGCATTGCAGCAGGAACTCAAATCAATCTCGGGCGTTACCGCAATCATCTATGTTCAGGGCTGTGCAACCGAATTGCGCCGCAAACGCAAGCGCGGACTGATTGCCGATAAACCCGAAACGATCATGATCAATGACGCTGTCTGTGAAGGCTGTGGTGATTGTGCCGTCAAATCAAATTGTGTTGCTGTCAAACCCCTGATGCGGCCCGAAGGTGAAAAACGCCAGATCGACCAAAGCCTATGCAATAAAGATATGTCTTGTCTGAACGGGTTTTGCCCAAGCTTTGTGACGGTCAAAAAAGCCAGTAAAAGCGATCAATCAACCCCAGCAAAGACATATATAAAGCCAGCTTTTCCAGAAGGTCTAACAGTGCCAATGCCGCCACCAGCCAGCGGCGATATTTGTAATATTTTCATCGCTGGCATTGGCGGTACTGGCGTTTCCACGCTTGCCGGTATTTTGATTATGGCAGCACGGGTTGATGGCATTGCTGGAACCGCGGTCAATCAAACCGGCCTGTCGCAAAAAAATGGTGGTGTCACCTCGCAAATCAGGCTTGCCCGCGATAAATCACTTGATGGTTATATGGTGCGGCTACCAAGCCATGAAGCTGATTTACTGATTGGCTGTGATGCGGTGGTGGCGGCAAATGATATGGTTCTTGGCCTTCTTAACAAAACCCAAAGCCGTGCCATTCTCAATGACAATATTGATCCTGTAGGCGTTGCTGGCGTCGGGATTGGAAGCATTGTTGATATGCCACTTGTGATGACCCGTCTTGGCATGGCGATGGATCCAGATCGTATCGTCAAAACTGCCATTTCATCACTTGCCAATCAGCTTTTGGGAAGCACGACATCAAGCAATATCATCATGCTTGGTTGGGCGCTTCAAAAAGGGTTTATCCCGCTTAGCATTGATGCAGTCGAGGCAGCATTGCGGCTGAATGGCACATCGCTGGCTAATAATCTTGCCGCATTGCGATGGGGCCGGTTGCTGGCGCATGCACCGGACAAGCTGTTTGCCTGTCTTGATGCGATCACAACGATCCCACAAAATGAGGCGGTATTGACCGAACCCAATACGGCCATTGCCTATTTTACTGCGCAATTAACAACCTATCAAAATGCCGCCTATGCCTCGCGCTATGAAACAATCATCACGCAATTTATGGCACGGCTAAAAAGCCAAGATATCCAATCAAGTGACATTGGCGTGGCGGCGGCGCAGGCGCTATATCGGGCGATGGCAATCAAGGATGAATATGAAGTGGCACGCCATTTAACCAGCGCTGATTTTACCACAAAAATTGCCACGATAGCTGGCGAAGATGCCGCCATTTCCTATCATCTTGCCCCGCCAATGCTGGCATGGCTAAAGGCGCGTGATGGCAGCCCGCGCAAAATACGCTTTGGTCGCTGGTTGACGCCTTATTTGCGTGGCCTTGCGCGCCTATCATGGCTGCGCGATAGCTGGGCTGATCCTTTTGGCTATGCAACCGATCGGCGCGCCGAACGCGCTTATCGTGACATGGTTATTGATTGGCTTGACGCGCTTGGCATGGCGGCATCACCTGACCGGCAGGATCAAATTAAAACAGCGCTTGAGCTGATGCTGCACATTCGCGGCTATGGTCATGTCAGGGCGGCAAATCATACGCGCTATGCACCGCAAATCACCGCGATCATTGAGCAAATCTCAACCCTGCCACCGCCAATTGATATGGCTGCCGAATAGGGTTGATCTTGTTAGATATAGTTGGAAATTTCGATCAGATTATGGTCGGGGTCACGAATATAGACTGACAAAAGCGGGCCATTTGCGCCGGTTTTGCGAACCGGCCCATCTTCAATTTCGATGCCATGATCAGCAAGATGCGTTTGCCAATCGGCAAGCGGCTGCGTTGTGATGAAACATAGATCAACACTGCCAACAACTGGATTTTTGGCATGCGGAATAAAAGGCGATGCCGCGTCATGCAAATTGATCTTTTGCAATCCGAAATGCAAAGATTGGCGCACCGGCCCCCCTGTTGGGGGCTGAAAGGAACTATGATCCATGCCCAGAATTTCAATATAGAATTTGATCGTTGCCGCAAGATTGGCCGCCTGCATAACAATATGGTCAATCGATTGAATTTCAGGCTTTTGCATTTTATGTTCCTTTAAAACACCAAAACTATACTATCTATTATCATTATTTGAGCCTGTTAGCGGCCAATCGACAGATAGGTAAAGCCAGCATCCTGCATCGCGTCGGGTTCATAAACATTACGCAAATCGACAAGAACCCGCCCGCGCATTGCGGCGGCAAATTGCGCTGGCGTCAAAGCGCGAAATTCGTTCCATTCGGTGACAATAACAGCAGCATCAGTGCCGTTTAGGCAATCAGTTGCGCTATCGCAAAACGCGACATCTTGCGGCAAAAGATGGCGCGCCTCATCCATCGCCTTTGGATCATAGGCGCGCAAAACAGCCCCTGCCTTGGTTAAGGCATCAATGATATCAAGCGATGGGCTGTCGCGCATATCATCGGTTTCCGGCTTAAAGGCCAGCCCCAAAATGGCAATCTTTGCGCCGGCAACTGACCCACCCATGGCGGCGATAACACGATCGGCCATGGCAATTTTCCGCGCCTGATTATAGCCAACAACCGCATCAACAATGCATAGATCGCTTGACTGCTGTTCAGCTGTTTTGACAAGCGCCAATGTGTCTTTTGGAAAACAGGATCCGCCATAGCCCGGCCCCGGATGCAGGAATTTATTGCCAATCCGTTTATCCAACCCCATGCCCTTGGCAACATCATGGACATTTGCCCCAACTTTTTCACACAGATCGGCCATCTGGTTGATATAGGAAATCTTCACCGCCAAAAAGGCATTGCTAGCATATTTGATCAATTCGGATGTTTCCAGATTGGTAAATAAAATTGGTGTTTCGATCAGAAACAGCGGCCGGTATAGAGCGCGCATGACATCGCGGGCAGCGTCGGTTTCGGCACCAACAACAACACGGTCAGGGCGCATGAAATCCGAAATCGCTGCGCCTTCACGCAAAAATTCAGGATTGGAAGCAATATCAAATTTTGCATTAGGGCTTGTTTTGGCAATGATGCCGGCAACGTCGCGGCCCGTGCCAACCGGTACGGTCGATTTGGTCACAACAACCGTGTAGCCTGACAGATGGATGGCTATTTCTTCAGCCGCAGCGTAAATAAATGACAAATCAGCGTGGCCATCGCCGCGACGTGTCGGGGTGCCAACAGCAATAAAGACAGCGTCGGCTGCGGCAACCGCCGCGCCAAGATCAAGATCAAAATGCAGCCTTCCAGCCTTGACATTGCGGGCAACAAGTTCAGCCAGACCGGGCTCGTAAATCGGCATTTCGCCTTGGTTGATTTTTTGAATTTTTGCAGGGTCTTTGTCGATGCAAGTGACATCAAATCCAAATTCGGAAAAACATGCCCCCGAGACAAGACCTACATATCCAGTGCCAATGACTGCAATTTTCACAATATTAATTCCTATGATTGCCCTAAGTTTTGATAACAGGCAGGCAAAATTTGTTCAATCAAAGAGTTTGGGCAGGTGACAAGATTCATCGCAAATTAGGATTTCGACTTTTTTTATGGCAAAGTTTCAATTAAAGGTGACTTGACCTGTGTTACCGCTGCAGAGTAAGCCTTTGTGACGGTGGCGTCACCATTTCAATCAGCCGCATTTTAAGGACCAGCACGAATGATCAAAAAAGCGATTTTTCCCGTTGGCGGACTTGGCACAAGGTTTTTGCCAGCCACAAAAGCGCTGCCAAAGGAAATGCTTCCTATTGTTGATAAGCCATTAATCCAATACGCCGTCGAAGAAGCCTTGGCTGCCGGTATTGAGGAATTCATCTTTGTGACCGGCCGCAACAAAACCACCATTGAAGATCATTTCGATCATTCCTTTGAACTGGAAGAAGCGCTTTTTGCCAAAGGCAAGGCAGCGGCGCTTGAAACCGTGCGCGGCATGATTCACAACCCGGGAACCGTGGCCTATGTTCGCCAGCAAGAACCGGCTGGTCTTGGCCATGCTGTTTGGTGCGCACGTAATTTGATCCATGATGAACCGGTTGCCGTTCTTCTTGCTGATGATTTGATCCTTGGCTCAAGTTGTTTGGCTGAGATGGTTGCATCATATCAAGGTGGCAACATGGTTGCGGTTATGGATGTTCCAAAATCCGAAACTGGCTCTTATGGAATTATCACCCCCGGTACCGATTATGGACAGCTTGTCGAAGTATCAGGACTTGTCGAAAAACCTGATCCGGCAAATGCCCCGTCAAATATTGGTGTTGTTGGCCGCTATATCATCGAAGCAGGGGTTTTCGCCCAACTTGGCACGCAAGACCGCGGCGCCGGTAACGAGGTGCAATTGACCGATGCGTTGGCGCGCCAGATTGGCAAAGTGCCATTTCATGGATTCCGCTTTTCAGGCGAACGGTTTGATTGTGGATCAAAAATCGGGTTTTTACAGGCCAATATCGCCTTTGCCATGTCGCGTGATGATCTTGCCGAACCGCTTGCAAGCTGGATCAAAAATCGTATGGCGATATCTTAAACCCCTGCAGCGTCACTGATCGGCATAAGATATTGCTTTGACCCATTGCGCTGTAGAAGACCCCATCAGCAAAGATTTTGATCAAAGGCATTCACATGACAAAGCATGTTTTTCATCCAAGCATTTTACGCGCCTATGATATTCGCGGCATTGTCGATGAAACATTGAATCTGAATGATGCAAAGGCCATTGGCATTGCCTTTGCGGCCTGTCTTCGCCAGCGCGGCTATGGCAATCATGTCGCGGTTGGCCGTGATGGACGATTATCATCACCAGCTTTGGCAGCGGCACTTTGTGAAGGTTTGGTTGCAGGCGGTGCCCGGGTTAGCGATATTGGATGTGGCCCCACACCGATGCTTTATTATGCCGGTGTTACCCTTAACGCCAACGCCGCCATTCAAGTAACCGGATCGCATAACCCGCCAACGCATAACGGGTTTAAAATGGTGATGAATGGCACGGTTTTCTTTGGTGATGATATTCAAGAACTTGGTGCCATCAGCACCAATGGGCCCGCCCTTAAAGAGGGAGGCAGCCACAGTGAAGTGCCAATTTTTGACGATTATATCAACCGCCTTATTGCCGATGCCAATACTGGCGATTTTACCGTGATTTGGGATTGTGGCAATGGCGCGTCAGGGCCAGCGACAATTGCCGCAACACAGAAAATCAGCGGGCGTCATAAAGTTCTGTTTGGCGATATTGATGGCACATTTCCCAATCATCATCCCAACCCTGTTGATCCCGAAACTTTGGCCATTTTGCGAAAAGCCGTTGCCGATGCTGGCGCGGATCTTGGCATCGGCTTTGATGGTGACGGCGACCGGATTGGCATTGTCGATGCCAAAGGCCGTCAGGTGCCAGGGGATTTCTTAACTGCCTTTCTGGCGCGTGATATTTTGGCACGACATGCCGGTGCACCGATTATTCTTGATGTGAAATCCTCCGATATTGCGATGGCTTTAATCGCCGAAGCTGGTGGCGATGCGCAAATCTGGAAAACCGGACATAGCCATATGAAAACCCAAATGGCCAAAATCAAGGCACCATTGGCTGGTGAGATGTCAGGACATATTTTTATCAAGGACGGGTTTTACGGATTTGATGATGCGCTTTATGTTGGCCTTCGCGTTCTTTGTCAGATGGCCAAGACCGGTCAAAGCATCACCGATTTTGTTGATGGCTTGCCGCCGCAACATGCAACGCCTGAATTACGCATTGATTGCCCTGATAATCAGAAATTTGGTGTCATTGACCGGCTGGCCAATGAAGCAACAGCGCGGTTTGGCGAAGAAAGCTTAAGCCTTATTGATGGCGTAAGAGTGCGAAATAATGATGGCTGGTGGCTTGTTCGGGCCTCAAATACCGAGGCGGCACTTGTCGCCCGTGCTGAGGGCAAAACACCAGAAATTCTCGACAAGCTTGTTGGTCAAATCGAAGACACGCTGGCTGGCGCTGGGCTGGCATGGAAACGGTCTTAAAACCAGCCGCCCCGACCAACTTGCGCATCAAAGACCAATCACATCCAACTGTCCCCCAGAAATATAACGATTTCCGGCAAAACACGCGCCTTGCAACTTGAAACGACCGGCCGCTTCGGTTAAAGATGAAAAAATTCATTCATGCACCCCTTCCCGATGAATGTCACGGGTTGCCTGCTAAAGCGGAGCAAATAATGTCAAATGTTGCCATCCATGGCGGTTTAACCATTGCCAAGGTTCTTTATGATTTAGTGAATGACGAAATTCTTGCTGGCACAAATATTACGCCTGCAGATTTCTGGAACGGTTTTGATCAGGCGGCGCATCATCTCGCGCCAAAAAATCAGGCGCTTTTGGAAACAAGGGCAAAGCTACAAAACCAGATTAATGACTGGCTAAAAGCGCATAGCAATGACGGCATTGATCCAGTCGCCTATGAATCATTTTTAAGTGACATTGGCTATCTTCATGCAGATGGCGGCGATTTCAACATTGAAACCAGCAATGTTGATCCTGAAATTGCCATCATTGCCGGCCCACAGCTTGTCGTGCCAATCACCAATGCACGCTATTCACTGAACGCCGCCAATGCGCGTTGGGGCAGTCTTTATGACGCGCTATATGGAACCGATGCGATTAGTGACGCCGATGGTGCCGAAAAAACAAACAGCTATAATCCAGTTCGTGGCAATAAGGTCATTGCCTTTGCCCGTGATCTTTTAAATGAATCAGTGCCACTGGCAACTGGCAGCTGGAATGATGTAACCGGTTTTGCCATTACCGATGGCTCGCTTGCCGTGGCAATGGGTGATGGTCATACAGGCCTTGCCAATCAAGACCAATTGGTTGGCTATACCGGCAAAGCCGATGCGCCAAGCAGCATTATCCTGATCAAGAATGGGCTTCATCTTGAAATCATCATTGATGCCAATGGCACCATCGGCGCCGGTGATACAGCGCATATTAATGATGTGATGATTGAATCAGCACTGACAAGCATCATTGATCTTGAAGATTCGATTGCAGCGGTTGATGCTGAAGATAAGGTTCTTGCCTATCGCAATTGGAACAAGATCATGCGGGGCACCCTGACCGCGAGTTTCACCAAGAATGGTGAAATCATGGATCGCAAATTGGATGACGATAAAAGCTTTATCGCCGCTGACGGCAGCAGCCAAACGCTTCGTGGACGGGCATTGATGCTGGTTCGCAATGTTGGTCATTTGATGAGTAATCCAGCCGTGCTTTTATCCGATGGGCGTGAAATTCCAGAAGGGATTTTAGATGCCTTTATTTCAGTCGCCGCGGCGTTGCCCGATTTTACCAGCAAGCAAAATTCACCAGCCGGTTCAATCTATGTTGTAAAGCCAAAAATGCACGGGCCCGATGAAGTGGCTTTTGCTGTTGAAACCTTTGATATGGTCGAACAGCTTTTGCAGCTTCCCGCCAATACAATCAAAATTGGCATCATGGATGAAGAACGCCGCACCACGGTTAATTTGAAAGAATGTATCCGGGCGGCAAAATCACGCGTTGCCTTTATCAATACCGGATTCCTTGATCGCACCGGCGATGAGATTCACACATCAATGTATGCTGGCGCGATGATCCGCAAAGGCGATATGAAAGCCACAGCGTGGATTTCAGCCTATGAAGATTGGAATGTCGATATCGGGCTTACTTGTGGATTTTCGGGCAAGGCGCAAATTGGCAAAGGCATGTGGGCCATGCCAGATTTGATGGCCGATATGATTATCCAGAAGATTAGCCATCCAAAAGCCGGTGCCAATTGCGCCTGGGTGCCATCGCCAACTGCCGCCACGTTGCATGCCTTGCATTATCATGAGGTTGATGTTGCCAAACGTCAGGCCGAATTGACCGGAAAGGCACGCGCCAGCCGGTCAGATATTCTGTCAATTCCAGTTGCCAGCCGTCCAAATTGGTCAGATGAAGATGTCCGCGCTGAATTGCGCAATAATGCCCAAGGCATTCTTGGCTATGTCGTTCGCTGGATTGATCAGGGTGTTGGCTGTTCGAAAGTGCCCGATATTCACAATGTCGGTTTGATGGAAGACCGCGCCACTTTGCGGATTTCATCACAGCATATTGCCAATTGGCTTCACCATAAAATCTGTGATGCCGATCTTGTTATGGATGTGATGAAGGAAATGGCGGCGGTGGTCGATGCGCAAAATGCCAGTGACGCGTCTTATGAACCAATGGCTGGGCATTTTGAACAGTCAATTGCCTTTCAAGCAGCGCTTGATCTTGTCTTTAAAGGCATTGAACAGCCATCAGGCTATACCGAGCCGGTTTTGCACGCTCGCAGGCTGGAAAAAAAGGCACAAGCTCACGCGGCCTAAAGCATCTGACAAAGCTAGAAAAGGCTGTGACGCGGCAACGCATCACGGCCTTTTTCATGTCCGATAAAGACCGGTTAAGATGGCGGGTTTAGACGGGTAGATTTCTTCGCGCAGCTTTTCACGAAGCTGGTCGATCAAAACCGGTTTACCATCACGCTCGACATGCCAGAAACTCCAGCCATTGCAAGATGGCAGCCCTTGAAGCTGTGCGCCAAGGGCGTGAATTGACCCTGTTTGTTTCTGGTCGGTAAAGAGCGAGCCATCGGCGCGCACCTTGGCCTGAAACCGTTTTTTGGCATCAAACAGACGGTCGCCCGGCTTTAATAATCCATGTTCGATCAAATTGCCAAACGGCACCTTTGGCAAGGCACGCCGCGGGGTTGTTTCCAACAGATCATCCGAGGCAATTGGCGTGACAGCGGCCAATCTTGTTTTGGCAATTTTGACATAGCCAGGGTTTTGTTCGATGCCGATGAAATTTCGGTTCAGCCTTTTGGCAACCGCACCAGTTGTGCCAGTGCCAAAAAACGGATCCAAAATCACATTACCACGCCTTGTCGAGGCCAAAATGACCCGCGCTAACAAGCTTTCGGGCTTTTGCGTTGGATGGGCTTTTTTACCATCTTCCTTGATCCGTTCATTGCCTGTGCAAAGTGGCAATTCCCAGTCAGAGCGCATCTGGACATCATCATTCAATGCCTTCATCGCTTCATAATTAAAGACATGGCGCGATTTTTGCGATTTTGCTGCCCAGATCAGCGTTTCATGCGCATTGGTAAAACGCCGCCCGCGGAAATTTGGCATTGGATTGGTTTTGCGCCAGATCACATCATTCAAAACCCAGAAATCAAGATTCTGCAAAATCGTGCCAACGCGGAAAATATTGTGATAGCTGCCAATCACCCAAATGGCACCATCTGGCTTTAACACACGGCGCGCCTCGGTTAACCAAGCGGCGGTAAAGGTATCATAAGCCGCAAAAGAATCAAATTTATCCCACGCATCAGTGACCGCATCGACATGCGTTTGATCGGGGCGCGACAAATCACCAGCCAATTGCAGATTATACGGCGGATCAGCAAAAACCAGATCAACCGACTGGTTAGCAATTTGGCGCAATTTGGCGATACAATCGCCTTGTAGAATTTGATTTACTTTCACCAGACAACGCCCATTTCATTCATCTTTCGCCAGCCAGACGCCAGCGCTATCTGTCTAAAAGAATCACAGAATCAATATAAGTCAACAACTTATCAGGCTTTCTTAAAGCTATATCAATATATTGTGGCTGAACTGCCTATGAATATGCCTATCTTGTGATGGGGTCATCCTGCTTGGCCGCCGCCAAACCAGTCTTGGCGCGCAAAATGATCAAAAGTGACTGCTGTGTCACGGCGTTAGTCGCCAGCATCCAGATAGCGGCGGATCGGCTTAAAGCTGTGCCGGTGATGCGGTGTCAGGCCAAATTGGTCAAGGCCAGCCTGATGCGCCTTGGTGCCATACCCCATATTGCTTGCCCAGCCATAATCAGGATACGCCAAAGCAAGATCCTGCATAATTTGATCGCGCGATGTTTTGGCAATGAGTGACGCTGCCGCAATTGATAATGACCGGCTGTCCCCCTTGATCAATGCGGTTGCTGGCAACGGCATGTCGGGAGGCAGCAAATTACCATCGACAAGCGCATGAACCGGCGCGTCCCATCCGGCCTTAACCATTTTATCGGCCAGTTTCGATGCCGCCATCACCATGCCAGCAAAAGTAGCTTTCAAAATGCCCATCTGGTCAATCTGCGCAACCTTGATCGAGACCGTATGATAAAGATGCGGCGGTGCCATCAAAGCCGCGGCAAGGGCGGCGCGGCGCGGCGGCTTCATTTTTTTGGAATCATCAATACCTGCAGGAAGCGTGTCATAGGCAAATGGACAAAGCCAGATTGCCGTTACCGTAACTGGCCCCGCCCATGGCCCCCGTCCAGCCTCGTCAATGCCAATCACCGGCGCGTTGAATTGCCGTTCATGGTCAAGATCAGGCATTAGCCACCACGGCGCTTGGTTGGCGATTCAGCAAGGCGCGGCATGATTTCAACAAAATTACAAGGCCGGTGACGAATATCCAGCTGATAGCGCAAAATCTCATCCCACCCATCGCGGCACGCCGATGGTGAACCAGGAAGGGAAAATAGATAAGTACCGCCAGCAACACCGGCCACAGCGCGTGACTGCACGGTTGATGTGCCAATTTTGGCAAAGGAGATATAGCGAAATAACTCACCAAATCCTTCGATTTCCTTTTCGAAAATCGCCCTAAACGCCTCGGGCGTGCCATCACGGCCCGTCAGACCCGTACCGCCAGTGGCCACAATCACATCGACAGCTTTATCCTGAACCCAGCTACGAAGCTGTTTGGTGATGGCGTCAAAATCATCCGTGACAATGGCGCGTCCAGCCAGATTATGCCCATCTTCCTGCACCCGCCCAACCAGCAAATCACCCGAACGATCATCATCGGCTTTGCGCGAATCTGACACGGTTAAAATGGCGATATTCACCGGCACAAATGTAATTGATTTATCAATCCGCTTATCATGATCCATTTATTTTGCCTCTTCATCATCCGATCATCATCTGGCGGCGGGCTTACCCAGCCTTGCCAGCATGTTCGATTTATCTTGCCAGCTAATTTGCCAAACCCTTATCAATCGCCTCACTTGGGACGAATTTACCGCCATTGCCAGCGGCAAGACCCGACAAGGCAGGTGTTGTCTCGCCAAAACGTTGCCGGTAAATGCCAAGATTGGAAATGACATTTTTCACATAATAACGTGTCTCACGCGCTGGCATTGATTCGACCAACAAAAACGGATCATCCTGATGATCAACCTTGCCAAGCCATTTGCGCAAATTCCCCGGCCCACCATTATAAGCTGCCAAAAGCCGGATTAGCGAGCTTTCGACAAGCGGTTCATCAAGAAGATGCTGAATATAGTTCTGGCCAAGTCTGAGGTTGAGTTCAGGTTCAAAAAGCTGATGTCTTTTGCGACCACGATAGCCCCGATCCCGCGCAATGAATGAAGCGGTAGCGGGCATAAGCTGCATCAGGCCAGCGGCCTTGGCGCTGCTTTTGGCGCGTGGGTTAAAGCCTGATTCCTGACGCGAAATTGCCCAAACAAGCGCTTCATCAATATCATAATCGACCTTGAAGTGCGGATGCGGATAAAGCGCGCCATACCAGCTGACACCTGTATCTTTGCGAATGATTTCAGCAACCCGAAATGACAGTCCCGCCATGCCTTGTTCAGACGCAAAGCGCATCACCCCAAGGCGATATTGTTCGGGCATTTCCATCCAGAGATAGCGCAATTCACGCTCGGCCGAATGGGTTTTACCAAGCTGTAACAGCGCGAAAATACGTTTCCCACCCGGGCGGGCGCCAAGCCAGCTATAAAAACCGGCATCAATTTCAGGCAGTTCAAAAGAAATATTGATCTGCTGGCCAAGCGCATGACGCGAAACGACACCATAAAAACTGTCAATTTCACGCGCAGAGACTTCAAGATAACGAATCGATTCAAGCGGGCGTCCTTGGCGCATTTCAACACGGTGCGCCCAATAGGCAGCCGCGCTTCGCTCGCCCGGATTGGCTTCGGCAAGATTGGCAAGCGTCCGGAAAAACTGGCCAGCAAGATCAATCTGGCCACTTCGCCATGATGCAAGACCGCCTGCCCAATAGGCTAATTGCGCATATTCCCGCCCAATGCCAATCGCATAGCGCGCCTGCCGAATGGCCTTTGAATCAACACCAAAAATAAAATAAGCATGGGCAATCTCACCGCGAAGCTGGCCTTCTTCAGCGGCAGTTAAATAGCGTTTATTCTGCGGGTCATTGACAATATCAAGCGCACCTGATGGCCAGCCACGACGGATTGCCCGCCGGATCGAGCGGGCAATGGACGCGGTTCGCGTTGGCGAGGCACGACCAGCATTGCTTGCCGGAATACGCGGCCGATAACCATGCGCGCCAGCTTGGCCATAGCCATTCAAATAACCTGGTTTTGGCGCTTTTGGGCTGCGCACATTTTTCGGTTTGCGCCGTTTGGCAAGCCAGTAAAGGCGGCTTGCATCCGGATGATCATTATAGGCGGCAAGCCAGCTGGATAATTCCTTATAGCTTGAGCGCCATGCGGTTGGGTGAAGATATCGCTGCGCCAACAAATGGCCTTTTAAGACCGGATCTTTCAATCGGCCCATTTCGCGGATCGCCTGTTTCATATTGCCGTTTTTCTGCAATTCAATAAGGCGCTTATATTGAATAACATCAGCCGCGCTCAATGGTTCTGGCAACGATTGGGCACCCGCTGGCGCCATGAAAACAAGGAAGGCCATCACCGGCAAAACCAGCCGCATATAATACCGATCAACGACAAATGAACGATTCACATTAGAACGGGTACCTTAGAGGGGGCCAGATTTGCGCGGCAGTTTAACATCATGCGACATGTCATGATGGGCAATAACAAAAGCATCTTTTTGGTAAAATCGGCGGGTGCATTGAAACTCATGGTAAGGCCTTTGCGTTATGGCGTTGGCTGACAATCATCATCGTCAATTAAACCCACTTTATGTCCTACCTTGCAGCCGCTGGCGGATCAACCTGATTCGTCATTTGATTGCGACAGAGGCAAGCCGTTTTGCCAACAAAAGCAGATCTTCAAACGCAAGCCGTTTTTGCGCAGGCGACCGCAGCAGATAAGCTGGATGAAGGCTGGCTAGAACCGGACGTGGCACGCCATCGCCAAAATCAACATCACGCCAACGACCACGCAATTTCATGATTCCATCATGGCTGCCCAACACCAATTTAGCCGCCGCTCCACCTAAAAGCAGAACAAATTCAGGCTTGGCAAGCTGCACATGGCGAAACAGCCATGGCAACAGCATCGCCGTTTCTTCATCGGTTGGGCTTCGATTGCCGGGCGGGCGCCATGGCAAAAGATTGGTTAGGTAGACCGACGCCCGATCAAGACCAATCGAGGCAATCATCTTATCAAGAAGCTGGCCATCAGCGCCGACAAACGGCACCCCCATCCGGTCTTCATCACGGCCCGGTGCCTCGCCAATAATCATCAGGCGCGCGCCTGGATTGCCATCGGCAAAACACAGATTACTGGCGGTATGTTTCAATGGGCAATCATCAAGCTTGGCCATAGCTGATTGCAGATCGGCAAGGCTGGTGATGCCAGCAAGCGCAGCGTCATCGGCAATGATCTTATCTTCGGGGGCTATGCTTCAGAATTAACCGAGGCTTGATTGGCCATTTTTACCGCTTCTGGCGGTTGCGGCGCAGCACTACCCATCACGGATTGGCTGACGCCTTTATCACCAGCCGGTGCAGCAACGGCCAAAAACTGATCAAGCCGCAATGGCACCGCATCAGCTTGGGAGTGATCAAGCAAAGCCTCATCGATGCCCATATCGAATTGCCATGCCAGCATCGCAATCAATTCATTTCTGTCATCATTTTGTGCCAACATATAAAAATCCGTCAAATTTTGGTTGTTTCATCAGGGCAAAAATGCGCAATATCAATCTTGCATGGACATCCAATGAGATCAATTGGCTTGAAGCCTGTTTCAAGGCTTCTTATGTTAACATAAAGTCGGCTGAATTCTAAAACTATGTAGACATAGATGGGAATAAAGATGGAACGCGAAGTGATGGAATTTGACGTTGTGATTGTTGGTGGCGGGCCATCTGGCCTATCAGCAGCAATCCGGCTGAAGCAGCTGGCCAATGAAGCTGGCAAAAACATCGAAGTGTGTCTGATCGAAAAGGGAAGCGAAGTTGGCGCCCATATTCTGTCAGGTGCCGTTCTTGAACCGCGAAGCCTGAATGAACTTATTCCCGATTGGCAAGAACGCGGCGCGCCGCTCGACACGCCAGTCACCGCCGATAAATTCATGTTTTTGACCGAAACTGGCAGCTTTCGTATGCCAACACCGCCAAGCATGAATAATCATGGCAATTACATTATTTCACTTGGTAATTTTTGCCGCTGGCTTGGCGAACAGGCCGAGGCGCTTGGCGTTGAAATCTATCCCGGCTTTCCCGCAGCCGAGATTCTGTATGATGACCAAGGCCGGGTCAAAGGCGTGGCAACAGGCGATATGGGTATTGGCAAGGATGGCAATCCAACCGACAACTATATGCGCGGAATGAAATTGCACGCCAAACAGACAATTTTTGCCGAGGGCTGTCGCGGCCATCTAACCAAAAATCTTTTTGAAAAATTTGACCTTCGTGAAGGCAAAGACCCACAAACCTTTGCCATTGGTATTAAGGAATTATGGGATATCGATCCGGAAAAAGCCAAGGCTGGCCTTGCTTGGCATTCGGTTGGCTGGCCATTGGCAAGCGACACTTATGGCGGATCGTTCCTTTATCATCTCAATGGCAATCAGGTTGCTGTTGGCTATGTTGTCGGGCTTGATTACAGCAACCCGCATCTTTCGCCTTTTGAAGAATTTCAGCGTTTCAAGAATCATCCGGCGGTTCGCGACACATTTATTGGCGGACGGCGCGTTTCCTATGGCGCGCGGGCGCTGAATGAAGGCGGCTTCCAATCAGTACCGAAATTAACCTTCCCGGGC
The DNA here is from genome assembly GCA_905182545.1 of uncultured Candidatus Puniceispirillum sp. GTDB lineage: Bacteria > Pseudomonadota > Alphaproteobacteria > Puniceispirillales > Puniceispirillaceae > UBA3439. The sequence goes on from CAJJBY010000007.1 coordinate 213,023, forward strand.
GGCTGTCTTGTTGGCTGTACCGCCGGCTTTTTGAATGTACCAAAAATCAAAGGCACCCATACGGCAATGAAATCGGGCATGCTTGCCGCTGAAGCGATTTTTGAATCGCTGGAAACATTGCAGGCCGGTGATGAGCCAGCAAGCTATGCAAGCCGGTTGGAAGATAGCTGGCTATGGGCCGAACTTTACAAGGTTCGCAATATCCGGCCCGGTTTTGCCAAAGGCCTTTGGCTTGGCCTTGCGCACGCAGCGCTTGACACTTATTTGTTTTTTGGCAAAGCCCCATGGACATTGCGGCATCATGCCGACCATGAAAATTTAAAGCTGGCAAGCGACGCGCCAAAAATCGACTATCCCAAACCTGATGGCATTGTCAGTTTTGACCGCAATTCATCGGTCTTTTTATCAGGTACCAATCATGAAGAAAATCAGCCTGCCCATCTTACCCTAAAGGATGCGTCTGTTCCGATTAGCCATAATCTGGCGCTATATGATTCACCTGAACAGCGCTATTGTCCGGCTGGCGTTTATGAAATTGTCAAAAATGACGATGGCGGTGATCCAAGATTGCAAATTAACGCGCAAAATTGTGTTCATTGCAAAACTTGTGATATCAAAGACCCATCACAAAATATTGTGTGGGTCAGCCCCGAGGGCGGAGGCGGGCCAAATTACCCCAATATGTGAGGGTGACTTTGAGCAATCTAGATAAAGCAACGCGGCCAGAAATCTTGTCACGGCAGCCAGTGAAAAACCGGCATTGGCTGTTGTTTATTGGCATGGTCCTGACGGCAAGCTGTAGCACCATGCCATCGCCAAAATCGATTGCGTCAACAAAATTTGAACCAACCCAAGGCACGATTGCTGCAAATTTTCTGGCCGCACGCCAAGCGCTGTATTTCCGTGATGTTAGCGCATCAGCTGAATTTTACCTGACCGCGCTGAATTTTGATCGTGATAATGCAAGCCTGTTGCAACAAGCATTTTATACGCAATATCAGCTTGGCCATATTGATGCGGCCGCAGCGATTGCCCGCAATATGGAAGCGCTGAATTTCACCACCAGCTATGCCAGCGAGCCAGCAACGGCAAAGGCCGTTTTGCTTGAAGATTGGGATGCGGTTTTGGTTCTCGCCGATCATATTGCCGAAAATCCTGATGCCCAGCCGGTTGCCGCCGTGATCAAGGCATGGGCGTTAACCGCCAAGGGGCAGGGCGCGGCCGGATTATCGCATCTGCTGAAAATCGGCAAGGCAAACACAGCAGACGGACAGGATATGCCTTCGGTTTTTGCCATGCAGGCGGCACGCCTATCCGCCCATCTTGGTGATGATGCCGAAATGCGTGGCTTTGCCGATGCGTTGTTTAACCGGCAAAATTTGCCATCCCAAATTCTGCTTCAGCTTGCCAGCCTTTATGCCCGCCATGACGACACCGCAAAAATGGCGCAATTGATTGACTGGCTTCCCACTGGCTTTGACAAAAAAGCGGTGCAAAACCAGCTTTTAAACCAAACCAAACCACCAAAAATTGCAAGCCATATTGCCGCTGGCATCATTGATACAAGCCTTATCAACAGCCAGTCACAAACCAGCGGCATGTTGAATGCAAGGCTTGGTCTGGCGTTATATCTTGATCCGCAAATCGACAGCGCTCGGTTTCTTCTCGCACAAGCGCTCGATGAAATGGAGCAGTACCAAGCCACCCTTGCCAAGCTTGATGCCATTGATGTTGCGGGGGCTTGGGGTCAGCCACAATTGCTGTTACGGATCAATCTTGAACGCAAAGACAATATGACTGGTGCCATTGCCCTGATGCAAACCGCCGTTGATAAGGACGGTGATAATGCGCTTTTGCGAAAAGAACTTGGCGATCTTTATCGAATGTCGGATCAATATGAAAAGGCGCGTGATGCCTATCTGATGGCGCTAGATCTTGGGTTGGTCTCAGGTGATCTTGATCGCAATCTTGGCATTTCCTATGAACAGCTTGAACAAGACCAGCTTGCCGAAGATCGTTTCAAAGCCGCATTGGCAAAAAACCCAAATGATCCCTATGCGCTGAATTATCTTGGCTATTGGTGGGCCGATGATGGGCGCAATCTTGAAGAGGCCATCAAGCTGATTGAACAGGCGGTGCGGCTGCGCCCAAGAAGCGGCTATTTTGTCGACTCGCTTGGTTGGGTTCATTACAAGCTTGGTAATTATGATCTGGCCGTTGCCTTTTTGGAAAAGGCAACCATTCTTGAACCAATGGATGCGGTCATAACGGGCCATCTTGGTGATGCTTATTGGGAAACCGGCCGCTATGCCGAAGCGCGTTTCAAATGGCAATATGCGCTGACGATTGCCACCGAGATGACCTAAAAGCCGAATTCACCGCCAAATTAAAGCAATGATCACGGTTGTTGCGCCTGCCAAAATCAATCTGTTTTTGCGCATTTGCGGGAAAATTGATGCTGGCTATCATCTTACTTGACTCAGCCGTTGTCTTTACCCGTTTTGGCGATCATCTGACGATTGAACCGGCAAATGAAGATCAGCTTGTCATCACTGGTGAATTTGCCAGCGGGCTTGATAGCGCGGATGACAATCTAGTGATGACGGCATTAAGGGGATTTCGCGCTGCTGGCGGTGTGATTGGCGGGCTTTCGATCACGGTTGAGAAAAATATTCCCGTTGGGGCGGGGCTTGGCGGCGGCTCGGCCGATGCCGCGGCACTTCTTCGTGCGGTCAATGCGTCATCAACAGCGCCGCTTGGCAAGAGCGCGCTAAATCACCTTGCCGCCAGCCTTGGTGCCGATGTGCCGGTTTGTCTTGCTGGTGGGTGCCAGCGCATTGCCGGTATTGGCGAGTCCATGACGCCTATTGATCTAGATTTTGCGGGATCAATTTTACTGGTCAATCCACGAATACCGCTATCGACAGAAGATGTATTTACCCGTTTTACCGGCCCAAAAAGCGGGTTTGCCGGTTCATTATCAAATCTTGATGCAGCTAGCATGGTCGGGCTTGGCAATGATTTGACAGCAGTTGCCATTGAATTGGCACCTGCGATAAATAATTGTCTTGATCGTCTGGCGGGATCAAAAGGGGCCATTGCAACGGCCATGTCGGGAAGCGGGGCAAGCTGTTTTGCCCTGTTTGATCATATCAACAATGCCAAAATTGCCGCCACAAAATTTGAAAATGCCGGATATTGGGCACGCGCCAGTATGATTTATCAGCCCGATTAACCAGCGCAAACCGGCTCGCATCGGACAATCATGCTTTTTGTTGTGTTTTTAACACCCAATCGGCAAAGAACGGGCTTGATTGCTTGGAACTTGATCGCTAAATTGCAGCGTCCAACGGATTGGGGCGTAGCCAAGTGGTAAGGCATCGGTTTTTGGTATCGTGTACCGTAGGTTCGAATCCTACCGCCCCAGCCATCCGTTTTCCTGTAAAGTTTCAATTGTGATCCGCGCGCAAATGGCGCGCTTGCGCCATTGGTAAATCTGCGGGGCACGGCAACTGCAACCCAGCTGGAGCGATGACATGAAGGCAACAATCAGCTTGATCAAAGGTGATGGCATCGGTGTTGATGTCAGCGAAGCCGCAATGTTCCTCGCCAAAAAAGCCATGGCCAAGGCCGGTATTCCCGCACCAATGATTGTCGAGATTGCGGCTGGTGCCAGCTATTTCGCCGAAACCGGCAATGATATTCAACCAGATGGTGAAGTGGCCGCTGGTGCGGCTGATGCTATTTTCCTTGGCGCTATTGGTCTTCCTCAAATTCGGCATGAAGATGGAACCGAAATTTCGCCTCATCTGCGGCTTCGCGACCGATATCAGCTTTATGCCGGTGTGCGACCGGTCAAAGCCTATCCAAATGTGCCAATGCCGCTTGCCGACCCACGCGCCAGCAAAATTGATCTTGTCATTATCCGCGAATCTACCGAGGGATTGTTTTATTCAGCTGCGGTGCATGGCCGTAGCAAAATCATTGATAATGCGGTCTGTGATGAAACCCTTCGGATCACAAGAACGACAAGTGAAAAACTTCATAATTTTGCCTTTCGCTTTGCCACAAAGCGCAAAGACAAAGGCCATAAGGGACAGCTCACCTGCGTTGACAAGGCCAATGTCTTTACCTCAATGGCCTTTTTCCGGCAGATTTTTGATGAAGTCGGTACCAATTATCCCGATATCAGCAAAGCCTGTAATTATGTTGATGCTGCCGCGCTTGATCTTATTCGCAGTCCCTGGTCTGCCGATGTCATGGTGATGGAAAATATGTTTGGCGATATTCTATCAGATCTGGCAGGCGGGCTTGTTGGCGGGATGGGCATGGCCGCTTGCGGCGAAATCGGCGATCAGATTGGATTGTTCCAGCCTGCCCATGGCAGCGCACCAGATATTATGGGCCAAGATAAAGCCAATCCGCTTGCCGCGATCCTCAGTGCTGGGCTGATGCTTGATTATCTTGCCGAAAAGCTGAGATCAGCCTGCTTATGAAGATGCAGCGATGATTCTTGATGCGGCTATTGAAACCGGTTTCGCATTGAACCGGTTACGCCCGATGGAGTTTGGCGGCGATATGGGCACCAAGGCGGTAACCTTGACGCTATCATCACTGATGGATGGCGAAGCTGAAATAAGGACAGGCCTAATCGGCGAGCCGATAGCCTTTTTCAATGGTCAGAACTAATTGCTTTTTGGTTAAGCGACTTATTTTTTGTCGCAACCGGTAAATGTGCGTTGCCAATGTGTGGGTGCTAACACCATTTTGAAACCCCCATACCTCGGCAAGAAGCTCATCTTTGGTCACATCATTGGGAAATGCCCGATAGAGAAATTTCAAAATTGTCGCTTCTTTTTCGGTCAGAGCCTGCATCCGGTCACTGCCAATTTCATGAAGCATTTTATTGGCTGGCACAAAGCTGAGATTGCCAATTTCAAACCGCGCATCATCCGACGCACGAAACTGGCGCAATTGAGTGCGAATACGGGCAATCAACTCGCCAAGCCGAAGCGGCTTGGTAATATAATCATTAGCACCAGCTTCAAGCCCAAGAACGATATCACCCTCGGCACCCTTGGCGGTCAGCATAACAATGGGTTTGGCAAAGCCGTTGCGGCGCAAACGCTGGCAAATATCAATGCCATTGCCATCGGGCATCTGGATATCAAGAAGAATCAAATCAGGGTTGGCATAGCTAAGCACATTGTCGAGATCAGCAACAACACCCACCTCGAAAACATCATTAAACCCCTCAACCGCAAGCTGTTGCCGCAAGGTCGCACGAAGATAGGCATCATCATCAACAATTAACAAACGCGACGAAGACGCTGCTTCTTTACCGCCGCTTGGGGACAACACTTGCATTTTTCATCACAACTCAATAAATCAATGGCGTATTCTTAAAACGTGAATTTACTAGATTCACCAAGCGAGGGTAGCTTAATCTATTGTTGCTTGTATATGTCTTAAACAATCTGGAGCCACCATTATGCACGATACGCGTGCAAAAAACGCCTATGTGAAAGCCGAACGTGCCAGTGCGGAATTACGGCGCGGTGGTCATGTCATGCTGCGGTTGAATAATGGCGAAGCAGCGCTGTTTCGCGGCGCCGAATTTGCCGATGATGAAGACATCAATTTTCTCAGCCGTCTTGCTGGTTCTGGCCCACTTTTGGTGCTGACGGCAAATCGGAGTGAAAAGCCTTCAACGCTCACTTCGCCAAGGCTGGCCAGCAGCGACAATCGCGCTTGCCGCCCGCCATTATGAACAAGTGTTTGACCTTGCTTTTGGCCAAACCCGTTTGGATGATGATGATGGTCTAAGCCTTGTTGCCGAACGAAGCGGGTCACTTGCCGACCATGCAACAAGATTGTTACGCAATGCCAAACTTCTTCCCACGGCCTTGATGGCGCGATTGCCATTTCGCGATATTGCCGCACAAGACCGGTTTGCGCAGGAACATAATATATTGGTTCTCGAAGCGCGTGATCTTGAGTCCTATCATCACCAAGCTGATGCGATGATGCGCATTGCGGCGCGGGCACGGGTGCCATTGGCAGTTGCCGAAGATGCCGAAGTGGTGATGTTTCGTGCCGAAATTGGTGGCGAAGATCATTTTGCCGTTTTAATCGGCAAAGGCGCTGATCTTGAAGCACCGCTGGTAAGGCTTCATTCGCAATGTATCACTGGTGATGTTCTTGGCAGCCTAAAATGTGATTGCGGCGATCAGCTGCAAGCAGCCATGCAGCTTATGGCCAAAAATGGCGGAGGGGTGCTGATCTATCTGGCGCAAGAAGGGCGTGATATTGGCCTGTTAAATAAAATGCGGGCCTATGCTTTGCAGGATAATGGCCTTGATACGGTTGATGCCAATCACGCGCTTGGTTTTAACACAGATGAACGGGTGTTTTTGCCAGCAGCACGTATTCTTGATGCGCTTGGCATTACGCGTTTGCGGCTGATTACCAATAACCCTGACAAGATCAGCCAGTTAGAACAATGCGGGATCAAGGTTGAAGAACGGGTGCCGCTAACGCTTGCCAGCAATCCGCATAATGAAAATTATCTTGCGACAAAGAAACATCGGACAGGCCATATGATTGCTGACAAGGATAAAGGTTAAAAAACCTTAGCTGTCACGCGCCCCAAAAATGGCTGATCCTATGCGAACAGCGGTTGCGCCAAAGGCAATTGCCTCTTCGAAATCATCACTCATTCCCATTGATAAGATTGAAAGATGATTGCGTTTGGCAATGGTTTGCAAAAGCGCAAAATGCATCGCCGCCTCTTCATCAATTGGCGGAATGCACATCAGGCCAGTAATATTTAGCCCCGCCTCATCACGGCAATAGGCAATAAAATCATCCGCATCCTCAGGCGCAATGCCTGATTTTTGCGCTTCTTTGCCAGTATTGACCTGAATATAGCATTCAAGCTGGCGGTTTTGACGGATCATCTCATCGCCAAGCGCTTTTGCCAGCTTTGGCCGGTCAACCACCTCGATAACGTCAAATAGCGCCACAGCATCAGCCGCCTTATTGGTTTGCAGCGGGCCAATCAGATGCAATGTCAAATCGGCATGTCGATCGCGGCGTGGCACCCATCGGCCTTGAGCTTCTTGAACGCGGTTTTCGCCAAACACACGCTGGCCAGCGGCAAGCGCCGCATCAACTCGGTCATCAGGCTGGCGTTTGCTTACCGCCACCAAGGTAACTGGCCGATCAAGCCCCGTTTGCGTTTTATAGGCCTGTTCGGCGGCGGCGATTTTGTTATGGATGGCAGCAAGATTATCGGCAATGACAGAATGTGTCTTTGAAATTTCGTCTGACATGATTTGTGCTGCCCCTAGCCATGGCTGTCTGTTGCAAAATATTTCCAGCTTTTGTAACGCTTTAGCCCTTCATCGACAAGACTGTTGCAAAAATATCACACACTTGAAAAAACTTGATCCACTGCGTTCATCAGTTCTTGTTAAATTATTGAGAATTAATATGTTGAGCTGTTGCCAATGGTGGCAATGAATTCTCTAAGGGAGATTTAATCATGCGTAAGGTTCTTCTTGCGACTACTGCTCTTGTAGCAATGAGCGTAACAGCTGCCCAAGCTGACGTTTCAGTCGCGTAACCAGTATTTCGAAATCATTCACCATGAACTGGTGCTCAGACTTTCACTTCTGACGGTAGCGTTGTTATCAAAGGCTCAACCACAACAGACTACAGGTTTGACTTTTACTGCTGTTCAGGACACAAATTTGAAGGCACAACAACACCGCATTGAACGACGCATACGTCGAAGTCACGGTGATTTTGGCACTTGCGTGCTGGTCAAACAGACTGGTGCACTTGACCGTATGGACGGCGCTCTTGCTGCCAACATGGATCTTGAAGGAACAGCGTAGTCCGGTTCAATCAGTGGCACAGCAATTGGTGGAGACTCTCAGAACATCAGCCTTCACCTCCCATCAATGAGCGGTTTGTCACTTTATGGTGAGACCCAAGCTGACGGCGCAGGTTCAGGCCTTGGTATGCAACTACCAATCGCTGGCATTAGCTTGATGGTTCAGCAGGCTACAGGCGGTACAGGTCCAGACATGACAGCCATGGGCGCAACTTTTGGCATGGGCGGCATCAAAGTCAATGTCGGTTCAACAACAAAAGGACAAGACAGCCGCAGCTGCAAAAATCTCAGCTAACGAATGGCATGTCATACACAATGGGTGAGATCACTCTCGTTGCAACGTCTGCTCGCGGTAAGCAAGGCACACGTACAGATCAAATACAGCAACGTTGGTGTTAAGTACGCAATCGCTCCAGGCATTCAGCCATGGTTGAAAGCGGTCAGTCAACTGGTCGCAGTACGATCGACGCAACTTGGGCAGCACTTTCAGTTGCATTCTAATTTCGGTTAGATTCAATGATACGAAAGGGAGGGGCTTGCCCCTCCCTTTTTTCTTTACAAATTCCCTACCTATTTGCATTGTTGCGCAAGCAACAAAATCATAGGAGCCGTAAATGACAATATTTCACCGGATTTGCAAATTTATCCGCCTTGGCCGGATATTGTCATTCACTTTAGGCACAGCTTTGCTGCTGTCTTCTTGCTCCGGCTTGAAAACCACCCCATCCAGAAAGCCTGCAGAACCAGTATCATTATTACTGGCAAATCGGGTGGTACAAAATTATCCGATTTTGGCTCAAACGAAGCTTCATCTGGCGACGGCTTGCCGGTTAACGCGCTTTTATGGCGGGCGGCACTTGATATTGCGTCATTTGTGCCATTGGATGATGTCGATACATTTGGTGGCAGCATCGTTACCGAATGGCACCAGCCTAAAGCCACACCTAATCAGCGTCTGAAATTAACCATGTTTGTGGTTGGCCGCGAATTGCGTTCCGATGCAATCACCGTACGCGCCTATATCCAAAACCGGCTTGGCACTGAATGGGTTGATGCTGGCCGTGATGAAGCGCTTGGCCGCAAGCTAGAAGATCTGGTCCTGAGCCGCGCCCGCGAATTACGCGCTGCCGCGACAGCCGAAACAGTTAATTAATTTCTGGCCATATGTTGATTGCCCGCAAAGGCCCCCTATTCACAGTTATATTGACCATCTTACATGTTAATATTGATCATAAATCCGGCATCCGATCCGATTTGCATCACATGTGGCGCAATGTCTGACTAGCCAGAAAATGATCGAAGGAAGATTTGAATGACCCAATATGATGCCCCCGCCATTGAACAGAAATGGCAAGATAAATGGGAACAGGCCGATTGTTTTACCGCCAGCATCGACCATGACAAACCAAAATATTATGTCCTTGAGATGTTTCCCTATCCGTCGGGGCGGATTCATATGGGGCATGTTCGCAATTACACACTTGGCGATGTTGTTGCGCGTTACCGGCGCGCCAAGGGATTTAATGTTTTGCATCCGATGGGGTGGGATGCGTTTGGTCTGCCAGCAGAAAATGCGGCCATGGAGCGCGGTATTCATCCAGGCAAATGGACGATTGAAAATATCGCCGCCATGCGCACCCAGCTGAAAAGCATGGGGCTGTCCTATGATTGGTCGCGGGAATTTGCCACCTGTTCACCTGATTATTACCAGCATGAACAAAAGATGTTTTTGAAATTTCTCGAAGCTGGGCTTGCCTATCGCAAAGAAAGCTGGGTCAATTGGGATCCGGTTGAAAACACCGTTCTGGCAAATGAACAGGTTGTTGATGGCTGTGGCTGGCGCTCAGGCGCACCGGTTGAACGCCGCCTCTTGTCACAATGGTTTTTGAAAATCACTGATTTTGCCGACGAGCTTTTGGCCGCGATTGGCGATCTTGACCGCTGGCCCGACCGCGTAAGGCTGATGCAGCAGAACTGGATTGGAAAATCAGAAGGCGCGCGTGTCCGCTTTTCAATTGACGGCAAGAATCCAAGCGATGCTGATCATATCGAGGTCTTTACCACGCGGCCCGATACATTATTCGGCGCGTCATTTCTAGCCATCGCTGCCAATCACCCATTGGCGCTTGCGATTGGCAAAAATGTTCCAGCTGCGGCTGATTTCATCACTGAATGTGCCAAGCTTGGTACATCTGAAGCTGCTGTCGAAACAGCTGAGAAAAAAGGCTTTGATACCGGATTCAGGTTAGCCATCCGCTTGATCCAGCCATCAAACTGCCGGTTCATATCGCCAATTTCGTGCTGATGGATTATGGCACTGGCGCGATTTTTGGCTGTCCTGGCCATGACCAGCGCGATCTTGATTTTGCCAATGCTTATGGGCTTAAAATTTTACCAGTGGTGTTGCCTGATGGTGAAGATGCAGCCAGTTTTACGGTAACCGACACGGCCTATACCGGCCCTGGAAAGCTGTTTAATTCTGGCGCTTGGGATGGACTTGATATCGAGGCTGGCAAAGCCGCCGCTATTGCCGCAATTACCGCCGCCAACGCCGGCACTGGCGAGACAACTTACCGGCTTCGTGACTGGGGCGTATCGCGCCAGCGCTATTGGGGCTGTCCGATCCCGATCATCCATTGCAATGATTGCGGCGCTGTACCAGTGCCGGAAAAAGACCTTCCCGTTATCTTGCCTGACGATGTTGATTTTGGCGGCAGTGGCAATCCGCTGTCCAGCCATCCAAGCTGGAAACATACAAGCTGTCCGAAATGCGGTAAAGATGCCGAACGCGAACAAGATACATTCGACACATTTTTTGAGAGCTCATGGTATTTTCTGCGCTATGCCGATCCAACATCCAATGATGGCGTCAATGGTGAAGCTGCGGCGTATTGGCTGCCAGTTGATCAATATATTGGCGGGGTTGAACATGCGGTTCTGCATTTGCTTTATTCGCGCTTTTTCACCCGCGCATTGTCACAAGTTGGCTATCTCGACCTTGGCGAGCCTTTTGCCGGCCTTATGACCCAAGGCATGGTTTGCCATCAAACCTTTCAAGATAAGGCCGGCAAATGGCTGTTCCCAACCGACGTTGTCAAACAGGGTGATGCATGGGTGCAAACCAGTGATGGCAGCAAGGTCACCGCAGGCCGCATCGAGAAGATGAGCAAGTCAAAACGCAATGTCGTTGATCCTGAATTGATCATTAAGAATTATGGTGCCGATACGGCGCGGCTGTTCATGCTTTCAGATTCGCCACCTGAGCGCGATATGGAATGGACTGAATCGGGCGTTGAAGGCGCATCACGCTTTTTAAAGCGGGTCTGGCGCATGTCACAAGATACCGATCTAGCACCACTTGGTGCAGCCCCTTTGGCCGATAGCGCGGCAAGCGCGCTTGCCCTTGTGCGGATGGCGCATAAATCGATCATTGGCCTGTCGGCTGATATTGAAAATTTCCGCTTTAACCGCGCCGTGGCCCAGCTTCATATGCTTGCCAATGCGATTGCCGATGTTAAAGCCGCTGACAAGGGTGCCGCCGAGGCCAAACGGTTTGGCATTGAAACATTAACCCAGCTATTGGCGCCTTTATCGCCGCATGTTGCCGAAGAAATCTGGCAGAATCTAGGCCATAGCGCGCTTTTGGCACAATCCGACTGGCCACAAGCCGATGCAAGCCTTGCCGCTGATAATGAAATCGAGATTGGCATTCAGGTGAATGGCAAGCTTCGTGATACCATCATGCTGCCGCGCGATTGCGAAGCTAATGATGCCGAGGAACGTGCGCTGGCATCACCAGCGATTATCCGCTATCTTGATGGCAAGACGCCAAGAAAAGTGATTGTGGTGAAAAACAGGATTATCAATGTGGTTATCTAGCCTATTTGGAACTATAGCTTCGATGCGGTCATTTCGGCTTGGCATCATCATGCTCTGCGGCCTGATTTTAACCAATTGTGGTGATGTAACCATTCGCCAGCTTGGCACCAAAAACCTGCAAAATCTGCAACAGATCGCGGTTAAAGACTGCTCTGGGCGCGAGGGTCAGCTCTATGGCCGCGAATTACGCAAATTGCTGCATATTGGCGGTAAAGCGGTTGAAAATTATGACCTGATTTCATCAATCTCGGTTAGCGCGTCAAGCACATTATCGGTTCAGGGCGCTAAGCTCGACATTGAAAAAAATGAGCATGACCGCCAGTTTTGAACTTCGCAACTTACCACCGGTGAAACGCTGATTGCCGATAGCATTACCGCTGATGCAACGCTTGGTGCCGTGACGTCACTTTATGGTCAGGATAAATCTGAAACCCATGCCCGCGAAAGGCTTGCCATCTTGCTGGCACAGCGTGTTGTGCGGCGGCTACAGCTTTATTTCCTGAACCAAAGCCAATAGCCCACTATGGCCATCGGATGAAAATCGCGCCGCGCCAAATCACCAGCTTTCTGGCCAAACCGCCAGCCGAAATAACCGCTGTTCTGTTTCATGGCAATGATTTAGGCATGATTAGCGAACGTGCCAAACAATTTGCCCATCTTTTCAGCGACAATCTTGATGATGTGTTTTCGGTGACCCGCCTGACCGGTGACATGCTGTCAGGCGAGGCGGGGTTGATTGCCGATTCAGCCGCTGCGATTCCGGCTTTTGGTGATCAACGTCTTGTTTTGGTCAAAGGCCGCGGTACGGAATTGCTTGAGGCTTGTAAAGTGGCGCTGGCCAAGCCGCTTGCCGATACAATCATCATTGTCGAAGCAAGTGAAACAACGACCAAACATGCGATTGTCAAACTTTTTGAAACCAGCAAGACCGCCGCATCAATTGGTTGCTATGCTGACAATATTGGCGATATCCGCGCATTGGCGACAAGTATATTTGCCGCTGATCAGGTCACGGCAAGCCGTGATGCGCTTGATATCATTGTTGAAAGGCTTGGCAGTGACCGCGCCTCATCGCGAAGCGAGATTGCAAAACTTGCCTTAATGGCAGGGCCAGGTGGCAAGCTTGACGCTGATGATGTGCGCATCGCGCTTGGCGATAGTGCGCTTTTGGCAATTGATGATATTGCCGATGCCCTTGCCAGCGGTGCGGTTGGCCGCCTGCAACAGGCGTTGCAAAAAGCATGGTATGAAGATGCCAATGCGGTGATGATCATCCGGGGTTGCCAAACCTATTTCCGGCAATTAGGCCTTGCCAGTCACGCCATGGCGGCAGGCCAATCAGCGCAAAATGCACTTCGCAGCCTGCGCCCACCACCGCATTTCAAGCTTCAAGACCGGCTTCAAGCGCATCTTCGGCGCTGGCGGCCAGATTTGGCAATGGATGTGGTGAATCGGCTGCAAGATATTGAATTACAATTGAAATCTGGCGGAATTAATGATCAGCTTTGTACCGCGCAAAGCCTTCTTGGAATTTGCCTTCGCGCCCCGCGCTAGCGGATGCCAAGCTGCGCCAGTAAATTGGTCATCTGATCAAGCGATTGGCAATCAATGGTGACCTTGCCGCGGTCTTTTGCCTCGTTCCAATCAATATGAAACGCCAGCCCCAGCTTTTCCGCTGCCTGTTTTTCAAGCGCTTTGATATCGGCTGATTTTTCTGGCGGCTTGGATTTTTGACCGGCTTTGCCAGCGGGTTGTTTCGCCAAAGCTTCAGCTTGCCGCGCCGACAGACCCTTTGCCACAATCATCTTGGCCAAAGCTTCGGCCTGATCATGGCCAATTAATGGCCGCGCTTGTCCCATGGTGATTTTCCGGTCAAGCAACAGGTTTTGAACCGAGGGCGGAAGCAGCAAAAGCCGCAAAAGATTAGCGATATGACTTCGTGATTTTCCAATTATATCAGATAGTTGTTCTTGTGTGTAGCGATTGGTTTCAAGCAATTTTTGATAGCCTTGCGACTCTTCGATCACGCTAAGGTCACTTCGCTGGATATTTTCGATCAGGGCGATTTCATAACATTCAGCATCGGTTAACTCACGAATGATCGCTGGCACCTGATGGATTTTAGCCAATTGCGCCGCCCGCCAGCGCCGTTCACCAGCGACAAGCTGGTAACGCGATGGCTTGTCGGGAGTTGGCCGCAGCAAAATCGGCTGGACAATGCCTTTTTGCCGAATTGACGAAGCAAGCTCATCCAGACCAGCCTTATCAAACCGGCGTCGTGGCTGCCAAGGCCCGACATTAATCCATTCAATCGGAATGTCCTGAAACCCGGTCGCCGCTGGCGCGCCGGCAGCATCAGATGATGATGCCGGTTGCGCCGGTGGCGGTGGCAATACCGCTATCACCAAGAAGCGATGACAGGCCACGGCCAAGCCCCCGCGAGGCGGTTTTTTTCGATGATGACGCAGCTGGCGGCGTTTTTGGCGACATTAGGCAGCTTCCTTTTCTTGCTCGAGCAATTCGGCGGCAAGCGCGATATAGGCCTTTGACCCAGCGCAATTCAGATCATAAATCAAGACAGGCTGGCCAAAGGATGGCGCCTCAGATATGCGAACATTTCTAGGGATTACAGTATTATAGACAAGATTGCCAAGATGGGTGCGAACATCATTTGCAACCTGTTCAGATAATTTATTCCGGCCATCATACATGGTCAGAACGATGCCCTGCATCGCCAATTGCCGGTTTAATCCGCCTTGAACCGACGCGATTGTACGCATCAATTGCGACAAGCCTTCAAGCGCATAAAATTCGCATTGCAAGCGGCACCAGAACGCTATGAGCGGCACAAAGCGCATTCACCGTTAACAGGCCCAATGAGGGCGGGCAATCGATAATGATATAATCATAACCCGCCGCAATTGGCTCAAGCGCATCCGCCAAACGGAATTCGCGCCGGTCAATCGTGGTCAGTTCAATTTCGGCAGCTGATAAATCAACCACCGCCGCAATAATATCAAGGCCAGCAACATTGCTTTCCTGAATCGCAGCCTTTGCCGTCACTTCACCCGTAACAAGACGATAGCTATTCGCCGCGCGATCATCTTCATCAACGCCAAGACCCGTACTGGCATTGCCTTGCGGGTCGAAATCAACAAGCAGAACACGCCGCCCACACGCCGCCAAGGCTGTTGCCAGATTCACCGAAGTGGTGGTTTTTCCAACACCACCTTTTTGATTGGCAATTGCAATAATCCGCAATGAAGACGTCATCTCAGCAAACCTTGCCCATTTGGGACTTTAAAAAGCCTGTTATCATTCGCCGCAAATTAGCGCGAATTTTTCAGTTCTAAAACAACGCCAGTTGAGCCAGAAAGGCTTGGATGTGTTGTGGCCACCATAGTGGAATAAGATTGCAAATTGGTCAATTCATCTTCGACCGATGCGCCTTTCAAAAACAAACACACACATTCAGGACGAATCTGAGTTTCGATTAAATTCAATAATTTAGGAACAGGGGCCAAAGCACGCGCGGTAATCACATCAGGGCGAAGATTGGGCATTGTTTCGATACGCTGATTATGAACCTTGGCTGGCAGGCCAAGTTCGCGGATGACGGTTGATAAAAACACCGCTTTGCGTTGATCAGACTCGACCAAATCAACCGTCACACCACCCATAATCGCCAGAACAAGCCCTGGAAAGCCAGCCCCACTGCCAACATCAAGAATATGCCGTGTCTGGGGTGGGTAATAGGCCGCCAATTGCCCCGAATCCAGAATATGACGCTGCCACGCATCAGCAAGCGTGCTGTTAGACACAAGATTGATCCGGCGTTGCCATTTTTCTAACAAGGTTAAATAGGCCTGAAATTTATCGATTGTTTCACGTGAAACATTCAGCAATACGCCAACCTGATCAGGGGTCACAATACGGCTCTTGTTTTGGCCTGTTTCTGTTGACGCTTGATATGGCGAAGCACGGCAACAACCGCCGCCGGTGTCAAACCGGGAAGGCGGTTGGCATGGCCAATCGTTTCTGGCTGAAACCGCCGCAAAATATCTTTTGACTCAGCCGACAGCCCACCAACAGCGGCAAAATCAATTTGCGCTGGAATCGTGACGGCTTCATCACGGCGAAGCGCGTCAATATCGGCCTGCTGGCGATCAACATAGCCAGCATAGCGGTAGTCAGCCTCAAGCTGGCTATGTAACCGCGGCGAAATTGCCTCAAGCGCGGGCCAAAGTGGCAAAATCTCAGCAATGCCAATCGATTCAAGCGTCAATAGATCAGCCGCACTGCGCGCTGCGCCATCACGCGGCGATGGTAGACCAGCAGCAGCAACCGCCTTGGCAGGCTGAATGCTTGTCTCAAGCATCGATCGTGCCGTCTGCAAATCAGCCGATTTTGCCCGCCATGCGGTTTCGCGAACCGACCCAACGCAGCCAATCGCCAAGCCGCGATCGGTCAAACGCTGATCAGCATTATCAGCCCGAAGCAATAGCCGGTATTCGGCGCGTGAAGTAAACATGCGGTAAGGCTCAGGCGCGCCCTTAGTGATTAAATCATCAACCATTACACCGATGTAAGCATCGGCACGATCAAGAACAAACGGCGTGTAATCAGCACCATTGGCAGCAAGCAACGCCGCATTGATACCAGCAACAAGCCCTTGTGCCGCTGCTTCTTCATAGCCGTTGTGCCATTGATCTGGCCAGCAAGATATAATCCGGGAAGCGCTTTTAACGCCAAAGAGCGACGCAATGCCCGGGATCGACAAAATCATATTCAATTGCATACCAAATTGCAAGATTTTCGCCGATTCCAACCCAGGGATTGTGGCAATCATTGCGCTTTGACATCACGCGGAAGGCTTGTCGAGATCCCATTTGGATAAACCGTTGGATCATCAAGCCCTTCAGGTTCTAGAAAAATCTGATGCGAGCTTTTATCAGCAAACCGTTCAATCTTATCCTCGATTGACGGGCAATAGCGTGGCCCAGTTCCCGAAATCTGGCCCTATAAACCGCCGATAAATGGATCGATTCGGCAATAATCCGGTGGGTTTCAGCCGTTGTGCGCGTAATGCCACATGAAATTTGCGGAACGGTAATTTTATCGGTCAGGGTCGAAAAGGGGATTGGCGGATCATCAGCTGGCTGCATGTCAAGGCTTGCCCAGTCGATGCTTGTGCCATCAAGCCGTGCTGGCGTGCCAGTTTTCAACCTTCCAAGCGGCAAATCAAGCGCGGCAAGCCGTGCCGCTAATTGGTTTGATGGCGCTTCACCAACCCGGCCTGCCGGCGTACGCTCGCTGCCAAGATGAATCAAGCCACCCAAAAACGTGCCAGTGGTCAAAACAACAGCGCCACAGTGAAATTCGCGGCCATCCTCGGTTATGATGCCAGTTGCCTTGCGATCTTCACCCGAACCCGTTACCGAAATATCACCAACAGCAGCTTCGATAATCTGAATATTCGGCGTTTCAGCCAGCAAATCCTGAATCGCCATGCGATAAAGCTTGCGGTCAGCTTGCGCGCGGGGGCCATGAACCGCTGGCCCGCGTGACTTATTCAACATTCTGAACTGGATACCGGCGCGATCAATGGCACGACCCATAATGCCGTCAAGCGCATCAATCTCACGAACAAGATGACCTTTGCCAAGCCCACCAATCGCCGGATTGCATGACATTTCGCCAATCCGGTCAGCCCGCATGGTGATCAGCGCAACCGACGCGCCCATCCGCGCCGCAGCTGCCGCTGCTTCACAGCCAGCATGGCCACCGCCAACAACAATGACATCGAACGTGATTGTCATGCTTTGCCCATTTTCAAAAGGATTGCCTCATAAAAGCTGTTATGCCGCGTTTTTGCCTATTTTCCAATACAAAAGGCCGAAAAGATGCTTCCCAAAAGTTCTTCAACATCAATTTCGCCAGTAATCCGGCCAAGCGCCACTGCCGCAACGCGGAAATCTTCAGCCGCCATTTCAGGCGCATGCTGGAAATCATGACCCAGCGCGCGGCCCAAAGCATCATGCGCTTCCTGCATGGCGTGGCGGTGTCGTTGACGGGTGATAATCACACTTGCATCAGCATGGTTTAACGGCACCAGCAATTTGGCCAATTTTTCCATCAATCTTTCGATATCAGCAGGCGCTTTCGCCGATATCGACATCATTTGACCAGATGCCGCGTCATTTGCTGCTGATAAACCCTGATCAGCCTTATTGAGAATATAGAATTTTGGCTGGCTGGTCAGCTGATCAATCTTGTCGCGTGCCGCTGGCCAAGCTGGGTCACTGCCATCCAAGATCACCAAAACCAGATTGGCAAATCCGGCGGCCTCGACCGATCGCCGGATGCCTTCAGCCTCGATTTTGCCGCTTTCATCACGAATACCAGCCGTGTCCAAGATCGTCGCAGGAACGCCGCCTAGATCAAGCCGGATCTGGATAATATCGCGCGTTGTGCCAGCTTCATCTGAAACAATCGCCGCCGAACGTCCAGCCAAAGCGTTTAAAATCGTTGATTTTCCAGCATTTACTGGCCCAATCAAGGCAATGGTCACGCCATCACGAACCAATTCCCCCGCACCACCATCATCAAGGTGACTTGCCAAAGCCGACTGCAAATCACCGGTACTTGTTCGCAAAGCACCTTCGACCGAAGCTGGCAAATCCTCATCAGCAAAATCAATCAAGGCTTCGAGCTGGGCAGCGATGCCACCAATTCACCGCGCCATGCCATCACTGGCGCGCGCAATGCCCCATCGATCTGCGCCCAAGCCTGATGCAATTGGGTTGCGGTTTCCGCCTCGATCAGATCGGCAAGCCCTTCAACGCCGGATAAATCCATTTTCCCATTCATAAAGCTGCGGCGGGTAAATTCGCCCGGCTGCGCCATTGAAAAGCCATCTTCGGCGCCAAGGCGCGCCAATAACACATCAATAACGGCGCGGCTGCCATGACAATGGATTTCACAAACATCTTCGCCAGTGCTTGAAAATGGCGCTTTCATAAAAAGCAGAATCACCTGATCGATCACCCGTTGATCCAGAACCAGCCGCGCCACCGAAAATTGCCCAGCCGACGGACAGGCCGCGCCAAATAACGCTGGTGCATCGCCGGCCAAAGGACCACTGATCCGGATCACCGCAATGGCTGACCGGCCAGGTGGGGTCGCAATGGCAAAAATCGTTTTATATCCGGCTTGGCTCATAATCTTTTCAATAATTCCATTCTCTGATAGGGTTTTCCTAAGCGAAAGACAGCCGACAACAAGTCTCTTTTTCATGTCCGTTACTGGCGGTTGTCTCAACAGTAACCAAAGGAGAGATTATGCCCCAAATCACTGGACATCTTGAGACGCTTTATTTCACTAGCTTTAAAACTGATTTTGGCTGGATTCGGCCCATTAGCAACGGCCAAAGCCTGATCCGGCTTGATTGGAACCAAACTGGTTGGGACGACAGCGATCATCCGGACAATGTTTCACGTGAAACAAAAAGCCAGCTTGAAGCTTTTTTCGCCGGCCACCTTCACCAATTTAACCTTCCGCTTGCTCCCGCTGGCAAAAGTGCCACTGGCAAAAAATGGCTTGAGGTGATGGCACAAATTCCCTATGGAACCGTAATGACCTATGGCGAATTTGCCGCTTTGGCGGGAAACCCAAAGGCAGCACGCGCTGCCGGTTCAGCCTGTGCCAGCAATCCAATCCCAATTATCTATCCTTGTCACCGCGTTGTTCGCGCTGATGGCAGTCTTGGAAATTATGGTGGGGGAAGTGACCATCACCCAACCCATCCAGATAATCTGGCGCGCAAAGGTGATTTATTGAGATTAGAGGCGAATAGTGCCGCGAACGCCAGCTTAGGACTAGCTGTTCATATGATCAAAGAATTCATCGTTACTCTTTGAATTCTTTAGCTTATCAACAAGAAATTCCATCGCGTCAACTGGCCCCATCTGCATCAGAATACGGCGAAGCACCCACATTTTCGCAAGCGTTCCCTTATCGACAAGAAGCTCTTCTTTGCGTGTTCCCGACTTGGTGATATCAATCGCTGGGAAGGTGCGCTTGTCAGACAGCTTGCGATCAAGAATCACCTCGCTATTACCGGTACCCTTGAATTCTTCAAAGATCACTTCATCCATCCGTGATCCAGTTTCGATCAAGGCAGTAGCAATGATTGTCAAAGACCCGCCTTCTTCAATATTCCGCGCGGCACCAAAAAAGCGTTTTGGCCGCTGCAATGCGTTTGCATCAACACCACCCGTTAGAACCTTACCCGATGATGGCACAACCGTGTTGTAGGCGCGCGCCAAACGGGTAATTGAATCAAGCAAAATCACCACATCACGCTTATGTTCGACAAGACGTTTTGCTTTTTCAATAACCATTTCAGTGACTTGCACATGTCGGGATGCTGGCTCGTCAAAGGTTGACGAAATCACCTCACCGCGAACCGAACGCTGCATATCGGTTACTTCTTCTGGCCGTTCATCAATCAATAGAACGATCAGATAGACTTCGGGATGATTTTCAGAAATCGCATGCGCGATGCTTTGAAGCATCATTGTTTTACCGGTACGCGGCGGCGCAACGATCAAACCACGCTGGCCTTTGCCCATTGGCGAGATCAAATCAATCACGCGTGGGGTATTGTCTTTTTTATCCGGATTAAACGGTAATTCGAGGGTTAATTTCTCTTCAGGGTAAAGCGGCGTCAGATTATCGAAATTAATCCGGTGGCGAACCGCATTTGGCTCTTCAAAATTGATTGTTTCAACTTTTAACAGGGCAAAATAGCGCTCACCATCTTTGGGTGCGCGAATTTCGCCTTCAACCGTGTCACCAGTGCGAAGGCTGAACCGGCGTACCTGACTTGGCGAGACATAAATATCATCAGGGCCGGGCAAATAGTTTGATTCAGGCGCGCGTAAAAACCCAAAACCATCTGACAGAACCTCAAGAACGCCGCTGCCATAGATTGCAACTTCATTATCGGCAAGCTGCTTCAAAATCGCAAACATCATATCCTGTTTGCGAAGCGTACTGGCATTTTCGATTTCCAATTCTTCAGCATAGGCCAAAAGATCGGCTGGAGACTTCGCTTTGAGTTCCTGTAAATGCATGATTTTACTCTGAAGGGGAAAATAAGCTGACAAAAAACGCGATGGGTACGCAGCAGATGTTGTCATCTTGGGGGTGTTAACCAGAAAAGTCAATAAAGCTGGATTGTGAAACTCTTACTGATATTGAATTCACGTCTTTTGTCACATTCAGATTGGTTTGGCAACAGCCATAACAACAATAATAATCATTAAAACGGTCGGTACCTCATTCCAAATCCGATAGGCTTTTGAAGATAGAGGCTTTTCATCATTTTCCAATAAACGCCGCATCTTAGAAAATTTCCCATGAACGCCAGCCATTAAAAACACCGCGGCAAATTTTACATGGAACCAAGGCTCACTGAATAATTCAGGATTCAACGCCAACATCCAAAGACCAAAAATAAAACTAGCAATCATCGCTGGCGTCATAATCGCTTTTAACAACCGGCGTTCCATTACTTTGAAAGTTTCAGCTTGAACTGATCCGGTTGGCGCATCAGCATGATACACAAACAATCTTGGCAAATATAACAATCCAACCATCCATGAAATGACTGAAATGATATGAAGCGATTTAATAATTTCATAGCTCATGGATCTGTCCTACCGGTTGCGAATATGATCAATCATTTTCTGTACATTTTCCACCGGCGTTGGTGGGGTAATGCCGTGTCCAAGATTGAAGATATGAGGGCGATCGTGGAACGCGTCAAGGATATGATCAATATCCCGAAACATTTCGGTGCCGGCATTCAGCAAGCTTAATGGGTCAAGATTACCTTGTACTGGCATTTTTGCTGGTAAATTTTGTCCAGCCCATACCGGATCAACCCCATGGTCAAGACCAATCGCGTCAACGCCACTTTCAGCTGCATAACGAATCAAACCTTCACCAATACCCTTTGGAAAGCCAATAATTGGCTGGTTATGTCCGTTTTTGCGAACCCCTTCAACGATGGCGCAAGCGGGTTTATTACAAGCCAATCACGCTGCGCTGCTGGCACTGCACTTGCCCAGCTGTCAAAAAGCATCAATGCTTGCGCACCTGATTGTGCTTGAAGCGATAAAAACGAAATCGTTGCATCAATCAGAATATCTAATAAACCATCCAAAGCTTTTGCATTTTGCCACGCCCATTGCCGTGCTTTGGAAAAATCACGCGATGTACCACCTTCGGCCATATAGGTAATCAAAGTCCAAGGCGCACCAGCAAATCCAATTAATGTTGTTTCAGGCGGCAAGCAGGTCGGGTTAAAGTCAATGCTTGTCCAACAGGTGCTAATTTCTGGCTTAAACCATTAAGACAAGAAGCATCAATATCATCAGGCTGTTCCATTGCATCAAGCAAGGGCCCAATACCAGTTTTAAACCTTACATTGCGGTTCATCGCCCACGGTATCATCAGAATATCTGAAAATATAATCGCTGCATCGAACCCATAACGAGCAATGGGTTGCAAGGTGACAGCTGATGCTTGTTCAGGATTAAGACAAAAGAAATAAAATCTTTCTGGCTTGCGCGTATCTTTCGATATTCTTCGAGATAGCGGCCAGCTTGACGCATCATCCAGATTGGTGTTGTGCGTGATTTTACGCCTTGGAGGGTTGAAAGGAATAACTGGTCTGGCATTCTGTTCTCTAACATATATATATATTAAAAAAAGGTTGTTGTTTTAGTAGTACCTGTGTGTAACCACATCTTTACTGTTATTCAAATGTTATCCAGAGCTTTATCTAATCATATTGTGTTTTTCTGCTCATTCTTTCAATGGTTTGGTTGTTTATCCACGCGATAACCAAGTAAGGCGGGTTAACTTATCCCAATGTGTATGAAAGCTGTGAAATTGTGTATAACCGGCAATAGTTGGTCGTTTTTGAAAAATAATCCCCAATGCGGCAAGAATTACGCACAGCCTTATCAGCTGGTTTGATCGTCAAAATATCATCTTCTATGATAGCAAGATTATTAGCCTTATGGCGATGTAAATTGATGACAAATTGGTGATTTCTAGCTACATCTTGTTAGGCGATGCCAGAACAAACCCTACATATTCATCTTGTTTCAGATTCAACCGGCGAAACGGTTCATCAGGTTGCGCGTGCTTGTCTTGCGCAATTTGCCGATGTCAAAACAATCGAACATGTCTGGACCTTGGTGCGAACGCCAGCGCATTTAGAGGCGCTTTTCGAAGGCCTTGATCGTAATCCAGGCATTTTGCTGATGAGTATCATTGATCAGAATTTGCGCTCCAGCATTGAAAAAACCTGCCGCAACAAGGGCGTTCCTGCCGTCTCGGTTCTCGATCCGGTGGTGAATATGCTGACCACTGTTCTTGGGCAGGCGATGACTAATCTGCCAGGTGGCCAGCGCCGTCTTGATACTGCTTATTTTGTGCGTATGGCGGCTGTTGATTTTGCTGTCAGCCATGATGATGGCATGAATATGGGCAATTTGAAAAAGGCTGATATGCTGATTGTTGGTATTTCGCGCACCTCGAAAACACCAACATCAATGTATCTTGCACATCGTGGCTATAAGGTTGCCAATTACGCGCTTGTCCCCAAAGTGCCTTTTCCCCAGCATTATCTTGATGAGCTGGATTTATTTGTTGTTGGGCTGACAAATGACCCAAAACGTCTTAGCCAGATTCGTCGGACAAGACAGGCAGCGATGCAGGATAAAGATAATGAAGATTACGCCGATATTGACCAGATCACTGAGGAAGTGCGCAATGCAAGGCGACTTTTTACCAGTAATGGCTGGCCAGTGATTGACGTCACCCGCCGATCGGTTGAAGAAACGGCCGCAGCAATTTTGCAATATTACACAAAATGGACTGAGGCTCGATCATGACGCTTTCTGCTTTTGTGCAATTACCAGCTGGCAATCTGGTGCTGGCATCGGCAAGCAGCACTCGCGCCAAAATTCTGCATGATGCTGGCCTTGGCTATCGTTGCTACCCGGTTGCGATTGATGAAGCGTCGGTTCGCGCTTCAGCAAGCGCTGAAGCGGTTCCAGTTGGCGATATCGCCATTATGCTTGCCGAAATGAAAGCCGCCGCTGCGGTGCAGCGTCTGGCGCTCGAAATCGCCTCAGCGCCAGCCTATGTCTTGGGCTGTGATCAGATATTATCTTGTGATGAGGTGATTTACAGTAAACCGCGGGATCACGCCATGGCCAAGGCGCAGCTAATGGCCTTGTCAGGTAAAACACATCAATTATTCAGCGCCGCTGTTTTATACCGCCATGGCGAGCGGATCTGGCATCATCTGGCGATTGCCAAAATCACCATGCGCCACCTTGATGAGGGCTTTATTGATTCCTATCTCGATCGGCTTGGTGAGGCAGCTTTTAGCTCGCCAGCAAGCTATCAAATCGAAAATCTTGGCGCCCAGCTATTATCGCGGATTGATGGCTGTCATTTTGCCATTCTTGGGCTTCCGCTTCTCGAATTGCTTGGCATTTTGCGTGAACATGGCTTGAAAACAATGGAAAACCGCCAATGAAGATCATTGGTCTGACAGGCTCGATTGCGGCAGGAAAATCAACGGTTGCTGGCTGGATTCGTGATCTTGGCATTGCTATTCATGATGCTGACGCGGCTGTTCATGAATTGCTTTTGCCGCATGGGGCGGCGGTTGATGCGATTTTGGCTGAATTCAAACCCGATTTAGCTGGATATGATATTGGCAATTTGGAAAAGGGTATTAACCGGCAGGCGCTTGGTAATTATGTTTTTGCGCGGCCGCAGGCACGACAACAGCTTGAATCGATTCTGCATCCGCTTGTGCGCCAGCATCGAGATGCGTTTTTGGACAAGTACCATGCCATCGCGGCACCGGCGGTTGTCTTGGATGTGCCATTATTGTTTGAAACTGGCGGCGATGCTGTTTGTGATCATATCATCGTGGTTCATGCCAGCGCAGCAACAACGGCCAAACGCGCCTTGGCACGCGCTGGTATGACGCCAGCCAAGCTTGCGGCTATTTTAGCGTCGCAAATGCCCGTTGATGAGAAAAAAAAGCGGGCTGATCTATGTCTTGATTCAGATCTCCAACCCGATGCGACCCGACAGGACTTAATCAAATGGCTTGCCGCGATTCATGTGCCTATGATCGGCATTGTCCAAGCCCAATCCTAGCCCGCAGAAAGTGATAAGAATATGCGTGAAATTGCTCTTGATACCGAAACCACCGGCATTAGCCCGCGTGATGGGCACCGTATTATTGAAATTGGCGCTTTGGAATTGATGCATCATCTGCCAACAGGTCGCAAATTGCATCTCTATATCAATCCTGAACGCGAAATTGATGATGGTGCGGTTGCGGTTCATGGCATCACCAGCGATTTTCTGGCTGATAAACCCGTTTTTGCCGATATTGTTGACGAATTTCTGGGCTTTGTCGGTGATGATCCGATGGTCATCCATAATGCCAGCTTTGATATGGGTTTTCTTAATGCTGAATTGAAACGGCTTGACTCGGCCAGTTCTGCCAATGGCGCAATCAATTGATACATTGATGATGGCACGCAAGAAATTTCCTGGCGCGCAGGCCAATCTCGATGCGCTATGCCGCCGGTTTGAAATTGACAATAGCCATCGTGACCTTCATGGCGCCTTGGTTGATGCCGATCTTTTGGCAGCGGTCTATATTGAATTGCTGGGGGGGCGGCAACCGGGTTTGTCACTGGATTCAGACAGCCAGACCCAAGCCGCCGATCAGGGCGTGCCAAACAGCATTGACCCGACCCAAGTTTTCATCTTGATGCCAAGCCAATGCGGCCCATTCGGGCGCATGCGCCAACCGCTGAAGAGTTGAAGGCGCATGCAAAATTTTTGGAAGAGTTAAAAAACCCAATCTGGCAAAATGACGTCTAGCTTGATTGGCGATGCCTAGCCCGATCGGGAAATGATTTTAATTATTGGTTTGGGCGGCTGCCTGCTGCGCCAGATTATGCTGATAAACAGCAACAAAATCGACTGGCTGGATATTTAAAGGCATAAAGCCGCCATCGCGGGTGCAATCTGAAATAATCGCGCGCGCAAATGGAAATAACAGGCGTGGGGCCTCAATCATGATCAAAGCGTTGATTTCATCATTGGGTGTGCCTTGTGGCGAGACCAGACCAGCATAAGTTAAATCGACTAAAAATAATGCGGTGTCATTTGCGGTGGCTTTGGCTGCCAGATTCAATGTCACTTCATATTGATTATCGCCAAGAAGCTGGGCGCCAACATTAACGGTGATTTCAACATCAGGCTGGCTTGCGCCTTCGATGAGAACGCGCGGCGCATTTGGATTTTCAAAAGATAAATCCTTGATATATTGCGCATGAACGACAATCTGGCGGGCGGTATTTGCGTCATCACTGGACGGCTGTGTGCTGCCATTCTCGGCGGTGGCAGGTTTTTTTGATTTTTTGGTATCTTTGGCCATGATTATCTCCGGAGTGGCTTTGCGCATGTTGAACAGATCTATGATCAGATTGCGCATATCAATTTGAACGCAGCTACTAGCACAAATAACCACTTGAAAACAACCATGTCAAAAAGGACGCTTCAGGCCGGATCTTGCCGCACCATCGCAGGACATTGGTTTCAGGACTTGTGGTTCAGGGCTTGCGACCTTTCTTTCACCAATCTGGTGATCTTGATCCGGCCGTTCTTCAAATTCGCCCTCAATGATATCATCATCCTCCCTTTTTTTATGCTGTTGCTTGGTAAAGGGGTTATGCTGATGTCCAGCGGTGCCGGATGCTGGATTGCCTGATGCGGCATTGCCAAAAGGCCCGCTGCCAATATTGGTAAAGCCGGTAAAGCGTTTGCTTCTGGCCATCCATTGCAGCAAATAGACACCAGCAAGCGTGCGAATTCCGGGTAAAAACAGCAAAAGCCCAATCGCATCGGTGACATAGCCGGGTATCAACATTAATGCGCCACCAACTACCATAGAAATACTATCAGCGATTGAGGTGACAGGGGCACGTCCTTTGGCGAGATCAGCTTGAATCCGGCTTAAAACCGATAGACCCTGACGTTTGAGAAGTGCAATGCCAAAAATTGCCGTTACAAACACCCCCAAAAGTGTCAATAAACCGCCGATTTCACTGCCAATATAAATAAAGGCGGACATTTCGGCCCATCCCCAGATTAGCAAGCCAAGAATAATGATTAGTCCCATTTGACCTATCCCTTAGGCGGTTTTTGGTAATTTTTGACGACAATTTCAGGCTGCATCTGGATTTAATACCCTACATATGCCATCTATATTATGACGGCATTGGCAAAAGACTCAATCATGTTAAATAATGCCAATATAAAACCTTAGATGGGGGCTCAGTTGCAATTCATAGATATTATCATTTTTGCTGTTATCGCTGTTCTTTTAGTGCTGCGCCTTCGGTCGGTTCTTGGCCAGCGCACGGGCTATGAACAGCCGCAAGATGAAAGCCGCGTAAACCGGTTTGAAGACACCGAGAATGACAATGAACCTATTCCATTGCATCCCAAGGCTGCAGACGAAGCACCGGTTGCGCTTCACGGGCTTGATGCGATGCGCAAGATTGATCGCAGCTTTAATGAAAAGCAGTTTCTTGACGGTGCCAGCGCCGCTTTTGAAATGATTTTGACCGCTTATGCCGAAGGCAATCTCACCCAGTTGAAACGGCTATTGGGCTATGATCTTTTGCAAAGCTTTACCGCATCGATCCAAGCGCGGGCAAAGGCCAAAGAAAGCCTTGTCATCACTTTGGATGATATTCGTGAAGCCAGCATCTTAAATATTTCAATCATTGATCAGCTTGCCAGCATCACCGTGCATTTTCATTCGGTGCAAACACGCATTGCCAAGGATGAAAATGATGAAGTGATTGAGGCAGATGACTCGGGTGCGCGTGAATTTACCGATATCTGGACATTCGAACGCGATTTGACCCTATCTGATCCAAACTGGAAACTGGTCGAGACTGAGTCCGAGTCCGCTGAAGACTGATTGAGGCCCAACATGCCTAAGAAACGCATTATCAAATTAGACGATGATACGGTTTTATGGCAACGGGTGATCACCGAGGTTAAACCGCTAAAATCGACCGTTGACTTGGCTGAATTTGCAGCGATTTTTGCGCAGACTGATCATTTGGCCACGCCTGTGGCAAAACTGTCTGGCCGCATGCAGAAACAGCCAGTCAAACCCGCACGACCGCCGATTGCCCCAACATCATCAGCATCAGTCAAAAAAGCCATTCCTGTTGATTTGCGTCAAGGCGAACGGGCCGGTATTGATGGACGTACCCAGCGGCGGCTTTTTCGGGGTGATGTGCCGGTTGACCGGCGGCTTGATTTACATGGCCTAACCGCGGCACGCGCCGAAAGCCGGTTAGCGCAATTTATCGAAACGGCGGCGCGCGATGGATGCCGCTGCGTTCTTGTTATTACTGGTAAAGGGGCGGGTATTCTTCGCGGCCATGTTCCCGATTGGTTAAAACGCCAACCTTTGTCGCCGCATATTCTGGCCTTGGCCGAGGCGCGTCCACATGATGGCGGCAGCGGTGCGCTATACGTGTTATTGCGCCGCAAACGGAGCCGATAGCGATGACGCCCTTTGGCTTGAAAATGCGCGAATGGCGACGCCAGAAAAGCCTGACCCAGCAACAGCAAGCCGAATTTTTAGGTGTTTCCAAAGCCTATATATCGGCGCTTGAAACCGGTGCGCGTGGCCAACCATCGCCAGTTGTTGTTGATCAGATATGTGTTTGGCTTGGGGTGATTTGGGATGATGCTGAAGAATTGAAACGGCTGGCTAGCCTGTCGCACCCAAAACCATCGATTGATGTTCGCAATCAAACTGCTGAAGCGGTGTATCTTGCCAACCTTTTGGCGCAGAATATCAACCGTCTGTCAGCAACTGAATGCCAGCAATTCATTGATGAAATTGAACGGCTCACCGCATCTTAGCTCGATTTTGTGATGCTCCACGAAACTGTGAAGTGGCGTCAATTGGTGAAAAATCTTTTTTGTGCTAGAACAACTGGGTCGACCTTATAAGTTTAGTGCCTATTTCCCCCTGTTGCCGTCGGCTGTATTCAAAGCTTAAAGCGACCGTGCCTGTGCCGCGCCTCATCGGCTTGCCAAAAAGGAAAGACAAATGACACCTGAAATTCTTCGTGATCACATTGCCAAATTGTCTGTCGAAACGGTTGATCAATTAACCGAACGCGATATTCATGAATTGAGTGATGCGGCTGAAGCGGCAATTCTTGCCGGTGGTGGTTTTGGCTGGTTGTCGCCGCCACCAAAATCGGTGATGGAAGATTACTGGCGCGGGGTGCAGATGATCCCTGACCGGCATTTGATTCTGGCACGTCTTGATAAGGTGATTGCTGGCAGCTGTCAGATTGTGCGTCCGCCAAAAAACAACGAAGCCCAGAAATTTTCCTGCCAATTGACAACATTCTTTGTTGCCCCTTGGGCGCGTGGCCATGGCCTGGCGCAAATGATTGTTGCCGAAGCAGAAGCGCTGGCAAAATCCGAAGGGTTTTTGATGATCAATCTTGATGTACGCGCAACGCAGGATCGCGCCATCCAGTCATTTGAGGCACGTAATTTCAAATGCTATGCGACAAATGATCATTACGCCAAGGTCAATGGCGCCTATGTTCTGGGATATTATTATCATAAAGCGCTGTAACCATGACCTATGATAGCAATAACATTTTTGCCAAAATCCTCCGTGGCGAAATCCCGTGCCAGAAAATTGACGAAGATGAACACACGCTCAGCTTTGCCGATATCAACCCGCAG
Organism: uncultured Candidatus Puniceispirillum sp.; assembly: GCA_905182545.1. Taxonomy (GTDB): domain Bacteria; phylum Pseudomonadota; class Alphaproteobacteria; order Puniceispirillales; family Puniceispirillaceae; genus UBA3439. Next base: position 242,721 of record CAJJBY010000007.1, read on the forward strand.
GCACCTGTTCATATTTTGGTGATTCCAAAAGGTGCTTATTGTAACTGGGCCGATTTTGCGGCGACTGCCAGCGCGGTGGAAATGGCCGCCTTTACCAAAGCCATTCACCGTGTTGCCGAATTAACCGGCATTAGCAAAACCGGCTATCGGGTGATTTCCAATACCGGTTTGGACAGCCATCAAGAGGTGCCACATCTTCATATGCATGTTCTTGGTGGTGCGCCTGTTGGGCCATTGGTTTTGGCAAAATCCCAGCTTTAGAGCATTGCTAAATTATGGACATATCAGCGACGATTTCCGGTTAAACGCTGTTTTTTCAATATACTTGAAACCAAAAATATTTCCCGACACAATCGGTACCTGATCCTTTTGGATGATCTGTCGGGTCGATATCAATGCACGAATAAATTCATACGATCGCATTTTGGGGCATTGAAACGATTGCCTTCATGTTTCAGATTCATATTGCCAATGGCTTGCCTGCTATGGCGATTGTTGGGCTTGCTGATATGGCTGTGGCTGAAACGCGCGAACGTGTGCGGGCGGCATTGGCGTTTGATGGTGTAATGCAGCCAGTATCAGGTGTTCTGCCAGCGGCAATTGACGCAGTGGCGGATGGCCGCGATCTGATTTGCCCGCATGATTGCGGCAGTGAAGCTGCATGGGCCAAAGGCTTGTCGATCATCGCCCCGCCTAGCCTGACCGATTTGGTCAATCATATTCATGGCCGCCAGGTTTTGCATCCGCCAACGCCCAAAATGGCACCAGCTAGGCAAAAAATTTCTTTGGCGAATCATGGTGTTTTGTTTCTTGAAAGCTGGCTGAATTTTCACGCTTGTTCTCGATTCGCTTCGCCAACCACTTGAAACTGGATCGGTTGTCGTTGCTCGCGCCAATCACATGTCACCTATCTAGCAGGTTTCAGCTTATTGCGGCAATGAATCCTTGTCGCTGTGGCTATCTTGGCGATCCGGCGCGTGCCTGTAGTAGGGCACCAGCCTGCGATCAAACCTATCAGGCCAAAATTTCTGGGCCGATGATGGATCGTTTTGATTTGATCATTGAAGTGCCTGAGATCAGCGCCGGTGTTTTGCTGAAAGAAGCAAGCAGTGAATCAAGCCAGATTGTTGTCGCGCGGGTGGCTGCTGCGCGTCAATTTGGTGTGCTTCGCAACCGAGGGATCATGCGTGCCAATGCCCATATCGGCATTGACCAGCTCAATCAGCAAATCATGATGGATAATGCGGCCCAAGATCTGCTGCGAACGGCAATTGATCAGGTGAATTTATCGGCTTGTGCCTATCATAAAATCATGCGGGTTTCGCGCACGATTGCCGATCTTGCTGGTGATGAGAAGGTTGGCCGTGCCACACTTGCCGAAGCCTTGGCTTACCTGGCGATGCCGTTGCTTGCATTGGTAGGGTGTTTGCGTTCAATCGCATCCCATGTCAGCGCTGCAATATCAATGCCCGACAAACGCTGGATTTCGCGAATGCCGGTTGGCGAGGTTACATTGATTTCAGTCATATAATCGCCAATGATATCAATACCGACAAACAACAAGCCGCGGCAGCGCAATTCGGGGCCAATGGCGGCACAGATTTCCAGATCACGATCGGTTAATTCGGCTTTGGCCGCGCTGCCACCAACATGGAAATTTGACCGGGCTTCGCCTTCATTTGGAATCCGGTTGACCGCGCCAACCGCTCCACCATCAACCAGAATGACGCGCTTATCACCATCACGAACCGAAGGAAGATAGGCCTGAACCATGACCGGTTCGCGGCTGGCACCAAAAAACATTTCCAGAAGCGAGCTTAAATTCTGATCATTTGGCTGCAATCGGAAAACGCCAGCGCCACCATTGCCAAATAGCGGCTTTATGATGATGTCTTCATGTTTCTGGCGAAACGCCATAATCGTTTCCGGATCACGGCTGATCAATGTTGCTGGCATCAAATCGGGATAAAGCGTGACAAGCAGCTTTTCCGGTGCGTTTCGGACTTCGGCCGGATTATTGACAACCATGGTTTGCGGGCCAAGCATTTCCAGCAAATGTGTTGCGGTGATATAAGCCATATCGAATGGCGGATCTTGCCGCATCAAAATGACGTCAAATTCCTGCAAAGGCCGTGTTTCGATTGCGCCGGTTTTAAAATGCGCGCCAGCCTGATCATAAAAGGTGACATCCTGCCCGCGGGCGGTAATGATGCCCTCATTCAAGCTTAGCTTGTCAGCTGTATAATACCACAGGCTATGGCCGCGTTTTTGCGCTTCAAGACCAAGCGCAAAAGTTGTGTCTCCGGCGATGTGAAGCGTTTCGACCGGGTCCATCTGAATGGCAATTGAAAGACCCATCGGTTGAATTAAAGCCGCTTGTCGGTTTGTAGGATGATGTAATTCACCACCTGCTGGGTAAAGCGAACATCACGCGCATGCGCAACCACACGGTTCATCTCGTCAGCATTTGCGGCAACGCCTGATAGATAGACTGTGCCATTGACAACATCAATGCTGAAATTCAGTGACGAAATACCACTATCGGTGATGAGCTTGGTGCGCAAGGTCGCGCTTGCTGCAAGATCCTTGGCAATATCCTTGATCGAGGATGAATCGGTAATCTGCAATTCATTGACCACTTCGCGAACCCCGCGAACTTCCCATGTCAATTTTGTTGCCAATACTTTTTCTTTAGGTGTTTTCACCTTACCAGTCAGCAGAACCGCCCCATCATTTACCGAGACATCAGCCGCGGTCAAAAGCGAAAAGTCGCTTTTGATAAACCGGTCGGTCAGCTTGGCACGGATTTGGGTATCAGCAACCGACGTGGAAAACCCTTTTTCGGTTTTTGAGGCAGCAACGGCAGCCGTTCCAATGCCAATAACGGCACTGGCGCATCCCGAAAGGCTAACGCTCGCAAGCAAGAGAAAAATGGCAGTTGGCACGAAACGCGCCTGACGAATAGCTGGCATATGTGCATTCCTAATCGCTTGAGTTCTAATCCCCCTAATGTGACGCTTTGCGAATCATCGGTCAAGGTCATTTGCGGCAAATCACCATGCATTATGAATATGGGCAATCTTGCCAATCCCAAAGTTTTTTCAGCTTGCATGATGATGAAATCAAATTGGCAATCAAAAGTTGTGAATGTCGGATTCTTGGCAAGGAATAATGATGCCACTTTGGTGATGCGCTGTTGCTGGCGGCGCGATAAAATCTGGTCGGTCATGCCATGTTGGCGATATTTGACTTCGGCAAAAATCAAACGATTGCGATGCCGCAAAATCAGATCAATTTCTCCAGCGGAGCAACGCCATCGTTGGGCAATGAGCCGATAGCCCTTGAACCATAAAAACCAGCGCACTTTGAATTCGGCAAACCGACCGCGGTTTTCGGCTAATTTGTGGTGCTGATGGTTTGACTTCGGCTTTACGGTCATGGCGCTATTTGGCTAGCGATCAATTTCCCCTGTCAAGATCAATGGCCAATGAATAGATGATTTTCCGTGATTGGCCGGAAATCTGGCTGACCGTCTGTACCGCATCACGAAGGCTGGTTGCCTGCATTTCTTCGCGCAGCATTGCGGTTAATTTGGCGGTGTCGAATGTATTATCGCTTGCCGTCATGCCGCTAACCAGAATGACAATTTCGCCTTTGGGTGGTGTGGCTTGTTGATAAAATTCGGCAAGCAGCGCCAGCGTGTCGCGGTGATAGGATTCATGCAATTTGGTTAATTCGCGGGCAACCACGGCCAGCCGATCACCGAATATTTCATGCATGATTTGCAAGCTGGCACCAAGACGGCGCGGTGATTCAAACCAGATGCTTGTCACGCTAAGATTGGCAAATTCGCGAAAGGCCGTTTTTGCGGCTTTCTGGCTATTTGGCACAAATCCAGCAAATAAAAACCGGTCACTTGGCAGGCCTGCGGCGGCCAGACCAGCCAGAACAGCGCTTGGTCCGGGAATTGCCATGACCGAAATCCCCGCATCATGGCAAGCGGTAACAAGCTTGTATCCGGGGTCAGAAACCAGCGGTGTACCAGCATCGCTTACAAGCGCAATTATCTTGCCGCTTTGCAAGGCTTCAAGCAGCTTTGGCCGCATGGTTTGCCCGTTATGATCATGATAGGGCATGAATTTTGCCGCTGTACGCAAACCGGTTAGCGTCAGTAATTTGCGCGTCATTCTGGTATCTTCACATGCCAGAATATCGACTTTTTGCAGCCATTCGGCCGCGCGCGGCGATAAATCGCCAAGATTGCCAATCGGTGTTGCGATGACCACCAATTGTCCCGCGCTTTGCGTCATGATTTTGGCCGCCTGAATTGCATGGATAAGGCTGCCAGTATAGGGCGATGGCAAGACGCCTCACAAGCGCATAATGCAAGACAATCATGGTTTGATTGGGAATGATGCCGAATCAGAATTTGCGATAATGACAAGCTTGGCGAAAGCCGTCATGGTAAAATGTGAGCAAGCCTTGAGGCATCTTTTGGGAAAGCGTGGCTGAAATTTGTATGAAAGCTGAACAAAAAAATGCCAAAATTTGGTAAGATGTTTTGGATATGCGAACTATGTTTGAAAATGACCGGATAAACCAATCAGGCCAAAGCTTGATTATGGATTGTCAGCCATGTTGGCGGCAGACCAAAGGATTGATTGCGGCTGTCGCAATGATCGCACTTGCTGGCTGCCAGCCGGCAACGATGCCGTCATCATCTATTCCTGGCAACAACAAAAACAGCCTCGTTATCACAAATTCAACAAGCGTCACCCGTGCCAAAATCACCGGTACCAAAACCAACGATATCAAAACCAGGCTTAGCCGAATCATCAGACCAAGACCAGATCAGCAATTAATCGGACGGCGCCAGACAGATCTTCTCCAGATAGCCCCTCTGATGCAAAAAAACCTGGTCAGGACAGCACAACCGATCTTGCCGCGGCAAATGCGATCATGGATTCGATCATCTGGCAATTTCAAACCGATGATAAAGTGATTGAAACCACTGAGTCAACGATACCGATTGGCCCTGATCCATCGCTAAGTGATGATGCGCTTGATGCGGCTTTTGCGCTTTTATCAAGCCGGATTCGGCCGCAAAGTTTTGAGCCGGTTTTTGAGATGCCGCCAAAAGGTGATGGGGTTATTCGTGTTGGGCTTTTAGTGCCGTTAAGTGGTGAATATGCAGCCCTTGGCATGGAAATCCGGCGAAGCGTTGAAATGGCATTATTCAAAATCAACAATCCCAAGATTGAGATTTTATTTCTCGACACAAAGGGTGGTGAAACCGCTGGCAATGCGGCAATGACCGGCTTGAATAGTGATGTGGATATTTTCATTGGCCCGCTTTTCACCGATGCGGTGACGCAAGCACGCGCTGTCACCGATCAGCTTCGTGATGGTCGCTCGCGGCCACTAATGCTATTGCTGTCAAATAATGTCGATGTTGCCAGTGCCGATCGCTGGTTGATGGGCTATCTTCCCGAACAGCAGCTTGATGTTTTGCTTGGTCATGCGGTCAGCACGGGTAAAGCGTCGCTTTGCCTTGATTGCGCAAGATTCGCTTTTTGGGCAGCGTCTATTGACGCATGCAAGCCAACGTTTGGCTGATTTTGGGTTAACGCCCGAAGCGGTGCGCGTGCTAAGCGATGATGAACTTGCTGATGAAACCAATCTGAAAGATGCCATTCGCGCTTTTACCCGCTACACCGCGCCAATTGATGAAGCGCCACTTGCCGACAGCCCGTTTGATGCGGTGATTTTTGCTGGTGATCCAGCTTTTTCGCTTCGCACCGCGCCGGTTCTTGCCTTTTATGATGTTGGGCCTGATCGCGCGCTTTATCTTGGCAATGCCTTATGGAATCAACATCAGCTTTTGGTCGAACCATCGCTTCAAGGCGGGCTGTTTTCAACACGGCCAAGCAATCTTGATGCGCGTTTCGATGCTGACTGGACTGAAATCTGGGCAGAACCGGCAGGCCAGTTGGCGCGGGTGGGGTTTGATGCGATGGCGCTTGTCGCGGCTTTGGCAAAATCAAATCATCGCGATTGGTCAAAACAGCTTGTCAGCAATAGCGGGTTTCAAGGCTATAGCGGGGCGTTTCGCTTGCTGCCAAATGGCCGCAATATCCGCAGTTTTGAATTGCGCAAAATCAATAAGGGCGAGGCCAAGATCATTCGTCCGGCACCAAACAAGATTTAAAAGTCAAAATTGTCGCTGGACTGGCTTGGGAGCTATATCGCCGGTTTGGTTAGCGCAGAATTGTCGACAAAATATGATTTAGCCGCAACCGCCCATCATCACTGGCCATTAATCTGGATTGATTTGGCATGCGCTGAAGCCAGCCAGCTGTAATTGCCTGTTCAACGCCATCCCCATCAAGCCAGTCATCACATGGCCCACAAAGATTTTCGATCACGTCAAGATCAATACCGTTTGTCAGGCGAAGCCCCATCATCACCATTTCGCTAGCCCAATCAGCCGGTGAATCAATTTGCGTCTCGTCGATGCCATGGCCTTTTGCCGCCACCGCATCTAACCATCCTGCTGGACTGCGTCTTGTCACAGTGGCGTTGCGGATCGCAAGGTTTTCAGCTGGATCAAACAATGCAAACCGGCCATGCGCACCAGGCCCAACACCAAGCCAGTCAGCAGCCTGCCAATAGGTTAGATTATGCCAACATTCCTGACCAGGCGCTGCATGATTGGAAATCTCATAAGCCGGCAAGCCAGCGGCATTGGTCATTTGCTGCGTCATTTCATAAAGATCGGCAGCGCGATCATCATCAAGCGCCATCATCTCACCACGCCGCTTTCTTGTATGAAAAACGGTTCCAGCTTCAATCGTCAATTGATATAAAGACAAATGCCCAAGCCCAAGCGATAACGCCTGACCAAGCATGGCTTGCCATGCTTTTGGGCTTTGATCGGGAAGCGCATAAATCAAATCAATTGAGATGCGGTCAAAGGCCTTGTTCACCTTATCAAGCGCCTGCAGCGCATCGGTAGCCGAATGTTCGCGGCCCAGAAATTTTAAACTGGCATCATCAAGTGATTGCACCCCCATTGAAACGCGGTTCACGCCGGCTTTTTGAAATCCCAGCATGGCCTCAGCTTCAACCGAGGTCGGGTTAGCCTCGGCGGTAATTTCGATATCATCGGTAAAGCCAAATAAATTTTCGGCATGGCGGATCAATCTTTCAACCAATACAGGCGGCATTAATGATGGCGTGCCGCCGCCAAAAAACAGGCTTGATAGGGGCGGGCGTGATGGCATCAAAGACGCCATATGGGTCATCTCGGTGCAAAGCGCATCGCCAAAAATCTTGGTATCGACATCATTGCTGACATGCGAATTGAAATCGCAATAGGGGCATTTGGCGCGGCAAAAAGGCCAATGAAGATAAAGCGCAAAAGGCCTGCTAGCCTGATCAAAACCCACCGATTTTGTTTTACCGGCCATCGGCTTTGCCAAAACAGCGTGCTAGCAATTGCGCAAATGCGTCGGCGCGATGGCTAATGGTATGTTTGGCATCAGGGTTCATTTCGCCAAAACTGATCTTGTAACCATCGGGCTGAAAAATCGGATCATAGCCAAATCCCATTGTGCCGCGCGCCGGAAACATAAGCTGGCCTTTCACTTTGCCTTCGACACAAACGACAACCCCATCTGGCCAGACAATGGCAAGCGCACAAATAAATTCGGCGCTGTGATCCGTGGAGCCGGTTTTCGCAAGTGCGATTTCGACAGCATCCATGGCAAGGTTGAAATCACGATCCGGCCCAGCCCAGCGTGCCGAATAGATTCCCGGGGCGCCATCAAGGGCTGTTACCGCTAAACCCGAATCATCGGCAAGTGCTGGCTTGCCCGAGGCCATGGCCGCTTCGCGTGCCTTTAAGATCGCATTGCCGGTAAAGCTGGTTTTGGTTTCATCAGGTTCAGCAAGACCAAGATCAGCAGCTGATAAAATATCAATATCAAAACCGGCAAATAGCGCGCCAATTTCGCGCATCTTGCCAGCATTATGCGTGGCAATGACAAGCGTATCTTCGGTAAATTGGCGATCGGTCATGATCGGATCTTTCATCTTGGTTAGGGCTTTTTAAAAACCGGCATCTCGAACCGCACGGCGTTGCAGATCAAACAGGCTGTTGCATCCGGTTTCGGCCAAATCCAGCATTTCATTCAGGCTTGCCCGTGAAAAAGGATGTTCTTCGCCAGTTGCCTGAATTTCAACAAGCTGGCCATCGGCGGTCAGAATGAAATTTGCGTCAATTTCGGCGGCGCTATCTTCGTCATAATCAAGATCCAGAACGGCTTGGCCTTGATAGATACCGCATGAAATGGCGGCCACCTGACCGGTTAGGGGTGATTGCGTGATCGCGCCTGCCAAAAGCAATCTTTCGCAGGCAATCCGCAGCGCAACCCATGCGCCGGTGATGGCGGCTGTCCGCGTGCCGCCATCCGCTTGAATCACATCACAGTCAATTTTGATCTGGCGTTCGCCAAGTGCGCCAAGATTGGTAACAGCGCGAAGCGAGCGCCCAATCAGACGTTGAATTTCAAGAGTGCGGCCACCTTGTTTGCCGCGTGCCGCTTCTCGGTCGATGCGGCTATGGGTCGAACGCGGCAACATACCATATTCAGCGGTTACCCAGCCCTTGCCGCTATTGCGCAGAAATGCGGGGACCCGCTCGTCAATTGATGCTGTGCAAAGTACATGCGTATTGCCAAATTTGGCAAAGCATGATCCTTCGGCATGAAGTGATACAGATGGCTCAAGTGAAACAGAGCGAAGCGCGTCAATGGCGCGGCCGGAAGGGCGTGTCATGATAAATATCCTTTGTTGGAGCGTTCGAGCTGGTTAAAGCGATATGCCAGTGAAGTAAAGGGATAAGGTAAATTGCCGCATCCCTCGTTTCTTCGATTGACCAAATGGCTTGGCTTATCCTAAATTTTCTTCATGACAGATGCCAGTATAAAGGACTTAAAACCGCGCAGCCTGGAAATTTTCCATGAGCTGGTCTCGGCCTATTTGGAAGATGGTTTGCCGGTTGGGTCAAGCAGGCTTGCTCGATCAGGTAAATTTGACTTTTCGCCGGCATCGATCCGAAGCAAGATGAGCGATCTTGAAGATGCAGGGCTTTTATTTGCCCCGCATACATCGGCTGGCCGTGTGCCAACTGAAATCGGCCTTCGGCTTTTTGTTGATGGGCTGATGGAATTTAACCGCAATGTTCCGCCAGAGCAGCGCCAGTCAATTGACAGCGAATGTGCGGCGCGCGGAATTAGCCTCAACCAGCTTCTTGATAAAACCAGCAAAACCCTATCGGGGCTGTCGAATTGCGCCAGTCTGGTCTTGTCGCCAAGCAGCGAGGCCGAGTTACAGCATTTTGAATTTGTACCAATCGGCGTTGATCGCGCCTTGGCGGTTTTGGTGCGGTCGGACGGGCAGGTTGAAAACCGGTTAATTGATTTACCAGCTGGCATGCCAGCTTCAGCGATGACGCGTGCGGCGAATTATATGAATGCCAAATTGAAAAATAACAGCATGATCCATGCGGCAAGCCTGATCCGAAATGAAATTGCCCAACATAAGGCTGAACTTGACGAGCTGACCACAGTGCTTGTCGAACAGGGGCTTGGCATCTGGTCAGATGGTATTGGCGGTGATGATGCGGCGCTTATTTTGCGTGGGCAGGCCAATCTTCTTGATGATATTCAGGCGGCTGAAGGTCTTGATGAAATTCGCGGGCTTTTTGATGCGCTAGAGGCGCGCGAAAATGCGCTTCGGCTGTTAGATGCAACACGTGATGGCGATGGGGTGAAAATTTTCATTGGCGCTGAAAACAATCTTTTTGCCAGCACTGGTTGTTCATTGGTGATTGCGCCTTATCAGAATAATGATCGTTCGATCATTGGGGCGATTGGCGTTCTTGGCCCGCGCCATATGAATTATGCGCGGATTATCCCGATGGTTGATTATACAAGCAAGGCGATTGACCGCGTTTTGGGTCGTTAACGATCTATTCCCAGCGTGATGATTTACAGCGCGGTATAAAGCGATCTGACCCAGTTCTGGATGGCGTATAAATATCGATCAATATTGTCTGTGTCTTTGCCAACCCCATTTTAAGCGTAACCAAAGAGGTTAGTTCCAATTGAAACCCGGCCGCGCCGATGAAAAGCCCGATGCAACCGGCTAAAAGAATGCGCGCCAGCCGGGTAACGCCGCCAAGGGCGGGCTGGCAAGGGTGATGTGCAATTTGGGCAGACAAAGCGCAAAGGCGCACTGATTGGTTCATTTTTGGCAGATATACCGCCAATTTGTAGGATCGACAGCGCCGCCGAACCACCCCGCCACTGGTTTTGCTTAATTGTTCCGTTGGCAGAAAAAACGAATTTTCACAATCATGCACTGGATTGGCATATCACCATAATTACGAACCAGCTTGCGCAAAATCACTAATGCCTGACAATGCGGGCAGTTTTGGTTCATGCGCGTGATCCCCATCATGGTCGCGAGGATGAAATAGCCGTTTCATGACAGCATAGTTTGATATGGCTAACAAAACGTTAGCGCGATGGCGAAAACCGCCAATCAGAATTATTTTTGGGCTGGGTGTTTTTGAAACCGATTTATGACATGGCATCATCAAATCGCGCTTGCAACGGCAAAAGCGCGCTGGCGATCGGGTGATTATGTCTGGCTTGTGGTTCTGCGTGGTTTTTTTTTGGTGGAGGTTTTTTTCGCTGCAGTCTTTTTCGAAGCTGGCCTTTTTCGACGCCGCTTTTCGCTTTGCTGGTTTGGCTTCGATGGCTGGGTGTTTTGATGAGTTCGATTTGGCGGCGCCTTTTGGCGGTGTCGTTGTCAGCAATTCATAAAGCGATTCAGAGACTGCATGACGAACCATTTGCGGCAATTCATTTGCCAGAACATTGCGAACCGCACTGCCAACCTCGGTCATTAAATCATGGCGAAGCTGATCTGACATGATTTGTGGCTGTTGACTGATAATCTGGGTTTTTGGGGCTTTGCCAGCCCGATCAATGGCAGCGGCAATTTCGGCCATTGTGGCGTTGGAAAGTGATACATCATCGGCATTTGCCAATGGACTGGTCTTACCAACAATATTCACCGCCGGTGGTGGTGCCTGACTTGGTAAAACCGCCAATGCCGGTTTTTCAGTTTGTGCATCAGCTGTCTGATCTGGTTTTTTGTTTGCGCGCCATTGCTGGTGGGGCGGTTGATTTGATTACCGCCATCATTGGTGTGCCATCTTTGATAACGGCTTCGGCTTCGTCGCACAGCGCTTCGATTGATTTCCAGATTTGCGCATTTTGCATAGTGGGCGTGTCCAACCATTATTCGGCCAAAGTGGTTTTCATCCTAGTTTCATGCCTGATGATCATGCTGGCGTGATCCCGATGTCGAATTTTAATGTCTCATAAGTCAGCAAAAGAAACAATATCTTGTCAGGATTCATCAAATGTCGTTATCGGTATCTATGTCTTTGACGTGATTCAATATCGGATCATAGCAAAAAGACATTTTTTTACTGTTTTACTCTTGGCGAAGCCGCCAAGGATCGCTAGATAAAGCTGGCGTTCCGCGATGGAAGCGAAAAGGAAACCGCGATGACTGACCAAAAAACCACCAATGATGAAGCGGCTCAAGACCCGAGCGCCGAAACTGGCGCGCAGGATCCGGCTGGATCAGACAAGGCTGCCAATAATGGCGCTCATGGATGATATTCTGAATGACGTGCTTGCCGCCGCTGGTGCCGAAACCACTGGTGATGCTGAAGCGCAAGACCCGTTAATAGCAATGATTGCTGAACGTGATCAATTAAAAGACCAGCTATTGCGGGCTTTGGCTGATACTGAAAATATGCGCCGCCGAAGCGAGCGTGAAGCCACCAATGTTCGGAAATATGGTCATACACCATTTGCGCGAGACCTTGTTGGCGCCATTGATAATCTGGCGCGTGTTGTCGAATCGGGACCAGAAAATCTTGATCAGGCCGATGAAACCGTGAGATCGCTGATTACTGGTATCCAGCTTAGCTGGACCGAGCTGCAATCAGTTATTGAAAAACATGGCATTAAACGCGTTGAGCCACTTGGCGAGAAATTTGACTATAATTTGCATCAGGCAATGTTTGAAATGCCAACCAATGACCAGCCAAGCGGCATGGTTCTTGAGGTTGTACAGCATGGCTATGTTCTTCATGACCGGCTGTTGCGCCCAGCCATGGTTGGGGTTTCAAAAACAGGTGATGCGGCTGGTGCAACCGGCAATGATCAATCAAAAACCGACGAATAGATATGAAATAAGACCCAGAATCAACACATGATTTTGGTGCAGAAAGACCAGACTGAAGACGAATAAATGGGGGTGAATAGGGATTAGCTCGCACTCGCGGCAATGATCCTTTTTGATAGTGTTGGCTGTTTGATGATCCCCCTCTTGTAACCGAAATAATAAGTCCTATATGGACGATAGATAGTTGAACAGCAGTGACATAATCGGTCAGCCAAAAGCCGGTTATGCCCCGTCTTACGGGAACTGAATGTCTTAAAGGGCTACTCAATCAACGTCACCCCAAAAGGTAAGGCAGTGAGTGGTCAGGGAAAGGAGCTTTAGATATGGCGAAAGTTATTGGTATTGATTTGGGAACGACAAATTCCTGTGTTGCCGTTATGGACGGATCCGAGCCGCGGGTGATTGAAAACGCCGAAGGCGCACGGACCACACCATCAATGGTGGCCTTTGCAAATGGTGAGCGTCTGGTTGGTCAGGCCGCAAAACGCCAAGGGGTTACAAATGCGGAAAATACACTTTTCGCGATCAAACGTTTGATTGGCCGCCGGTTCAAGGATAAATCTACAAAGGCATTTGCCGATCTGGTGCCGTTTGAACTTGTTGGCGCCAAAAACGGCGATGCATGGGTAAAGGTTGAGGGTGAAGAATATTCACCAAGCCAGATTTCCAGCTTTGTGCTTCGCAAGCTGAAAGAAGATGCCGAGGCTTATCTTGGCGAGACCGTCACACAAGCGGTGATCACGGTTCCGGCCTATTTCAATGATGCCCAGCGTCAGGCCACCAAAGATGCCGGTAAAATTGCCGGTCTTGAAGTGATGCGGATTATCAATGAGCCAACAGCCGCAGCGCTTGCTTATGGCCTTGATCGCAAGGAATCAGGCATTGTTGCGGTTTATGACCTTGGTGGTGGTACGTTTGACGTATCGATCCTTGAGGTTGGCGATGGTGTTTTCGAGGTGAAATCAACCAATGGTGATACGTTCCTTGGTGGTGAAGATTTTGACCATGCCATCATTGAATTTCTGGCTGACTCATTCAAATCGAGTGATGGTATCGATCTTCGCGGTGACAAATTGGCATTGCAGCGTCTCAAAGAGGCGGCTGAAAAAGCCAAGATTGAATTGTCATCTTCGATTCAAACCGATGTGAATTTGCCATTCATCACCGCTGATGCGACTGGCCCGAAACATTTGAATGTCAAATTGACCCGGGCAAAGCTTGAACAGCTCGTTAGCGGTTTGATTGCTCGCACGATGGAGCCATGTAAAGCGGCGCTGAAAGATGCCGGCATCAAAGCGTCAGAAATTGACGAAGTGATTCTTGTTGGCGGCATGACCCGCATGCCAAAAATCATCGATCAGGTCAAAGACTTCTTTGAAACTGAGCCGCATCGCGGCGTCAATCCGGATGAAGTTGTTGCCTCTGGTGCGGCGATTCAGGCCGGTGTTTTGACAGGTGATGTAAAAGATGTGCTGTTGCTTGATGTCACGCCTTTGTCACTTGGCATCGAAACGCTTGGCGGCGTATTTACCCGTCTGATCGATCGTAATACAACCATCCCGACAAAGAAAAGCCAGGTCTTTTCAACCGCTGATGATAATCAATCGGCAGTGACCATTTCGGTTTGTCAGGGTGAGCGCGAAATGGCTGCTGATAATAAGGCACTTGGCCAGTTCAATCTTGAAGGCATTTCACCTGCCTCACGCGGTGTGCCGCAGATCGAGGTGACTTTTGATATTGATGCCAACGGCATTGTAAAGGTCAGCGCCAAGGACAAGGCCACCGGCAAGGAACAGGAAATTCGGATTCAGGCATCGGGTGGACTTGACGATGGCGAAATTGATCGGATGGTTGCCGAAGCTGAGGCCAATGCCGAATCTGATAAAGAACGCCGTGCCGAAGTTGAAACCCGCAATCAGGGCGAAGCCTTGGTTCATGGTGCCGAAAAAGCCATTGATGATCTTGGCGATAAGGCCGATCCACAGGCAAAAGCCGAAGTCGAAGCCGGAATTGAGGCACTTCGTGAAGCCCTTGATGGTGACGATATGGAAGCGATTTCATCGAAATCAGCCGAATTGTCAAAAGTGATGATGAAGATGGGCGAGGCTGCCTATCAGGCCGAAGCTGATGCCGATGGCAATGCTGACGAAGCCAGTGATGATGAATCGGTTGTTGATGCCGAATTTGAAGAGGTTGACGCCGATTCAGATGACGGCAAAAAGAAAAGCAAATAAGCCAAAACAAAAAAAGCTGGAGCTGTGATTGGCTCCGGTTTTTGAACTTTCACGGCAAAAGTGGCAGGCATGAGCAAACGCGATTACTATGACGTATTGGGTGTTGAAAAAGGTGCTGACGACAAAGCTATAAAGGCGGCATTTCGCAAGCTTGCGATGGCTAATCACCCTGATCGAAATCAGGGTGATGATGCGGCTGAAGACCGGTTTCGTGAAGCCAATGAAGCCTATGATATTTTAAAAGATCCGCAAAAACGCGCTGCCTATGACCGGATGGGTCATGCCGCTTTTGACCAATCCGCTGGCTGGTGGCGGTGGCGGCTTTGGTGGCGGCGGCTTTTCCGATATTTTCGATCAGATGTTTTCTGAATTTTCGGGCGGCGGTGGCGGGCGGCAGGGCAATCAGGGCGGCAATGATCTTCGCTATGATATGTCAATTTCGCTTGAAGACGCCTTTACCGGATTGCAGCAGGATATTTCAATCACGGTACCGTCTGAATGTGATGGCTGTTCAGGCAGTGGCGCGGCTGATGGCAGCAAGCCAAGCACATGTGGAACATGTGGCGGTGCTGGCCGGGTTCGGGCGCAGCAGGGCTTTTTCGCTGTCGAACGCACCTGTCATGCCTGTCAGGGTATGGGTCAGGTTATTTCTGACCCTTGCCGGACTTGTGGCGGTGAAGGCCGTGTTCAACGTGCCAAAACATTGGCGGTTTCGATTCCAGCCGGTGTTGATACCGGAACGCGGATCAGGCTTTCGGGCAAGGGCGAAGCCGGGCTTCGCGGTGGGCCGGCAGGTGATCTTTATATTTTCGTCAATGTTGATCCCCATCTGATTTTTGCCCGTGATGGCGGCAATCTGCATGCGCGTATTCCATTGCCAATGACCGTTGCCGCGCTTGGTGGCAGCATTGATGTGCCAACGCTTGAAGGTAAAATGGCGCGGTTAACGATTGAGGCCGGCACCCAATCGGGGCGCAAATTCCGCATGCGGGGCAAAGGCATGCCAGCCTTGCGGCGCGGCAATCCGGGTGATCAGATCATCGAGGTTCAGGTGGAAACACCAACCAATCTCAATAAAAAGCAAAAAGAGCTTCTTGAAGCTTTTTCAAATTCAGGCAATACCAGCCCTGAATCATCAAGTTTTTTGGAACGCGTCAAACGCATCTGGGCGGATAGCTAATTCTGCCTGATTATTGAGTCTCTAATCCTGCAATCATGCCTTTTGATTGGATGCGGTTTTGGCACGAATGTCATTTGAGGGCTTGCCCAAACATGCCTGCTATTTATATGCTGGCGGCGTGTGGGTGAAGCCGCCTATAATATCGCCAATAACAAAGATAATTGATAGCAGGCAAAGACAGGATGCGGCCGATAAAGCGCCGCCGTCAGGAATAAAGGCAGGATCATGATTAAAATTGCAATTCCGGGAAGCGCTGGGCGCATGGGTGGGATGTTGATTCGCGCTATTGCCGCCACGCCCGATCTTGAGCTTGTTGCCGCGACCGACTTGCCTGACAGCCCCTTTATCGGGCGTGATGCTGGTGAGGTGGCGCAAATTGGTGCGAATGGGGTGATGATTGGCAGTGATCCTGAAACGCTGTTTGGCGTGGCCGATGTTGTGATTGATTTTACCAGTCCCGCGGCAAGCCTTCACCATGCCAGCCTTGCGGCGGCAAAAGGCACCGCTATGGTCATTGGCACAACGGGTCTTGGTGCCGAAGAAGAAGCGGCGCTGAAGGCGATGGCAAAAGACAATACAATTATCTATTGCGCCAATACATCGGTTGGCGTCACTTTGCTGACTCAGCTTGTCGAAGAAGTGGCGGCCAAGCTAACTGATGGGTGGGATATCGAAATTTTGGAAACGCATCATCACCATAAGGTTGATGCGCCATCAGGAACGGCACTTGCGCTTGGCAAAGCTGCGGCAAAGGGGCGTGGTGTTGCGCTTGACGATGTTGCCGATATGGTTCGAAAAGGCCAGACCGGTGTGCGCAAACAGGGTGATATCGGTTTTGCTGTTTTGCGGGGCGGCGATGTTGCGGGTGAACACTCGGTGATTTTCTATGGTGATGCCGAACGTGTGGAAATTTCGCATCGGGCAACGGACCGCGCTATTTTTGCCCGCGGTGCCATTCGCGCCGCGCGGTTTGCGGCAACGGCTTCATCTGGATTTTACGATATGACGGATGTGCTGAAAGGCTGATCATGCCGGTAAAAATGAAACTTGCGGCAATTGATATTTGCTTTGAACGCTTGTCGCAACGTCAACCTGATCCGCAAACCGAACTTGATTTTACCGATGCTTTTACGCTTCTTGTGGCGGTTGTCCTCTCAGCGCAGGCAACCGATGTTGGGGTGAATAAAGCAACCAAAGGTCTGTTTGCCGCCGCCAACACACCAGCGGCAATGGTGGCGCTTGGCAGTGACGGGATAAGTCATCATATCCGCACCATTGGCCTGTTCAATACCAAGGCCAAGAATGTGTTTAAATTGTCGCAAATCCTGCTTGATAAGCATAATGGTCAGGTGCCGCAGAATCGTGCCGCACTTGAGGCTTTGCCTGGGGTTGGCCGGAAAACGGCGAATGTGGTTTTGAATGAGGCTTTTGGCGAACCAACAATTGCCGTTGATACGCATATTTTTCGCTTTGGCAATCGCACCGGCATGGCGCCCGGAAAAACCCCTGATGCGGTTGAAAAGGAATTGCTTCGCCGTGTGCCTGACCGGTGGAAAAAGGGCGCGCATCACTGGATGATTCTTCATGGTCGTTATGTCTGCAAGGCGCGCAAACCTGATTGTGCCGATTGTGTGATTGCTGATCTATGCCTTTTCAAAGCCAAGATTTTATAGGCAAGCATATTTGATCTGGCGGCTTTGATTTAGCGTAGGGTGCTATTTATGATCCAGCAACTAGCTTTTGATGATGCCGATCCATCGCCGCAAGGCATTTGCCTTCGTTAACTCTGCCACCAATGACCGCGCTTCGCATATCCCAATCTTTAATGATCAACTGCGATGATCCTTGGCTTGCTGGATAGAAAAAGAAATCAACAACACATTTGGCAAAACGATATTGCCAGATTTCAATCGGGCCTTCCTGCCGGATCATGTTGGCAATGCCAAGATCGCGAATCAATATGATTGATGCCGATCCGATCATCGCTTTGGGACGAAATGGCGGCTGAACCGGCGTTGGCTGAACTTGCGGTGCTGCCGGAATGGCGGCAACGGCTGTTTCTTCGGTGCTGTTATTGGTGCCCAAACCAGAATCAGTGCCAGTAGTATAATCAGTAACAGAGCCAGCCCCGCTATCGGCGGTTTTCGTGACCGTGCTGACAACAAGGTCAATTTCGGTTTGACCATTAGCGGCGACGGTAATCGTGGGGGCTGCTGTGGTATTGACCGTTGTTGGCGTCACCGGTTGGCACGCCGCAACAAGCACGGCAAACCCAAGCAGATAAAAATGTAAGTGACGCATGTTTCGCACCGCGTTAGCATTATTGACGGCCTAGGGTCTAGCTGAAAAAGCCGATCATTGCACTAACTCTTTTGGGTTTTGATTGTCATTGGCCTTGTTCTTCGGCCATGTCCGGCCTAATGTCGCGTCGCAGAATTTGGAATGAGGATGTGGTGATGCGGGTAAAATCTCTTGACGTGCTGGCGGTTGGCAATGCCATTGTCGATATATTTGGGCAATGTGACGATGATTTTTTGCAGGCGAACAGCATTGAAAAAGGGGTGATGACGCTTCTTGATGCCGCTGGATCGGCAAGGCTTTACGCTGCGCTTGGCAAGATCGGTTCGCCGCAATTGATTTCGGGGGGATCGGCGGCCAATACGGCGGTTGGCGTTGCAGCCTTTGGTGGCGCGGCCAATTTCATTGGCCGCGTTCATGATGATGACCTTGGCGCGGCGTTCCAGGATGATATCAAGGTAGCCGGTGTCGGTTTTGATCAACCACCAGCCAGCAGCGGATCACCAACCGCATCATCAATCATTCTTGTGACGCCTGATGCGGCACGATCAATGAATACGTTTCTTGGTGCCAGCATCGAATTTGAAGCTGGCGATCTTGCGCTTGCTGATGCGGCATCGGCAAAAATAATCTATCTTGAAGGCTATCTTTTCGATGCGCCAAATGGGCCTGCCATTTTTGCTGAGGCGGCGCGTCTTGCCGAAAAGCATGATGTCAGGCTGGCGCTATCACTATCGGATCCATGGTGCGCCGAACGGCACCGCGCGGCACTATCCAGCTTTATTGCGGATCATATCTCGATCTTGTTTGGTAATGAAGACGAGGTCGCCAGCTTGTATCAATCGAGCAGCCAAGATGCCATTGCTGCCTTGGCTGGCAAGATTGATGAGTTAGTGGTTACCCGCGGGCCAGCTGGTGCCTTTATTGGCGCAGGTGCTGACCATCACGAAATCCCCGCCATGCCGCAAGGGCCGGTGATTGATACAACTGGTGCTGGTGATTTATTTGCCGCTGGCTATCTGTTTGGCCGTACAAATGGATTTGATCTTTTACAATCAGGCCGCCTTGCCAGCCTTGCCGCCGGTGAGGTTATTTCGCATATAGGTGCGCGGCCACAAACCGATTTAAAACAGCTTGCGGCCAGTTTTTAACGGCCTATTCTTGCGCCCGCGCTAGCGAATGGCATCATGCGCAGCAAGCACGGCGGTTTGCACGATATCGCTAACTGATGCGCCCATCTGCACAATCTGGAACGGATGCGCGCCGCCAATCATAATTGGCCCAATGACTGAAACATTGCCTAGCTGATGCACCAATTTGAAGGAAATATTGGCTGAATGCAGCCCGGGCATCACCAGAATATTTGCGGGTCCAGTCAGGTTACAGAACGGATAGCGCGACTTCATCAAATTATAATCAAGCGCAATATCTCCGGTCATTTCACCGTCAAATTCAAACCCGACATCACGGCTTTGCAAAATTTCAACCGCGCGGCGTACCTCGACACTTGTCCGTGACTCTGGATTGCCAAAATTGGTGAATGACAAAATGGCAACACGCGGCGTATGGCCCATTTGACGCGCCTTGGCGGCCAAGGCAACGGCAATATCAGCCATTTCTTCGGCATCGGGACGTTCGGTCACGGCAATATCACCAACAAAGACCGTCCGGCCGCGGGAAATGATCATCGAGGTGGTCATGAATTTGCTGCCCTCGGCAACATCAATGACCCGCCGGATGTGCTCTAGGCTTGGCTGAAAAGCGCGGGTTACACCGGTCACAAGCGCATTGGCATGGCCACAGCTAACCATACAGGCCGCAAAGACATTGCGATCAAGATTCACCATGCGCTGGCAATCGCGGTAAAGCGATCCGCGGCGTTGAAGCTTGCTATAAAGTAGATCGGTATATTCGGTCAGATGCTCGGATACCTTGGCATTGGTGATTGGCAAATCTTCGGCACCATCAAGACCAAGACGCTGGATCGTTTCCTTGACCCGATGTTCGCGGCCAAGAAGAATTGGATAGCCATAACCGGCATTGCGGAATGCCAGCGCGGCACGGATCACCCGCTCTTCTTCACCCTCGGCAAAGACGATGCGCTTTTTATTGGCGCTAACGCGTTCAAAAATAGATTGCAAGGCACCTGCGGTTGGATCAAGACGCGCCGATAATGACCGGCGATATTCATCAAGATCGTTAATTGGCCGGCGGGCAACACCATCATTCATTGCCGCTTCGGCAACGGCTGACGATACGGCCACAATCAGGCGCGGATCAAAAGGTGTTGGGATGATATAATCTTCACCATAGGCAAGCGACTGACCACCATAGGCATCAGCCACCGCATCCGGCACATCTTCGCGCGCCAGCATCGCCAATGCATTTGCCGCAGCGATTTTCATATTTTCGGTGATTTTGCTGGCGCGGACATCAAGCGCGCCGCGGAAAATATACGGAAAGCCAAGAACGTTATTTACCTGATTTGGAAAATCCGACCTTCCGGTTGCGATAACCGCATCAGGGCGCACCTCTTTGGCATCGGCTGGCCAGATTTCCGGAACCGGATTGGCCATTGCAAAGATAATCGGCCGTGGTGCCATTTTTTCAACCATGCTTTTGGTCAAGGCACCGCCTGATGACAGGCCAAGGAAAACATCCGCCCCAACAAGCGCATCTTCAAGACTACGGGCATCGGTATCGGCGGCATGCGCTGACTTCCATTGATTCATTGATCCTTCGCGGCCTTTGTAAATTGGGCCAGAGCGGTCACAGATGATGATGTTATCGGCTGGAACCCCCATGATTTTCAGCAATTCAACACAGGCAATCGAGGCAGCACCGGCGCCATTGCCAACAATCTTGACGCTTTTCATGTCACGACCGGTCAGGTGAAACGCATTGATCAGACCCGCAGCGACAATAATGGCGGTGCCATGCTGATCATCATGGAAAACTGGAATATCCAGCTTGTCACGAAGCTGTTGTTCAATCACAAAACATTCAGGTGCCTTGATATCTTCAAGATTGATCCCGCCAAAGGTTGGCGTCATCAACTCGACCGCGCTGACAAAAGCATCGGTGTCGGTTGTGTTTAATTCCAGATCAATACCGTCAATATCGGCAAATTTCTTGAATAGAACAGCCTTGCCTTCCATGACGGGTTTGGCCGCAGCCGCGCCGATGTCACCAAGGCCAAGAACCGCAGTGCCGTTCGAGATAACGGCAATCTGATTGCCCTTATTGGTGTAATCATAAGCCGTATTGATATCAGCAGCGATTTCAAGACATGGCGCGGCCACACCTGGCGAATAGGCAAGCGATAAATCATGCTGGCTTGTCAGTGGTTTGGTCGCGGCAATTTGGAACTTTCCGGGGCGGCCACTGGCGTGAAAGGCAAGGGCTTCGGCATCAAGGAGTTTATCTTTATCTGTCATGTCTCAAATACTTTATCACGGCGTTCAAAAACGGCCATGTGGGTTAAAATTTCAGTCTGGCATAAACCAACACAAGAATAATTGTTTATAACGTCCGACCAGAACCGGTTCGATCTTGTTCTAGAGATCAAGTTGGGGCAATGTCAAAACGCTATGACATCTCAATCTTCTACAGCAAATGCGCTAAAAGTAAAAGCGCCGACCCCGATGATGGCGCAATATTTGCGCGTCAAGGAATCGCATCCTGATTCTTTGCTTTTTTACCGGATGGGCGATTTCTATGAGATGTTTTTTGACGATGCCGAAATTGCTGCCAAACAACTTGGCATTACGCTAACAAAACGCGGCAGCAAAGATGGGCTTGATGTGCCAATGTGCGGTGTTCCAGCTCATTCGGTTGATGGCTATCTTGCAAAATTGATCCGCGCTGGTCATCGGGTGGCGATTTGCGAGCAAACCGAAGATCCGCAAGAACAAAAACAGCGTGGCGGTAAAGGCCCGCTAAAACGTGATGTGGTGCGGGTGCTAACCCCTGGCACTCTGACTGAAGATGAATTGCTGCCAGCGCGGGCGCACAATTATCTTGTTGCGCTTGGCCGGGCAGAAACCCAGCTGGCTTTGGCATGGGCTGATATGTCGACAGGTGATTTTCTGGTTCAAGAAATGGCCAATGATAGTCTTGAAACCTTGCTTGCGCGCCTTGATCCGGCTGAATTGATTTTCCCGCAGGGATTTGATCTTCCCGACTGGTTTCAGGCCAGCCAAATCTGTGCAACCGAACAGGCGGCATCTTTGTTTGACTCGACGCGCGCCAGACAGGCACTTGAACGATTTTATAAGGTTGCAAGTCTGGATGGCATGGGTCATTTCAGCCGTGCGATGCTGTCAGCCGGTGGGGCGCTTCTTGGCTATCTGGAGGCAACACAGGTTGGCAATATGCCGCGGCTTTTGCCACTGACCGTGGTCAGTGATGCTGGTTTTATGGAAATTGATCCGGCGACAAGGCGGTCTTTGGAATTATCGCGCACTTTGACCGGCGAACGGCGTGGCAGCCTGCTTCACGCGGTTGATCACACCTTGACCGCGGCCGGTGGGCGGCTTCTTGGCGAACGGCTTGCCGCGCCGCTATTTGATGTTGCGGCGATCGAGTCACGGCTTGATCTGGTGAGCTGGTTTCTGGCTGAGACGGCTTGTGGTGATAAGGTGCGATCCCAGTTTCGGATTCAGCCCGATATTGAACGCGCTTTATCGCGCCTATCGCTTGGTCATGGTGGCCCGCGCGATTTGGCGAATATTGCCAATGGTCTTGATAGTGCTGGCGAGATCGCCGCGCAGATAAAGGCGGTTGAGGCAAAGGGTATTGGTGGACTTGCCCTGCCTGATGGCTTGCCGGATTGTCTTGATATGATGTTGCGTCCGCGCGGGCTAAGCGATGAATTGACGCCTGCTCTGGCAGATGAATTACCGCTTTTGGCGCGTGATGGCGGCTTTATCCGTCAAGGCTATGATCTTGCGCTTGATGATTTGCGCGGTCTTCGTGATGAAAGCCGCTGGTTGATTGTCGCCTTGCAAAGTCGCTATGCTGATGAAACTGGAATCGCCTCGCTAAAGATCAAACATAATAATGTTCTTGGCTATCATATTGACGTGCGAAGCAATCATGCTGGCAAATTGATGGATCATGAAATCTTTATCCATCGGCAAACCACCGCGCAAGCCGTGCGGTTTACCACAACCGAGCTGGCACAAATGGAACGCGATATGGCCAGCGCGGCCGACCGTGCGCTGGCGCTTGAATTGGAAATATTTGACCGGTTGCGGTCATTGGTTTTGCAGGCGGCGCCTGATCTTGGCAATGCGGCACGCGCGCTTGCCGAAATTGATGTTGCGACAGCCGCAGCGCAGCTTGCTACAGCGAATCATTATTGCCGCCCGCAATTGGTTGCCGAACCGGTATTTAACATTGCCAAAGGTCGCCATCCGGTGATCGAACCAATGCTTGATTCGCAAACCCCCTTTATCGCCAATGATTGCAATCTGGATGATGGGCGATTATGGCTTCTGACCGGCCCTAACATGGCCGGGAAATCCACCTTTTTGCGGCAGAATGCGCATATTGCGATTATGGCGCTGGCGGGGCTTTATGTTCCTGCCGAAACGGCGGTTATTGGGCTTGTTGATCGTTTGTTCAGCCGTGTTGGTGCGGCCGATGATCTGGCGCGTGGCCGTTCGACCTTCATGGTTGAGATGGTTGAAACCGCGGCGATTTTGAATCGGGCTACCAATCGGTCATTGGTTATTCTTGATGAAATTGGTCGTGGCACGGCCACTTACGACGGCTTGGCGATTGCTTGGTCGACGCTTGAATATCTTCATGATGCCAGCGCTTGCCGAACGCTGTTTGCAACGCATTATCATGAATTGACGCATCTTCAAAAAACCCTTGATCAGCTTCGTTGTCATGCAATGCAGGTTCGCGAATGGCAGGGGTCAATTGTGTTTTTGCATCAGGTTGTTGCTGGTTCGGCTGACCGGTCTTATGGCGTTCATGTGGCACGGCTTGCTGGATTGCCAGCCGCGGTTCTTGGCCGTGCTGAAACCATTTTAGGCGAACTTGAAACCGGCCAGCATGGCGCAGTTGATGCTGATATGATGGCCGATAATCTGCCGCTATTTGATTATCAAAGCAAAGCGCTGGAAACGCCAGTGACGCCGGATGAAATCGGCGCAGCGCTTGATGAAATGCAACCCGATAGCCTTACCCCGCGTGAGGCGCTAGATATGCTTTACCGGCTCAAGGCATTGCGCCGTGACCCGGCTTCGCCACCGCCGCGATCAGGTGATAAAAAATGACTAAGATTTTAGATCTAGCATCGTCAAAATCGCAATCGGCCAAATCCAGTCCAATTGCCAACCCAACCGCCATGCCAGATGGCATTGCATGGCATCGTTGGCTATTGCCCTTGCAAGGCGCAATGGCTGTCTATGAGCCACCACTTGACCGGCAGGCGATCGAGGCCGAGCTTGATTCATATGCCACTGGCAAAACACCGGTAAATCGTACCAAGCTGTTAAGCTGTTTGCGAACCCATCTTGATCAGGCAAAAGCCAGCCTTCGCGAGTCGTTTTATCACAGCAATGATGGCGCTGTTTATGTTGGCATGCATGCTTGGGCCATTGATATTTTGCTGCAAAGCCTTTACGCGCAAACGCAAAAACAATGCGCTGGAGGTGACGAGCTGGCGCTGATTGCCGTTGGCGGTTATGGGCGTGGTGAAATGGCACCATTTTCCGATATTGATATCATGTTTCTGATGCCAAAAAAGGCAACAGAAACCCATACAAAATTTATCGAATTCATGCTGTATATTTTATGGGATCTTGGCTTGAAAATTGGCCATTCAACCCGCAGCATTGCCGAATCGATTGATGCGGCAAATGACGATCAGACAGTGCTGACAAGCCTTCTTGAAATGCGTCATGTGGCTGGTGATGATTCGATGTGGGTGAAATTGAATCGGGCGGTTCAGCGCAAAATTGCCAAACAGAAACCGCTTGCCTATGTTGAAGAAAAGCTTGGCGAGCGTGACCTTCGCCATAAACGATTTGGCGATACGCGCTATGTTGTTGAACCGAACGTCAAAGATGGCAAGGGCGGGCTTCGTGATCTTCACAGCCTGTTCTGGATTACCAAATATGCCTATCGTGCCAACAGCATTATTGACATTGTCAAAAAAGGTGTTCTTCGTGATGGCGAGGCGCGGAAATTTGCCTTGGCGCAGCGGTTTTTATGGACGGTTCGCTGTCATCTTCATCTTCATGCTGACCGGCCTGAAGAACGGCTGGATTTCGAAGCGCAAATGATCATTGCACCGCGTCTTGGCTTTGCCGATCGGGGCGGGCTTCGTGGTGTTGAACGGTTTATGAAACGCTATTATCTAGCAGCGCGGAATGTTGGCAATCTAACGCGTATTTTCTGTGCGGCGATGGAAACGGATTTCCGCAAAAGCCTGATCAATTGGCGGCCTAATTTTCTGCGCACCCATGAGCTTGACCCGTTTCATATTGAAAGTGGGCGCGTCCGGCTTGTCGATGATATCTTGTTCCGTGATGCGCCAATTCGGCTGATCGAACTATTTGCCATTGCGCAAAAACATGATGCTGATGTTCATCCAAGCACGCTTCAACGCGTCACCCGGGCGTTATCGGCACTTGATTCAAAAACGCGTGATGATGCGCAGGCGAACCAATTATTTCTGGATATTCTGACATCGCGCAAAAATCCTGAACGGGTGCTTCGTTTGATGAATGAAAGCGGCGTCTTTGGCCGCTTTTTGCCTGATTTTGGCTGGATTGTCGCGATGATGCAATTTGATATGTATCACAGCTATACGGTTGACGAACACACCTTGAAGGCCATTGGTATTCTTCATGGGATTGAAACAGGCGCGCTATGCCAAGCTGCGCCAGTTGCGACCGAGGTGATGCCGGAAATCGGATCGCGGCGCGCGCTTTATGTTGCCATGCTTCTTCATGATATTGCCAAAGGGCGTGGCGGCGATCATTCGGTTTTGGGCGCCGAGGTGGCATTGGCGGTTTGCCCGCGTCTGGGGCTAAGCCATGAAGAAACCGAAACGGTTAGCTGGCTGATCCTACATCATTTGCTGATGAGCAAAATCGCGTTTCGCTATGATCTGAATGACCCGCAAACGATCGAGGATTTTGCCAGTATTGTGCAATCACCCGAGCGGTTGAAACTGCTTTTGGTTTTGACCGTTGCCGATATTCGGGCGGTTGGGCCGAATATCTGGAATGGCTGGAAAGCGGCGTTGATGCGCGATCTTATATTATCGCTGCGATGCCGTTTTGCGTGGTGCTGATCCGGCGGTGATCGCGCTTGGCAATGCCGAAGAGGCGCGTCAGGAGGCGGCGGCGAAACTAACCGATTGGAACGTGGCGCGGTTTGCCGCACATGCAGCGAATATGCCGTTGACCTATTGGACAGGATTTGATTGCGAAAGTCAGGTTCGTCATGCGCGGCTTTGTGATCAATTTGCCAATCAGGATGCGCTGTTATTGATTGATTTCAAGCCTGATCTGGCGCGGCGCATAACCGAATTGACCATCCTAACCATTGATGATCCGGGGCTTTTTGCGCGGATTGCCGGTGCGGTGGCAGCGGCTGGTGCGAATATTGTCGGCGCGCGCATTACGACCTGTCATGATGGCACGGTTCTTGATGTTTTCTTTTTGCAGGATATTAAGAATCAGGCGATTGAAGATAAGAATGAATTGGCGCGGATCCGCACAACGCTTGAACGGTCGCTAACAGGGTCATTGAAACTTGAAAAGGCGCTATTGGCGCGCTGGCAGCAAACCCCGCTTCGGGTGCGGCAAATGCCGGTTCCGTCGCGCGTTCTATTGTCGAACAAGATCAGCAATACCCATAGCGTGATTGAAGTTAATGGCCGCGATTTTCCGGGCTTGCTTCATAAAATCACGCTTTGCCTTGCCAGTCTTGGATTGCAAATCCAGACGGCCACTGTTTCAACCTATGGCGAGCGTGTTGTCGATGTGTTTTATGTGAAAGATATTTTTGGTCTGCAAGTTCAAAGCGAAACGCGCCAGCAAACCATCCGCAGCCGGCTGTTGGCGGTTTTTGATGATACCGATGAGGAAGCGGTATGACCGATCAACCAAATGCGTCAAAACCAGCAAAGCCCACCTCGCTTGGCCGCGCCTTTCAACAGATTGGCAGCCTAACAGCGATCAGCCGTATTGTTGGATTCATGCGGGATATCGCCTTTGCCAGTTTTCTGGGTGCAGGGCCAGCCGCCGATGCATTTCTGGTGGCGTTGAAATTGCCGAACATGTTTCGCCGCCTTAGCGCCGAAGGCGCGATGACCAATGCCTTTCTTCCCAGCTTTGCCAAAATACGCGAAACAGACGGGCGTGATGCGGCGCTTCGGCTGGCATCTGAGGCGCAGATTTTTCTGATTATTGCGCTTTTTGTTATTGTTGTGATTGCCGAAATTTTCATGCCCGAAGTCATTGCGTTTCTTGCCCCGGGTTTTGCCGCGACGCCTGATCGTCTGGCCGCAGCGGTTGATCTGGCGCGGGTGACCATGCCCTATCTGCCAATGATTTCCGTGGTTGCGCTTTGGGGCGCAATCGCCAATGCGCATGACCGGTTTATGGCCGCCGCCGCCGCGCCGATTTTGGCGAATCTTTGTTTTATCGTTGGGGCGATTTCGATCCCGATTATGGCGGTTGATTTGGGCATGTTCAAAGCCCTGCCAATTGCCATTGGCCTTTTGGTTGCTGGGTTTTGCCAATTGCTATTTTTGTTTTTTGTTCTGCGCCGCTTGTCGGCAGTACCAAAACTGCAATGGCCGCGCCTATCTAGTGCGGGCAAACATATGTGGCGCAAATTCCTGCCAGCGGCGCTTGGCGCTGGCGGTATGCAGCTCAATCTTCTGGTCGATTTAATTTTGGCATCAATGCTGCCGGTTGGTGCGATTTCATGGCTCTATTATGCTGATCGTGTGGCGCAATTGCCACTTGGAATTGTCGGCATTGCACTTGGTACGGCATTGTTGCCCAGATTATCAGCTGCCGAAGCGGCTGGTCAAAAAGACGAAATCACCAAAACGCTTGATGAGGCGGTTATCTTTGGTGGATTCTTTGTTGTGCCAGCGGTCATTGCCCTGATCCTTCTTGCGGGTCCAATCATTGAGGGGTTATTCGGCTATGGTGCCTTTTCGATTGATGATGCGGTGATGGCGGCAATGGCATTATCGGCCTATGCGCTTGGTCTTCCCGGATTTGTCATGGTGAAAATTTTGCAACCTGCCTTTTATGCGGCAGGCCAGCCAGGCACGGTTTTGAAAATATCAATCATGACCGTGGTGATCAATATAACAGCATCATTGATGATGATGCCCATTTTTGGGCATGTCGGGCTGGCGTTGGCAACGTCATTATCAGGATTGATTGCGGCAATCACCATGGCGATTTTATTGCGCCGCCGCGGCCGTCTTGGCGGTGGTTCGCTTGGCATGATTGGCCGGATTTTTCTTGCCAGCTTGGTCATGGCGATGTTGCTTTTGGCGATGGTTTGGCTTGCCGGAGGGATAAGACAGTTTCTGCCCGCGGCAGGCTGGCTTGCCTGTTTGGTTGCTGTTGGCGGCGGCGGGTTTCTTTTAGCCGCATGGTGTTTTCGGGCAATTCCAGCCGGATTTGTCCGCCGATTGGGCAACCGAAAGACTTGACCGCGGCTGCGCAAGCGGGGATAACGCTGGCATGTAATTTCAATTGCAGATGTGATGGTTTGGCACCGGCCTGCCCGCATCTGATCAGGCTTGATGGATAGACCAAATGACCGATTCAACAATAAAGACATCCGCAGGAAAAGGCCGTATCTTTTCCGGCATCCAGCCAACCGGCAATTTGCATCTTGGCAATTATCTTGGTGCCATTCGCAATTGGGTTGCTTTGCAGCATGATTTTGAATCGATCTATTGTGTTGTCGATTTGCATGCCATCACCGTTCATCAGGATCCGGCTGATTTGCGAAAAAGTACGCGCGAAGTGGCGGCAAGCCTGATCGCTGCGGGCATCTCAACCGAACAATCAATCTTGTTTAATCAATCTTGCGTGCCGCAACATGCCGAGCTGGCGTGGATTTTCAATTGTGTGACCCGTCTTGGTTGGTTGAACCGGATGACTCAATTTAAAGAAAAGGCAGGCAAAAACCGCGAAAATGCATCGGTTGGTCTTTATGCATACCCAACCTTGATGGCAGCCGATATCCTGACCTACCGCGCAACGCATGTTCCGGTTGGTGAAGATCAAAAACAGCATCTTGAATTAACCCGTGACATCGCGCAGGCCTTTAATTCAATCTATGACAAAGATGTGTTTCCGCTTCCCGAACCACAAATTTTCGGAAGTGCAACACGCGTCATGAGTCTTCGCGATGGCTGCGCCAAAATGAGTAAATCTGACCCGTCGGATAATTCACGGATCAATATGACCGATGATGCCGATATGATCATGCAGAAAATTCGCAAGGCAAAAACCGATCCTGATGCTTTGCCATCTGAAATGGCTGGACTTGCCGATCGGCCTGAAGCCAGCAACCTTGTTGGCATCTATGCAGCGCTTGCCGAATGCAACACCGATGATGTTCTTGCCGAATTTGGCGGGCGCGGATTTGGTGATTTCAAACCAGCACTTGGCGATTTGGCGGTGGCGAAATTATCGCCTATCGGTGCTGAAATGCGGCGGCTTCTTGAAAATCCTGGCGATATTGACGCCATTCTTGCTGATGGCGCCGAACGTGCCGCGGCCATTGCGCGGCCAATTCTTGCTGAGGTGCATGATATTGTTGGGTTTTTAGGATCAAGCACAGATCGTTAGATGGGCTTGTGATCGCCAGATGCGCTGATCACTAGCCAGATCGGTGCAGATATGCGATATTAGATTGCTTTGGGTTGTAGTTTTAATGGAAATCCCTATATAAAGTTGGTGGGGCTAACGCATATCATGCGATGGCATGAAAATAATTTTGGGGCGGTGATTAATCTGTCTGCGCCAAGATTGCGAATTTATGCTGATATGATAAAAGATTAATCTGTTGTTGCCCTGAAACGGGCCTTGCTGATGGCAAATTTATCGCATCGAAAAGGAATGATTAGATGTTTATTCAAACACAGGATACGCCGAATCCGGCAACATTGAAATTCATCCCCGGTGTTCCGGTGATGGCGCAGGGAACTGCTGATTTTGCCGATTCTGATAGCGCCAATAAATCACCTTTGGCGCGCCGCCTTTTCCAAGTTGATGGCGTAACAGCGGTTTTTCTAGGTGCTGATTTTGTTGCTGTGACCAAAGCTGAAGGGCTTGACTGGTTCGCGCTCAAGCCGGGGATTCTTGCTGGCATTATGGAACATTACGCATCGGGCATGCCGGTCATTGAAAAAGACGCCGAGCTTGCTGATCCGCATGCTGAAGATGGTGACAGCGATACTGTCCAGCAGATTAAACAGCTTTTGGATTCGCGCGTTCGTCCGGCAGTGGCAATGGATGGCGGCGATATTGTGTTTCAGGGCTTTGATGATGGTATTGTCACATTGCAGATGCGTGGTGCCTGTCAGGGCTGCCCTAGCTCGACAGCAACATTGAAAATGGGCATTGAAAATATGCTTCGCCATTATATCCCTGAAGTGCGTGAGGTTCGTGCGGCCGAGCTGTAAGACAGTCACAACTGCGCCAATTATAGATGTTTAGATTTAAGGCTTAGGTCGTGATATCGTCGATTTCTAACTGGCTGACCAATAGGCGGATCGTCTGGATCGCGGCAGCTATTGCGTTTTTAGGCTTTACTGGCCCCGGTCTTTTTGGCCTGTCACCACCAAAATTTTTTCATGGCCATGATGCGGTTACCGAACAGGCAAAGTTAGATGATTTGCCATCTGGAATATATTCGGCTCCTGTTATCGCCCCACATGTGGCACCGCCAGACGCATCACCAGCAATCGCGGCAACGCCTAAAACCAGCCGTGACGCCGCAAATGCCACGGATGGCGTGGTGCGTGATGCGCCTGAACAAGCGGCTGATCAACCCCTTGAGCAACCTCTGTTGGCAAAGGCGCCAAAAATGCTAAAAGGGCCGAATACAAGCCATATTGAACTTGAATTCACAAAGCTGGTTCCGGCCCCAGAACCCCTTTTGGTGCTACGCGATTTTTTCACCCATATTCCCGACTCGCATTTGGCTTTATCAGGGACAGCGCAAAAGGATTCGTTCATCAAAATTTTGCTGCCGCTTATTTTGGCAAGCAATGAGGAAATCAGCAAACGCCGCGAGGCGATTAGGCGCGCCTTTGAAAATGGCGATCGGGCGACATTGGAAAAATGGGCAAAGCTTTATAAAATTGACGTAACCGATCAGGATAACAAAGCCTTGATGACGCGATTGCTCGAGCGGGCTGATACAATTCCGGTGGCATTGGCTTTGGCGCAGGCGGCGGTTGAGTCAGGCTGGGGAACATCGCGATTTGCCATTCAGGGCAATGCGTTATTTGGCCAATGGGCATGGCGTGATCATGCTGGCATCAGGCCGCTTGATGCCAGTAATGACCGCGCAGTTGTGCGCAGTTTTGGATCTTTGCTTGGTTCGGTTCGCGCCTACATGCATAATCTGAACACGCATTCTCATTATCAGAAATTTCGCAAGGCGCGTTTGGCATTGCGCAACCGCCCGAAAGTTGGCGAAGCCAAAATGCTGGTCAAATATCTCGATCGCTATGCCGAAATTGGCCATGCTTATGTGAAAAAGCTGAAAGTTTTGATCCGCAGCAATGATTTTGGCCGTTTTGCTCTGGCGTATCTAAGCTAGATTTACCACTGCCCTTATGGCACCAGAAATTGTTTGCCAAACCAGCGCCAACGTCCAT
This sequence comes from uncultured Candidatus Puniceispirillum sp., assembly GCA_905182545.1. Taxonomy (GTDB): domain Bacteria; phylum Pseudomonadota; class Alphaproteobacteria; order Puniceispirillales; family Puniceispirillaceae; genus UBA3439. Next base: position 274,663 of record CAJJBY010000007.1, read on the forward strand.
CTGGGCCGGGCATGGTGCAATTGACACGGGCACGACCTGAAGGCAAGGGACCGGGAAACCGCACTTCGGTACGCGGTCCTAACCGGCTGATTTTTAACTGGTCATAGGTGTTGTTGAAACAGCGCAATTGGCTATTTGTGGCAATCTCTGGCGCCAGCGTAAAACCAAAATCAGGCGGGTTTTCCCAATCACAACATCGGCAGGCAGGATCTGATTGGCTTTGAGCGGCAGGCCGTCAATCGCCAATGATAAACGATCCATCGCACCATAACGTTCATTCATGGCAAAACGTGGCAGTTCAAAATAGCCATCATAGCCATGCGCAATACCCGAATTTTGACCAAAACCGGCAATGAAACCAGCCGCCTTCACGCGCTCGATAACGGCCAGATTATATTCGCCATAAGGATAGGCAAACAGATTTGGACGAAGACCAAGCTCGGTTAGAAACCGCTGGTTTGACTTTTGTAATTCGACGTCAACATCGGCAAGGCTGGATAAATGCATATGCGGGTGACTGGCTGTCTGGCTGCCAATGTCAACCCCATCAGCCTGCAATTGCCGAAGCTGATCCCAGCTCATATAGCCGCGATGCTTGCGATCAATTGGATCGGTGGCAACAAAAACGGTAAAGGGAAATCCTTTTGCCTTTAGCCGTGGCCATGCTTCGGTGAAAACCGATAGATAGGCATCATCAATGGTAATCGCGACTGTGCGGTCGGGAAGCGGCATGTCTTTTTGTAAATGATCGACAATTTTTGCCAAAGGCCAGACCGAATAATTGCCATTTGATAGTTTTTCGAGATGCGCATCAAATTGATCAAGGCGGATATTCGTGCTTGGAAGCCGGTCTTCACCAAACCGGTGATACATCAAAATCACCGCATGATCCGCGGCAAAGGCCGATCCCAGAAACGACAGTAGCAGAACCAACATTGCCACAAATCTGCTGCCAAGATAGGCAAGCCAATGACAAGCATTTTGATAATGTCTTATGTCCATAGCAGATTTTCCACCTAAAAAATGATACAACTCTGACTTTACCGGCGGCGTTGCCAATGTTAGAGCGATCTCATTTAACGCATCTTGGTAAGATGATGCAACCCGATAAGCCAAACTGGATAAAAGGATAAGCCGATTGAAAACGCCCAAACGCCCCGATGCCTTGCCGGTGATATTAGCCTTTGAAGCCAGCACCAATCAACTGTCAGTTGCCGTCTATGCTGATGGGATGATTCGCGCCATGAAATTGGCTGAGGCTGCCTTTGGGCAGGCCGCATCATTGGTGCCATTGGCGGTTTCGGCTTTGGCCGAAGCAGATATTGGTTTTGCCATGATCAGCCATGTTGCTGCCGGGCGTGGTCCTGGATCATTTACCGGCCTTCGTGTTTCACTGGCCGCGGCCAAAGGTGTTTGTTTGGCGCATGATTTGCCCGGGCTTGGCATTTCCGGCCTTGAGGCGCTTGCCTATTCTTGTGGTGATGAAGAGGGTGATTTGCCAATCTTATGTCTTGCCGATACGCGGCGCGGCAATGTCTATGCGCAGTTTTTTGCCGTCGATATGACACCGCAAGGTGATATTTTTGAAGCGCAGATCGAACAATTGCCATTGCTTGTGCCTTCGGCGTTTGGCCAAGAGGCAATTTTGCTTGCTGGTTATGGCGGGCAAGCTGCTGCCGCTGCCTTTATTAGCGCTGGCAGGCAGGTTCGCTTGGCGGGCGGCAGAATGATATCAGCTGATGCGGCTGATCAAGGGGTTGATGATATATCGGTTGATGCTGGTATGATTGCCAGGCTTGCCGCGCATCACCTTGCACGCGACAAGATTTCGCCGTTGACGCCGCTTTATCTCGCCGATCCGCGCCTTGGGCCGAAAAAGAAAGCATCGGCTTGATGATCCGGCGCATTGCTCCGGCTGATTGTGATGCAATTGCTGCGCTTGAGGCCAGATTATTTGCAACCGCGCTTGACCAGCTGCGTCTAATGGCTTTGCAAACCAACCCTGTTTTTTGCGGCTTTGTTGATCTGGTGCCCGATCAAGATCAGCCACAATCCACATCAGCCGATGATTTAAATTCATATCTTGGCGGTTATCTTCTTGCAACGATCATTGATGATGAAGCTGAAATCCTGTCAATTGGCGTTAAACCTGACCGGCAAAGACAGGGTGTTGGCAAACGGCTTTTGCAGCATTTTTTCGATCATGGTGCCAGCCGGAATCTAGCTAAGGCCGTGCTTGAAGTCGCCGAAGATAATTTGCCAGCGCTTGGGCTTTATCGCGATTTTGGTTTTGCCGAATTTGGCCGCCGCAAAGGCTATTACAAACAAGGTAATCAGAAAATCGACGCAATCATGATGAAGTGGTGCCGTGCTGAGGCTTTTCCTTGACCATCTTTGCTTCTAGGCGGTACAAGGGGACTTGGATTTGTACTGCTGAAATGTGACATAGCGCTCTTGACCAAAAAACTCTTTATCAAAACCTACGGCTGTCAGATGAATGTTTATGATTCTGACCGTATGACCGATGTTCTAGCACCGCTTGGCTATGCGCCAACCGATATGGCTGATGGCGCCGATATGGTGATTTTGAATACGTGCCATATTCGGGAAAAAGCGTCTGAAAAGGTGTTTTCTGAACTTGGCCGATTGCGCCAACTAAAAGAACGCGCTGCCGATCAGCAAGGGCGTCAGGTCACGATTGCCGTTGCCGGATGTGTGGCACAGGCCGAAGGGGAAGAAATTATCCGCCGCGCGCCATGGGTTGATATTGTTGTTGGGCCACAAACCTATCACCGGCTTCCCGAATTGGTTGGCAAGATTGATCCGGCAAGCCGCAACCGGATTATTGATACGGATTTCCCCGAAGAAGTGAAATTTGATTTCCTACCGGGCGAGCATGCACCGCGTGGCCCAGCCGCATTTTTGAGCGTTCAAGAAGGCTGTGATAAATTTTGCGCCTTTTGCGTTGTGCCTTATACACGTGGCGCCGAATTTTCGCGTCCGGTCAAAACTGTTTTGGAAGAAGCCAAACGGCTGGTGGCAAGCGGAACGCGTGAATTGACGCTTCTTGGGCAGAATGTGAACGCCTATCATGGCGAGCATGATTCTGGCAAAGACTGGGCGCTTGGCCGTTTGATTCGCGCGCTTGCCGAGGTTGATGGGCTTGAGCGTATTCGCTATACGACGTCGCATCCGCTGGATATGGATGATGAATTAATCGCCGTTCATAGTGATGTGCCACAATTGATGCCGTATCTGCATTTGCCAATCCAGTCTGGATCAAACCATGTTTTGCAGGAAATGAACCGTCGTCACACAAGTGATGTTTATATGGCGGTGATTGACAAGCTTCGCGCCATCCGCCCGGATATTGCCATGTCGGGTGATTTCATTGTTGGTTTCCCCGGCGAAAGCGATGCTGATTTTGCGGAAACCTTGGCGCTTGTCAGCAAGGTTGGTTATGCATCGGCCTATTCATTTAAATATAGCCCGCGCCCCGGAACACCAGCCGCCACGGCTGAAATACAGGTTCCAGAATCGGTAAAATCCGAACGGCTTGAAAGCCTTCAGCAATTGCTGAACGCCCAGCAATTTGCCTTTAACAAAGGAACCGAGGGCAAGATTGTTGATATTCTTGTCGAGCGCGCCGGTGGCCGTGATGGCCAAATGGCTGGTCGAAGCCCCTATATGCAGGCGGTGAATTTCATTGGCAATCCTGATCAGATTGGCCAGATTGTGCCTTGCCGTCTGTCCAAAGCACGCCAGAACAGCATGACTGGCGATATCGTCAATTTGAAGGGGGCGGCGTGAACGCGGCAAAAGCCAATAGTATCCGTATGGAATTCGAAGATAATGGCGTTCTAGCGCTATTATCAGGTGAACATAACCAGCACCTGGCGCATATCGAAAAATCCTTGGATGTCACGCTGGATTCTTTTGGTAATAGCATCAAAATTTCAGGTGCTGGCAAAGCCACCAAAACCGCCCGAACCGTGATTGAGGATCTGTATTGCCGTATTGCTGATGGCAAGCGTGATGATATCGATAAATCAATGGTTGAAGATGCATTGCGATGGGCGGTGAATGGTCATCAGGCCGATGCGGTAACAGCAGGTGAATCTTTTGACACATGGAAAAAGAAAATCGTCGCCAAAACCAAAGGCCAGAATGATTATCTGAAATTACTGCGTAGCAATGAAGTGGTGTTTGGCCTTGGGCCTGCTGGCACGGGCAAAACCTATATGGCTGTTGCCCGCGCTGTCGAAGCGTTGAAAAAGCGCGAAGTCGAACGCGTTATTTTGTCGCGTCCTGCTGTTGAAGCGGGTGAACGTCTTGGCTTTTTACCAGGCGATATGAAAGAAAAGGTCGATCCCTATCTGCGGCCACTTTATGATGCGCTATATGATATGATGCCAGCTGATAAAGTTGACCGTATGCTGGCCAGTGGGGAGATTGAAATTGCACCGCTTGCTTTTATGCGCGGCCGCACCTTGACCGCAGCGCATGTGATTATTGACGAGGCGCAAAACACAACGCCTGTCCAAATGAAAATGGTTCTAACCCGGCTTGGGCAGGATTCACATATGGTCATTACGGGTGATTTAAGTCAGGTTGATTTGCCAGCGGGTCAACCGTCCGGCCTTGCCGAGGCGGTCTCACTTTTAGACAATATTAAAGGCGTTGGCATTATCCATCTTTCTGGCCAAGATGTGGTTCGTCATCCGGTAGTGGCGCGCATTTTGCAGGCGTATGAAGCTGGACAAAAGCAGCAGAATACGTCCAAATAGAGCATGAACAGGCGCGCGTTATCGCGGTCGCTTGTGCAACGGGGAATGAAAATAGCTCATGACGAGTGAAATGAATAATGGCGACAGCGCTCTGGAACCTGACAGTCCAGAGGATAATCAATTTTTAAGCGATGAATGGACGTCTGAAGCTGGCGCCTTGATTGAGGTCAGCATTGATCCATTTAGCTGGCATAGCCCCCTTGCTGCAGATTTGAAAAAACGCGGGCCAGTGATGCTTGATCACATCGCATCGCGGCTATCGCTTGACCCGCAGATGGTCAGTCTTTTGCTGTGCAATGATGTCGATATGCGGTCGATGAATTTTCTGCATTGTGGCTTTGATAAATCAACCAATGTTCTGTCATTTCCGGCCGTTGATGATTTATATCCGGATGATGATATGCCGGAAATGGATGGCGGCATCGGCGATATTGCCATTGCTGGTGAAACGGTAATGCGCGAAGCCGCCGAGGCTGGCATTGCAGTGGGTGACCATCTATTGCATCTGTTTACCCACGGTGTTTTGCATTTGCTTGGCTATGATCATATTGATGATCAGATGGCAGATGAAATGGAAGCGCTGGAAATTGCCCTTCTTGGCCAGATGAAGATTGCCAACCCCTATCTTGATGATGAGCTTGCGCTTGGCACGCGGGAGGCTGGAGAATGATGACGTTTCTTGGGAGGTTTTTCCCCTCATTTGCCCGTCCGTCATCGCGCCGTGATGAACTGACCGAATTGCTTCAGGAATCGCTTGATGACAAGACCAGCTTTGACAGCCATGAAGGCACGTTATTGCAGAATTTTCTGGGACTTCGCGATATTACCGCTGCCGATGTGATGATTCCGCGTGCCGATATTGTCTCGGTTGCGCTTGCGGATGGTTTTGATGACATTATCCAGCAAATGAGTGATGCCAATCACAGCCGCGTGCCGGTTTACCGCAACACGCTTGATGACGTTGTTGGCATTATTCATATCAAGGATTTATTTGCTCATCTTCGCAATGGCCACACGCCTGAAGTCGAGAGTCTTTTGCGGCCTGCCCTGTTTATATCGCCAACAATCCGGCTTCTTGATCTGCTTCATGAAATGCGTTTGCGCCGCCGCCATTTGGCGCTGGTTGTTGATGAATTTGGCGGGGTTGATGGCTTGATTACGATTGAAGATCTGGTCGAAGAGATTGTTGGTGAAATTGAAGATGAACATGACACCACAGCGCAATTGCGGTTTGAGCAAAAGGACGATGGTACGGCCATTGCCGATGCCCGGCTTGAAGTTGAAGTTCTTGAAGCGATTACCGGTCCTTTGCTCGATGATGATGAACGTGACGAGATTGATACGCTTGGCGGCTTGGTCTGTGCGCTTGCTGGGCGGGTGCCCGGTCGCGGCGAGGTTGTGCGTCATCGCGGCGGGTTACAGTTTGAAATTCTTGAGGGCGATCCGCGCCGTGTCACTTTGTTAAAACTTCGTGGATTGCCGCGTGTCAAAACCAGCTCTAGCAAACCGGACTAAGAACCGCCCTCTTGTGCTTTTCTGGCATTTGCTTGCTGGCGCATTTGCAAGCCTGTCCTTGCCGCCATTATTTTTATTGCCAGCGATTTTTGCTTTAGCGATTCCGTTTCTTGCCTATTTAAAAGCTGAAAGCCGGATGCAGGCTTTCGATGATTTTTGGCGCGGCGGGTACCGGGTGGTTTCTGGCATCAACCTATTGGGTGTCACATTCGCTGATTGTTGAATCGCCGTCACTTTGGGTTTTGGCGCCATTTATGGCGCTGGCACTCGCGCTTATTCTGGCACTTTTCTGGGCCAGCGCGGCAATGATTTCATGGTCATTTGGACGGCGACCGGTGGCGCGCCTTTTCTGGTTTGTTGCATTTTTCAGCCTTGGCGAATGGGCGCGCGGCTTTGTGGCAACCGGATTTCCGTGGAATCTGACCGGCAGTTTATTTGCTGTCGATCTTGCGAGCCTGCAAGCGGCTAGTGTGATTGGCGCTTATGGGCTATGCGTCATTGCGCTATTTTTTGCGTTGGTACCAGCATTCTGGGTTTTGGGGCATCGGCGTTTTGCCGCGATATTTTTGATATTGCCTCTGGCGCTTGCCGCCTTTGGGGCGGTGCGGCTTGCCAATTTATCTGATGGTCATTCTGCATCATCGGGATCAATGATCCGGCTTGTGCAACCGGCGATTCCACAAGCCGATAAATGGGATCGAAGCAAACGCCAACTCCATCTAGACAGGCTTGTCAGCTTGTCGCGTCAAGGTGATGCGGTGCCAAAATTGGTGATCTGGCCGGAAACAGCCTTTGCTGGATTTGCCAGCCGCAGTCAATCATTGCTCGACACAACCATTCGCAATGCCACACAAAATGATGGTGTGGTGATTACCGGTATTCCGCGATTTGGCGGTGGTCGCACATTGCTGAATTCGGCCATTATGATGAACCATGATGGCGCCATTAAAGCTGTCTATGACAAACGCCATCTTGTGCCGTTTGGCGAATATATGCCATTTCGCAAATGGCTTCCATTCCTCGAGCCGATTGTTGGCCCGATCGATTTTGTGCCTGGCGAAAATAATCGCCTGATGCGTCTTGATGGTTATGGCAGCATGAAAATGCTGATTTGCTATGAAGTGATTTTTGCCGGTGCGGTTATTGATCAAGAGATGCGCCCAGATATGATGATCAATATCACCAATGATGCTTGGTTTGGCCAAAGCGCAGGGCCGTGGCAGCATCTTGTACAAGCACAGATGCGCGCAGTTGAAGAAGGCTTGCCGCTGATGCGGGTTGCCAATACAGGCATCACTGCCGGTTTTGATTCCTATGGCCGTATTCTTGGACAGATTGGGCTTGGCACCCAGGGTGTTCTGGATCTGCCGGTGCCACCGGCCCTACCGCCAACGCTGTTTGCCCGTTTTGGTAATTTGGGATTCTTTGCGCTTATTTTCCTGATTATTGGCAGTGCTGCATGTCTTGACCTCTTTCGTTCCATCAGGCAAAAGATATCGTCAACAAGAAATTTAGGATCGCAGCCATGAGCTATATCTTTACATCTGAATCTGTTTCAGAAGGCCATCCCGACAAATTATGTGACCGTGTTTCGGATACGGTTCTTGACCTGTTTTTGAAACATGAACCAGATGCGCGTGTTGCTTGTGAAACTTTGGCAACGACAAACCGTGTTGTGTTAGCTGGTGAAGTGCGGGCAAGCGAGTCTAAATTGACCCAGATCATGGCCGAGATCGAACTGGCAGTGCGAGCGGCGGTCAAAGATATCGGCTATGAGCAAAAGGCGTTTCATCACGCCAATTTCGAATTTCAAAATTACCTTCATGAACAATCTAGCGATATCGCTATGGGTGTTGATTCAGGTGACAATAAAGACGAAGGCGCTGGCGATCAGGGGCTTATGTTTGGTTATGCCTGTGATGAAACCGATGTTTTGATGCCTGCGGCAATTCATTATTCGCATCAGATTCTAAAAGATCTTGCAACTGTCCGCAAACAGGATGCCGACTCAATCCTTGGCCCTGATTCAAAAAGCCAGATCAGCCTTGTTTATGATGATAACGGCCGTCCAACGGGTGTGCATAAGGTGGTTCTGTCAACACAGCATTCTGAAGAAGCAACACAGGCCGAGATTTTGGCGCTAGTGACGCCGGTGATCGCAAATGTTCTTCCCGATGGTTGGATGGTTACAGGTGATGATCTGCTGGTAAACCCTACCGGACAATTTGTGATTGGTGGGCCGGATGGCGATACGGGTCTTACCGGCCGCAAAATCATTGTTGATACTTATGGTGGGGCTGCGCCGCATGGTGGCGGTGCCTTTTCGGGAAAGGATCCGACAAAGGTTGACCGGTCGGCTGCCTATGCTAGCCGCTATTTGGCAAAAAATGTTGTTGCGGCGGGCTTGGCATCGCGTTGTACAATTCAGATTGCTTATGCCATTGGTGTTGCCGAGCCAGTATCGCTTTATGCGAATACACATGGCACTGGCACAGTTGATGATCAAAAGCTGCAAGAAGCGCTTCGCGATTGCATGGATTTGACTCCGCGCGGCATTCGCCAGCATCTTGGCATGAATGCGCCAATCTATGCGCCAACCGCAGCCTATGGGCATTTTGGCCGTATCGCCGGTGAAGCAGGGGCGGGCACATTTAGCTGGGAAGCAACCGATCTTGTTGACGCGCTTCGCGCTGCAGCACGATAGGATATCGCTTGCCGAAATAGCTGATCGAATATCCGATCAAATACGCGTTCACATACGGGACAGATTTCGCAATGGCCAATCATAACGCTGTTACCAAGAATGGGGCGCCAATGGGGCCGCGTTTTTATGGTCGGCGCAAAGGCCGCCCGCTTCGCGCCTCGATGAAGCGGCTTCTTGATGAAGATTTGCCGCAATTTGCCTTTGATCCGGCGCGGCTGATTGATGATCAATTTGGCCGCAAGGCCGATCGCTATCTTGAAATTGGTTTTGGCGGTGGTGAGCATTTGGCTGGCCTTGCGGCGGCGATGCCTGATTGTGATTTCATCGGGGCCGAACCTTTTATCAATGGTGTTGCCAGCCTGCTTCGTCATATTGATGAACAACAGCTTGGCAATATCCGCATCTGGCCAGATGATGTTCGGCTGATCATGCCTAGTCTTGGGGCGGCAAGCCTTGCCGGCGCCTTTATCATGTTTCCCGATCCATGGCCGAAAAAACGCCATGCGGCGCGGCGTATTCTGCAAACAGCGCTTCTTGACCAGCTTGCGGTGATGATCCGGCCGGGTGGACGGCTGGTTCTGGCAAGCGATGATCCAACGGCAAAAAGCTGGCTTTTGCAGGCTGCCACTGCGCATGCTGATTTTATGTGGACAGCGCGCGGCCCCCAAGATTGGCGTCAACGCCCTGCCGAATTGCCCGAAACGCGCTATATGAAAAAGGCTGATCGCGCCGAACGCCAATCATCATGGTTTCTGTTTCAGCGTTGCGGCGTTACGGGCTGGTCCGATGATTTTGTAACGGGATGAATGACAAATTGGCGTCACAGGCTTGCTGCCTCTTGCTTTTTTGCTTATCACCGCTTATAAAAAGATAAATAAAGCTGTCGCAGTCAGACGGTGGGCCACTGGCCCACTTTTTTATTGCCTTTTTGAGGGGGTTTGGCCGGTTTTAAAAAAGCGACACAGCTAGGGTTAGCGTTACGGCAATTGTCCCTATGGGCACGCCAATATTCAGGGTTTTAGGAGGCATTTTGGTCGAAGCCAAGATAAGCCAGATTATCGAAGATGCGGTTACCGAGCTTGGCTTTGGCCTTGTGCGGGTTCAGTTTTCAGGTGGGCAAACGGGTCGCAACCAGTTGCAGATCATGGCCGAGCCGAAAGAAGATCGTGAGATGACGGTCGAAGATTGCCAGATGCTAAGTCGGCATATTTCGACATTGCTTGATGTTGATGACCCAATTGCCGCTGCCTATGTTCTTGAAGTGAGTTCGCCTGGCATTGACCGGCCTTTGACGCGGATTGAACATTTTGAGCGGTTCAGTGGTGAATTGGCGAAAATAACATTATGCATGATGCTTGATGGGCGGCGGCGGTTTCAAGGGCGGCTTATCGGCCTTTCGCAAGATGGCAAGATTGGTCTTGAAACAAGTTTTGGCAGATTTGAATTTGCCTTTGATGATATTGAATCGGCACGGATCGATCCAAGTGAAATTTTTGAACAGCGCAGCTAGGACCGAAGCGGCGATGAATGAAGGTCAAAAGACTAAAGAATTTTCGTGATAAATGCCGCGCCACATATGGTGCAAAGATAAATCAAAGGTGAGACGACTATGGATACATCATCAATTCCTGGCCTTGAGCTAATTCAAGTTGCCGACGTGGTGGCGCGTGAAAAATCAATTGAGCGCGAAGAAGTCATGCTGGCGATGGAAGAAGCCATCCAAAAGGCCGGTCGGGCGAAATACGGGCTAGATCGTGATATCCGGGCGATGATTGATCGTAAAACCGGTGCCATTCGTCTTGAGCGTTGGATCGAAGTTGTCGAAGAAGTTGAAGATGAATCGATGCAAATGAGTGTTGCTGAAGGTGCCAAACAAACCCCGCCATTGGCCGCTGGTGAATTTTGGCGCCAGTCTTTGCCGCCAATCGAATTTGGCCGGATTGCCGCGCAAACAGCAAAACAGGTTATTTCACAAAAAGTGCGCGATGCTGAACGGGTGCGCCAGTTTGAAGAATATAAGCACCGGATTGGCGAAATTGTTGTTGGTACGGTCAAGCGGGCTGAAAGCTATTCAATCACGGTTGATCTTGGCCGCGCCGAAGCGGTGATTCGCCGTGAGGAAATGATCCCGCGTGAAAATCTGCGCCAAGGCGATCGTGTTCGTGCCTATATCATTGATGTTCGTGAAGAGCCGCGCGGCCCACAGATTTTCCTATCGCGGGCTTGCAATGAATTCATGGCCAAGCTGTTTACCCAAGAAGTGCCCGAAATCTATGATGGCATTATTGAAATCAAGGGGGTTGCCCGCGAGCCTGGCAGCCGTGCCAAAATTGCCGTTCTGTCAAATGATCCGGGCATTGATCCGGTTGGTGCTTGTGTTGGTATGCGCGGCAGCCGTGTTCAGGCCGTTGTTGGCGAATTGCAGGGTGAAAAAGTCGAAATCATTCCCTATATCGAAGATCCAGCCGCTTTTGTGGTGAATGCATTGGCACCTGCCGAAGTCGCCAAGGTGGTGATGGATGAGGGTGCTGGTCGGATGGAAGTTGTTGTTCCGGACGATCAATTGAGCCTCGCGATTGGACGTCGTGGCCAGAATGTGCGTTTGGCGTCGCAATTGTCGGGTTGGTATATTGATGTTCTGACCGAGGCTGAAGAATCCGAACGCCGTCAAGAAGAGTTCAAAACCCGTTCAACACGCTTTATTGATGCGTTGAATATTGATGATGTGATTGCGCATCTTCTTGTTGCTGAAGGCTTTGTCTTCCCTGAAGAAATCGCCGAAAGCACATTGGAAGAGCTAGCCGCCATTCAGGGCTTTGACGAAGATATTGCTGGCGAATTGCAGAATCGTGCCATCGAATTTGTCGAGCGTGAATCAGATCGGATCAATGCTGCGCTTGATGAGATGAAGGTCGCTGATGATCTTCGTGCTTTTGAATATATCAGCCTTGCGATGTTGTTGACCCTTGCCGAAAATGAAATCCGCACGCTTGATGATCTTGCCGGTCTTGATAATGAAGAGCTTGTCGAGTTTTTAGGTCAGCATGGTCTTAGCGATGGCGGCGAAGCTGGTGATATTATCATGGCAGCGCGGGCGCATTGGTTTACAGATGAAACCGCTGACAGCACAGACACCGACGATGCGTCGGCTTCGTCTGACAGCTAGGCCATGAGGGGCTATCTGTCATGGCTGAGCGCACCTGTATCGCAACTGGGCAAACGCTTCCCCCGCATAAGCTAATTCGCTTTGTTGCGGCACCGGATGGTTATGCTGTTGCCGATCTTGCAGGACGTCTGCCCGGCCGTGGCGCGTGGGTGACAGCCGAAGAACCTGTCATTCGTAAAGCCGATCAAAAAGGTCATTTGAAACGCGCTCTTGGCGTGGGGTTGAAATCGGTTGATGCCGATATTGCCGCCATTGCCGTAGGGTTACGGGCGCGTATCATTGCCACAGCATCAATGGCACGCCGCGCCGGCATGCTTCTTGGTGGTGGCGGTAAATTATTATCTGAGGGTCATTTTGAAGGTTTGCTTGCGGCGGCGGATGCATCGCCGCGCGAACTTGCGAAAATGAAATCCAAGCTTGATGTGGATTGGGTTAGCCAGTCATTCAGCGCAACCGAACTTGGCCGCATATGTGGCCGTGACAGTTTGGCTTTTGTCGGTCTGCGGGCATCGACTGGCAATGGTTCAGGAAAATTAGTACGCACGGTTCATGAAGATATCATGCGTTTAGACGGGTTTTATACAACAGCGGGTTGTAATGACCTGCCTGACCGGTGTATCACCTAGGCGGAACGGTTTGACCAGCGCATGAGAGATTATGTGGTGGTGAATACCAAGAAAGGTTCGAAATGACTGACGATAGCAGTAAACCAAAAAAACTGAGTCTCTCAGGTAGCAAATTGACGCTTGGCAATATTGACGCCAGCAAGCTACGTGCCGGGCCATCAGTTGGTGGTGCGCGCAAAACGGTTCAAGTTGAAGTCCGGCGCAAACGCGCTCCAGCTGCGCCGCAACGCGGTGGGGCAACAGCGCCTGAACCAGTGGTAACCCAACCCGTACAAACCGCCGCCGCGCCAGCCCCATCGGCACCTACCGCTGATGATCGGCTAACAGCGCAAGAACGCGCCGCGCGTGTTCGCGCCCTGCAAGAAGGGCTTGCCAAGGCCGATGCACCAGCTGGTGAGGCAAATGTTCCCGCCGATGATCATGCCAAAGCGCCGGCCGAAACACCGGGTGAAGCTGCTGCACCAGAAGCTGCAACCGAACCAGAAATGCCGCTTGATTCGGTTGCCGCGCGCCGCGCTGCCGAACTTGCTGAATTGCAGGAAATCGAAGCTGGTGAAGAGCGTCGCCGTAGTGAAGAGAATAAAAAACATACCGATGCGCACGCAGCGCGCCGTCAGGTTACCGAAGAAGCGCCAAGCGATACGGCGGCAGCGGCCAATAAATTTGGTTCAACGCCAACCGAGATACAAAATCGCCGTCGCCGCGAAGCTGAAGAAATGGCACCGCGCCGCCCAGCACCACGCCGCGAAGCTGTGGGTCGCCGCCAATCAGGTAAAATGACCATTACACAGGCTTTGTCGGGTGATGACAGCCGTCGTCAACGCTCGCTTGCTTCGGTCAAGCGCCAGCGTGAGCGGGCGCGGATGCGCGAAGAACAACCGCAGGTCAAACAGCTTCGTGATGTGGTTATTCCTGACAGCATTACAGTAAGTGAATTGGCAAACCGGATGGCCGAGCGCACTGCCGATGTGGTAAAAGAGCTGATGAAGCTGAACATCATGGCAACAGCAACACAGGCCATTGATGGTGAAACGGCTGAATTGGTGGCTGGTGAATTTGGGCACCGGATTCAGCGTGTATCTGAATCGGATATTGAAATTGGCCTTGGTGGTGATGATGATCCGGCGGAAATCCTGCAACCACGCCCGCCTGTCGTGACCATTATGGGTCACGTTGACCATGGTAAAACTAGCCTTCTTGATGCCATTCGCCGCACCGATGTTGCGGCTGGTGAATCAGGGGGAATTACCCAGCATATCGGCGCCTATCAGATTAAGACAGCGGCCGATAATGTCATTACTTTCATTGATACGCCGGGTCATGAAGCCTTTACCGAAATGCGGTCACGCGGGGCGAATATCACTGATATTGTCGTTCTGGTTGTGGCGGCTGATGATTCGGTCATGATGCAAACCATCGAAGCGATTAACCATGCCAAGGCTGCAGGCTGTCCAACAATTGTTGCAATCAATAAATGTGACAAGCCTGCAGCCGATTCGGCGCGCGTGCGAAGCGATTTGTTGCAGCATGAAATCATCACCGAAGATTTTGGCGGCGATGTTTTATGTGTTGATGTGTCAGCGCATACAGGAATGGGTCTCGACAAGTTGGAAGAAGCCATCATGTTGCAGGCCGAACTTCTCGAATTGAAGGCCAATCCTGATCGTCCGGCCGAAGGTGTTGTTGTTGAATCAAAGGTTGAGCGCGGCAAGGGATCAGTTGCTACATTGCTGGTCCAACGCGGCACCTTGAAGCAAGGCGATATTTTTGTCATTGGTGCTGAAAGCGGTCGTGTTCGTGCGTTGCTTGACGATCGTGGCAAAACCCTGCAATCAGCGGGGCCGGGTCAGCCTGTTGAGATTCTGGGTCTGAACGGCACGCCGATGGCAGGCGATAGCTGTGTTGTTGTTGAAAGCGAAGCGCGTGCGCGTGAAATTGCCGAATATCGGACACGCCGCAACCGTGATCACGAGGCCGCCCGCGGTGCACGTGGATCGGTCGAGCAGATGCTGTCGGCAATTGCCGCTGGTGAAGCTGAAGAATTACCAGTTGTGATCAAGACCGATGTTCATGGCTCGCTTGAGGCCATTCGTGTTGCGCTGGAAAAGCTAGGAACCGAACAGGTGAAGGTGCGTCTATTGTCGGCCGGTGTTGGTGCGCTTAGCGAATCTGACATCAGCCTTGCCGCCGCCTCAAATGCCATTGTGGTTGGCTTTAACGTTCGGGCGATTCCGCAGGCGCGTGATCTGGCAAAACGTGATGGTGTTGAAATTCGCTATCACTCGATTATTTATGAACTTATCGATGAAGTCAAAGCAGCAATGGGCGGCCTTCTTAGCCCCGATACGCAAGAAGATTTCATTGGTTACGCCGAAATTCGTCAGGTCTTTGGTGTGTCAAAAATTGGCAAGATTGCCGGTTGTATGGTGACCGAAGGCGTTATCAAACGTGGCTGCAAGGTTCGCTTGCTGCGTGATAATGTGGTGATTCATGAAGGCTCGCTCAAAACCCTGAAGCGCTTTAAAGATGAAGTCAAAGAAGTGCGCGAAGGTTTTGAATGTGGAATGGGATTTGAAAATTATTCCGACCTTCAGGAAAAAGATATGATCGAATGTTTCGAACTTCGTGAAGTTGCACGAACACTCGATTAACACCGGCTAAGTTGGTGACTGGATGCGCCGGTCTGGCCTTTCCTGACACTTGGTTAAAGAGATGAGGGTCAATGCCGTCAAAATCGCGTCGTCCGCAATCTGCAAAAGGGCCAAGCCAGCGTCAATTACGCGTTGGTGAAACATTGCGCCATGCTTTGTCGGAAATTTTGATGCGCGAAGACTTCTTTGATCCTGATCTTGCCAATGTGTCGATCACCATTTCGGAAATTACCGTCAGCCCTGATCTGGCCAATGCGCGGGTCTATACAATGCCGCTTGGTGGGGTCAATATCGAGGTTGTTTTGCCAGCCTTGAACCGGCTAGCACCTTTAATCCAGTCGTTTGTTGCCAAAAAAGTGCATTTGCGACGTACCCCGCGCCTGCGGTTTCTGCTCGATGAAAGCTTTGAAAATGCAGCGCGGATGAACGAGCTTTTTGCCGCCATCCGCCAAGGCTGATTGTGCGATGGCACGCAAACGCGGACAGCCAATTCATGGCTGGGTCAATCTTGATAAACCAAAAGGCATAAGCTCGGCCAAGGCCGTGGCGATTGTCATGCGGGTTTTTGATGCTGCAAAGGCTGGTCATGGCGGCACGCTTGACCCGCTGGCAAGCGGTGTTCTTCCCATTGCCCTTGGCGAGGCCACTAAAACCGTATCTTTTGCAATGGGCCAGCAGAAATCCTATGAATTTGAATTGGCTTGGGGAAGTGAAACCAGCACTGATGATGGCGAAGGCAGTGTCACCCGCCAGTCGGATCATCGCCCGGATGTGGCCGCGATTGATACGGCGCTAGCGCATTACCAAGGTCATATCCAACAAGTACCGCCGGTTTATTCGGCAATTAAGGTTGATGGCAAACGCGCCTATGATTTGGCGCGAAGGGCAGGAGATGATGAGGCGGCGATCACGCTGGAATCGCGGCAGATTTATATCGAATCTTTTCGCCGGATTGCGTCAGATCAGAACCATGCTCGATTCTATGTTGCTTGTGGCAAAGGCGCCTATATCCGGGCGTTGGCGCGCGACCTTGGGCGCGACCTTGGCACGGCGGCGCATGTCACCGCGCTTCGGCGGCTTTCGGTCGGACAATTTCATGCCGATCATGCGATTTCACTGGATTTTTTAGAGAAGCTGCCGCATAGTGCCGCCGCTTTAGAGCATTTGCATCCTGTTGTGAGTGCGCTGGACGACATCCCGGCGCTACCCATTTCAGGGAATGAGGCAACCAAGCTTCGCCATGGTCAGACGCTTCCGGCGATCAGTGCATCAGCACAAGATCGTTTTCAAGCGCTTTTGACTGGGGCAACTGCAATCGCCATGGAGGGAGACCTTCCGGTGGCTTTGGTGGTGGTCAAGGCTGGCGCGGTCTGTCCTGTTCGTGTGCTGAATATTTAACTTAAACCCATATAGGAGGTTTCGATGTCGATTACACAGGAACGTAAAGCCGAGCTGATTACAGAGTTTGGTAAAAACGATCAGGATTCAGGATCTGCATCAGTTCAGGTGGCTATTTTGTCTGAGCGCATTCGCAACCTGACCGAGCATCTAAAAGAGCATAAAAAAGATTTTGGGTCACGCCGCGGCCTGTTGGCCATGGTTGGCCAGCGTCGCAGCCTTCTTGACTATATCAAGTCGGGCGATGTTGCGACCTATAAGGCATTGATTGAAAAGTTGGGCTTGCGCCGCTAAGCTTTCTTGACAGAATGCCTATAAAAACCGCCCTGCCATTGGTAGGGCGGTTTTTGCATGTGGCGCATTTTATTTGCTTTTTTCAAAATTGCGTGCGAGAAAAGCCGAGTTCAAAGGGATTAGGATTTAACAGGGCACGAACAAGGCCGATTGAGGGTGCCCCCGACAACCAGATGCAGACAGAGCGCTGGCACGACGAGACAACCTTCAAAACATTTTAATTCCTTTGTCACAGCAATGCTCATCATGAGGATGTGCGTTGTATTTTTGCTGTTCTCTCGCTGGATTGCTGGCGTTGAGATGAAATGAAAGAGATGAAATAGATGTTCAAGTTATTCCGCAAAGAATTGGAATGGGGCGGTACAAAGCTGGTTCTTGAAACCGGTAAAGTTGCCCGTCAAGCCGATGGCGCCGTTATGGTCAGCCTTGGTGAGACAAAAGTATTGTGTACAGCTGTTGCGGCGCAAAGCCCAAAGCCTGGTCAGGATTTTTTCCCATTGACCGTCAATTATCAGGAAAAAGCCTTCGCAGCGGGTAAAATCCCCGGCGGCTTTTTCAAGCGTGAAGGCCGTCCTTCGGAAAATGAAACCCTCGTTTGCCGTTTGATTGACCGCCCGATCCGTCCGTTATTCCCGAAATCATTCAAATGTGAAACACAGGTTATCTGTACCGTTCTGGCGCATGATATGGAAAATAATCCTGATATCGCCGCGATGATTGGTGCCTCGGCAGCTTTGACCTTGTCAGGTGTGCCGTTCTTTGGCCCGATTGCCGCTGCGCGCATTGGCTGGATTGATGGGGCCTATGTTTTGAACCCAACAGTCGACCAGATGGATGAAAGTGAACTTGATCTGATCATGGCTGGAACGCATGAAGGCGTTTTGATGGTTGAATCAGAAGCTAAGGAACTATCAGAAGAAATCATGCTTGGGGCGGTGAATTTTGGCCATCAGGCAGTCAAACCGGTGATTGATGCCATTATCGAATTGGCCGAATCATGTGCAAAAGAGCCCCGCGCGCTTCCCGAAGAGCCAGCAGAAATTGCTGATATCAACAAGGTTCTAAAGGGTTTTGCCAAGGGTTTTGAAGCTGCTTATAAAATTGCTGATAAAATCGATCGTCAGGCAGCTTTGAATGAGGTTCGCGCCAAAGCAAAAGCCGCAATTGGCGATGATTATGATGCCGTTCTTGTTGGTGGCCTGATCAAAGGCATGGAAGCCGATGTTGTTCGTGTTGCGATCTTGAAAACCGGCGTCCGGATTGATGGCCGAGACACAAAGACAGTTCGCCAGATTGTTGCCGAGGCCGGATTCCTGCCGCGGGCGCATGGATCATCTTTGTTTACCCGCGGTGAAACACAGGCGATGGTTGTTGCCACGCTTGGCACGGGTCAAGATGAACAGATCATTGATGCATTGGTTGGTGAAAGCCGGTCTAGCTTCATGCTTCATTATAATTTCCCGCCATATTCAGTTGGTGAGGCTGGCCGTGTTGGTTCGCCTGGACGTCGTGAAATTGGTCATGGAAAATTGGCATGGCGTGCGCTTCGTCCGTTGCTGCCAACCAAAGACGAATTTCCTTACACGATCCGGCTTGTTTCTGAAATCACCGAATCAAACGGATCATCTTCAATGGCAACCGTTTGTGGTGGTTCATTGGCAATGATGGATGCTGGTGTGCCATTGAAACGTCCGGTTGCTGGTATTGCGATGGGATTGATCAAAGAAGGTGATGATTTTGCCGTTCTGTCCGATATTCTTGGTGATGAAGATCATCTTGGCGATATGGATTTCAAAGTTGCTGGTTCACAAAATGGTGTGACCTCATTGCAGATGGATATCAAAATCACATCAATTACGCCTGAGATTATGCAGATTGCACTTGATCAGGCACGCGATGGCCGGATTCATATTCTTGATGAAATGGCCAAGGCATTGACCTCGGCGCGTGATGATTTGGCCGATAGCGCGCCAAAGATCACCACCTTGAAAATTCCGGTTGATAAAATCCGCGATATCATTGGCCCGGGTGGCAAGATCATCCGTGAAATCTGCGAAGAAACAGGCGCCAAGATTGATATCGAAGATGATGGTACCGTCAAGGTTGCAGCCGTTTCAGGCTCATCAGGCGAAGCCGCTGTTGCGCGGATTCGTGATATCGTTGCCGAGCCTGAGCTTGGCGTGATTTATAACGGCACAGTTGTCAAAACCGTTGATTTTGGCGCTTTCGTCAATTTCCTTGGGGCAAAAGACGGGCTGGTTCATATTTCTGAGCTGCAAAATGGCCGTACCGAAAAAACTACTGATATCTGTAAAGATGGTGATTCGGTAAAGGTTAAGGTCATCGGCTTTGATGATCGTGGTAAGGTGAAGCTGTCAATGAAGCGTGTTGATCAGGAAACTGGTGCTGATCTTGAGGCAGCGGCTGCTGAAACTGCTGAATAGGCCGCGACAATAATCGAACAAGACGAAAAAAGGCGGTGCCATTGGCACCGCCTTTTGTTTGCCTATGGTTTTACAGCTTAGGATTCACCTGGAATGCCGACGCTATTGTAACCACCATCAACAAAATGCACTTCGCCGGTTACGCCTGACGATAGATTTGAAACCAGATAAAGACCGGCACGCCCAACCTCATCAAGCCGGGGATTGCGTTTAAGTGGTGCATGATGTTCGGCATGGCGGAAAATATGCCGTGCACCGGTAATTGCGGCGCCAGCAAGCGTGCGCATCGGTCCGGCCGATAACGCATTGACCCGAATATTTTGACCACCAAGATCAACCGCAAGATAGCGAACCGAGGCTTCTAAAGCAGCTTTGGCAATCCCCATGACGTTATAATTTGGCGTGCTTCGTTGCGCGCCAAGAAAGCTAAGCGTTACCAATGCGCCGCCATCGGGCATCATGTCACGGGCGGCACGCGCGACCTCGGTAAAGGAATAGGCCGATACCATCATGGTAGTTTTGAAATTCTGGCGGCTTGTGTCCATATAGGCGCCTTTTAATTCGTTCTTGTCGGAAAATGCCAAGGCATGAACGACAAAATCGATTGTTGGCCAATGTGTTGCCAATTCGGCGAAACAGCGATCAACCGCGCCCTCTTTGGCAACATCACATTCGATCATGATGTTTGATCCAATCGATTCGGCCAAGGGCGCCAGCCTTTTGCCAAACCCTTCCATTTGATAGGAAAAGGCAATTTCAGCGCCCTGTTTGGCGGCGGCTTCGGCAATGCCCCATGCGATGGATTTGTCATTTGCAACACCCATCACAAGGCCGCGTTTGCCAGCGAGTAAAGTTCCGGGCTGCATATTATACCTTTCGCAAGGCCAACGTGGCGTTGGTGCCTCCAAAGCCAAATGAGTTGGATAGTGCCAGATTGATAGAAAAATCATCCATGCGGGTTTTCGCCACTGGAATATCGCCAATGGCCGGATCGGGCGTTTGGATATTTGCGGATGCGGCAATGAATTTATTCTGCATCATGATAATCGTATAGATGGCTTCTTGAACTCCTGTCGCACCAAGCGAATGGCCGGTCAGCGATTTGGTCGAAGTGACAACTGGAAGATGACCACGCGGGCCAAAGACAGCGCGAACCGCGTCAAGTTCCTTTACATCGCCAACTGGCGTCGAGGTGCCATGCGCATTGATGTAATCCACCTTGTCGGTAAGCTTGTTGCCATCAAAACCAGCAAGCGCCAGCTCCATGCAGCGAACCGCGCCCTCGCCGGATGGTGCAACCATATCAGCACCGTCTGAATTGGCACCATAGCCAACCAGTTCAGCATAGATTTTTGCACCGCGTGCTACGGCATGATCCATATCTTCAAGAACAACTATGCCGCCGCCACCAGCAATCACAAATCCATCGCGGTCAGCATCATAGGGGCGTGAGGCTAGTTCTGGCGTGTCATTATATTTCGAAGACATTGCCCCCATCGCGTCAAACAAAACGGACAAGGTCCAATGCAGTTCTTCGCCACCACCGGCAAAGACAATATCTTGACTGCCACTGCGAATGGCATCAGCACCAGCGGTGATACAATGTGCCGAAGTTGAACAAGCAGATGAAATCGAATAATTGACTCCGCGAATTTTAAAAAAAGTGGCGATACAGGCCGAAACGGTCGACGACATGCAACGCGGCACCATATAAGGCCCAATTCGTTTTGGTCCTTTTTCGCGGGTAATATCAAACGCGGCAAGCAGGTTGGCCGTTGATGGGCCGCCCGAACCGGCGACAAGACCGCTTCGCTCATTTGACACTTGATGATCTTCAAGCCCAGCATCAGCAATGGCCTGTTCCATAGCCAGAACCGCATAGGCAGCCCCTTCGCCCATAAAGCGAAGCTGCTTGCGATCAACATGATCGGCAACATCAAGCTTGACGGTGCCATGCACCTGACTGCGGAATCCAAGCTCGGTATATTCCGGTGCGGCAACAATGCCCGAGGTTCCGTTACGCAACGAATTGGTAACTTCGCTGACATTATTTCCAATCGAGGAAACGATTCCGATTCCGGTAATGGCAACACGGCGCATGATCTTTAAGCTCCTTCAGGGGTAAACAGGCCAACGCGGATATCATTGGCTTCAAAAACAACTTCGCCATCGCAAAGCACTTTGCCATCGGCAATGCCCATCACAAGGCGGCGCATGATGACCCGCTTCATATCAAGGCGAAACGTCACAAGCTTGTTGCTTGGCAGAATCTGACCGGTGAATTTCACCTCACCAACCGACAGGGCGCGCCCTCGTCCAAGCCCGCCCGACCAACCCAGAAAAAAGCCAACAAGCTGCCATAGTGCATCCATGCCAAGACAGCCCGGCATAACTGGATCGCCTTCAAAATGGCAAGGAAAGAACCAAAGATCGGGGTTCAGATCAAACTCAGCGTCAATCTGGCCTTTGCCAAATTCACCACCATTATCATCAATGCGGGTAATGCGGTCACACATCAGCATTGGTGGCAATGGCAATTGCGGGTTACCCGGCCCGAACATCTGCCCTTTGGCGCAGCTAATTAATTCATCATAGGTAAAAGAGCTTTGATCTTTGGGCGACATCTTAACTTCCTTGTTACAAACGGGCTTGCTTCTGAGGCCAAAATGGCCTTGCAGGCCTGCCGGTTTTGATTTTCCCACTATGCCGGTGAAATCGGTAAAAACACCTAAGATAGGCAAGATCAACAGCAAAAAATCACTTGGTTTTCTGTCTTTTGCTACGACGTAAAGCGCAACTTTTAACGCCCTATAGAAAGCACGAAATACCCCTCCAAGCCAAGGCATTATTGACATTTGGCCGGTGACCACTCATTTTGACCCAGCAATGGGAAAGATGAGTCACAAAAATATGACCCAAAAGAACAGAATGACGCCAAAGGCGCATTTTGCTGAAAAACTGCGCCTTGCCGGTTTGCGGCCAACGCGCCAGCGGGTGGCGATTGCCGCGCTGCTTCTTGACGGCCGCCATCGCCATGTAACAGCTGATAGCCTGACTGAAGAAATCACCACTGCCGGCCTGCATGTGTCGGGCGGAACGGTTTACAATACATTGAACCAATTTACCGAGGCTGGCTTGCTTCGTCGGGTGATGGTTCATAATGACTATAGCCTGTTTGATACCAACACCGATCATCACCATCATTTCTATGAAGCGGAAAATGACCAGCTTGTCGATATTCCCCATGATGATGTGATTCTGGCACAATTGCCTGCCGCGCCTGATGGGCACGAAATCAAAGCGGTTGATGTGGTAATTCATATCCAAAGCAAAAATTCCTGACCGCTGATTTGGCGTTAAATCTGCGCTTATCTAGTTTAAAATCATTCTAAAGAGCCTTGACCCAACCAGGCTTCATACCTATCTTCTGACATAGATAAACCTTGCGTATAAGGGCTTTGTAATTGCCGGAAACCCAAAGGCAATCTGACCATACGCACAAGATCTAATCGGAGAGACAGATGGACGGAAATAATGCGGGCAAATGCCCAGTAATGCACGGGGCTGTTACAACCAACAGTGCTAGCGGCACCTCAAATCGTGAATGGTGGCCGAACCAGTTGAATATTGGCATTCTTCACCAGCATGATCAAAAGTCAAACCCGATGGGCGCGAGTTTCAATTATCGCGAAGAATTCAAATCGATCGATTACAAGGCTCTGAAAAAAGACCTTCATGATCTGATGACTGATTCGCAGGATTGGTGGCCAGCCGATTATGGTCATTATGGCCCGTTCTTTATCCGCATGACATGGCACGCAGCCGGAACCTATCGCAGCGGCGATGGTCGTGGCGGCGGCGGCACAGGTGCGCAGCGTTTCGCGCCCCTCAATAGCTGGCCGGATAACGGCAACCTTGATAAGGCGCGCCGCCTTCTATGGCCGATTAAACAGAAATATGGCAACAAAATCAGCTGGGCTGATTTGCTGATCCTTACCGGCAATGTCGCGATTGAATCAATGGGTGGCAAAACCTTTGGATTTAGTGGTGGACGTGACGATATTTGGGCACCTGAAGAAGATATCTATTGGGGTGTTGAAAATGAATGGCTTGCGAATAACCGCTATTCAGGCGACCGCGAATTGGCTAACCCGCTTGCCGCTGTGCAGATGGGTTTGATCTATGTCAATCCGGAAGGCCCAGATGGCAATCCAGATCCGCTTGCCAGCGCAAGAGATGTTCGTGAAACATTTGGCCGGATGGCAATGAATGACGAAGAAACCGTTGCCCTTGTTGCTGGTGGCCATACTTTCGGCAAGGCGCATGGCGCTGGTGATGCCGGTCTTGTTGGTGCCGAGCCGGAAGGCGCAGCCATCGAAGAAATGGGTTTTGGCTGGATAAGCAGCCATGGATCGGGCAAGGGAAGCGATACCATCACAAGCGGTATCGAAGGTGCGTGGACAGCGCATCCGACAAAATGGGATAATGGCTATTTTGATCTTCTTCTTGGCTATGAATGGGAATTGACCAAAAGCCCGGCCGGTGCGCATATCTGGCATGCGGTTAATCCAAAGGAAAGCGATCTGGCACCTGATGCCGAAGATGCGTCAATCCGCGTTCCAACCATGATGACAACAGCCGATATGGCGATGCGCGAAGATCCTAGCTATCGCGAGATCTCCGAGCGTTTCCATAAAAACCCTGATCAGTTTGCCGATGCGTTTGCACGCGCTTGGTTCAAATTGCTGCATCGTGACATGGGCCCGAAAAGCCGTTATGTTGGTCCAGAAGTGCCGGATGAAGAATTGATCTGGCAAGACCCAATCCCTGCTGGCAATGCCAATTATGATGTTGATGCGGTCAAAGCCCGTATCGCTGCAAGTGGCCTAAGCGTGCAAGACATGGTTGAAACCGCATGGGCAAGCGCATCAACCTATCGCGGCTCAGATATGCGTGGCGGTGCCAATGGTGCGCGTATTCGTCTTGCACCACAAAAAGATTGGGCGGCAAACAAGCCGGATCAACTTGCGCGGGTTTTGTTGGTTCTCGAGCCAATCGCGGCCGACACAGGCGCATCGGTTGCCGATGTGATTGTGCTTGCAGGTAATGTTGGCATTGAACAGGCATCAGGCGTTAAGGTTCCATTTACACCTGGTCGTGGTGATGCAACACAGGCACAAACCGACATTGAATCATTCGAGGTTCTTGAGCCGGTTGCCGATGGATTCCGCAATTTCCAGAAAACCGACTTTACCGTCAGCCCGGAAGAAATGCTGCTTGATAAAGCCCAGCTATTGGGTCTTACAGCACCGGAAATGACCGTTCTTGTTGGTGGTATGCGAGCCTTGGGCATCAGTGAAAACAACCATGGTGTCTTTACCGAAACACCGGGCAAATTGACCAATGACTTCTTTGTCACTTTGCTTGATATGGGTGTTGAGTGGAAGCCAACCGGAAGCAATTCTTACGAAGCGCGTGATCGTGCCACTGGCAAAGTGGTGCGCAGCGGTACTCGGGTCGATCTTGTCTTTGGATCAAATTCCCAGCTTCGTGCGCTTGCCGAAGTTTATGCGACCAAGCCAGTCACATGATAAATTTGTGCGCGATTTCGTGGCAGCCTGGACCAAGGTGATGAATGCTGATCGGTTTGATATTGTCTAAAACGGCCTATCTTTAACCAGCATAAATAATCGCGGCATCCCAGTAAAATGGGGTGCCGTTTTTTGTTGAAGATATAAAACCTAATCGAGGCTTTCGGTTTCAAGAAGTCCCCAGACCGCTTGCCGTTTGATCCAGCCGCGAACATCATTATTTGCCACACGGCACCATGCTTTTGGACAGGATTGCAATTCCATCAGCGCCAACCGTTCGGCAAGGGCGATGACATTTGATGTTTCATCGGGATTGGCATGGATTTTCGCCATATTATTTTGCACCAGCGCCATGCGCCGAAGCGATAGAACCGATCCATGCATCCATCCTGCGGTGCCATCATGGTCAATCACTTTGCGCCAGATGCCAAATTCAGCATCAACCAGAAGCGGCAGACCAGCTTTTTGATATTGCCATAAAACCGGATATTCCCGCCCGGGGCCAGCGCGCAAATTAGCCTCGTCAAATTTCAATGTCACATAGCGCGGTACGGGTAAGCCACTGCCGCGAACAGTCAATTTGGCCTCTTGTGCTTGCGCCATACCATATCCATGGCTGGCCAGCCAGTTGGCGAAATCACGGCTGGTAATAGCCAGAAAAGGCCAAAAACCAGCGTCATGATCACCGGTTTTTGAAATATCACAATAATTTTTTTTGTCATGCTGCTCGTTGTTCTGGTAGAGTTTTGGCGGTATTTGGTGCAGATTGATGCGGGTTAAAGAATTAATTCAATAGACCCTTTATCATTGTGTCGTAAGCTTAGGGTTTTTTCAGGCCAATTGCCAGCCAGAGTTTGGTATTTGTTTTCAATTTAAGAGAGCCATCAATGAGTCAAAGCAAACCAAAAGTGATTTTGACACGCAAGCTTCCGGAGACAATCGAAACCCGGATGCGTGAGCTTTTTGACGCGACTTTAAATGATAGTGACAAGGCGCTAAGCCGTGACGAGCTGGAAATTGCCGTCAAGACAGCTGATGTTCTTGTGCCAACCGTTACCGATAAAGTGGACGCTGATTTGATTGCCAAGGCCGGAAGCCAGCTTCGTCTGATTGCTTCATTTGGAACCGGTGTTGATCATATTGATCTTGCCGCGGCAAAGGCGCGCGGCATTACCGTTACCAACACCCCTGGCGTGCTAACCGAAGATACGGCTGATGTCACAATGGCGTTGATTCTGGCGGTACCGCGGCGGATTGCCGAAGGCGACGCGCTGGCACGATCAGGTCAATGGCAGGGCTGGTCACCAACAGGCATGCTTGGTCATCGCATTAATGGCAAACGGCTTGGCATTGTTGGTATGGGCCAGATTGGCGAAGCGGTTGCACGGCGTGCGCGTGGATTTGGCCTGTCGGTGCATTATCATAACCGGAAACCGGTTCACCCCGAGACCGAAGCCGAACTTGAGGCAACATATTGGGAATCACTTGAACAGATGTTGGCACGGGTTGATATTGTGTCGGTAAATTGCCCGCATACGCCTGCAACAAATCATCTGTTATCGCGCGAAAGGCTGTCGCTGATGCAGCGCTCGGCCTATCTGGTGAATACATCACGTGGCGAGGTGGTTGATGAAGTCGCGCTTGCTGATCTTTTGGCGCAGCGTCATATCGCTGGTGCCGGACTTGATGTTTATAGCAGTGAGCCGGAAATTCTGGCTGGGCTTCGCGATTTGCCAAATGTTGTTTTGCTGCCCCATATCGGATCGGCGACCATTGAGGGGCGTTTGCAAATGGGTGACAAGGTGATCATCAATGTGCAGACATTCTGGGATGGTCATACCCCGCCGGATCGGGTGATTGAGGCCATGCTCTAGCCATATCTGGCTTGTGGCATTATCCAGCCAGATCTGCCATTTTTGGGTCAATTGTTTTTGAGTCAATGACAGTGGCCGGTTTAGCCCACAAATTGGCTAGCGCCGATTTTAATCCGCAGTGCCAGATGCTGTGCCGCAACAGCTGCAATCAAGCCGTGCGACGGTTTGAATTTCCATAAAATCGCTTCCCGCCGCTTCAATCAGCAAAAGCCGTCCAGTTAGGGTGCGCGGCTGGCCAAGAATAATCTTGATGGTTTCAAGTGCCTGCAATGTTCCAACCAATCCGGCAACAGGCCCAAGAATGCCCGCTTCGGAACAGCCCGGTGCCTGTTTCGCATCGGGCATGGCTGGGAACACGCATCGATAGCACGGGCTGCCAAGATGGCCTTTAACGCTGCTTTGAAAGACCGAGACCTGTCCTTCCATGCGCACCGCCCCGCCAAAGACAAGCGGCTTGCTTGCCGCATGCGCCGCATCACCAAGAAGATAGCGCGCCTCGGCATTATCGGTGCAATCAACAACAACATCATGCGCTTTTAATAATTGTTCGACATTGCCAGCGCTGAGCCGTTGGCCAAGCTGCGAGATATGGATTGCCGGATTGATTGCGCTTGCCGCTATCGCCGCTTGCCGAGATTTCAACAGGCCAACATCGCTGTCTTTATAAATGACTTGCCGGTTTAAATCGGTTCGAGAAACATGATCATCATCGATAATGGTAATCGTGCCAATACCGGCAGCGGCAAGATACATGATCACCGGCGCGCCAAGCCCGCCAGCACCAACAACAAGCACCCGCGCCGCCAATAATTGTTCCTGACCATCCTCGCCAATTGCTGGCATGATCGCCTGACGGGCATAGCGTTCTAGATCATCATCATTCAGCATAATGCCTTACAAACCTGTTGAGCCAAAACCGCCAGTGGCACGCGCGGTATCGTCAAGATCATCGGCTTCGACTGGTGCCATGATGGTGACAGCGGCAATCACCATCTGTGCAATCCGCATGCCGTGTGTAATGGTAAAATCATCAGTGCCATTATTCACCAATAGTACCGCAATTTCACCCCGATAATCACTATCAATTGTCCCGGGGGCATTGGCAACGGTAATTCCATATTTTAATGCAAGGCCAGATCGAGGCCGGATTTGCGCTTCATAACCTTCGGGCAATGCCATTGCAAACCCTGTTGGAATGGCTTGACGCATATTTGGCTTGAGACAGATTGGCTGGTCAATTGCGGCGGCAAGATCAAGTCCGGCAGCCCCGCTTGTGGCATATGATGGCAAGGCAAGATCACCAGCATGGGCTAGCCGCCGAAATTTCACTGCAAGTTGACTCATCTGGTCAATTCCGCTTCGATATGATCAGCCAGTGTTTCGGCAAGATCAGTTTTTTGCATTTGTGGCCATTCGTCAACGCCATTTGCACTTACCAGCATAGCCTGATTTAAGGTGCTTCCAAAAACTGGATCGGCATCACCGCCAACCTGATTGGCAATGATCCAGTCGCATCCTTTGCGCTGGCGTTTTTTGGTGGCATTTTGCAATAGATTTTCGGTTTCCGCGGCAAAGCCAATGACCAATTTTGGCCGATTTGACGCGGATGAAATATGCGCCAGAATATCGGGGTTCTGGCATAGCGCTAACATCATGCCAGCATCGGGGTCTTCCGGCTTTTTCAGTTTCTGATCAGATATTGACTTCACGCGCCAATCCGCAACCGCGGCTGCGCAAATGGCGATTTCGGCAGGCAAGGCCGCCTTGCAAGCGGCCAGCATCTCATTGGCGGTTGTGACCTGAACTATGGTTACTTGATCCGGTGTTGGTTCATTGACCGGCCCGCTAATCAAAATTACATCTGCGCCGCGCTTGGCAAGGGTTGCGGCAATGGCATGGCCTTGCTTGCCCGATGACCGGTTGGCGATAAAGCGCACCTTGTCAATTGGCTCGATTGTTGGGCCTGATGTGACAATGATTCGTTTGCCTGCAAGCGGGCTTTTATCATGGTCTTTGGTATTGGTTATGTTTTGGGCGTTGGTCATATTTTGCGGGGTGATAAGCTGCATTGCTGCGGCGGCAATATCTGCCGGTTCGCACATCCGGCCTTCACCTTCTTCGCCGCAGGCTGTATCGCCGCTTACCGGACCAATCATATGAACACCGCGCTGGCGCAGGCTGGCGATATTATGTTTGGTTGCCGCATGCGCCCACATTGCCGGATTCATCGCTGGCGCCATCGCCACCTTGGCCGTGGTTGCAAGAAGAATGGTTGTCGCCAGATCATCGGCAATGCCGGCATTTGCTCGCGCCATAAAATTGGCCGTTGCCGGAACGACAAGAACCAGATCGGCTGATCGCGCCAGCCGGATATGCCCCATCTCAGCTTCGTCGGTTAACGAAAATAAACTGTCATAACATTTCTCACCAGTAAGCGCGGCAAGGCTAAGAGGGGTGATAAATTGTTTGGCACCATCAGTCATCACGCCGGTGACATGCGCGCCAAGCTGTTGCAATTGGCGGGCGGTTTCTAAGGCCTTATGGGCAGCGATCCCGCCAGCAACGATAAGCAAAATCCGCTTGCCGGAATGGGTGTCATGATGCAGTGGCTGCGATGATGTGGCGGGTGGGCCAGCCAGAATTTCAAGATCATCAGCGCGGATCTGATAGCCCTTCTGGGTTAGCGCAGCATAGATAATGGGTTTGGCGCGTTCAGGTAAATGACCGCGGGTCATATAATTGCTGATCGCGCTTGGCCCTACATTCAAAAGGTGCTGCATGGCATGGCGGCCGCCTATTGCGGTAATGATTGCCGATAAATTCACAGAAATTGTTACTTTCGCTGTTTATCATTAAATAGTGATAAAATTATCACAAAAATTCATATATTACCATTTATAAGCAAAAGTTAATGAATATTTGTGAAAAAACTTGCAATGGCAAGCAAAAGCGCAAGCAGGGCAATGCGCCCGGGCCATGTTGGCGGCGATGGGGCAATTGGTCTTTGCTGTGCGGCTTCGAAAGCGCTGAGTAATTTTGGCACGCGCGCCATGATTTGTATCAACTCATCAACAAGCTGTTCGGCGCGTTTTTTCACCCCTGCCTCATGCCGCATCCATGATTCGGCCATTGGCCGTGCTAATTGCCACATATCGGCTTTGGGGTTTAATTGCCGGGCAACGCCTTCGGCCATCATCATGGTTTTTTGCAAAAGATTATATTGCGGTTGCACCTCGATTTCAAAGCGGGTCGCAAGCTGGAAAATCTGTCCTAGAACAACGCCAAGCGAGACTTCACCAAGCGGTTTGCCCATCACTGGATCAGCAACAGCGCGAACCGATTGCGAAAATTGATGAACCGAAACCCCCTCGCCAAGCATGCCAGCCTCTTTATGTAATTTGGCAACCATATCATAATCGCGGTCAAGCATCGCGCTGAGCAACCGCGCCAGAAACAGCCGGTCTTGAAAATCAAGATAGCCCATAATGCCAAAATCAATTGGCACCAGCGTGCCATCGGCGCGAACGAAAATATTGCCAGGATGCATATCGGCATGGAAATAGCCGTCGCGAAACACCTGATTGAAAAAGCTGCGCGCCGCAAATTCGGTAATTTTTCCGATATCATGACCAGCCTTGGTCAGTCGGTCGACATCATCAATCCGGATGCCATCGATCCATTCAATGATCAACATGCCTTTGGTGCTGTTTTCCAAATCCACCCATGGCACATAAATACCCTCATCATCGCGCATATTATCGGCAAGCCGTCCTGCTGCTGCCGCTTCAAGGCGCAGATCAAGCTCCATCTCTGAAAGCTGCTTGAACTGCTTCACCGCTGTCACCAGATGCAGGCGCCGAAGGCCGGGCGCCAGCCATTGCAGAATTTGCGCCAATGAATAGAAAAGCGCCGTATCTGCCAGCATATGTTTTTCAATATCGGGGCGAAGCAATTTAACCGCCACCTCACGCCCGTCGCAAAGCGTGGCTCGATGAACCTGCGCAATCGACGCGGCGGCAACCGCCGCATCGTCAAACTGGCTGAATAATGTCTCGATGGGTTGGCCAATCTGTTTGGCAACCATCTGGCGTGCCCTTGCGGCGGCAAAAGGCGGTAAACGGTCTTGAAGCATGGTCAGTGACTGGCCAAGCTCGGGGCCAATCAGATCGGCGCGTGTTGATAAAGCCTGGCCAAATTTGATAAAGCCCGGCCCTAGCCTGACCAAGGCCTGACATAAGGCACCGCCAGCGTCATTTACCGCGCTTTTCGAACGTACCGCCTTATCAAGAAGCTGGCAGCAATGCCGCAACCAGCTTGGCAAAAGTGTAATCTGGGCAACATGCCCCAAAACCCCCGCACGCCCCAGATGCCACGCAATATGTGGCAACCGCATGAGCGCGCGAATCATGGACAGGCTGCGCTTTGCCATTAATCGAGCTTCCAGCCAGAATGGATACAAGCGATTCCCGCTGACAGGCTGCGCACCCGGACTTGCGCAAAGCCAGCTTCGGCAAACATATCGGCAAGCATTTCCTTGCTTGGAAAAGTGCGGATCGATTCGGCCAGATAGCGATAGCTATCTGCATCACCAGCGATAACCTGTCCCATTACGGGCAAAATATTAAACGAAAAACTGTCATATAATTTTGCCAAAGGGCGGCTTTGCACATGCGAAAATTCAAGACATAAAAACCGTCCGCCTGGCTTGAGAATCCGATAAGCTTCATGCAAGGCTGCCTGCCGATCGGTGACATTGCGCAACCCAAAGGCAATGGTCACAAAATCAGCGCTATGATCATCAAACGGAAGGGATTCGGCATTGGCAACGCACCAGCTAAGCTCGATGCGCCAGACGCTGCAAATCACGCCGTCCGCGCCCCGCCTCAAGCATGGCGTGATTGATGTCGGTGATACAGGCCTCGCCGCCGCCGCCGTGTAAAAACCGCAAACTGATATCGCCAGTGCCCCCAGCAAGATCAATCAGCTTTTGATGCGGTTGCGGTGCCATCCAGTCAATCATCGCCGCTTTCCAAAGCCGGTGAATGCCGCCACTCATCACATCATTCATAATGTCATAACGATTGGCAACCGAATCAAACACGCCGCGCACCATGCGCGCTTTGTCGGCACGCTGGATGGTGCGAAAGCCAAAATCTATGGTATCGTCATCACGATCCGCAGTGCGCGGCGGTGATATGGTCTGATCCGCTTTGTCAAAAGCAGGGTCTGTCATGATCAAAATCCTAATATTGCGAAACGCAAGCCTATCTATATCAGTCCGGAGCCAATTTCGAAATGATCTTCACCAATTCATTTAACGCTTTGGTCTGTCACCATGCGGGTTTGCCAGTTCCATCGCCATTTGCAACAAGGATCGTCTAATGCCTGAATTGCCCGAGGTGGAAACCGTCAAGCTGGCTTTGATCCCCGCTTTGCAGGGGCGAACCGTGTTATCGGCTTTTGTTGGTCGTAAGGATTTGCGCTGGCCATTGCCCGAAAATCTGGCTGAACGTCTGACTGGACGCCAATTTACCCGTCTTGCGCGGCGCGGAAAATATGTGGTGATGATGCTTGATAATGATGAGGTGCTTTTGCTTCATCTTGGCATGTCAGGCTCGATACGCATCCATGAAGACAAGCCAGCGCTTGGCAAACATGATCATTTCATGCTGGAAATGGCACCGGCAGATGATCAAGGTGGGTCATCCTATGTTGTGCTAAGTGACCCGCGCCGTTTTGGCTGGATTGATCTTTTTGCCGAATCGGCGATGGCTGATCATAAATTACTGGCCAGCATGGGGCCCGAACCGCTTGGTAATGAATTTTCCAGCGCGCATCTTGAAGCCGTTTTCAAAGGCCGAACTGGCCCGGTCAAGAATGCGCTGTTAAACCAGCAGCTGGTGGCTGGGATTGGCAATATCTATGCGAGTGAAGCTTTGTTCTATGCGCAGATTTCGCCGCGGCGCAAGGCGGGTTCGATTCGTGGTCAACGTGCCGCGCGGCTTGCCAATTCGGTTGTCACGGTTTTGCGGGCCGCTATTGAAGATGGCGGCACATCGCTTCGCGATCATGTTCAACCCGGCGGTGAAATCGGTTATTTCGTGCAGCGTCTTGCCGTTTATGGCCGCGCTGGCAAGCCCTGTCCAGTTTGCGCCACACCGATTAAAACCTTGATCCAGTCAGGCCGATCCAGCTTTTACTGTTCTCGTTGCCAAGGCTAGGTTTCACCGTTAGGTTTATAGCCAGCACTCAACCAAACAAAAGCGGTAATTTTACATGAATCTGTCCCGTCACAAAAAAGCATCAGCGTTAACCTGCGGTTTCGCCACGGCTTTAATGGTGCTGATGCTGATTGGTGGTCAGTTTCTGATTGGCAAGCCTGCCAAAGCTGAAACGCAGCAGCATCGCTGGGCAGGTGATGTGCCAATTATGCAGGGCTGGCAAATCGAGCCTGAATTAGGCTTTGCCTTTGATTCGCCAAATGGCCGCATCGTTATGATTTTTGCGTCAACATCGGCAGATGAAGATGACATCATGGCATTTTATGGCCAGACCTTGGCCCAGCTTGGCTGGACGGGTGGTGCTGGAAATTGGGTTCGCGACTGCGGAAAAGCTGGTGATTGGCAAGGTCCAAACGGCACGCGGCGCGCTTTGGCGGCTGATGTTGCAACCGCGCTAGTCACGGCCAAACGCTGCATCGAGCGCTACAGCCAAGGCTGAGCGCTAAAAGTCACATCTTAGCATGATGGCAAAAGCGCTTGACGATGATAGCAAAAAAAGCTTATAAGCCCGCTTCAGTAAAGTTTTTATCGAACGACAGGGACGTAAAAATCCGATGGCAAATCACAAGTCTTCCAAAAAGCGGATCATCCGCAACGCCAACCGCGCCTTAATCAATGGCGCTCGTATGAGCCGGATCCGCACTTTTGTGAAAAAAGTCGAAACAGCAATCGCTGAAGGCGATGCTGGTGTGGCGCGTGAAGCACTTCGTCAGGCGCAGCCAGAAATGCAGCGCGGCGTATCACGCGGCATTCTTCACAAAAACACCGTATCACGCAAAATTTCACGCCTTGCGGCGCGCGTCAAAGCCCTCGCAGCGTAACTTGCCGATCGCCTAAACGGCGATTCGCATCCAAATCACAACTCGAAATTGAAAATGCCTGCTCCTCAAAATGAGGGGCGGGCATTTTTTTGCCGGTTTTTGAGACTCAATATCCGAGTCATGCCGTGATCTGGTGGTTGGCGCAGCTTACCAGATCAACAGCAGTTAGCGACAAGGCTTCGCATGCAAGGTCAGCTATTTGCGATTCGGCAATTGATTGTGTTCAATTTTTTGATGAATTGGTGGTTTTCGCGCAAGATTAATGTCAATAAAAATAACCGCACATTTGGCAAGTTTATTTTGCTTTTGACGGGCTTTGGTCTCTTGCAACAAGGGCAAAAAAATCGTTACTGTGTGTCAATCCTTGAAGTGGGTTCCGGGCGCAGCATTCGCTGCTTAGCCAGCCTCCAATTAGGGCAAAATTAACCGAAACCCGTTGGAGGCTTTGCAGATGTCTGGTGATATGTCGAACAATCCCGATACTAAGCTAGCCTCTTATCCACAAGATAGCAGCGGGCGAAACCAAACAGCATCAGCAGCCATCAGCCACCAGCGAAGAGCAGGCGAATACAGGCCTGCTGGGGCCGGGTAAATCTGCGTATGCGAAAAGATATTGGTGATGCCGCTTGGCGTCACTGGATCAAGCCTTTGCGCATTAGCCGCCTTGAAGATGGCACCTTGACCCTTGAGGCCGAATCAACTTTGGCGCGTGAACGTGTCAGCAGCCAATATGCCGATCGGTTGCGGGTTATCTCGGCGGCTGAATTCAATGATGTATCACCGTCGATTCGGCATGTTGAGGTGCGGCTTGCCAGCAACCGCGCTCGCAGCGGCCAGCCGCATCGGCTAAGCGAGCAGAAACAGGCGCCAGCTGCAGGCACATTCGGCGATCACTGGATCGGCAACCGAACGGCGTGATGATCTGATGGCGGGTCTTGATCCGCGCTATACATTTGCAAATTTTGTTGTTGGCAAGCCAAATGAGCTGGCTTTTGCCGTTGCCCGCCGGACCGCCGAAAGCGAGAAAGTGGCCTTTAACCCTCTATTTCTCTATGGCGGGGTTGGTCTTGGCAAAACGCATCTTATGCATGCCATTGCTTGGCATATCCGCCAGCAATCACCATCGCGCAAGGTATTATATCTGTCGGCTGAAAAATTCATGTATCGCTTTGTTCGCGCTTTGCGCTTTCGCGATACGATGTCATTCAAAGAACAATTCCGTTCGGTTGATGTTTTGATGATTGATGATGTGCAATTCATCAGTGGCAAGGATTCAACCCAAGAAGAATTTTTCCACACATTTAATGCGCTTGTCGAAGATGGGCGCCAAGTCATCATCTCAGCCGATAAATCACCAACCGATCTTGAAGGCATGGAAGAGCGGCTTCGCTCGCGCCTTGGCTGGGGCATGGTGGCTGATATCCATCCTGCCGATTATGAATTGCGGCTTGGCATCTTGCAGTCAAAGGCTGAACAGGCACCGGTGCAAATTGCCGATAAAGTGCTGGAATTCATGGCGCATCGCATTGTCAGCAATGTTCGCGAACTCGAAGGTGCGTTAAACCGCATTTTGGCGCATGCCATGCTTGTTGGTCGGGAAATCACCATCGAAAGCGCGGCTGAATTATTGGCTGATCTGCTTCGTGCGAGCAGCCGTCAGGTCAGTGTTGATGCGATCCAGAAACGCGTTGCCGCACATTATGATGTTCGGGTTAGCGAAATGTTCTCGGCTCGCCGGTCACGCGATATTGCGCGGCCACGGCAGGTGGCCATGTATCTTGCGAAAAACCTGACCTCGCTATCATATCCTGATATCGGGCGGCAATTTGGCGGGCGTGACCATACAACGGTTATGCATGCTGTTAAAACCATCGAATCACTGTCAAAAAGTGACGGTCAGCTTGCCGAAGATGTGCAGCTGTTAAAATCGATTTTAGCGGGCTAAGAATCGGCTTTTTTCATGACCGAATCCGGCTTCGCGCCATGTCAGGCGCGAATCGGTAAAAATTCAATATTTTGATGCTTGTTTGTTAATCTCATGCTATATTTTGTATATAGCGTGGATTGGCCAGAAACCGGTATCGTAATTATACGACAACTGCCCTAAAAGAAGAGAAAGCTGATGAAACTGACCATTGATCGTATGAGCTTATTGCGGCCCCTGGGTCATGTGCAATCCGTTGTTGAACGGCGCAATACAATTCCCATTCTCGCCAATGTCGTGCTTCGTGCCGAAGAGGGTGAATTATTGCTAACCGCAACCGATATGGATATGGATATTGCCACCGAGGTTGGTTGTTCGGTGATGACATCCGGTACAACCACCTTGTCGGCGCATCTGCTGTATGACATTGCCCGTAAATTGCCCGATGGTGCCGAGGTCGAAATCGCGGTCAATGACGGCCATGCCATGGTTAGTGCCGGACGCTCTAGCTTTCGGCTGCCAACCTTGCCGGTTGAGGATTTTCCGGCGATCAGCAGCAATGAATTGCCGGTGAATTTCTCGCTTACTGCCGCTGACATGCGGGATTTGATTGATACCACAAGATTTGCCATTTCGACTGAAGAAACGCGCTATTACCTGAATGGTATTTATATTCACAAGGCCGAATCTGGTGAATTATGCGCCGTGGCAACCGATGGGCATCGTCTGGCGATGACCCGTCAGGCATTGCCGTCAGGTGCCGCGCAGATGCCGTCAATTATTTTGCCACGCAAAGCCGTTAGCGAATTGCGCAAGCTGCTTGATGATTTTGACGGTGATGTTTTTGTCGGCCTGTCCGAAACACGGGCTGAATTTCGGTTTGGCGTTGTGCGTCTGACCAGCAAATTGATCGATGGCACCTTCCCTGATTATACGCGCGTCATTCCGGTTGGAAATGACCGTATCATGCAGGTTGATGTCAGCGCTTTTTCCGCTGCGGTTGATCGTGTATCGACAATCGCTTCTGAAAAATCGCGGTCGGTCAAAATGGGTCTTAAACCAGGCGTTTTAACCTTGTCTGCCAGCAATACCGACGCCTCTAGCGCGACCGAAGAATTGGAAGTTAGCTATGATGGCCCTGAAATGGAAATCGGCTTTAATGCGCGTTATCTGTTGGATATTGCCGGTCAGGTCAATAGCGATATGGTTGAATTTGCGCTGGCTGATCAGGGGTCGCCAAGCTTGGTACGCGCCCCGGCTGATGAAGCGAGTTTGTTTGTTTTGATGCCAATGCGTGTGTGAGTGACATTTGCCTAGCGTTTCGCCAAAGATAAAACCGGTTGTTGCCCTTGAGGTTGATAATGCGAATGCTTCTAAACGCAGTTGGCTGTCGCGTCTAAAACTGGATCATTTCCGTAATTACCAAAAAGCCGATCTTGCTATCCATGCCGGTCAATTGGTGATTCTTGGCGATAATGGTGCTGGCAAGACCAATCTATTAGAGGCGGTGTCATTGTTGGCACCCGGGCGCGGCATGCGGCGCGCCAAAACCGAACATCTGGCTTATCGGGCAAGCGGTTTTGAGACTGCATGCGGCATTGCTGATAATGATGATGCTGACCGGCTTGATTGGGCTGTTGCGGCCACGCTGGAAAATGAAGATGGCAATGTGCAAATCGGCACGGGCGTTCCGCCGTCGGCAAAACAGGGCAACCGGATCATGCGCCTTGAAGGTGTGACGGTTTCACAGGCCGATCTTGGCGGCCGTCTGGCGGTGTCATGGCTGACCCCGCAGATGGATGGTATTTTTCTGGACAGTCCAGCGGCGCGGCGGCGCTTTCTTGATCGGTTGGTGATTGCTTTTGATCCGGCGCATATTGGCCGCATGTCGCGCTATGAAAAGGCGCTTCGTCAACGCGCGCATCTGCTAACCGAACAACGTGGTGATGATTCGTGGTTCAGCGCGCTTGAATCGGTTCTTGCCGAAACCGCGGTGGCAGTGACTGCAGCGCGGCAATCGCTGATCAAGGCGTTAAACCAAGAAGCGGCGCGTGGCTGGTTTGGCTTTCCCGGAGTTGAGCTATTGCTTGGCGGCGATACCGAAAACTGGTTATCAGACATGCCTGCGCTTGCGGTTGAAGATCAATTGATGCTTGCCGCCCGTACCGCAAGGCTGAATGGTGATCTTGCCATGCCCGGCCCGCATGCCAGTGAATTTCAGGCTTTGCATCTTGCCAGTCAGGTGCCGGCAAATCGGGCATCGACAGGACAGCAAAAAGCCATGCTTATTGCGGTGATTTTGGCGCATGCCCGATTGCAGGATCGGCGGCTTGGGCGGGTGCCGGTAATGTTGTTTGACGATGTGGCGGCGCATCTTGATGCCAAGCGGCGCGGCGCGCTGTTTGACGCGGTGCAATCGCTTGGCGGCCAATGCTGGTACAGCGGTACCGATGATGGACAATTTAAAGAGCTTTTGAAAACAGCACAATTTGTGAAGATTTTGCCAGCAAAAATTGCTGGCGAAACACCAATCTTTGAGGTGATATGATGACTGACGATGAAACCCCGATCGCAGAAGAAGATTACGGTGCCGATTCGATCAAGGTCCTTCGTGGTCTTGATGCGGTGCGCAAACGCCCGGGAATGTATATCGGCGACACCGATGACGGGTCAGGCCTTCATCATATGGTTTATGAGGTGGTTGATAATGCCATTGACGAGGCGCTTGCCGGTCATTGCGATATTGTCATTGTAAAGCTGAACGCTGATGGGTCGGTAACGGTTACCGATAACGGTCGCGGGATTCCGGTTGATATCCATACCGAAGAAGGCGTTTCAGCAGCCGAGGTCATCATGACCCAGCTTCACGCTGGCGGTAAGTTTGACAATAATTCCTACAAGGTTTCAGGCGGCCTTCATGGCGTTGGCGTGTCGGTTGTGAATGCCTTGTCCGAATGGCTGGAATTGGTGATTTTCCGAAATGAAAAACAGCATCAGATCACCTTTAAAATGGGCGAAGCCGCTGGGCCGTTAGAAATCACCGGTGACGCTGTTGGTCAGAGTGGCACGCATGTTACTTTCATGCCATCGACCGAAATTTTTGCGCGCATCAATTTTGAATTCAGCATATTGGAACATCGGCTTCGCGAACTGGCGTTTTTGAATAGCGGCGTTCGGATTCGGCTAGCCGATGAACGCACCGCCGAAGGCGCCGTATCCGAATTTTATTTTGATGGTGGCTTATGGCCTTTGTTGAATATCTGAACCGGTCGCGCAATTCACTTCACCCCACGATTATCGCCAATAGCGAACGTGATGATATTACGGTTGAACTGGCATTGGCATGGACGGATTCTTTCCATGAAAACACGCTTTGTTTTACCAATAATATCCCACAACGTGATGGCGGTGCGCATCTTGCCGGTTTTCGTGGGGCGATGACGCGCGTGGTCAATAATTATGCCCAGCAAAGCGGCATTGCCAAAAAGGAAAAGGTGCAGTTAACCGGCGAAGATGCGCGCGAAGGCTTAACAGCGATTGTTTCGGTCAAGGTGCCAGATCCTAAATTTTCATCACAGACCAAAGATAAATTGGTTTCGTCCGAGGTTCGGCCGGTTGTGGAAAATGCTGTTGCCGATTGCTTGACGCAATGGTTTGAAGAACATCCCGCCGATGCCAAGCGGATTGTGTCAAAAGCCTATGAAGCTGCAGCCGCACGGGAGGCGGCGCGCAAGGCGCGTGATTTGACACGGCGTAAAGGGGTTATGGATATTGCCAGCCTTCCGGGGAAATTGGCCGATTGCCAGGAACGTGATCCGGCAAAATCTGAAGTCTTTCTGGTTGAGGGTGATTCGGCCGGCGGGTCAGCAAAACAGGGGCGTGATCGGGCTAATCAGGCAATTTTACCGCTTCGCGGCAAAATCTTGAATGTTGAGCGGGCGCGGCTTGATAAAATGCTGTCATCGGTTGAGATTGGCACGCTGATCACCGCGCTTGGTGCGGGTGTTGGCAATGCTGACATGGATGTTGAAAAAATCCGCTATCACAAAGTCATCATCATGACCGATGCGGATGTTGATGGAAGTCATATTCGTACATTGCTTTTGACCTTTTTTTTCCGCCATATGCGGCCCTTGATTGAAAAAGGTTATCTTTACATTGCCCAGCCACCTCTGTTTCGTGCCAAGCGCGGTCAATCTGAAGTCTATCTAAAAGATCAGCGCGATCTTGATATCTATTTGATGGATGCTGGCTTGAAAGATGCTGTTCTGATCACCGCTGATGGCAATCAGATGGCCGGCGCCGATCTTGTCGATGTTGCCAATCTGGCGGTGGCGACAAGCCGGCTTATTGAAACGGTTGGTCGCCAGCTTGGTAATCGTGATGTGATTGAACAGGCTGCCATTGCTGGCTTGATCAATCCGGCGATGCTGGATAATGCCAAGGCTGCTGAGGATCTTGCCAACCGGCTTGAGGCCAAGGCGGATAGTCTTGAAAAAGGCTGGTCGGGCATGATTGAACAAACGGATAATGGCCCTGCAATTGTCGTTCAACGCCGCCTTCGGGGCATTACCGAACGCCATGTTATTGATCGGCGTATCGTTTCGACCGGCGAAGCGCGCCGGCTTGATGAGGCGGCAACCCATTTGCAAACAATTTATGGCAAGCCTGCCAGTTTGCGATATGCCAACCAGCAGATTACCATTAATGGCCCATCCGAATTGTCGCAGCTGATTTTCCAGACTGGCCGCAAAGGCGCACAAATTTCGCGTTATAAGGGTCTTGGTGAAATGAACCCAAGCCAGCTTTGGGAAACCACGCTTGATCCTGAACAGCGGATTTTGTTGCAAGTGACAATCGAGCAAGAAGATGAAGCCGATAATGCCTTTTCCACCTTGATGGGCGAAGCGGTTGAAGAGCGGCGTAACTTCATTCAGGAAAATGCGCTTCGGGTGGCCAATCTTGATGTCTAATGCTGGCTAGAAACCAGCAAAAATAAAGGACATAGCATGATGATTCGGCAATATTATAAAGATGCCGATGCAGGTTTTGACAGCACCATTGATGTTGGGGTGATTTTGACCATCCGTTGGGTGGCGATCATTGGCCAGGGCGCGGCGCTTTTATTCACCCATCTGTTGTTACAGCTTGATCTGCCATTATTGCCAGCGCTGTTTGTGATCAGCCTGTCGGTCGTGGTGAATCTGTGGCAAATCATGCAAAGCCCGCAAAGCCGTCAACGCCATCGCCATAATTCCTTTGCGCTTGGGTTTGATGTGGTGCAGCTAGCAGCGCTTCTTTATCTGACAGGCGGTTTGTTAAATCCGTTTTCGGTTATGATTCTGGCGCCGGTGGTGGTGTCGGCAGCCGTGTTGCGGCGCAAATCAACCTTGATGTTGATTGTTTTGGTTGCGGCCTCGGTCAGTTTTCTGGCTTTTTTCAATCATCCGCTTGAATGGCAAGTGACAGTTCAATTTCCGCCCTATTATCTTGCCGGCGTCTGGATGGCGTTGATTCTATCAAGCTGTTTTCTGGGTGGATATACATGGTGGGT
This sequence comes from uncultured Candidatus Puniceispirillum sp., assembly GCA_905182545.1. Classification (GTDB taxonomy): domain Bacteria; phylum Pseudomonadota; class Alphaproteobacteria; order Puniceispirillales; family Puniceispirillaceae; genus UBA3439. The sequence continues at coordinate 316,293 of CAJJBY010000007.1, forward strand.
TGCTTCAAATGCGCGCCGCTTATCGACCGCATTGACCGAAGCCAGATTGGCCATTGCCGAAGAACAGCAGGTGCGCGCGCTTGGCTCTTTGGCAACCGCAGCAGCGCATAAGCTTGGATCACCATTAAATACCATCACCGTGATTGGTCATGAGCTGGCGCGTGACATCTCGCCCGATGATCCGATCTATGACGATATCCAGCTTCTTCGTGCCGAAATCGAACGCTGCCGTGTGATTCTAAGCGAGCTTGATGTGGTTCAAGGTCGCCGCGCCATTGCCGACCGACCAGTGCCGGTAACGCTTCTTGTTGATGAAGTGATTTATCAGCGGCTTGGCAGCGACGCGATCAATTTTGTTGTCACAAATAGCGGCACAGATGATGTTGATATTCCTCTAGTGAAGCATCATCCTGAATGGCTTCATGCGCTGGAAAATTTATTACAAAATGCTAAACAATTTGCAGTTCGTGAGGTCAATATCCATATAGACTGGGTAAGCGATGATATCCGCATCGAAATTCAGGATGATGGCCCGGGGTTTTCAGCTTCGATTCTGGCGCAGGCAGGCCAACCTTGGAATAGTAGCCGCAGCGGAACAAGTGGGCATCGTGGCCTTGGTCTGTTTATTGCGCGAAGCCTGCTCGAATCGATTGGTGGCTCGGTACAGGGTGGCTGCGCTGGCGGTGGTGGACTGGTTGAATTAAGAGTGCCACGTTCGGCATTATAAAGGATGCGGCATTTGGTTGATTGCGGTGAGGGCTGAATCGACAAGGATTCTGCTGTTAGATTGGCATATATTGGTTAGGTGGGCATGGCTGTGACGGACAAAACACTACTGATTCTTGACGATGATGCGCCGCTTCGTGGCCGGCTGCGAGCGCGCCATGGAAGTACGCGGATTTGATGTCATTGATGCTGGCACCGTTCAAGAAGGTGTCGAGATGGTGCGCAAAACCCCACCCGCCTATGCCATTCTTGATATGAAGCTTGACGATGGAACTGGCCTAACTTTGGTTCAAGAATTGCGTAAAAAACGCGCTGATTGCCGAGTTGTGATGCTAACTGGCTTTGGCAATATCGCTACGGCGGTGGCAGCGGTAAAAGCTGGGGCGCTGGATTATCTGCCAAAACCGGCTGATCCTGATCAAATCACCGCAGCATTAATGCAATCAGGTGATGAAATGCCACCACCACCGCAGGATCCAATGAGTGCTGACCGGGTGCGCTGGGAGCATATTCAGCGCGTTTATGAACAATGCGGCCGCAATGTATCGGAAACTGCGCGCCGCTTAAGAATGCACCGCCGCACGTTGCAACGTATTTTGAGCAAGCACGCCCCGCGCGATTGACCTTATTGGCCTAGCGGATTAAACCTTCTCAATTGTGATCTTTCGGCAGTGATCGCGTCATAAATGCGGGGCTTTGAGGGTTTTCGACATGAAAAAATCATATCACTTTTTAAGTGGTGTCGATGACGCCACCTTTTGTCAGCGTGTTTCTGATTTTCTTGCTGAAGGTTATATTTTATATGGTAATCCAGTCATGGTCATGGATAATGGCAATCGAATTGTGGGTCAGGCGGTGATTTTGCCGGATATGGTTCAAGACCATCAAGCTTTGAAACAGGATCAATCATCGTGACTGATAAGGGCTATCAAATTGCCACAAAACTGGTTCGTGGTGGCCAGCAGTCGCTCTGAAAATCGGGAAACCTCAGAAGCGCTTTATATGACTTCGGGCTTTGTCTATGATTCGGCCGAACAGGCGGCAGCGGCGTTTCGCGATGAAATTGATACATTTGTCTATTCACGCTATGGCAACCCCACGGTCAAAATGTTTGAACAGCGTTTGGCGCTTCTTGAAGGGGCCGAGGCTTGCCGCGCGACCGGAACCGGCATGGCGGCGGTATTCGGTGCCTTGGCATGCCAGCTTAAAAGCGGTGACCGTGTCGTGGCTAGTCGTGCGCTTTTTGGTGCTTGCCATGCAATTTTGACAAAAATTCTGCCAAAATGGGGGTGGAGACTGAGCTGATTGACGGCACTGACCTTGCTGCATGGAAAGCCGCCTTGAAAACGCCTGTAAAGCTGGTATTTTTGGAAAGCCCGTCAAATCCAGTTCTTGAACTTGTTGATATTGCTGCGGTTTGTGATCTTGCCCATGATGCTGGCGCGCTTGTTTTGGTCGACAATGTTTTTGCTTCGCCGCTTTATCAAAGGCCATTAGAATTGGGGGCTGATATCGTTATTTATTCAACCACCAAACATATTGACGGTCAGGGTCGGTTGCTTGGTGGTGCGGTTCTTGGCAAGGCCAGCTTTGTTGAAGATGTGTTTTTACCTTTCTACCGCCAAACGGGGGCTGCGATCAGCGCCTTTAATGCTTGGGTAATGATGAAATCACTTGAAACATTGCCGCTTCGGGTTGCTGCGCAAACCGAAAATGCGAGGCATGTGGCGGCGTTTCTGCATGATCATCCAAAGGTTAAATCAATCAGCTATCCAGGCCATGAAAGCCATCCGCAACATGATCTTGCAAAACGGCAAATGAGTGGTTTTGGCAATATGCTTGCATTCGAAATTAATGGGGATCAGGCGGCGGCCTTCCGCTTTTTTGAATGCGCTTGCGCTGATCGACATCTCGAATAATCTTGGCGATTCAAAATCGCTTGCCTGTCATCCTTTCACCACAACGCATGCCAATCTAAGCGATGCCGACAGGGTCAGCCTAAACATCACACCATCGCATTTAAGGCTTTCGGTTGGTTTAGAGGATAAAATCGACTTGATTGCCGATCTTGATTCGGCCTTGGCGGCGATGGGGTAAAATGGATCATGGCAGCCGCGCCTATAATTAGAAAACTGATTATGCGGCGGTGCTGGAGCCGCCAGTTGCGGTTTAGCAAAAAGCGCATGCCGCCTGTGTCGAGCGTAAATTTGATCGTGCCTTTATGACGTCACTTTCATTTGAGAATGATCGGGCAACAGCGGTCTTTAGTTGTCGCGGTGCCAATCTGTAACCTGTCACCTGTCTTCTAGCTATTTTTTTCATATGACCATGTTGTCTCTGCCTTGTGACGGTGAAGCTGGCTGCTTATATTGATATCGGCAGTCCAATGACTGTGACTAGCCAAAGCTTGGTTTCTCATCCAAGCTGATCCGGCCTTGTTGCCATTGAAAATTGAAGGATAAAATTGGTGAACTTTTTTGCTGATATACTGTCCAGTTTGTTTGATCGCAAGCTTGGTCTTGCTAACCGTGTTGAAGATGATAACAAGCCAATTGACGATTTGTGTCAGGCATTATTATCAAGTCGCGGCGATGTGTCGGGCATGTCGCTTGCGCAATTGATTCTTGACCGCTATGCCGATCTTGATGATGACAACAAGCTGGCTTCTTTTTTATGCCTTGGAAAGGATATAATTTTGAAGATGCAATAGTTATTTCTGAAAAAGTAGTTAGAGATGATGTTTTTACTTCTATTCATATTGATGAATATTCACTTGATGTAAGAGATACAAAACTTGGTAATGAAGAATTAACAAATGATATTCCTAATGTTTCAGAAGAAGCTACAAAAGATTTAGATGAAAATGGAATGATTCGTGTTGGTGCAGAAATTAAACCAGGTGATATTTTAATTGGTAAAATTACTCCCAAAGGTGAAAGTGATCCAACTCCTGAAGAAAAGTTATTAAGAGCAATTTTTGGTGATAAAGCAGGTGATGTTAAAGATGCATCATTAAAGGCTTCACCATCTCTAAATGGAGTAGTGATTAATAAAAAACTATTTTCAAGGGCTGTTAAAGACAAAAGAAAACGAGCCAAGATAAAATTGATATCAAAGAGCTAGAAGATAATTTTGATATAAAGTTTGAAGATTTAAGACAAATTTTAATTGAAAAGTTATTTTCAATCTTATCTGGTAAAACAGCTCAAGGTATTTCAAATGATCTTGGTGAAGATGTTTTTCCAAAAGGAAAAAAATTCACATTAAAAATGTTAAATTCAGTTGATGATTATGCGCATTTAACAATGGGTAAATGGACAATGGATGACAAAGCAAATAAGCTAGTTTCAGAACTTATCCATAACTATAAAATTAAAGAAAATGACATGCAAGGTTCCCTTAGAAGAGAGAAATTTACTATTTCTGTTGGAGATGAATTACCAGCTGGAATTATTAAAGTTAGCTAAAGTTTATATTGCTAAAAAGAGAAAGCTAAAAGTTGGTGATAAAATGGCAGGACGTCATGGAAATAAAGGAATTGTAGCTAGGATTGTAAGGCAAGAAGATATGCCATTTTTAGAAGATGGAACACCTGTTGATATAGTTTTAAATCCATTAGGAGTACCTTCTAGAATGAATATTGGTCAAATTTATGAAACTGTTCTAGGATGGGCTGGCCAAAACTTAGGAAGAAAGTACGCTACTCCTATATTTGATGGTGCTACCATAGATCAAATTAATGAATTAACAGATGAAGCTGGTATCCCTAGATTTGGACATACTTACTTATATGATGGTGGTACTGGTGATAGATTTGATCAACCTGCAACAGTTGGAGTTATTTATATGTTGAAATTAGGGCATATGGTTGACGATAAGATGCATGCTAGATCTATAGGTCCATACTCATTAATTACTCAACAACCACTTGGTGGTAAAGCACAATTTGGTGGACAAAGATTTGGTGAAATGGAAGTTTGGGCTCTAGAAGCTTATGGAGCGTCTAGTACTCTTCGTGAGATTCTTACTGTTAAATCTGATGATGTTATAGGTAGAGCAAAAACTTATGAAGCAATTGTCAAAGGCGACCCAATGCCTAAGCCAGGCTTACCAGAATCCTTTAATGTTTTAATGCATGAATTAAAAGGTTTAGGATTAGACATAAGATTAGAAGAATAAATAAAATATTTTATCAAATAGATACCCATTATTATGGCAAGAAAACAAGATAACCCAGTAGTTAAGTTTAATAAAATATCAATAGGTTTAGCTTCACCTGAATCAGTTTTGTCTGCTTCAAAAGGAGAGGTTCTTAAACCCGAAACTATCAATTATAGAACACACAAACCTGAAAGAGATGGATTGTTCTGTGAAAGAATTTTTGGTCCTGTAAAGGATTTTGAATGTGCTTGTGGTAAATACAAAAGAATTAGATATAAAGGAATTGTATGTGATAGATGTGGAGTTGAAGTTACTGAGAAGAAAGTCAGAAGAGACAGAGTAGGTCACATTAACCTAATTGTTCCTGTTGCACACATATGGTACTTTAGATCGTTACCTAACAAGATTGGTTATTTATTAGGTTTACCTTCTAAAAAACTTGACATGATTATATACTATGAAAGGTATGTAGTAATTCAGCCAGGAGCTGCAGTTAATGCTGAAGCAGAGCCCTTGAAAAAAATGGATTTTCTTTCTGAAGAAGAATATTTAGATATAATGGATGCACTTCCGCAGGAAAATCAATATTTAGATGACTCAGATCCTGAAAAATTTATCGCTAAAATGGGTGCTGAATGCTTAATCGAATTATTATCTAGAATTGATTTAGACGAGTTATCTTTTGAATTAAGAAATAAGGCTAATACAGAAACTTCAAAGCAAAGAAAAACAGAAGCTTTAAAAAGATTACAAGTAGTTGAGTCTTTTAGAGAAGCTAATCTAAACAGAGAAAATTTACCTGAGTGGATGATAATGAAGGCAATTCCTGTTATTCCACCAGAGTTAAGACCTTTAGTTCCATTAGATGGAGGTAGATTTGCTACTTCTGATTTAAATGATTTATATAGAAGAGTAATTATTAGAAATAATAGACTAAAAAGATTAGTGGAAATTAAAGCTCCAGAAGTCATTTTAAGAAATGAAAAGAGAATGTTACAAGAATCTGTAGATTCATTATTTGATAATACTAGAAAGTCTTCTGCAGTAAAAACTGATTCAAATAGACCATTAAAATCATTATCTGACTCTCTTAAAGGTAAACAAGGTAGATTCCGTCAAAACTTATTAGGTAAAAGAGTTGATTATTCAGCTAGATCGGTAATTGTTGTTGGTCCTGAATTAAAGTTATTTGAGTGTGGAATTCCAAAAAATATGGCTGCTGAGCTATACAAGCCTTTTGTAATTAGAAAATTAATTGAAAGAGGTATTGTAAAAACTGTAAAGTCAGCTAAAAAAATTATAGATAAAAAAGAACCTGTAGTTTGGGATATATTAGAAAATGTTTTAAAGGGACATCCAGTTCTTTTAAATCGTGCTCCAACACTACACAGACTTGGTATACAAGCATTTCAGCCTAAATTAATTGAAGGGAAAGCTATTCAATTACACCCATTAGTATGTACAGCATTTAATGCTGATTTTGATGGTGATCAAATGGCTGTTCATTTACCGTTAGGACCTGAAGCAATTCTTGAATCTCAGTTACTAATGCTTGCTTCTCATAATATTTTAAATCCAGCAAATGGATCACCTGTTACTGTACCTTCTCAGGATATGGTTTTAGGCTTATATTATATGACTAAACTAAAATCTTCTACAAAAAAAGTTAAAGTTGTTGGAGAGGGTTTAACATTTTATTCACCTGAGGAAGTTATCATAGCTTATAACGAAAAAGAGTTGATTTAAATGCTTCAATTAAAGTTAAAACTGAAGATTTTAACGATAACAAAGAGTTAGTAAAACAAATAATTGAAACTACAGTAGGAAGAGTTTTATTTAATGAAAAGGTACCTGCAGTAGCTGGATATATTAATGAGGTTTTAACAAAGAAATCTCTAAGAGATATTATTGGTGATATACTTAAAGTAACAAGTGTACCTGAAACAGCTGCGTTTCTTGATGAAATTAAAACATTAGGATATAAATTTGCATTCCAAGGTGGATTATCTTTTAGTTTAGGTGATATTATTATACCACCAGAAAAGCATACTATGATAGCTAAAGCAAATAAAGAGGTTGATGCTATTAAGGCTAATTATAATATGGGGTTAATAACGAATAATGAAAGATATAATCAAGTTATTGACATCTGGACTTCTACTAATGCTGAGTTAACTGAGCTATCTATGAAGAGAATTAGAGAAGATCAACAAGGGTTTAATTCCGTATATATGATGCTTGACTCTGGAGCCAGAGGATCAAAAGAGCAAATTCGTCAATTAACTGGGATGAGAGGATTAATGGCTAAGCCAAAAAAATCAAATGCTGGTGGAGGTGAAATTATTGAAAATCCAATTCTTTCTAATTTCAAAGAAGGTTTATCAATTTTAGAGTATTTTATTTCTACTCACGGAGCAAGAAAAGGTTTAGCAGATACAGCTCTTAAAACAGCTGATGCAGGATATTTAACTAGAAGGTTAGTTGATGTTGCACAGGATGTAATAGTTAGTTCTGAAGACTGTGGTACTTTAAGAGGTATTTCAGTCACAGCTTTAAAGAAAAATGAGGAAGTTGTAGAAAAATTAAAGGAAAGAATTGTTGGTAGAACATCTTTACAAGATGTAGTTGACCCTGTGTCGGGAGAACTATTAGCTTCTGCTGGAGAACACATTTCTGATGAAATTGCAGCTAAAATTGAAGACTCTTCAATTGAAGCAGTAGATGTAAGATCTGCATTAACTTGTGAGGCTAAAAAAGGTATCTGTACCAAATGTTATGGTAGAAACTTAGCAACTGGAAAGATTGTTCAAAGAGGTGAAGCTGTTGGAGTAGTAGCAGCACAATCTATTGGAGAACCAGGAACACAACTTACACTAAGAACTTTCCACGTTGGTGGTATCGCTGGTAACATTTCTGAAGAAAATAAATTAGTAACTAAATTTGCTGGTAAAGCAGAAATTGAAGATTTTAAAACTGTTTTAGGTAAAGATAATGATGGTAATGACGTTAACGTTGTAATATCAAGAACGTCTGAGTTAAAAGTTGTAGATTCTAAAACTGGCTTAGTTTTAAGTACAAACAATATACCTTATGGTTCTTTTGTTTACATTAAGAATGGTCAAAAAGTTAAAGCTGATACTTTAGTATGTCAGTGGGATCCATACAATGGTGTTATTATTTCTGAGTTTGCTGGTAAAGTAAGTTTTGAAAATATTGAACAAGGTTTAACATATCAGGTGGAAATTGATGAGCAGACTGGCTTTCAAGAAAAAGTTATTTCAGAATCTAGAAATAAAAAACTGATTCCAACTTTACATATTAATGATTTAAAAGGTAATACTATTAGATCATATAATTTACCAGTTGGAGCACATTTGATGATTGATGATGGTGAAGATATAAATATTGGTAAAGTACTTGTTAAAATTCCAAGAAAATCTGCAAAAGCAGGAGATATTACAGGTGGACTTCCTAGAGTGACAGAACTATTTGAAGCTCGAAACCCTTCAAACCCAGCTATTGTTAGTGCAATTGATGGTGTGGTATCTTTTGGAAAAATTAAAAGAGGTAACCGTGAAATTATTGTAGAGTCCAAAAATGGTCTTATTAAAAAATATCTTGTAAAGCTTTCTAATCAGATTTTAGTTCAAGAAAATGATTTTATTAAAGCTGGTATGCCAATGTCAGATGGTTCTATTACTCCAAACGATATACTAAATATCAAAGGGCCCTCAGCTGTTCAACAATACTTAGTAAATGAAGTTCAAGAAGTTTATCGATTACAAGGAGTAAAGATAAATGATAAACATTTCGAAGTTGTTGTAAGACAGATGATGAGAAAAGTAAGAATCCAAGATTCTGGAGATACTATGTTTTTAGAAGATCAATTAGCTCATAAATCAGATTTTATTCAAGAAAATGATTCTATATTTGGTATGAAAGTAATTGAAGATTCTGGAGATTCTGAAAACTTAAAAGCAGGTCAAATAATATCCGCTAGAGAATTAAGAGATGAAAATTCAATTCTTAAAAGAGAAGATAAAAAGTTAGTAATTGCTAGAGATGCAAGTCCTGCGACTGCTACTCCTATTCTTCAAGGAATTACACGAGCTTCATTACAAACCAAATCATTTATCTCTGCAGCCTCTTTCCAAGAGACTACTAAAGTTTTAAATGAGTCGGCTGTTAATGGTAGAATTGATAATTTGGAAGGCTTAAAAGAAAATGTTATCGTTGGTCATAGAATTCCTGCTGGAACAGGGTTACGTAAATATGAGGATATTTTAGTAGGTTCTAAAGAGGAAATAGAAGAACTTAATAAGGCTAAAGAAGAAGAAGAATTAAATATTAATTAATTATAATTTTTCATGAGTAAAAACGATAATAAACCCAAGTCTAATATAAACATTGAAATTGATGAAAAAATAGCTGAAGGAACATATTCTAATCTAGCTATTATTAACCATTCCGTTTCAGAGTTTGTATTAGATTTTATATGTATTATGCCTGGTACCCCTAAAAACAAGGTTAAATCAAGAATTATTATTACCCCTCAGCATGCTAAACGTTTAGCAAAGGCTTTAAATGATAATATTGTTAGATTTGAAAAGAAACACGGTGAAATTAAAGAAAATCAACAGCCACCAAATGTCCAGCTTAATTTTGGACAAACAGGTGAAGCGTAGGTTTTAAAACTCTGATGAGTTGTGAAATTGTATACCTGGGTATTTTTCAATAGTCATATTTAATGAAAATACAGAGTCAGCTAAGAATACTAAATTACCATTCTTGTCTTTAGCTAAGTATCTCTGTTTTATTCTTTTAAACTCTATAAATTCGTCTCCTTTTTTGTTTTTACACTCTATCCAGCAAGCTTTAAATACATTTAGGTTTTCGTAACTACATTTAGCTCCATATTCATGTTCTAACCTATATTGAATAACTTCGTATTGTAGTGCACCTACAGTTCCAATGACTTTTCTCCCGTTTAGATCTAGTGTAAATAGTTGTGCAACTCCCTCATCCATCAACTGATTAATTCCTTTTGATAGTTGTTTACTTTTCATTGGGTCAGCATTGTTTATATACCTGAAATGTTCAGGTGAAAAACTTGGTATTCCTTCATAAACTAAATTTTCTCCTGAAGTTAATGTGTCTCCTATTTTAAAATTTCCTGTATCATGAAGCCCTACTATATCTCCTGGGTAGGAAATGTCAACAATTTCTTTCTTATCTGCAAAAAATGCATTTGGACTAGAGAATTTTAATTTTTTTGACAATCTCACGTGTAAGTATGGAGTATTCCTTTTAAATTCACCAGAAACAATCTTTATAAATGCTAATCGATCTCTATGCTTTGGATCCATATTAGCATGAATTTTAAACACAAAACCTGTAAATTTATCTTCATCAGGTTTTACAATTCTAATTGAACTTTCCTTTGGCTGTGGAGTAGGAGCTATGTCAATAAAACAGCGTAATAAATCTTCTACTCCAAAATTATTTAATGCTGAACCAAAAAATACGGGTTGAATATTGCTCTTTAAATATTCATTTTTATCAAATTTTGGATATACCATTTCTAGTAATTCTACATCTTCTATAAATTGATTATTTAAATCTGTACTTATATTATTTTTTACTTCATTTTTATCTACGAACTTTATTTCATTTCCTTTGAGAAGAGAAACCTTATCATCAAAAATGTTATATATCCCAGAAAAATCATACCCCATTCCGATAGGAAAACTTAAAGGACACACTTTTAATTTTAATTTTAATTCAATTTCATCTAAAAGATCAAAAGCATCTTTTCCTTCTCTATCTAATTTATTAATAAACACTATAATAGGAATTTGTCTCATTCTACAAACTTCAACAAGTTTTTCGGTTTGTTCCTCAACTCCTTTTGCAACATCAATAACCACGATTACACTATCAACAGCAGTTAGTGTTCTATATGTATCTTCAGCAAAATCTTTGTGTCCTGGTGTATCTAAAATATTTATTTTTATTCCTTGATATTCAAATGCTAATACAGATGTTGCGACAGAAATTCCTCTCTGTCTTTCTATTTCCATAAAATCACTAGTAGCTCCTTTTTTTATTTTATTACTTTTTACTGCTCCAGCCTCTTGAATAGCACCACCATATAATAATAATTTTTCAGTAAGAGTTGTTTTACCAGCATCAGGATGAGAAATTATCCCAAAAGTTCTTCTTCTTTTAATTTCTTCATTAAAATTCATTGAGATATTTTTTGCTAATATAAGCTTTATGGCATGATCATTTTATCAAAAAAAAAGCTTTTTTTTTTATTTACAACACTTATTAAATAATTGTTATTATTTTAGCACTTTATGATAGAAGATAAAGTAATATTAGTTGATAACAATGATAATCAGATTGGTTTGATGCCTAAGTTAGAGGCTCATGAAAAAGGAGTCCTGCATCGTGCGTTTTCTGTGTTTATTTTTAATAACGATGGGGAATTAATGTTGCAAAGAAGAGCACTAACTAAGTACCATTCACCTGGTTTATGGACAAATACATGTTGTAGTCATCAAAGAGATGGTGAAACTAATATTATTTCAGGTAAAAGAAGATTAAATGAAGAAATGGGGTTTGATACTGAATTATTTGAAAAAACCTCTTTTATTTATAAAGCTAAGTTTGATAATGGATTAACTGAACATGAGTTTGATCATGTTTTAGTTGGAAGCTATAATCATTCTCCAATGATTAATTCAACCGAGGTTGATAGTTGGAAATGGATGAGTATGGAGAATATTAAAAAGGACATTAAAGACCATCCTGATAACTATACAGCTTGGTTTAAAATAATTTTTGAAAAATATTATAAATATATAAGTCAATAGTATGAAAGTTAAAGTTTCTAGAAAAGCACATTTTAATTCAGCCCACAGATTATATAATAGTAATTGGAGTGATGAAAAAAACAATGATATATTTGGTAAATGCAATAATCAAAACTATCACGGCCATAATTATGATTTAATTGTCAGTGTTACTGGCTTAATTGATCCTGAAACTGGCTATGTGATGGATGTTTCTATATTAAAGAATATAATTAAGGACCATGTTGAATCTGTACTAGATCACAAGAATTTGAATCTGGATGTACCCTACTTCAAAGATATTATTCCATCTGCTGAAAATATCTCTATTTTTATATATGATATTATCAAAACTCATATAAAAAATGATTTAGAGCTTAGAGGTAGTTTTATATGAAACTCCTAGAAATTTTGTAACCTACAATGGAAATTAATGGAAAACAAGTTTGAAAATATTGAGAAAAAAATTAAAGAACTAGGGTTCCATATTAATTCAAAAGATTTCAATCGTCCTTGGGGTGGTTTCTTAGTTATTGATGAAACTCAATCGAATAAGTTTATTGAGTATTTTTTCGAAAACTTAGATATGAACTTAATTACTAAAGGTTTAAAGCTAAGTCCTAAAATACTAATTGTTAAACCATTGTCAAGATTATCATGGCAATACCACTTTAGAAGATCAGAAATTTGGAAAGTATTTGAAGGAGAAGTAGCAGTCGTAAGATCCGATAACGATAATGAGCAGCCCAAAAAGATATTTTCAAAAGGAAATTTGATAACATTAAAGCAAGGAGAAAGACACAGGTTAATAGGTTTAAATGACTTTGGAGTTATAGCAGAAATATGGCAACATACAGATGTAAATAACCCTTCTGATGAAAATGATATAGTCAGGATTCAAGATGATTATGGTAGATAAAGATATTTTATAGATAACCTTTAGTTTATTTATATTCTTAGCCTTATTTTTACAAAAGAAAAACAAACAAATGGCAAATATTAGAAATTTAAAAAAAGATATTAATTACGTTTTAGGAGATATAATTGAGGCTGTATACAGTTGGGAATATCTTAATTTAGATAAAGACACCAAAAAAAGTGAAAAAATCATTGACGAGGCTATAAAGGTTTTTGATGATTTAATTCTTGAGGTTAACCAAAAAGATGTAGAGAATAAAAAAGCACATTTTAAAAATATTAATGCTAAACTTGAAAAAAATGGTAGAGCATTAATAGAAAAAATTAATAAGCTTTAGAACTTTAATTTTCTACTTCTATTATTTCTTCCAATAAAACTCCATATTTAGAGTCTTTTATATTTTCACTAAGTGAATTATAGATCGTGTCTAAGAATTTTTGATCAGCATCGTTTAAAAATTTTCCTGCGACATAAGGTGATATTTCACTGTCACTATTATTAATCGAAAAATTTATTATAAAATACATTTCTCTTTTTTTGAGATTAATTAATTCTCCATTAATAATATTTAATTTTTCTTGACTTCCAGAAAATTCTATTTGATTTTTTATAAGGTTTAAATTTTCTTCATTAAACCTATTTAGCATTGCTTTAAAATCATCAAGTTTTTCTTGTTGCTCTGATCCTTCAAAATTAGATTCATAACTAAATCTTTTTAGATTTGTTTTGAAATTTGTAATTCCTTTATCTGCGAAAAACTCAATCTCATCATTGTGAATCCCAGATTGAGTTAATTTAATTTTTAACACTTCAGGTTCATTCAAATAGCTACCTAAAGTAAACTTTGAAGTTCCATTTAAGTTAATGGAGTCTAAAGTCACTTCTGCACCTTTTATCGACTTAGTAAGTATAACGGCCCCTTTTTTTAGACCCTTAATATCTCCATTTAGTTGAAAATTATTATTTGGAGAACATGAACTTATTGTAATAATAAATAATAATAAATATTTTTTCATAATTATATATCTAGCCAGTAAGTAAGTTTTAAATTAATTGATCTGCTTTTAATTCTCGGCACGAATAAACTATCATATCTGTCCTCTGTATAGTAATTATCACTGTATACTAAAAACAAATCAGATAATGGTGCAAACCTCCATTGTAACCTTGTATTTAGACTAAGGTTTTCCCTTTGACTACTGTACTGAACTAAGGTTGCCCAATATAAGTTTTTTGTAAAGGTATAATCAATCCTTGGTGCTATTAGTAGAATATTTGCATTTGGATAAGGGTTTGGAAGTTTAATTTTATCGTAGCTTATCTGTACTGAACTATTAAACCTTGGTTGTATTCTATAGGAAAGTCTAAGATCAATAGACTTTATTTTTCCGTTAAAAAATTCACCAAAAGACGGGGTTATAGTGTATGAAAAATCTTCTGAGGATGGTGAACTATAATAAGCTTCAAAATTTGTGAAGTTGTATTCACTTCCTACTGGTAATGGAACCCCATTAGTTCTAGTAGGATCAAAATCCCTGTAAAGATGGGTAAATCTGTTTTTAACAACAGCACCCATAGTAGAACTATCATTTTGGTTTGCACCCCATCTTGCTATAAGAAAACGATCTGAAAGTTCATTATTTAATTCAGGTCTCCAAATAAATACTGGTGTAACTTCTAAGCTATGATTATGAATTTTTTTGTTTTCTGGCCAAAATTTATACTTAAAGTTTGGATTAATTTTTATCACTCCAGTTCTTTTTATATATCCTAATTCTGAATTAAAATTATCTCCTACATATAATCCACTCAATCTAAAACTAATATTTTTAGTATTATAATTTGTATTTACCCCAACTGAAATATCCTTGTCTTTGTACTCCTGTGTAAAAGATTTATGTATATAATATTTGCCATACCACTTATTATCTTTTGAAGCTAAATTATAGTCTAGTCCTAAAAGTCTGTTGTAATCTTTTCCTATTTCAGAAAAATCATAGTTCTTAGTTGCTTGTTTATTTATAAATATAAAACTAATATTAGACCTGTTAAATACCTTGTGCTGTAGAGCAATTATTGAGTTGTTTGTTGCAGCAATTTCATTTTTAATATCTTCTTGAGTTTGCATATTTAGTAATCCAATTCTAAAATTATTATTTAGCTTTCCGCTAAGTCTCATCCCAAAATCAATCTTATTTTCAATATTATTTCCGTTAATATCTTTTCCAATTCCTATTCTTCTTGAAAAAAATGGGTTAGCATCTTTTGAATTTCCAAAACTTGAAAACAAATCACTATTTTCAATAAAGAACTGTCTTTTCTCAGGCAAGGTAACTTCATATCTTGTAAGATTGGTTACTTGTTGATCAACTTCAACTTGTGAAAAGTCTGGATTTAAGGTTAAGTCTAATGTTAGAGATTATCTAATAGTTAATTTTACATCTCCCCCAAAATTTACACTTTCACCGCTTATTGAATTTTCATAGTCTTTGAAGCTTAAACTATTAACATAAGGAATTATAGATTTTTTTAATGTAGATTTTCCTAAGTGGTCTTTCAAAAATCATATCTCCCATAAATGCCAAATTAAAAAACTCTGATTTTTAGGTACTTTATGCCAAGAGTTCCATGCATTATTTTTAGTGTCTCTTTGGTAGCTTCCTACTCTCCATTTAGTTTCTCCTTCTGCGATATTTAAATGCAGATAGTGGTATTTTCCATTCCGTTGTATAGTAATTTTGGTATTGTTTTGATTCACATAACCATTTTTTATCCCATGTCATATCCCAATCCGATAATTCGTTACCTCCATTAGACAATAACATATCTCTTTGAACTCCTGTATGATTACTCCCAAAAACAAAAGCGTTAGTTGCATCATTAAACGTATCAAAAATCATCGTAATATTATCCGAATTTCCAGCGCTAAAATCTCTTTTTAGAGAGCTTATTTTTAAATCAGAGGTATTTGCATTTACTTTAATCCCTACATACAGGAATTGATCATCATTCATTACCTTTATTTCGTTCTTATATTTAGAAGGAGCTCCATTATTAGGAGAGTGTTCATAAAAATCTGAAGCTGTTTTAGCTAAACTCCAATCACTTTCGTCTAACTCTCCATCTATTGATATTTCCGAACTTATATATTTTACATGAATCTGTTTTCTATCTTCTTGAGAAAAAGTTAAATTAACTACCAAAAAAAATATTAATTGAATTTTATTCATTGTTTTGATTTTGATTTTGTAAAAGTAAATAATTATATTAAGATTTATACATACATTTTTATAGCTTAATAATACCTATGAGATTTTTTAACTTTATCTTCTTATTTTTTCTTATTTCGTTTAGTCAATTAAATAATGATTTTATCGATATTAAAGAATATATTCCAAGTATTGTTATCGACTTAAAATATGCGTCTAACGATAATTTTACTGGTCAGTATAGTGAATGGTTATGAATCTCCTAAATGTTTGTTAACTATTGAAGCTGCCCGTTCTTTAAAATATATCCAAACTATATTGAATAAATCTGGGTACTCCTTAAAAATATACGATGCCTACCGCCCTCAAAGATCTGTAAACCATTTTATAAATTGGTCTAAAAACCTATCTGACACTATTAACAAAAGTTATTATTATCCAAATCTTGCGAAGTCTATTTTGTTTAAGCTTGGATATATAGCAAGCAAATCTTCTCATTCAAGAGGTAGCACTGTTGATATAACTCTTGTTGATATTACTTCTGGAAAAGAAGTTGATATGGGAAGCTCTTATGATTTTTTTGGTTTAGAATCTTCTCATGATTATAAAAACATTTCTATTATTCAGAAAAATAATCGTAAACTTCTTTTAGATATAATGACTAAGAATGGATTCTCTTCCTATTCCAAAGAGTGGTGGCATTACACTTTTATTGACGAACCTTTTCCTACGACTTATTTTGACTTTACTACTAACAAATAACCTTTATCTTTTCAGGCTAAAGTGACCTGTAAATTCTTTGATTAGTGATTCAGCATCTCCGAAGACTACATCGAGTCTAATCGTAAACCAGTAGTCGGTAGCTGGCAGGTTTTCTCCATTAAAGGTTCCATCCCATCCAGGTCCAATTGGGCTAAGTTGTTTTAGTAGTTTACCAAACCTATCGTAGATATATATCTTGGCAAGTGGTCTAGTTTCTATTCCTTCCACGCGCCATGTATCGTTATATCCATCTCCATTTGGAGTAAAGAAGTGCGGGTAATCAATCACTAGTACTTGCGTTGTTCCAGTACCACAACCATTTACATCTCTAGCGATAACGGTGTGGAATCCAGGAGTAACATCTTCAAAGGTTCCACTAGTTTGCCATGGTCCATCGTCTAAGCTAAATTCATAGATTCCTTCTCCCGTAGCAGAAGCTTCTATAATGTGTAGATCGGCAAAGAATTCTGTAGTAACTACTGCGCTTACTTCTGGCGGTGAACTTGGGTCTACTAAAGTAGTAACCGTGTTTTGACATCCAGTCGCTAAGTTTGTAACAATGGCTGTGAATGTTCCACCCACTAAAGGAGTGTAGGTTACACTAGTGCTTACGAGTGTTCCTGTTGGATCGAACCATTCAAAGCTATAAAGAGCTGGGTCAAGTCCAATATCCATTACAACAGGATCTAGTAGTTCGGATCCATTTACGTTCACACATCCAAGGTAAATATCCTCTAAGAAGAACTCTGGAAGTAAGTTCACGATTAATGTTAAGTCGGTAGTAGCATAACACTGCGCATCGGCTGTAGTGTCGTTATCTACTCTAGCATAGATAATCTGAGGATTACTTGTATTGTCGTAAGAGTTTGCTAGTGGATTGGTTCCTAGTTCTGCATCAATTTGGTTATCGTAATAGGTAACAGTAAAGTTAGCAGGATCTTGTCCATCTAGTACTTCCTCGTTTTGCGTACTTAAATTAAAGGTACCAAAGCCATCGTTATCTGCTAGGTTATCACAGATGATATACTCAATACGATCGAGGTCACTGTTGGCCTGTGCAGCTTCCTGTACTTCAATGGTAATACTAGGTACTGCGATAAAGCATCCTGTAGTATTGTTCGTGATGTTTACAAAGAGTTGTTGTGGGTTAGTAAGGTTGGTGTAAGGACTAACTAAAACATTATCTCCATTATCAGCATCCTCTTGTGTTTCATGGTAAGTAACCGTAAAATTTAAAGGATCTTGTGTTCCTAGTATCGATGCACTTACCGTATCTAAATCAAAGTCAAAGAATCCATCGGTATCTATCTCACAAGCAATATAGTCTTGTGCAGCAGAGATATCTGGAAGTGGATTAACAATAAGATCAAAAGTAACAATGGTATAACATGCCGTTATATCATTGGTTACTCGTACGTAAATAGTCTGTTGACCAAGTGTTATGTTTGTATACACTGCAGGATCTACTATAGCATTCTCTCCAAGTTCTGCATTCTCTTGTGTTTCATGATAAGTAACACTCACGCCTTCTTCTCCGTTGATAATATATGCCTGGTTTATCGTAATATCAAATACCTCTAGCTCATCTCCTGAAGCATCGTAATCACACAGCTCAATATTGGCTGGATCAATACTTGGCGTAGGATTAGGAAGTACTCTAATGGTAAGGGTAACAAAAGAATAACATGTGGTAGATGGATCGGTAACTCGTACAAATAAAGTCTGTGGGTTTAATGCATTGGTCCCTACAGCAGTATTGGTATAGGCCTCAGGATCTGCAATAACATTGGTGTTTGCCATGGCATCTTGTTCTGTCTCAAAGTATTCTACAATCCAAGGGTTCCCACCAGTAATCTCTTCATCTTTAACCGTTAGATCAAAGACCGTTGTCTCATCAGCAACGATGTCATCACAAAGCTCTAATGGCAATGGTTGTATAGCATCTGGTGGAAGCGATACAATAAGATCGAACTCTCCAGTGGATACACATAAGTTTTCTATACTCTCCAGTCGTACATAAATAGTCTGTGGATTGGACAGGTTATTATAAGTCTCTGGATTTACAATAGGGTTATCTCCTGTATCAGCATCTTCTTGAGATATGTGATAAGAAAGATTAAACTCCGATGCTACTTGAGTGCCTAATATAAGTGCTGTGTTCTGGGTTAAATCAAATTGGAAGAATCCATTTAAATCATCATCACATATAATAATATCCTCAATAACAATAGGTAGCTGTGGAGAAGGAAGCGAGATAAGCTCCAACTCTACAATACTAAAGCATCCTGTTATACTGTTCTCTGCTCTAACAAACAATGTTTGCTGATTAGGGACAATGTTATCGTAAGGACTCGCTAAAGAATTCAGTGCATTCTCTGCATCGGTTAAAGTCTCGTAGTAAGTCACAAAAATATCCAGCTCTCCATTAATAATATCTTCCGATATACTCTCTAGATCAAAACTAGTAAAGCCATCTGCATCTACATCACATGCCTCTAGTGGTTCTACGGTAACTGGACTAGGTAGTGGATTAACTCTAAGGTCTAAAGTAATCGTGCTTACACAGCCTGTAATATCGTTCTCTGCACGAAGATAAATCGTCTGTGCGTTAACAATATTAGTGTATGGGCTAAAGATTGGGGCATCTGCATTATCTGCATCTTCTTGAGTCTCGTGGAAAGTAATACTGATTCCTGTTTGACCATTAAGTACTTGTGCTAAACTATCTTCTAGAGTAAATTCTTCTACTTCATCTCCCGTGTTGTTATCATCACAAAGTTCTAAAGGATCGGGCTGTATAAGTACTGGAAGCTCGTTTACAATAAGTGTAAGAGCGGTCGTGTTATAACATTCTGTATCGATATTCTCTACGCGAACATATATATCTTGAGTAAATGGAGATACATTAGTATAGGCTAAAGGAGTAGTGATTGGATTAGTCTTCTGCATTGCATTGTCTAGAGTCTCGTAATAACTTATCTCAAAGTCTAATGGATCTAGCCCGTTTAAAATCTCCTGGTTAGCTAGACTTAAATCAAATAAACCAAAGCCATCGGTATCGTTGTCACAAACTTCCAATGCACTTGGCTCAGTCTCAATCTGCGGAACATCGTTTACTACAATTAAAAGCTCTAAGTAAGTAAAACAATCTGTACTAATAGTGGTGTCTTCTACACGAACATAAATGGTCTGTTGGTACTGAACAATATTGTTATAATCTCCAATGATAGGGAATAGGTTATTCTCTGCATCGGATAAAGTCTCGTGGTAGCTAATCGCTAAGTTGGATAAAGTTCCTGTAATCTCTGCATCTGCGTCAGTAAGAGTAAATACTCCAAAACCATCTGCATCGGCATCACAGAATTCTAAGTTCGATGGGGTAGTGGCAGCAGGAGGACCAACTACAACTAAATCCATAGGTGTAGTAGAATAACAACCTGTAATAGGGGTCATATCATCTTCGATTCTAGCAAAAATAGTTTGTAAATCTGGAGTTACTGTCGTGTATAATTCTTCCAATGTATTCTCTCCACTATCGGCATCTTCTTGCGAGATATGATAAGTAACCACATTCTCTGGTATACCAGCTGCTATTGTTTCTGTTTGTACAGAGATATCAATAGTAGTAAGACCATCGATAGTACCATCGTCATCACAAACAATTAAGTCTTCAGGAGCAATAAATACTGGTCTAGGTTCTACAGTCAGTGTAAAGTTTATATTAGAGATATAACAAGCCGTAACAAAAGGATCGCCATCTTCTACTTCCACACGAACATAAATAGTCACTTCTTCATTTACAGTATAAGGACTCGCTAATGCATTAAAGCCAGTATCGGCATCGAGTTGTGATTCGTGATAAGTAATAATCACTTCTTCTGCATTTTGTTCTCCAAGTACTTGAGCATTATAATCGTTTAAATCAATATCAATTGTTCCAGGAGTATACGTACAAAGAATCTCATCGAGAACTTCGTTGTAAACAGGAACCGGTAATACTTGCAATAGCATGGAGTTAATACCAAAACAATCGTTATCTCTTTCTACTCTTAGGTATAGTGTTTGTGCATTGGGCACTTCACTAGTGTACTGATTAGGTAATTGATTAAGCTCTAATAAAGCATCGTTTTCACTTGCGTAATAAGCAATGGTTAATTGATCAGGGCTTGTAATATCATTATTAGGATTCGCTACAATTAAAGACAGGACATAGTTATCAGCATTACTAAGAGTAAATAAACCAAGTCCGTCATAATCATTTCCATTTCCTTCACTATTGTCACATACAATTAATCCTGCATCTTCTGGGATAGGATTAAAGATTGTTTCTAAGTAAAAGAAGGAAGTTGTGTAACAAGTTGTTGCTATATTTTGTACCCTACAATAGATATTTTGCAGTGGAGTAAGGTTTACATAAGAAGTTGGGTTAGGAATAGCGTTTATACCTGCATCTAGGTCTTCTTGCGATAAATGGAAGGTAAGTACATAGTTATCTGAACTATCACCAGGACCATTTGGTATAACAATATTCTCTGCAGCTTCCTCTAAGTTGTAAATAGAAATACCATCTTGAACATCATCAATATCACATTGTACTAAATCGGTATTAACAATTACATTAGGTAATGGATTAACTACAATATTAAAGGACCCAGTAGTCACACAAGCGGTTACGTTATCTACTAATCGAACAAATATTTCTTCTGATGCAGAATCAGAGTTAGAGTAATTGGTTAGTTCTGCAGTAGTATAAGGATCATTACCAGACTCTGCATCTGCTAAAGAACCATGATAGGTTTCTGTCACATTTTGCGCAGTAAAATAATCGTCTATGTAAGAGATAATATCAAATACCTCAATCATAGATCCGGGATTGACGTAATCACAAATTTCATAATCAATAACTTCAATTAAAGCCAGTGGATTTACAATAATGCCTTGGGTAGTAGTAGAATAACAACCTGTAATATCATTCTCTAAACGAACAATAAGCTCTTGAGTGTTAAGTGATGTATTGTTATATGGACTAGCTAATGGGTTAGTCGCTGTATCCGCTTCTGCTTGAGATTCATAATAAGTAACTGAAATACCAGTTTGACCGTTTAATATAATCGGATCTAAAGAAACTAAATCAAAGGTACTAATACCATCATAATCATCGTCACAGACTTCGATAACTGGAGGAACGATTACCTCGGGAATAGGATTTACTACAAGCGCTAGGGTAGTGGTAGCATAGCAGAAAGTAATGTCATCGGTTAAACGAACAAATACATTTTGAGAGTCCTGAGTTGTATTGGTATAAAGATCTACGATTGCATTTGCTCCATTATCGGCATCCTCTTGCGTCTGGTGATAAGAAACACTCACGTTAACCTGACCACCAAGTAGTTCTTCTGTTCTTTGAGATAAATCAAAAATATCAATACCATCATAATCATTATCACACTCCTCAAGTGGAGTTGGAATAGTGATGGTAG
>CAJJBY010000008.1 GCA_905182545.1 uncultured Candidatus Puniceispirillum sp.
TCTCACCAAGAGCTCCATCTGCTGTTTGAGCCACCGAAATTCCATCTTGCGAGTTCCGAATGGCCATTTTAATGCCACCCAGTTGACTTTGCATTTTATTGGCTACTGCCAATCCAGCAGCATCATCTGCCGCGCTGTTAATGCGCAAACCAGATGAAAGCCGTTCCATTGATGTTTGCATTCTCTCGGCGGCACGAGTCGCGTATGTGCGAGCTAGTAGCGCCCCCACGTTGGTATTAATCATAGTCATTGTCAGCTCCTCAGCTTGTCTACGACTAATGATATGATCCTCGAAGTCCCTAACGACCCACATTTAGATTTATTTAGAAAAAAATATTAAATTTTAGACAAAAAAATAACGCTTCAGGCCATTATTCTTAATAACATTGATTTACAAAGTGACGTTATTTTACTCAACTGGGTTGCCCTAATTAAGATTGGCAAATTGATTTAGCGCTTCATCCTTTGTTTGTTTTTTTAATGCTGAAAATCGAAGAACTGACCAACATGACCTTCAGTCCTTATTGACGCAGATGCCTCAACATTTACGGAGCCCTCTGCTTCCGTAGGTTATATAGCTCAAAAAAGCTAAGCGAGCATCTAACTTTGGTAATCGCCACTTATTCAAAACTTTAACTCTGGGGTTGAAGTCCTTTGATTTGACCGCGAACAGTTGATATCATGCTTTTTGCTGTTTGCTGTATAAGGCTTTTTTTGTTAAACGCTGACTTGGGGGAAATATATGGTCGAATATGACATTTGTCCCCCGAATAAACTTTTTGCACATATGTATCCTTTGATCCTAATGTGCCCCTTTCAATAAACCCTGGTGCAGCATCCAAATTCAACACGGCTTCACAAGCAAAAACCATTGGGGAAATCATGCACCAATAAAAAACAAGCAATGTTATTGGCCAATTTTTAAAGAGAGCGATCATGTTTCTAACAATAGCAATACAGTTTGTTGCCTCGTGTAGCCATATTTATTGCTTGCTGTGCAGCCTGAGACAAGATTTGCTGCTGCGCCAATTTTGTAGACTCAATGCCATATCAGTATCCACAACTCGGCCACGAGCGTTTGGGTCATCATTGATGCCTGTGTTTGATTGTCAAGATTGTGAGTAAGGCGGTTACTGACCGCCCCAAGCTTGGCACGTCCAGTGGAAATATCTTGTAATGACTTGTCCAAAATTAAAATTGCTGCCTGAGCTTCTGCTTGAGTTTTAATTCCAATGTCATTTAAAGTCATACCTGACACGTTAAGAGCCGAATCCCCATTCGTAGCTCCGCCTGTTACGCCACCAGTCTCAGTACCGGACAAAGTGGGATCCGCAGCACCAGACGCAAAAGATGAACTGGCAACGGTATAAATCCCATCATCAAATTTCAAAAAAGCAACATTTGTCAAAGTATCAAGGCCCTCATTTGCTGCGCCACGTGCATGATTTACTGTTACTGTGCCGCCCGAATTCGTGACGTCATAGTTAGCATAAACTTGAGCGTATACTGCCATGTCTACACCACCACTGCCATCAATCGTGTCGTTACCACCTTTTCCAGTAATCGTATTACCTTTGTTATTACCAGTGATCGTATCGTTGCCACCTCCCCCGATTGCATTTTCAATCCAGGTATTGTGGGCAATACCAACGTTTTCTTGTCCACGGTAAAGAGCCGTTCTGGTAAAGCCCGGGTAATAGGAGTTAGATGCGGAAAACGCGGTGTTTTGTGTGGCGAGCGCAGCCTCAAAACTAGCTATTTTTGACGCATCTGCCAGCGAAACAGCAGTAATTTTCTCGAGATCTGTCGAATAAGTATTAATAGACGAATAGGTGCCTGGAGTAAGATTAATGACGCTGTGCTTCCCGTATGCATCGGCTGCTACTGCTGATGCATCCAGCGTGTCTGTACCACCGCTATCAGAAAGCACTCTTAATCCTTCAAAGTTGCTGTTAAAGACAGCTTCAGTGCCACCTTCACCCCCACCAAATGTAGTATTCCCAGTATTTGCTGCCCAATTCGTGCTGCCATAAATGTGCTCAATCGCTTCAATATCAAGAAGGCCAGGTGTGGTCATGAACGCTTTTCCGTTAAATGCTGCTGCACCGCCAGACAAGTGTATTTTTAAGTTTCTATCAGACTGATTATAAGTCATCACAGTGTTACGCTGATTATCAATATTTAGGTTCATTTTACTGTCATCAACGCTCCCACCATCAAAAGGGTGGCTTAAGCCGAGTGCGTGTCCAATTTCATGCAACGCCGTGATATAGCTGTGCTCGCCTCTCACAAAATCTACCGCACTTCCATTAGTGTTCATCTGCGTGGTGCCATAATATATGTCACCACCTTTGTTTGATGGATGAGGGCCATAAGCGTGAGCCGCAGATCCTGATGCAACTGATGTAGAGAATGCTACTCTAATGTCACCGACAGTGTTACCAGTTCCATCCTCATCTTGTTCCTGTAATGAGAACGGTGACGCGTCATCCCAAGCGTCAAAAGCTAAATTGTGCACTGTTTCATTTCCAGTTCCCGCGTCGTCTAATGCGGTTCGAACTCCCTCAGTATAAGCGTAGGAGGTAGCTTCATTGTGTCCCGATCCCATGTAAGAATATGAAAGGTCATTGGCAGCATTGTTAGTTCCGCTATCGTCACCGATACTGGTCCATTTTGCTCCCATAATTAGAGGGCTTACCGCACTACTTGATGGAGCACCCACAACCGCATAACCTGACCCATTTGAGTTCTTATCAGTGACCGCCGCATGACTTGTAGCACTGTTGCCGACAGAGGCTCCAACAGCACCCGAGCCGCTGTTGTTTTTGTCAGTAATCATTGCATTCATAGTTGGGCCACCATTATTTGCTGCAGATACCTGAGCTAAGCAATGTGCACAAGATAATGGATCATGGAGATTTTTGGCGACTTCATTCAAATCAACTTCAATAGCAGCAATTTCTGATCCAACAGACTGCCGCGTTCCAGGATCTGAATAAACATTCACAATTTCGGCATACCTGTCATTTGTCAAATTGCCGTTTGTTGTCATTTGAATGTCTATTTCATTTGCATGAAAGAGCGACCCGATGTACTCCGACCTTTGAGCTTCCAGATCTAAAATACTACTGCTAATTTGCCCTCTCCGAATCGTCTCTAAAACGTCTAAGCCTAAAACCTCCTCATAAAGTGCTTTCGTTTGAGACAAGTTGAGTGACACCTCTGACCATTGATTATCAGAGAGACTGACTGTCGCATAAAGATACCCACTATCAGTCAGCTTGTCCTTTAACAACAATAAATTGTCGCCTTGGTTCTGTTGCTGAAAGCTATTACTGCTAACAAGATCTGAGAGAAGTGCTTCACTATCTGTTATTTGAAGCATGCTGTAGTCGCTAGCCGTGACACCAAACTGAGATGCAAGTGATTCAACAAAATTTACACTATAATCGCCCGCAACCGTCTGTTCTGGCCCAGCTCTAAGGGCGGCGCTAGCTCCGGAACCGTTGTCTTTTATAAACATACTATCGAGTTTGATACGGGTCGTTTCAGCATTTGTATTGCCTGAGCGAATGGTCTGATCATAACCGTCCATCAAGAGCGCAACATCATTAAATCTTGTGTTTGCTGCGATCTTATCTATCTCAGCAAGGAGCGCATTGATCTCTAGCTGCGCATTATCACGATCATTATGGGTGTAAACACCGTTGTCCATTTGAACTGCTAGCTCGCGCATCCGCAAACCATGTTATTAATTTGATTCATGCCACTCTCAGCTGTTTGAACAAGAGAAATACCGTCCTGAGAGTTCCGCATAGCCATTTTCATGCCAAGCGACCTTGGCTGGTCCATCTTGCTTGCTACAGCAAGCCCAGCTGCATCGTCTGCAGGCGCTGTTGATGCGCCGCCCTGATGACAGTCGTTCCATAGAGCGTGTCATCGTTTTATTCGCCCGCGCAGCATAGGTGCGAGCCATTAACGCGCCAACATTTGTATTTATAACAGTCAAAAGACTTGCTAGCCGAAGTGGATTGCAGATTATTTATCCGCAGATTAGACGTTCACTCAGCCACTTTAACGACTGGTTTTTAGGAACTTTAGTTTGACCATCGACTACTGCCAGTAAACTGGCATTACTAATTTTTTGTCACTTCAATCCCAGCTATGCTTCCACTGGCCTCAATGAAACCACTACTGTAAAAGAGTCAGTACTGATTGCTTGGCTTGATTAGCTTGCGCAAGCATTGCCGACGCCGCCTGCGCTAAAATTTGATGTTTTGCCAAGACTGTAGTTTCAACTGCAAAATCTGCATCAGTGATACGGCCCCTTGCAATTTCAATATTCATCGCCGCTTGAGTTAGGCTGTTGATTGTGTATTGCATCCGATTTTGCAAAGCCCCCATCCTAGCTTGGCCTGAAGCCACCTCAACTAGTGCTTTATCAAGCATTTCAATTGACCGCGTAATATTAGCCTCAGAAGTAAGATCAACATTGCTTATATTTTTTTCTGCTATTGCTGAGACAGTTAGATGTACAATCTCAACATGCGCTGCAGCACCAAATCTTGGGGTATAAGTCACTTCAATATCATACACCCCATTACCAGCCGTTGAACCATTACCATTTGTATCGGTGGCAGCTCCAGCGTCCAATGCAGCTTTACTCGTAATTTTTCCTGTCTTGGGGTCAATAGAAAAAAGAGTATTGTCACCACCGGTAGATCCAGTTGCGGTCAGCGAAAATTCACCAAGCCCATCATTTGTAAAAGCATCTTTGAACGCGGTACTAAAAAGAGAGGTGTCTATGGAAACCTCAGTTGACTCAGCAGCGGTTACTTCCTGATTAGTTGCTGAGTCACTGCCTCCATCAATTGCTTTTTCAGTTGCAAAGGCTCCAATCTTAGCCATTGATGTCGTAGCCATGCTGTTGATTGCTACGTTGATTACCTCCGCGTTTGTGTTTCCAGCCCTTATTTCTTTGTTATACGTGCCGTCAAGCAAATTTACCCCATTAAACTTCGATGTTTCAGCAATTTGATCGATTTGCTGAAGCAGAGCGTTTACTTCCATCTGGGCATTGTCACGATCTTTTGATGTGTAAACGGAGTTATGCATTTGGACTGCAAGCTCTCGCATGCGAAGAAGCATAGAGTTGATCTCATTCATGCTTCCTTCCGCTGTTTGGACAAGAGAAATACCGTCTTGAGTATTCCTGATAGCCATTTTCATGCCAAGCACCTGACTGGTCATCTTGCTTGCTACAGCAAGCCCAGCTGCATCGTCTGAGGCGCTATTGATGCGCCGCCCTGATGAGAGGCGTTCAAGCGCCTTTTCAACAAAGAGCTCAGCTTTTGCGGAATAATGCCGTGCGTTTAACGCACCTATATTGGTGTTGATAACGGTCATCTCTATGTCCTCACTTAGATTGACGCGCCGAATACTCTCGGCTTCTAAATGAGGAGAACGACCCAGGTTTAAAAAAGTTAGAAAATAAATGAATTATTTATAATAATTTTGAACAAAAAAAATTGGACAAAAATTTGTCCAAATGGTTACTTAGGAAAACACTTAGTTTTAAAAATTCTTAATTGGGCTATCGCAAGTAATCAAATAAACTTTGCTGGCTAATTTTACTAAATGCAGCCTGAGCCGCTTCCAGATTTGTCATTTGCCCTTGCAGTTTTGTAATCATCTCTGCAAGGTCAGTATCATTCAATTTTGAGACATCTCGATCAACGACGAGCTTCCTACCCTCAAGCACATCTTTTTGCATTTCATTTTTACTATCTGCGAAGCTATCAAACTTCTTTTATTAGAGATTGAGTCCATAGCTGCACTCATCGAGCTGATATTATAAGCAATCAATTGGTCACGGTCTGTCAATTTCACCGTTGGCCCGATAGCAGCCTGAGACCCATCAAGTTTTGTAAATTCAACGTATGAAGTTAATTTTTCAGATGCGCTATCCTGTCCAGATATGGAAATATCCTCGATCTTAATTTCACCCTCAGTGATGTCAGTCAATATCATGTCGCCCGTCGCTGCATCTATTGCCGCAGAAACTGAGGTCTGGCTGGTGAACCTATTGATTTCCGTAACCATTGCCCCAAGGTTGTCCCTAGCAATATTTGCAGTAATCTGAGCTGCACCAGCATTTCCCGACAAGGTAAATGACCATGTTTCTGTTTTAGATGGCAACGTGAAATCAAGCCGCGTTTTGTTGCCGCCGGTTGCCTGCCCTTTAATTTGGGCCCCCGTTTCGATTGAATTCATGGCTGATTGAATGACTTCAAAGACTGAACGACGACCATTTGGCGTCTCCACTCTCATAAACGCGGACCCACCATCAATTCCAGTTAGGGTCGTAAGACTTTCAGAGACCTGCACAGAATGTTGCCCGCGGTCTCCATTATAAGCGACTGTTCCATCCACATTTCTTGTAAAGGGCACGTCAACAGAGCTTCTGCCTGCAAATAAAGGCCTGCCCATACTATCCGAAGTATTTGCCAAACTAAGTGCGACCTCGGAAAGTTGTTTTAACTCGTTTAAAATGGCTTTGGTGGCCAAACCCATCATAAACGCCATTGCCAGCTGTTGCAGTCAGTTCCGTCATTCGTGTCAAAACTGTTGCCATTTCATCAAGGGTCTTGTCACTGAGATCGAGCCGCATATGTGCCAACCCTGAATTTTTTGAGAATTGTTCAATTAGTGCTCGCTGCTCGTTAGCAGCGGATAAGTTAACCGCGCCCACTGGGTCATCGGAAGCCCGGTTTATCTTGTTTCCAGACGCAATTTTTTCTTGAATGCCCTGCATGTCAGAACGCATACTTTGAAACGCTCTTACCTGCTGTTCATTGAATAATTTGTTGCTTACACGCATCACTATTTCCTAGATAACGTCCATTAATGCCTGGAAAAGCTCCCGAGCCGTAGTAAGAATTCTCGCTGACGCTTGGTAGGCCTGCTGAAATTCCAACAAAGAAGCTGCTTCCTCATCAAGATTAACGCCTGAGAACTCGGCTTCAGCTTCCTCAGCAGCGTTTCTGCTCGCCTCAGCAGACTCAAGGGCTATCTTTCCCGATTGCACAGTTACTCCTAGTTCAGCAACTATCGTGCCAAAAACCTTCTGGAAACCTCCAGAATTTGCACCATTTACGTCAGCAAATTGTAAGTTGAGGATCTTCTCAAGGTTGCGCGAATCTCCGCCACCATTAGAATTCTTTTTAATAACAAATTCGTCATTGAGCTCGGCATTTCCTTGCATGCTGAACTCAATATTCTCAAAAATTGCACTTTTATTTTGTAATGTTCTATTAGCGATTGAATGACCTGTTTCAGCGTCAAAAACCTCAATGAGCGATCCTGCTTCGTTCAGTACCCTAATCTTAAGCTCGTCAACATCAACCTGAGTTACGGGTTCATCAAATACTCCACCCAACGATTGAGCACCAGTTCCAGTGAATATCACCAATAGATCTTCATGTGGCATGTTGGTTAATTCAACCGTTGATCCAGCCAGGCTCGTAGCATTCGCATCAATACGGAATGCAACTCCATCGTTGGCCTGTACCTGAATTTTATCATTAACAAGGCTAACAATATGGTCAGTGACTTTAAAGCCCAGCCGGTCCGAGGGCTTCACAAGAACAAGGTCAGATGACGATGCATCATATTCAAAAACTAAACGGCCAGTCGTTGCTGTGGAACTCTCCCAACGCGCAACCAAACCCGTTGCCGCCGGTGTAACAGTCACAGTCCCATTTGAGGCTAACGAAACAGCAATGTTGTTGCCGCCAAAATTCATATTGAGTGGGGGCATTCCACTGGCAAGTGTTACAAGTGAGCCAGTTAATCTCGTTTTACTACTGTTCAAACCAAAAGAGGACGCACTTGCAGCATTACCTGATACCACTGTATCTGGAGTAACAGTTATGATCGCGCCTGACAGGGCGCCACCTCCAAATATCTGGAGCTCATTATTTGCATCAAAATAGGCTGTGATTCGTCCGGGCTCCCCACCATTTACAACAATTTCTCCATTTTCCATCAAGAGCGTATAATTATTACCCTCAAAAGTTACTGAAACGGATGTGCCATCAGTTGGAAAGGCTCTCGAATTTGAGGTCGAAACCAAACTCAGAGATCCCTGCGACCCTGAATTGGCGGCGTCATTAAATTGAAGGCTGTCAACGGTAAATGGTTTACCTGTTATTGCACCTGTTAAAATCAGTTGCTCGGCTCCGCTAACGACCGCTGTAGTTGCCACAACTCCAAGCTCAGCGGCGTTCACAGCGGTCATAATTGCTGTTGTTACATGGCCGGCAGTTGTTGCTCGTGTGTTGCTACCATCGATATTAGTCAGATCCACCGCAACGGATGTACCGTTGATGTTAATTGTCACCGTATCGGCGCTGGATTGGATTGCTTCCGAACCCACAAATCTGTAGGTCGTGACTTGTTTTGATGCAGCAGCAATATTGCCCGACACAGATGACAATGGCGCTTGTTTGCGCAATTCATCAACAATTGCTTGATTAACCCCAGCCTTGCTAAGAGGGGTTACAGACCCTGCTTTAACAGAAGCCGAGAAATTAACTGCAGAGGTATCCGTTGGGATGCTGATCTGGTAAGTGGCCATAGACGCAACTGCAGAACTACCATCAATTGATGAGACGCTCGGGTCAATATCAGCATTTACTTCAAAATCAATTGTTTTGATGTCGCCAGTTAAATTACTCTCTATTTTTGCAAACCCACCAAGGTTCTGGTCCTGAGCCGCGACCTTCACTTCTGAGGGCGATGTCAGAGTGAAAGACTCACTGGCAGAAAAAACCAGCTGACCAGAAAGCCTCGCATTGGCAATTCGGTTAGCCCCAGCGCCACTGCCCATGGCAACCAAACCATCTGCTGCAATACTAGCAACAGTAATAGTCAAGTCATTTGCACCATCAACACCGCCCAAAGCAGAGCCTTGGATCAACATGGTATCATTAATTTGGTATCCATTTCCTGACTGATTGAGGGCAATCGTCAATGAACCATTTACCAGTGTCACGTCAAATGATGCATCCTTGCCACCGCCTACAACGTTCGTCGCAGTTAAGGTGGTCCTTGCTTTATTTAAGGTTCCAAATGAACCCGCGGTCGTAACCGTCGCAATCGGAGTGATAGCAGAAACACCGTCCTCATCAACGATTCTTGCGGAAAATGATTGGCTTGTTTCGCTTAAATTACTGAAGACGATATCTTCACCAAAGTCACTTTTTAGAATGATGCGAGACTTGTCCTTGGATAAATGTGCTGAAACTTTTGTGTCATCCGAAACCTGATTAAATTCAGATGCTAAATTTGTGAGGTCAGAAGCAGTTACATCAACTGTAATTCTAACTGGCATTCTATTTTCTGATTCAAATTCAAAATCAAGGGTTCCAGACGAAAAATCAAATAGTTCAGTTACAAGTTTTGCCTCAGCTTTCAGGCCCATTTTGGTAAACGCAAGGTTCGCATCTTTAGCTACCTGCTTTGCAGATGATCCCTGTTTAACTGAAATTGAGGCAGCTTCACCATTGGCCATCGCCAAAGATAGCGTATGTGCAGCAGTATTATTAATAGGAACCGCAGAAGCACTACCAGCCAAACGAGCGTAAACACCATTACTCCCACTATCAACACGATAAAGACCGCCAGTTCGGCTTACATCTAATCCCATTCCCCGATATGCGTCTTTTTCACCATTCAAATATTCTGCACGGTAGGTCGCATTTGCACTAAAACCATTGGTTTCATTGAGGAGGCTAGTTATACTTTCTTGAGTTAGTGAGCCACCAGCAATATGGCGCCCTTCACGCGTAAAAATTTGCAAGTCAGATGCACTCACAGAATTCTTCACAATTGCCTCAATACTCCCCACGCCTGCGGAGATTGAAGGAACTCCACTCCCAGTTGAAACAAAGTTTCCACTGCTTGTTGCAAAAGTCAGGTTACCCTCTTTGCCAGAGGCATGGACGCCAAGGTCAGCAAGAGATAAATTTGATGCACTCCTCAAAACTCCACTATTTAGGAGATCAGCAACCTCATCAACACTCTCCCACACCGCTGATGAGGGGGAATTTGGATACGCGCTAATATATCGGACATCAAAACTATGCACGCTATCGTCTGTTGACCCAATTCGTTTAAAAGACAGTTGCTGTAGATTATTGATTACCAATCCCTGCAGCTGGAACTCTGCAGTTGCCTGCCTATTAAATGAGGCAATCTTTGCATTCGGCGTTCCAGCCGGTATCACTGCCGCCAACCCTGAGGTAATAAAATTTGTAGCCTGAATGGGTGAAAGTGAATTCTTTAAGACCTTGGAAAGGTCAAGAGGCTCTTCTTTTTTAGTTTGGGTCAGAACCTCTGTATTAATTGTCGCATCGCTGGTGTTTTTTGTGGAAGGCTCAACAGTTAATAATCCCGACGCGGCAAGTTCCTGTGGCTTGGCAATCAAAAATTGAATGTTTGCGGCCGCTGAAACCGCACGCTTAACTTCAAAAAAGTCTCCACTGCGGGCAACACCAGTAATGTCAATTTTAAACCCATCACCCTTTAACTGATCCCGACCTGATATTGGCCCAGAAAGCCCGTCTCCACGAAGTGTCCATAATTCTGTTGATTTATCAAACTGCGCTGTCAGTGGCCCTGCTGGTAAGTCCAGTGGTTTGGTGACTTGAACATCTAATTTTAAATCTGCACTTGCAGAGGGACTTAATTCAGCATCCAAGCCAAATGTTGAAAACATAGGCTGTCCCGGCCTCCCGTTAAGATCAGTGCCACGACTATGCTGGGTGTTAATTTCGCTTGATACTAAGAAGGCTAAGTTATCCACATCACCCTTAATTTCTTCAACAAGCGAATACGAGTCTATTGCACCAGCCAAGAGCCCACCCTCAACTTGACTGGTTGGACGCAAGATTGCGCCTTGTCCGACAGTTACCTGAATTTTAGAAAAAGATTGAGTATGACCGACCGCACTGTAGTTAGTGCCGCTAACCAGTTGCGGGCCCATTCCACTTGACCCGAGACTAACCGTAGCAGCGCCAAGATCTGAATAACTTACGGTCAATGTTGCGAGAGATGACATTTCACTTATAGTCTTGTCCCGAAGGTCTAAAAGGGAATTGGGCGTCTGGCCACTTTGTCCCGAAGATAATATTTGTGAATTTATTGATGCCA
Organism: uncultured Candidatus Puniceispirillum sp.; assembly: GCA_905182545.1. Taxonomy (GTDB): domain Bacteria; phylum Pseudomonadota; class Alphaproteobacteria; order Puniceispirillales; family Puniceispirillaceae; genus UBA3439. The sequence goes on from CAJJBY010000008.1 coordinate 11,215, forward strand.
GCTCTTTTGTCAAAAGTGACAATTCTTTTACACCCGCTTCAGTTTGCCCAACAGTGGCAGCCTGAAATTGATCTAGCTGCTCTGCTAGACTGTTAAACGATGCGACAAGTGATTTACCAACTTCAATAGCGACAGTCCGTGACGCTATATCTGTTGGTGATGCAGCAACATCTGCCAGAGATGAGAAGAAGCGACCAATTTGGTCACTTAACCCACCCTTACTCGGAAGCAGGGTGTCTTCTAGCTTCGTTAAATTGCTGAGAAAAACATTGGTTTTTTGATAACTCGAATTGGTAGCATTAGACCTATCTAGAAGAAATCCGTCAAAAGCACGACGAATATCAGCAACCCGAACACCCAGCCCTGCTTGATTAGCGAGACTGGTGATGCCGCCTTGACTGCCAGAAACTTCCTGCAGATCAGCTTCTCGGCGCTTATAACCTTCAGTGTTTATGTTGGCTATGTTTTGTCCAGTTACCGCCAAGGACTGTCGATAACTTTGGATTCCACTTTTGCCAACATCAAATAAACTAGACATGCTGATCTACCACCTATTTGCCATCAACAGATGGAGCCAAGTGCCCAAACTGGGATATTAATGCTTCGGCGATACCTAAATTGACAGTTTTCGCCATTTGCGTTGCTCGTTCCTGGTCAAGCATACCTTGATATGTGTCCCCAGCCTCGCTACCCAAAATGTCGTCAGCGAGTTTTGCTGATCGGCCTTGCTTCAGAATCTGCTGAATAAACAGAGCTTCAAATTGCTCAGCAACGTCATGGAGGTCACTTGAAACTTGACGTTTTTGAATTAACGAGGCTGCTAGCTCAGGGCTTACTGTGGTGAGAGCTTCCAATTTCGTAACTCCTATATAATTATGAGCTCGGCGCGAAGCGAACCGGCTTCCCGTAAAGCCTCTAAAATCGCGACTAGATCAGACGGCGTTCCACCAACGGCATTTAACGCATCGACTATGGAAGACAGTTTAACGCCTGGATCAAATATAAAAGACTTTGCAAATTCTTCGTTTGCCTCAATTGTTGTATCAGGTGCAGCCACAGCTGCGCCGGGCACAGTTGCCGCCACGCCACCTGCTACAGCTATTCCCTGCGTTTGCGTTATTTGTTGATCTTCATTAACTCTTACCGTCAGAGAACCGTGTGTTACCGCTGCAGGCAAAATCCTCACATCACCACCAATAACGATGGTACCGGTTCGAGCATTAACCACAACTTTGGCGCGAGGCCTGTCTGGGGTCACCTGAATGTTTTCTAACAAACTCACAAATGAAACTTTTTCTGCTGGATTAATTGGCGCCCTTACCTTGATTGACGTCGAGTCTAAAGCCGTTGCAACGCCAGCGCCAAAGACGTCATTGATAGCCTCAGCAACACGACCACTGGTGCTAAAATCACCTTGATGGAGGTTAAGCAAAATATTTTCATTCTCTAAAAATGACGTTTCAATCATTCGTTCAACGGAACCGCCGCCTGGTATGCGACCAACCGTCGGCACATTTACCGTCAAAGATGATCCATCACCGCCAGTGACACCAAGCCCACCAACCATCAAATTACCTTGAGCTATTGCATATGTCTCACCATCTGCGCCAAGCAAAGGAGTCATTAAGAGAGTACCGCCGCGAAGAGATTTTGCCTGCCCAACGGTAGACACAACTACGTCAAGTTTTTGCCCAGGCTTGATGAAGGGCGGCAGGTCGGCAGTAACAATGACTGACGCTGCATTTTTACCATTCATATTTGCGGCACTCGTAACCACACCAAATTGGCTGATCATTGACTGCATTGCTTGCTGTGTGAGAACAGCATTTCCATCGCCGCTTCCTGCTAATCCAACCACAAGACCATAACCAACAAGCTGATTTGATCTAACACCAGCGATTGACGTCATATCTTTTAAGCGGTCAGCTTTTGCAAAGCTCAACGAGAGTGCCAAGCTAAAAAAAACAAGGATCCCTAATACAGAAACTCTATTAAGCAAGTTGATCATCCTTCTAAAATGGAGAAACTGTTCGCATTAATTCACTGAGCCATCCTTGCTTTGAAGAGTCAGCAATTTGACCAGTCCCGGTATATCTAATTTGCGCATCAGCAAGCCTGTTAGATGAGATTATATTGGTCGCTGAGACGTCTTCAGGGCGAACGACCCCCCTAACTCTGACATACTCATTGCCATTGTTTAGCGTGAGTTCCTTTTGACCTGCAATCTCCATATTGCCATTTTCATAAACACGAACAACGGTAACTGACAAAAGGCCGGAAAAAGAGTTGGACTGCACGGCATTACCCCCACCAGCAAAGCTTTGCGTTGTCCCTGCTGACAATCCTGCACCATTACCGCCGGCGTCTTTGTCAAACCCACCAGTTAGAATATTTGGCAGACCAGTTGGGAGCGTAACACCAAAGTTGTCAGCCTTTGTTGAACTAGCAGTTTGTGCTTTTGTGGCCGAATAGATTTCATTGAAACTAACAGTCAAAATATCACCAACACGTCGTGCGCGCTGGTCTGTTGCAAAAAGACCATTCTGAGATGAGTGGAAAATAGCTCCATTTGCAGGCTCAGATGATGTCAGCGCAATAGGAGGGTCGACTGGTTCAAAAGCCTGCCCCTCTATATTTGAGACATAGGATGAGCAACCTGTTGTCATGAAAAACATGAAAATGGGAATATGTTTGAGAGCTAACAATTTCATTTGAAAAACACCCTATTACAAAACAAAAGATTAAATATTTTGAGCAATAAAGCGCATCATTTCATCAACTGATGTGATTGTCTTTGAACTCACCTCATATGCACGCTGGGTTTCAATCATATCTACAAGTTCTTGAACAACATTCACATTTGAACTTTCAAGTGATCCCTGAACAACTCGCCCCATACCCTCAGCAAAGGGGTTTGCGACGATTGGCGCTCCACTCGCAGGGGTCTCAACAAACATGCTCTCACCATTGGGCTGCAAGCCTTGCCGGTTTACAAAGTCTGCTAAGGTGATTTGGCCCACTTCTTGGGCTGCGACATCACCTGGTGTTTGGACGGTCACAATACCATCTGAAGCAACCGTAATCGTTGAAGTATCCGCTGGGATTTGAATTTCAGGCTGAATAGGATAGCCGCTGGGAGTCACAACAGTACCCTCTGAATTTCTCATGAAAGCTCCGCTGCGGGTGTAGCCGATTTGGCCATCAGGCATCAGAATCTGGAAGAAGCCGTCACCTTCAATCGAAATATCAAGAGAATTGCCAGTATTTATGAGGCTGCCTTGCGTGTGCAGTTTACTCGTATTTAAGAGGCGCGTACCCGTTCCAACGGAGAGGCCCGATGCAAGACTTGTGTTCTCTGATGTATTCTCACCAGCGCCCCGTAAGACCTGATAAAGCAATGACTCAAAATTTGTTCTGTCTGACTTAAAACCAGTTGTATTCACGTTTGCAAGGTTGTTTGCAATAACTTGCATCTTGATTTGTTGTGAATTCAGGCCAGTTTTGGCAACGTGCATAGCAAAAGTAGACATTTGATTTATAGCTCCAGAGTTTAGGTTGGAGCTTATATTCAGCAATAATCATGCCAACACGCTTTAATTGTTTGGCAGTCTCATCAAAGCTGCGCCAGCTTCATCTAACTCTTTTGCCAGAGATATCAATTTAACATTCAACTGATACTGTTTTTGAATCTCAACATTATTAATTAATTCATCGAAAACTTTAACGTTGCTTGTCTCAAGATAGCCTTGTTTCAAGAGAACATTCTGATCAGGGTTAAATTCCTCTCGAACAAAGTCACCTTTTGGCCGGATTGTTCCATCAACATCTTTACTGAGCTCAAGGTCCTGGCCAGACGTCATCGCAATTTGATTTACCAGCACTCGTGTGCCTTCAGCAGCACCAACCGGTTGAATATAAATTTGACCATTTTCACTAATAGACATCGCTTTAAACGGAGGCATCAAAATTGGTGTTAGGCTTGTGTCCAAAACAGCCTCGTCTGCTCCATTTCGCAACGTGCTATCTAAGCCAAGGGTAAGATCGCCTCTTCTAGTCATTCCAAGCTGGCCAGTTTTCCCTTCAATCATGAAATAACCATCACCAGTGATCGCAACATCTGTTTGTAGACCTGTTTGGCGTATTTCGCCCTGCAACTCAGAGAACAGACCAGGCTCACTTCTTTTAGTAAAAACACGAGTGCTCAACGTACTATCTGACTCGAGAAATATCGATCCAAACCTACCGCCAATCTCATCACCACGGAAACCAGGCACTTGAGCATTTGAAAGGTTCTGAGAACTCACATTTTGCCTGATACGCGCTGCATTAAGTGAATTTAACGCTGTATGAATTAATTTATCCATCTTGAACAGATCCTATACAGATGATGAGCAGCTCTAAGCAGCAAGATTACATACGAATATTAATGATCGTTTGCGTCAAAGTGGTTGTTGTTTCAATAGCTTTTGCAGATGCCTGAAAATTTCTTTGCGCAGTAATCAAGTTCACTAGCTCTTCTGTGATATCAACATTTGAACGCTCCAACGAACCAGACAAGATATTACCGTACCCTTCAGAACCCGCTTCACCAACCTGAGCCTCACCAGATACCGCAGTTTCAACATAAGTAGCATTACCAATTTGTTTGAGGCCGTTCTGGTTATTAAAGTTAGCCAAAACGATTTTTCCAAGAGGGTTGTTTTGACCGTTTGTGTAGTTAGCTCTAATTGTACCCGACGCGTCAATTTCAAGTCCATCAAGGCGTCCAGATGTAAAACCATCTTGATCCACATTTAGAACAGAGAACGGTTGGGCAAACTGGGTTGATTGACCAAAGTCAATATCAAGCGCGATCGAAAATCCCTCTTCTTGACGCTCGTAGTGAACAAGATTTTTAGGGCTGACAATACGACCACCATTATCAAATGTAAGTTCGCCTTCATCAATATAAAGAGGAAAATAGCCCTCAACCAAATTTGCAGGCGGGGTTGTTACCACATTGCCAGTGGCATCAACATAAAGTGCAACGCCATCTGCGTTGGTAGCTTGCACAAGATTATAAATTTGCGGCACCGTGCCCACACCGAGAGCTACATCATCAAGCCCAAACCTTGCCGCACCCTTCACTTTAATCGTTGAAGTGTTTCCAGTGGTGCCTGTTGTAAAAGTAAAGTTATTTGACGAAGAGTCATATTTTACTGTTACACCGCCAACTGTATCGCCTGTGACCGGATCTTGGATCTGATTGATACGACTTTGCAGCGCTTCAGCCAAAGTGGTACCCACATAAAAACCAGTTGGAATTTCAATTATACCACTAATACCATTAACAGAAACATTGAAGATGTTCTCCCCGCCAGTGTTGCTCAATCTGAATACACTGGTGAGGTCTTCATTGGCCGCATCACCAACAGACACAGCTGCTGTTGAAGCCAGCTTTGCGATAATTCATTTTTTAACATCATTTTTTGAATTTCATACCGACATGAGGTGATTGTCACCACCAAAATGCTCTGTTGAGTCAATTACTGATCCATCCGCAGTTGACAGCAAATATCTGCCTACCTCAATTGAGGACGCTTTTTGTTGTGCTGTTACACCTAATGCCCCATTTGCTTCAATTAACTCACCAGTGGAGCCGCTGCCAAATGTGAAATTTGATGTATCACTATTGTAATTTACAGTCACCCCGTAGCGCTTATCGTTAAGCTGGATCTCTTCACCATCAGCAACAAATGGCTCTGTTCGAAGAACTTCACCACCACGAATTAGAACAGTCGACGCATCGTCTTGCGTTGGAACTCCAAGATTGTTTGTCGACTCCGCAGTTGCGGATCCAAAAATTGAAAACGAGTTAAAGTTACTCTCTGTTCCCGTACCCAACACTGTTCGGTCAACAGTAAATTCGAGCTGTTGTGTATTTTCATTATAATTAACTTTTATTGCCGGTGCTTTTTCATCAACCCAATCAGTTGTTGTTGCGGTGGCTGAGACACCAGCGGCATTTTGCAAACCAAGAATATCCAGAGATCCGGTGCTAACACCGGCTACAGCTTGATTTATCGTAAACTGTCCGCCCGCAACCTGTATTATTCCGCCCGCAGAATTCACGGTTAAGGTAACGTCATCAGCGGGTGACGCACCTCCAGTTAATGATGTTCCAGCTATCGTTATGGTATCACCAACTTTGTATCCCGTTCCCTGTGTGGTTACGGTTACAGATGTTAAACCATTTCCTCCAGCGTTGCTTACCACCGTAAACCGAGCACCAGATCCAGCCCAGTAGTGGCTGACTGCACGACACTGGTAACTGTGCTATTGGCAGTGACACCAAATCCACCGCCAACTGAACTTGACGTCAACAGACCAAGATTACTAATTTGTGTATCTGTATAAGCATGCTTGTTGGAGTCACCAATTTCACGGATAATAATTTTTTCGCTGCTAAAATTAACTTCCGCACCTTCATAAACATTTGATGCGCCCTCGAAAAATGCTTCCAATTTCTCAGACTGATTGCTCATCACAAAGATATCTGCTTCGGTCAGGGTAAAACCGTCGTCAGGGAAGGAAAGCCCAGTTGTATTGATTGTAACAGTTTTGTTATTTGCATCTGTGGTTGTATCCACGTTTGTAACAGTAAATTCGCGTCCATTGATATGTGACGCCGCAGTTGTATCAGCGGTTTGAAACTCTCCGCCGATTCGAATTTTCCCATTGTTAGTAATCGGTGGGGAGGTCGTGCCAAAATTTATCGTCATGGTGTTTTGTGTAGCATCAAACTTTACCGTGAAAGATGGATTAGATGTGCTAGCGCTAACTTGAGTTTTATTATCATAGACACTCAAGCTAGGTGTCTTACCCTGATATGAGTAGACCATATACTTTTCACTAACAGTTGTGTTTCCAACTGTTGGCGTAGCAGCAGTTGACGTAGCATGCTTCAAATTGACAATTTGCGTTTTGGTCAAGATCGCATCCATTTTGGTGCCAGCTGATCGAGCAAACATTTGATTCGTAACACCAAGAGCACTGGCGCCCGTTGCGGTGCCAGCATAAGTGTTCAGCGCAGCATTTACCCTTGCTTGGGAGTGTGCCAAAAACTGGTCCCTTGTAAAATCGGGAGACGCTCCAGTCAGGTCTATTGCTTCAACGTCTGAAACATAACTGGCTGAGAGCAAGTCTACATTGACTGCCGTTGTTAATCCTGTAGATGATCCGTCCGCATTAAGCTTAAAAAGGTTGATGTTCAGCGCGTCGTCAACGTTCTGAACAATTTGAACCTTACTGTCGTCTCCATACGCCTCATTAATTGCACGCTCAACTTCAGCTGCAAGTTGCGTCGCATTGTAATTACCCGGACGAAGGTCAATGTTCACTGGTTGGTCACCATTGTCCACATTTACCGTAAGAAAATTCTTTCCCCAATAAACACGACTGTCTGCATCCCCACTCTCACGGGTTGAATTAAATTGAATTGGGTCAGTAACAATCTGAACCAAACGGTCACCTTCTTCACCAAAATCAAATTCAGTAACTTCACCCGTTAATTTTGCGGGCTGCGAGTCCACAAGTGTTTCTAAAGCATCTTTTTTGTAGAGGGCAGAACCTTTACCTTCAATAAAGTAGTTGTCATCCGGAACATCTGTTGTTTGCATTCCAAATCTATCAATGAAGATCTGTTTCCCAGCATCATCAACCGATGAAACCAAATCCGGATCGATGACTGTGTCATTGATCACCAGGCGCGTATCATATTTGTTTGTTGGGTCCTCTGCAGACGCTGACTGCGTCTTAATAAAATACATAGTCGCGATTGTTGGGTTACCCAAATCATCAAAGATTGTGATTGAGGTAGAGTTGGTGAATGTATTTGGGTCGGACGGATTAAAAGTATACCCATCCGCAAAAGCAGCTCGGTCTGTCACCACATCAGCTGCAGCAGGCACGTTTACACCCAAAGAAATATTACTTGTCGCTTGTGGGTCACCAGAGGTAACTGGGAGCTGCAACGGAAGGGCGGAGTCGAGATCCTTTGCTGTGACTGAACCGTCATCGTTCACTGGGTAAACCAAGAGATACTGACCCGCAGAATCAACCACATAACGATCGTTATCAACATTTAGCGAACCGTTACGTGTATATACTTTTTGTGCTGATGTAAGTGACGGCTTGAGTGTAAAAAATCCCTGACCAGAAATTGCAAGATCAAGAGCGTTCAACGACGAGGAAATGTTACCCTGCGTAAACTGCTGTTTAATACCCTTCAAAATTGCACCTGAACCAATAGAAGACGATGCATTCTGCAAAGGCGATGTTGCAAAAATATCACCGAATTCAGCCCGGCTACGCTTAAAGCCAGTCGTTCCAACGTTAGCAATATTATTTGAAGTGGCAGAGATATCTGCACTTGAACCATTCAAACCAGTCAATGCGGTGTAAAAAGACATTTAAGAAAACTCCTGATGGGCAGCGTATTTTTAAAACTAGATCTAATACTTCAAGCAAGGTTACTTTTTGAAAGTTTGAACATCGTTCGCACTTACGTCGCCATAACCTCGAACGTCATATACAACACCATCGGAATTGTTACCCGCTGTTGCTGCAAGAACCTCCCCAAAGACAGATGATCCAACTGATTTCATACCTTTTCCAGTGTCAGCAAATGCTTCCACCTTAATATATTCATTATTATCGAGAACATTCTGAGGGATGTTTTCCCAACGGAAACCCAAAAGGCCGGCCTGTTGTGGACCTAATTCTTCATTATGAAGGATGTCGCCGTTCATAGATTTATAAAGAACACTTGTGTTGGTCGACGTGGACGGGATGTCCAATGCCCCAGACACAGTACCTTCAGCATCAGGGAACGCCTTATTGCCAGACACCAGAACTGAGTGACCAAGCATGTTGGCCGCAGTTGCAATCTGAAATTCCGACAGCTGACCAGAAATAGCCTTAATGCTCTCATTCATCTCAGTTTGACCAGTCACCATCGAGAATTGCGCCATCTGGGCAATCATTTCGGTATTATCAGTAGGCTTGAACGGGTCTTGATTTTGCAACTGTGTCGTCATCAGCTTGAGGAAATCATCCTGACCAAGTGTATCAGACGACTTACTAGCCTCCTTAGGCTGGTTGATCCCCAGCTTGTCAAGAATTGAATTCAACGAATTATTATTATCAACGGAACTCATTACTCAGTCTCCCAACTATTCCTTATTTGCCCATATTGATGGTTCGCATCATCAAGCCTCGTAGAGTAGAAATTACTTCGACATTATTTTGGTACTGACGGTTTGCTTCAACCATCTCAATCATCTCTTCATTTTCATCAACTGCTGCGCGATAGACATATCCATCTGCGTCAGAAGACGGGTGGTTTGGCATAAAAACCCTTTCTGGATCACGCGTGATGGCTTCAATTCCAACAACATCAACCGTTGACACACCATCTCTCTCGATGGCATTCGAAAACTGAGTTGCAAATACGGGCTTTAACGATCTGTACGCCTCTTCTTTAGACCCAGAAATAGTGCCCGCATTGGCAAGGTTGCTCGCCACTGTGTTCAATCGAATCAACTGAGAGGCCATTGCACGGCCGGAAATATCAAAAATGTTTTTGATTTCAGACATCATTCACCTCTAATCGCACTCATCAAGCCTGTTATTCGGCTGTTTAGAAAATTAAGCGTTGTTTGATAACGTGTAGTATTCTCAGAAAATTCCATTTGCTCGACAGCTAGCTCAACTGTGTTACCATCCATTGATGGATTAATTGGATCACGAAATAATATTTTGTCGCGCCCAACGTTAATTGCTGTTTCAAGGTGCCTGCTGTGGGTTACTTCTAAAGGACCGAAGCCTGAAGCATGCTTTTTTATTTGATCATCGAAGCTCAAGTCACGAGCTTTAAAATTGGGGGTTGCCGCATTTGCAATGTTAGATGCCAAGATCTCATTGCGGCGTGACCGCAACATTAAAGCCTGAGCATGGAAATCTAAATGTGACGCAATCTTATTCATTTATCGAGTCAGTCCAAAATAACTAGGGTTTCTCAACCAAAAACGGTCAATGTTGGTGTGGAATTTGCAAATAGAATGCCAAAATAGCAAAAGGGCAAAAATATGAGCAACGCAATGAGTGAAGCCAGAGCTGACATGTCATCACCAATCAAACTGGCACCAGAAACAATTAAGATCAGGGATGCCTAATTGAAAAATTTTCTGACAAGCCAATCGAAGATCTAAATATCTTTATTGATGATGCACTGATTGTTGAAAAAGACGAGTTCAAACGGCTTGGTTTATTGGCAGCTCGCGTCCATATTTTAAGGCAACGGGTATTAACACTAAAAGCCTTCAACCGCGACGATATGATGGACAAAATCCCAAGCGTGCAACTCACACCGCCTGATGATCGTTTCCAAGATCCCAATATCAGTACTGAAGACGACCGCCATGATGAAAATGACAATATTACTGAGTGGCAAACTCTTAAAATGATTGAACCCGGACGAGGTGACGGAAACCGGAGTAACAGAAGACGAGATGACGGAAACCGGAGTAACAGAAGACGAGATGACGGAAACCGGAGTAACAGAAGACGAGATGACGGAAACCGGAGTAACAGAAGACGAGATGACGGAAACCGGAGTAACAGAAGACGAGATGACGGAAACCGGAGTAACAGAAGACGAGATGACGGAAACCGGAGTAACAGAAGACGAGATGACGGAAACCGGAGTAACAGAAGACGAGATGACGGAAACCGGAGTAACAGAAGACGAGATGACGGAAACCGGAGTAACAGAAGACGAGATGACGGAAACCGGAGTAACAGAAGACGAGATGACTGCTGACGATAACCTAAGCGTCAACAACGAAGAAACGAACAAATAGCACAAATATCGACATTGTAGAAAAACAACTAATGTTCAAAAAGAGACAAAAACAAAACTGGTTGCAGAAAATAACTCTAATGCTTCTGCTTACTAGCCTTTGGGCTTGTTTTCCTGAGCGGTTCAGGCATGAGAAATATGATTGTTCAAGCAGCCCTGGCACTATTAAAGCCATCGTCTTGAGCAAGGCTGAAGTAGGAAACAATGCGAAAATCATTGGCATGACTGGTGAGCAAGAAGCATCAGTAGAGAAAATAAACACTCAAGTAGCCATTTTGCATTTTGCAGATAGACAAATAAAGGTCAATCGCGAGACTGGTGCTATCACTTTGATCTATGGTTCAAAGTATAGGCGTATGATTTGTAAAAAATCTTTATTCAAAATGTGATCTTGCAAAGGATTATTACGGTTATTTTGGACCGTGGAACTTTACTACAACAGCAGCTTCATCAGCGCTTATACCGGTCTGGGTTGTAATATCATCGGCCTTTGATCCAATTCGAGCAAGCTCAATCGCTTTGGATAGTTTCTTCTCATTTCCAAAAGCTTTCGCTATGAATTCTTGCTCTGACCGCACCTGTTCAATGGCAGAAATTATTTGATCATTAATTGCTGCAAATTTTTCAAATCTTTTTGTCCATTCATCCCAACGTAGACTGAATTTCACCAGCCCATCAGCTGTATCCGCGCCGTCACTCTGGATGGTTTTTATATAGGTTTCGAACCTGTTAATTTTTATTAATAGGTTCAGGGTAACAAAACCTGAAAACAGAATTAAAAGAGCAAATAATGTGATAATCACAATGAAAGCAGGATTTTCAGACAATATAACCAAGTTATTCATTCGCTCACCGTGTAGGTTTTGCAGCAACAATTACATTTTTAGTTTATTTAACAAACATCAGATTGCCAAGGGTTACTAAAAAACTTGGCAAACTATTTATCAAAATCATCAATATATGTGTTTAGGCCAGAAGTGATCTCAGATTGAGCACCAGCATATATCTCTAATTTTTTTAGACGTTTGACCAACGACACAAAAAGAGCTTTTTCGTCCCCTTCAACACCGTTTTGCATAATTTGCTGGGTTGGAAGCAATTTCAAACTAGCGTCAAGTTCAGAGCAAAGATCATAAAACTTTGAAGAGGTGATCCCACGCACTTCGAGCGCATCGACTATACTCTCGATACGCTGCAACACTTCAACATCTACCTTACTGAGGGCCAAATCTTTAATACCCTTAGGTCTTCATTTCTTTGTAAGCCTCCATAAGCGCATCAGACACGCGGTCAAGATCGATTGGATACTCACCCCGTCTGATAGCATCTTTAATGCGGTTTACGTTTTCTTTGTTGATTGGTGCGGCCGATGCCATGTCCTTTACAACGGACTGGCTGTCCAACGAATTGAGCTTAACACTGTCCACCTGACTCTTCAGGGAACCGATATTAGTCTCAGGCTTTGCTGAGCGTGACCCACTGTTAGAGTTTGGACGAACCTCTGGCCGAGTTGCAACATTTTTTGATATTTCTACCATCTTAATTCACCTCCGATACTACCTTTACGACACTTTAGTTAAATCATTTAGTTAAAATTCTAATTTTTTTTCGAGATACAACAATGCCCTCGACAATCTTCCCACTTTGCTCATTTTCAACTTTTAAAAGCTCACCAACCTGCGCATCAGCTTGCGCAACCCCTGAATTCTCAATTGTAACAGGCCCAGCAGTTGACTGCATGATTATCTTTTGACCTTTTCGAATATCCCAGTCAATTTCAAGATGCCGGCTTAGCAGAACTTGATTAACACTCAGGGTCTTTTTTAACGTCCTCCCGACAACATCACTTGCTTTAGTGAAATAACCTGAAAGATTTTGTTTCCTAGTCTGCTTCAGACGAATGTCCTCTTCCGACAGGACTTTTCCCTTTTGCAAACTTCTTGATAGAACCAAAAAGAAATTTTTCTCAGGAGCTTTGACTTTTTGCTTTAAAAATTTTCGACCAAGCCCTTTCATATTTGTTTCTTGGTCTGACACCACGTGCTCGCCAAGTCTTACAGCATTGGTCCTGATCGCTATCTTAAAGCCACCCGGATCTGCACAGGCTAGCTCCACCGTTTTTATGCTGCCAAACATCGGTTTCACCTTTATGCCTGTTAAGCAATTTGGGAATAATCGTGTATCAGAAATTGCTGGATCTCCAACAAAATTTTTTGTTGCTAAAAATGCGTGTATTTCCTTTTTCAAATCCGCACCACTGACCATCTGATTGGCAAATACCGGCACCACTTCAAAAATCATAGCAGCAACTATTCCCAACAATATGAATATTTTTCTAACCACCAAAGAAGAAAATTTCATTTTGGTTCCTATTACTAGGTGATCTCTGTGACTTAGATTTTTGCCCTGTGACCAATGCCTTTATTTGATTTTCAGATGGAAGATGAAGTAGTTTTCCAGCAAATAAAAAATGCGGGTTGCCACGGACAAAAGCCTCTCGGTTGAACTGTAATATCGCAAGTTCGACGAATTTCATATTTAATCCACTTCCACCGTAATACTCCGCCATAATATGGCTTAAGGTCTCAGCCTCAGCGACCTGATGCATTTGATGCGCATTAGGGTCAGTCCGCATTGGATGGGTTCCGTACTCATCTAGTGTCGAGCTCGTCTCCCGGCTGTCGCCATAGGTCAAAACAACAATCGGCTCTCCCGCACGCACCACACAAGTGTAAAGCATTGACGCTACAAACATCATAAATAACAAACGCATCATTTGAACTCCAAAAACGAAACTCTTTGACCACTTAATTGTGCTAAGGAGCGTTTGCGGTTCAATGGCATTAGAACCGAACTATTGGCTTTGATTTTGATAACCCGCAGAACAGTCCAAGGCATCACCTCATTTGATACAACAGCGAGCCGGTTATCTTGAAGCCCGTGTCGAGAGCCAATTGGAATATGCAACCCATCTTCCTTGCCAATCATCGTTGCTGAAAGTGGTGTGCACCGCATTACCGTTGCAAGTTCAGCGGCGTGTTCGGATATCAGCTTTGATAAGTTCCCTCGAATTTTTGTTGGGTTAGGTGATGCCACAACGCTCATGAACTGAGTTGGCAAGAAATTTCGAATTGGAAATTTAGCCTGATGCGTTACCTTTTCCGTCGGGCGATAATCACTGTCAACAAAAACGGCACTTTCAACCATAACATCAACAAAGTGGTTTTGCTGAAAACTTGTTTTTTTAATAGTTCTTTTCATCGTTATCGTTGTCGAAAGCGCAAAGTCACCGTTTGAGACTTCAGTAGTGCCTGAAGTTAACGCCTTATAGCTGTGGGTTTTATCACGGGTAAGCTCTTTTGAATCCAGTGGTAAGTTAACCATATTCACCAAATTGAAATTTGGTTTTCTGGTAAGCTGTTCCTGCAAACTTTGAATCAAAGCTGCCGGCTGGTGCGAAAGCCACGCAGGGATTTTTTCGTCCACTCGAAAAAATGGGGCAAACATTGTGACAGTGTTAGACAAACGGTTTTGGCAATCAACTTTTTTTAGTTCGCCGACTGCAGCTTCAATTTCAACTGTATAATGCAGATCATCAAATCGTTCATCGACAATATCATAATCAATAATCTTGCTTGATGGTCTAACTACAAAATGATCATCTAACTGTGATCCGGCTTGCACTGAACTAAAACCATCTATCTCAGCCCCGCCTAATAATGCCGCACTGTAGAGAGCATCTTCAAGGGCGCGGGCTCTGGTTTCGTCAATGTGCTCGTTTGAAATAATTGCTGCACGCCCAGTTGACATAACAATTTGAAGTTTTTTCTCCTCCGCGTTCGCAATAGGCAAACAGAAGAAAAATAAGCTCACAAATAATAGAAATGGGCTTCTTTTTACCATGATCTTAGGCCTTCACCCGCGCCGTCTTCAAAAGGTAACCAATGGTCTCCCGATCGATTTCTAGAACAACCTCATAGGTATCACTGCCGGTCGGGTTAATTCTAACCGTACGTGCGCCTCGGATGGTGCCATTTACAACTCCGCGAAAGGTGTCATTTTGAACAACCAGGTCAATCACAGTCGTGCTTGAGTCTACTTTCAAACCATGAATTTGCTCGGCCAGATCGCGCATGGCTGCCATTCGCGCAGAACGAATTGCCATCAATCGCTTTTGAGCTTCGTTCTGGCCCGGTTGCGTGGATGTCACGGCGTAGCCAACAGCTGTTAGCGTTGGAATGGTTTCGGTAGTTGAGTCCAATACGTCTTTGAGATTGACCACAGTCTGTGTTTGCGATGCTTTGACAGTCGCCATTCTGTCGGTGACAGAGTGTTCAGCTAGATGCTGGCAACCTGTCAGGAATGCCATGCCAATAATCAAAATCACTGCTGTTGAAGATACTTTATTCATGAAAAGCTCCTGATGTGCACACGCGTCTTTTTAATAACTGGCCATCAACATGCATATTTTGTGCCAATCAAATTATCAATTGAGAATTCAAACCTTGGTCACAAATTAGCGAACGGCGGGATTGCTGAACCTCGTCAAACTCATCTCATAGCAAAAAGACAAATTGATTTTGGCCAGTGGCTTTTTGGAACGTTGCGATATTGGCATGAAAATTGCCTTTTCAGGAAACACAGCTGTGTGTATGAAAAAATATTACGTGAAAAGAGAATTAAATTGTTTGTTTTTAGAATGTTAATAAATCTTAACAAGGTTAGGCTTTGCTATACCAGTAGCATTTGTTGGGTCAATCAAGCCAATGGTGTGAAGTGAATGTCATGATTATGACACTGCAAAAATTTGGCATGGCGGGTATAAGCTCGACGGTATCGGCACTTATACTGTCAACGGGGATCTTGGCATTAGTTGCGATGATGGTTTTGCCATTACCAACCTTCCTGCTAGACACATTTTTTGTCTCAAATATCTTACTTTCTATTTTGGTGCTGATGGTAGCTCTTCACGCATATCGGCCACTGGATTTTTCTAGCTTCCCAAGTTTGCTGCTAATAGCCACGGTGCTGCGGCTTGGCCTGAATGTCGCTTCAACTCGGATTATCCTTGGTAAGGGTCAAGAAGGCCCTGAAGCTGCTGGCCAAGTGATAAATGCATTTGGCCAATTTGTGATTGCCGGCAATTACGCAGTTGGCATTTTCGTATTTGTTATCCTTGTTATCATTAATTTAGTCGTTATCACCAAAGGCGCTGGACGTGTATCAGAAGTTTCAGCACGTTTTACGCTTGATGCCATGCCTGGCAAACAAATGGCAATTGACGCCGACCTCAATGCTGGCGTCTTAACTAATGAAGAAGCGCGTGAAAGACGCGCAGAAATTTCACGTGAAGCTGATTTTTACGGAGCAATGGATGGTGCATCAAAATTTGTAAAAGGTGATGCAGTTGCAGGCATCTTGATCCTCGCTATCAACATTATTGGAGGGCTTATAATTGGCGTGACACAGCACAATCTTGGTATTGGCCAGGCCGCAGAGACCTATATCTTGCTGTCGGTTGGTGATGGCCTCGTTGCCCAGATACCCTCCCTAATGCTGGCGATCGCCACGGCAATCATCGTCACGCGCGTGTCATCGACTGAAAACATGGCTTCGCACATTGGCAAACAAATCTCCTTGTCTCGGGCCTGGCTTCCAGTTTCTGCTGTTTTGCTCCTGATGGGTTTAGTACCAGGCATGCCAAACGCGCTTTTCATTTTTGCAGCCGCCATTTCAGGCACGGCTGGCTTCATGATGCGCCGAAAGGAAAAAACCATTCAAACAGAGGTTGATGAGGCAGAAAAAATAGAAGATGAAATTCCAGAGAAAAAGCCCGACCAAATTGATTTAACGGATATCACGGACAACTCTGCATTGTCAGTCCAGCTCGGATATGGCCTGATCGAAATGGTTGATGAAGATACTGGTGGGCCACTGATAAACCGTATAACTAGCATAAGAAAGCAGGTCTCAAAAGCACTCGGCTTTGTGATGCCTGCTGTTAGGGTTCGCGACGACATGTCGTTAGGTGCAAATGAATACCGTATTCGAGTGGGACAAACTATTGTTGGCGAGAATATTATTTACCCTAATCGCAAAATGGCTATTCCAGGCGACGAAACTAAAATCAAAATGTCCGGAATTGAAGTAAAAGACCCAAGTTTTAACATGGATGCTGTTTGGGTTGAACGTCATAAAGAGTCCGAGGCTGAGAGCAACGGTTATGTTGTCGTTGAACCAGAATCTGTTTTAGCAACACATTTATCCCAAATAATGTATAAATTTGCCGCTGATTTGATTGGGCAAGACGACGTCCAAAAACTGCTTGATAATTTATCCCAATCGTCACCAAGTCTCGTCGAGTCTGTTGTGCCAAAATTAATTCCGCTTCACACACTTACTGGAATAATATGTGAACTTTTGAGAGAACGAGTGCCAATTAGTGATCTTCGGCGGATTCTTGAGACCCTGGCGAACATGTCTGGCAAAAGCTTGAGTGTTACAGAAATTGCTGAGGCTATGCGCCCAAACTTGGCCAGTTTGTTGATTCAACAAATCGCTCCGTTGAACCAAGCTTTGCCGGTCATCACACTCAGCTCTGACCTTGAACACATGCTTATATCAATGTCAAACCAAAGTGCTGATAACAGCCTTTTGCTAGATACAAATCTTGCACAGCGTCTCATCAAATCCATTTCTCAGGCTAGCGAGAAATCTCTTGCTGATGGGCGCCAATCAGTTTTGATCGTTGCCCCGCAAATTAGGCGGCAATTGTCAACATTACTGAGACAGCATATCGATGATTTATTTGTTTTTGGCTTTACTGAACTGCCTGACAACCGAAAAATCAACGTGATTGCAACTATTAGCAATGACAATGATCCACAGACTGAAGCCGAACATCAATAGGGCTCAACGACAACACTTGAAGAGGATTTTAACTGATGTCAACATTAACGGTTAAAGCAATGGATAGCGCCGCTGCAATGGATGAAATTGTAAGTAAGCTTGGGCCAGATGCAGTCATTTTATCAACAACAAAAATCGATGGAAAAGTTGTTATGGAAGCCAGCAGTGGCGCACGGCAGAGTCAGAATCGTTCACCTGGCGAAAAGGGATTTGCGAACATCCTCTCAGAAAAAATGATCAAGTCGCCCAACAATAATACAGATCAACCCCCTTCAGAGTATTCGACACCAAATCTCAGAGAAATTCAGAATTTACAACAGCAAATAACCAAACTTCAACAGATGCTGGACGGACTCTACCTAACCGATTTTGATGGTATCAATCAAAATTTAACGTCAAATAGCCGCGTCACTCTTCAGCAGGCCGGATTCTCACCAGAGGTTCTAAATGACTTTAAAGCCTCATATTTGGGCTATAATTATGCTGATGGTTGCAACAGGTTTCTCTCTGACCTGTCCGCCCACTTGACCTTTAGCGAAGGTGAAACCCTTTTATCAAATAAATTCATTTTTGTTATAGGACAGTCCGGCACTGGTCGCACAACAATGGTTGGAAAATTAACCGCTTACCTTAAAGAGTCTTTTTCTAAAAAAGATTTAATAACTGCTGAGATAGTCACAGGCGGGCAACGCCACAACGGCCAGCTCCAAGACTTTTGTCGGCTTCTAAATAGCCAAGTCTTCACAATTGGCCTCAGACACACCCTTTGCCGATTTCAATCAGATCAGGAACAATGAAATTATGGTTGTAGATTTGGCCCTACCTCTTGTCCAAGCAACCGAAAAATTGACCGAAATTATGGCAGTTGTAGGCAGACAAAATGTTGGCATCATTCTGACCGTGCCTGCCAGCACAAGCGCAAACATGATAGAAACAACATCAAATTTGACTAATAATCTTGCCCCAATTGTTGCTCTCACAAAACTGGATGAATGCGATGTTAGCACCGCTGAATTCTCATCTTTTGCGACCTTTAACGCAAAAATTGGTTTACTTTCTGCTTCTCAGTCGATGGCTGATGCCCCATTATTTGCATCTGAGAGTATACTAATGCAATATTTAACAGATAACCTGATCGCCAGAACTGATTGCAACTTCGACAGCCACAGATTAGAAGCTTAAACATGACGCTCTCAATTGCAGTAACCAGTGGCAAAGGCGGTGTTGGCAAAACCAACACAGCAGTTAACATTGCCATCACGCTTGGACAAAGCAGCAAAAACATCCTTTTATTCGATGCTGACTTTGGTTTGGCAAACAGCCATGTTTTGTTAGGTACAAAACCATCAAAATCAGTAGCTGATTTTCTTGATAAAAGATGTTCTATGGATGAGAGCATCACTAAATTTAGTGATGAAGTTAGCATTATTTCAGGTGGATCTGGGCTCACTGAATTACTGAATCTGGACAACCAGCGGAGACATCAGATTTTGTCTGGAATCTCGAATTTAAGCCAAAATATTGACTATTTGATTGTAGATTGCCCTGCCGGCGCAGCAGATAGCACGCTATTTTTTGCCAGCGCGTGTGATATTGTTGCAGTTGTTCTGATTGAAGAGCCAACAAGCTTTCTTGATGCTTACGCCCTAATCAAAGCCGCAAATCTGGACACTGGCGTTAAAAATTTTGCGGTCATCATCAATATGGCTGAAAACAAAATTATAGCAAAAAGAAGCTTTGAAAAATTTCGTGAAATCGCAATGCGTTTTTTGGACGTAAATTTGCATTACGCTGGCATGATACCGCAGTCGACAGAAATAAAACATGCCGTGGCTCAACGGATGCCGGTAACAATTAGCAAGCCAAAATCAAAGGCATCAGCCGCTTTTCGTCAGGTTTCCAACACTTTGGTTATGACGCCTACTCCAAAAACAGATACGTTGAAATTTTTCAATAATGTAGGTGGAAAATGAACTCAACCAAACGCGACCAGTACGCTGATCAAAAAATAGATGTCGAAGAAGTTATAAGTTCACATAGCAATTTGGTGAAAAAAATTGCCTGGCACATCTATGGCCGAGCAAGTCATGCCATTGAGATTGAAGATCTTATCCAGATTGGGTATGCTGCTTTGGTCAATGCTGCTCACCAATACACTAAAAGAGAAGGGGCAACCTTTGCCACATATGCTTCGATAAGGATCAGAGGCGATATTATCGACCATCTCCGCAAAGCTTCTAATCTATGCCGAACAACAATCCAGATGAAAAAGCGTTACAACAAATCCATTTCCACGCTCCAAGGCAGGCTGTTTAGACAGCCCACGGCTGAGGAGGTCAGCGCCGAGATGGACGTTAGTTTAGTGGAATATCGAGAGTGGGAGTGCGCTTTTCAAGCAAACACGCTCGACACTCTCGACAGCGCTTATGACCAATATTCAACCTGGTTTGCATCTGGCGACCAGTCAGCTGAAGAAATGTTGAATGAAAAAGACCTAAAAAAGCTTTTGAAGGTTTCACTAGAGCAGCTATCAGGCAATGAAGCGCTTGTTATTCAGCTATATTATGTCGAGGAGCTCAATGTGATGGAAATCGCTGAAGTTATTGAAGTCTCCAGCGGCCGCGTATCACAAATCAAAAAAGCAGCCATTGCCAAACTTCGTGGCTCAATGAAAAGCTTACAAGCTGAGTAGTCCATGTCAGATGAAGAACAGTTTCAATTAACTAACCGCATAGAAATGCGGATTGGCAGTGTTGAATATCAAGTCGATGCATCCACCGCAGCTGAAAGCCTGGCAATAAAGCTCTCATTGGTTACGATTGCCCGAG
Organism: uncultured Candidatus Puniceispirillum sp.; assembly: GCA_905182545.1. Lineage (GTDB taxonomy): Bacteria > Pseudomonadota > Alphaproteobacteria > Puniceispirillales > Puniceispirillaceae > UBA3439. The sequence goes on from CAJJBY010000008.1 coordinate 31,852, forward strand.
GGTCTTGCTTAATGTCCATAAAGCCTCAGGCACAGCAACACCGGAGTTTTTGCGGAACTTTAAAAATTCCATTGGATCGCAATGTGATTGAAGCCACGGTAGAGATGTCCCAAAATGCTTTTTGACCGGCTCATCAAGCGCATTGCGGAGACAGCAGTACGCCGTGTGACAGCAACAGTCGAGATTGACAAGACCCTTACTCTGGACCATGAGGGCTGTCTAATCATTGGCGACTCAACTGAAGCCTTGATGGAAAACTTAACTTGGACATTTGGGCTTAGATAGCAGAAATTAGCTAGACAAGCTTTCTGACCATCTCCGTCTCTGCCTGAAGCAACCGTGACGACCCAGAAAAAGCTTGTTGCGCGCGTATCATGTTAGACAATTCTTCGGTGATGTCAGTGTATTGGCCATTTCAAGTGCGCCACTATAGATTTTCCCACGACCTTCTGTAAGAGCCCCCCCGATAACCCCTGCACCAGATTTGGAATTATCTCGGAACATATTATTTCCAATAGGAGTTAGACTGGATGAGTCAGCAAAATTTGATACGCCGATTTTGGCTACCACAAAAATTTGATTACCACCATACGTCGCCTCTACGGCACCATCCGGTTGAATAGCAATGCCAGTTAATGCGCGCATCCCAAGCTCTTCGACGCCGTTTACATCAACAGTTACAGCTGCACGCATTGGAACAGTGATCGCATTTCCGTTTAATGAGAGCACCTTGTAACCCTCAGTTGTTGCGATTTCGCCTTCTGAATCAACTGTGAAAGAACCATCACGAGTGTAAAGAAAACTCTGTGCATCATCCATATTTCGTAAGGTGAACATCCCTTCACCTTCAATAGCAAGGTCCAAAACAGCGTTTGTCTTTTGGAGGTTTCCCTGCTTTTGACTCATCCTTATCTCGGGAGCTTGTACCCCAATGCCCAACCTATCCCCGGTTGATGATGCAATAGCGGAACTGTACATGTCAGTGAAACATTGCTTCTCGTCTTTTGTAGCCAGTCGTTCGTGCATTAGCGATGTTATTTGATGTCACGTCGAGGTTCTGGAGTGCGGCATCCATGCCACTGCGAATTACTGAAATCATAACTATCAGACCTTACTGTGATTTATTTCAATTTAAGTGAGCAAATTTTATGCCAAATCCAACACAATTGACTTCCCCAACCATTTTTGTGCTCACAAAAAACTCAACCAACTTAAGCAAAGGACAAGGCTTAAAAAGCGGCTTGTTTAGCAGGGTTTAATGTATCATATTATCAGCTCACAAGATGAAGGCGTCGAATGGCAAAGCAAAAAAACACATCGCTAGTTCCTGTGGCAAAACAATTGCCCGCAACCCGACCGGCCCAAACGGGCGGACAATCATTTTCGCTCTACGATGGTGAACGACATTTTACTGACCGTGAAGATGTTCGTGAATTTTTGCCCGATATTCTGGGTAAGGCGCTTGCCCGCACCTGGATCGATGCCGATTTTCGTATCGAGTTTGATAACGATCCATGCGGCACGCTGGAAAGCCACGGTGTGTTTCTACCTGAAAATATGTTAATTGAATTCCAGCGCCAAAATGTTGATCGCCCAAGGATTGTCGTTTACGAACAACGACCAAATTCAAAATTTAAAGCACGGGTTCTGTATTTGCAGTTGGTAATGATGGCAGGGCGGTGATGATCCTTTTCGCCCCAATCAAACGCATGTTTTTCAATCTTTTTGTAATTTCTTGCTGTCTTTTGGGCATGCCTGCCAACGCCAGCGACCTGCAAACCCAGATGGAAAACAAGGCCTTTAAAGAAGCGATAAAGGCGGTCAAAGATAAGAATTATGCACATGCCATAACTTTGTTTGAGGCACAGGCCGAAATGCCACGACATGACGCGCAGTATAATCTTGCAGTTTTGCTGAATGCTGGCAAGGGACGCCCACGCAATTATGTTGAGGCGCTGTTCTGGTCATGGCAGGCCTATCTCGGCGGTATTGAAGATGCCGAAGACTTGGCAAATGATATTGTCGAATTACTGCCACCAAAAGTCGCGGATGAGGTGCGCAGCCGCGTTGGCGAGGCGTTGCAAGCTCGCATCGACGCCAAGGACCTAACAGCAATTCCACAATTTGCCAATTATCATTTAACCATTCTCACCGAACCCGATTATGGCAATGCCTATATCTGGTATTCAATCGCCGCCGCGATCAACCTGCCCGAGACAAGCGACGCGCGTGATGATGCCGAATCTCAAATCGACAGCAAGAATCTTGTCGAATTGCAGTTGAAAACCCAGACCCTTTTTGACAAATATAAATTCAAACCATTGCCACGAAAGGAAAAGGAGGAAAAAATGCGAGTTAAAGTTCATTGGATCATCGATGGTCTTATCGAAATTGAAGCCAAATCAAACGAAGCTGCCGAAGCAATCGCTGATGAAAAGCTTCGTAGCTTTATCGCCAAACATCCTGAATTGACCGAAGTGTTGGGCGCTGCTGCTATTCAAGGCCATGCGGTCATTGACGCCGATTAACCGAAACTATCCAGCAACTCAGAAATGGTCTTTTCCAGATCGTCATTATCATTTTCAATCTCGGTTATTTCCTGACGCAATTCTTCAATACGCTGTTTGCGCTTTTCCATGACATCACGGATTTCCTCGAGAACCGTGGCAAGACGACCGCTCAAATCGGCTTCGTTCATCTCATCTTCTGCCATTTTACCTATCCTTTTTTCCAAATCTGACGATGGAACCTGCTGACCCAGTAAATACGAGCGCTGGATCATTACATTATCTTTTGCTAAATTTAAGCAACTGCAATCTGTGAGACAACCCTTGCAGATACCATGCCAACAACAAAAGTGAGGTATCAGCATGTTTTCACTCAATCTAGCTCGCTTATGTCAAAGCGCGACCAATATTATTGCTTTGCTGGCGATAGCTGGTGTTTTTATTATGTTTACAGCGGCCAATAGCTCGCTTTTTGCTGGCAGCCAAAGCAAAGCGGAAATCGTGCCTTGCGATATCAAATTGGTATTTAGTATTGATGATAGCGGCATGTCGCTCGTGTCCTATAATCTGGAAATGCAAATCAGCAACCGCCAAGGCCGAACGATCAAGGGCATTTCGGTTCATTGGCTTGATCGCAGTGCAGAAATCATCGGCAATAGTGACACATTATGCGGACAAGACCATGGCGGCATCAAACCGGCGCAATCAGGGTCATGCCGTCGTGTTGTACAGGAAATTGGCGGGCGGCTTCTTGACCGGCTTGGGCAAGATACATGGACAAAAATCATCAACTCAGAAATGACCAATTTCCGTGAAGTTCGGCAATGCGCCATTATCGGATACCGCTTTGGCGATAAGACCACAAAGAGCTACTAATGGCACGAAGACCTGGCTTGGCATTAAAAATGCTTAAAACGATCTTAGATAATGCCCTTCTGACACAGCAGAGACGTCGAAACCGCGATTGATAAAGGCTATGAATTGATGGCAAACCCCAGCTTAAAGGCGCAAATCGAGGCCGCAAAATCCGCCCTTGCCAGCGATCTTGCGGTGCCATCACTGGTGGTACCACCGCCCAAACCGCCAATGACGCCAACGAAGCCAATCATGACAGACAATGTATTGATACTGACTTGGCGTAACTGCCACTGGCGCAACTGCCACTGCTGGCATTCCGGCTGATGCAAATCAGTGCGTGCCCCAAATGCTGCTGCCTTGGATGAGCGCATCACCCGACTTGAAGCCAAATTATTGGATAATCAGCGCGATCTACACACGCTTTTGCAAAAGATCCGCGAGGTTTCACGCCTGCAAGCCAATTCTGGCCAAACCCATAAAAACCCAGCCAACGATCAAGCCGAAACCATGGTCACTGATAAGGGCAAAGACAAAGCCGTACCGCGCCGCAGCCAGAGATCACCCGTGATGATGGTTGCGGTGGCCATCCTAACCGGCCTTGCCGTCGGCATTGCCTATTTTCTGGTGACAGCTAAAGGCGACCCATCAGCGCTGACAGTGCCGAACTGGATTTCAACAATCATTGACCGTTTTAACGGCTGGGTCGGGTAAGTCAGCATGACCGAAGATAGTTTCTCACCTTCATCATCGCGCCAACCGCACTGGCTTTTGCCACTCATGATTGGCGGCGGCGTCAGCGTGGTCTTAACACTATTCGCAATTGGTTATCTGATCTGACGACACCAGAACCAGTCCCAGACGATATCTACACCATCATGCAAAAAGCGAAGGCCAAGACCGAAACCGATAAAGCTGATAATAGTGAAGATGCCGAACCGGGAATTCCAAACAATGCGTCGCTGCTTCCAGATGGAACTTTTGATTTTGCCAAATACAGCTATTACAGCTTCCCCTTACCCTTTGTTAGCAACCTCGCTAGCGGTAAGGGAATGATAACCGCTGAAATCGCCATTGCGACTTATGGTGGTACAATGGCCAGTGAAAAGGTCATGAAGCAATTAGAGACCTTTAATCCTAAAATCCGATCGGCAATCAATCTCAAATTGTCAGATCAAAAACTCAGCGACGTCGACACAGTGGAAAAACGCAGACAGGCTTGCCAAGAGATTGTTGCAGGAGGTAAGGATTGTAGTCGATGGGCCAGTTATGAATGAGCCGTCAGCAATTACCGATTTTCATTTTACAAAATTTGTGATCAGTGGCGCGCAATAACCGCCAACGGCCGGGTAGATATCCCTAATGGCTCGAACCAGCAAAAGATAAAACTAGCGTTTCAAAAGCCGCATTTTCTTCGGGCGAAAGACGCGCCCGCTGGTGCGAGTCAGCGCGAGCATTTCGAATGGTTATATTGAATGGCTTCTTGCGGAAATGACCAGCGCATTTCAAGTCGGTTCTGCCGTGTCACCCGAAATTCAATATTAATATTCAACGGGTCAAAAAGCTGCGAGACCTGACGCTGGAATTCCGGAACATTGAAGATTTGAATATTTTTGGGAAAGATAACCGACCGTTTTACACCGCTATCTGCTGATATGGGCAGACGGCGCATCTTCCAGATCAAGATCCAGCGACAAGCTGGCGCGGAGATGATGATGAGGCCGGATAGAAAGCCATTAAGCGACAATTACCTTAACACAATAATTAACTGTGGATAACATAAGCCAGTTGAATGTTTTCGTCAATACGGATAGGTAGTTAGCCAAAAGCCACCGCTGTGGATAAACCCCATATCAAACCCATCAAATGATTGATCCAATAATGGCCTGATGGGGTTAGGGCGGCCCAGCCGATTACCAAAACCCCAATCACAATCCAATATAGGTTGCGGCGTAGCAAATATTTGACTGATGTTGAATTTCGACGGGCGGGCTTTGCCGCCAAATCAAGACCCGACAAAAGAGTGATCAATTCGAGGATATGTTTACGGTTTTGCGCAATATTATCTTCAAGACGGTCAAGCCGTTGATCTAATGCCTGAAAAAGCCGCTGATCATCACCGCAAGCGCTCATATCAGCATTTGCCCTGCTCATAGGCGATGACGGAGCAAATGGCTGATCCGACGGTTTGGGACGGATGGAAAAATTGAAAGTCCTCAGCGGTCCCTATATCATCTGTGGCCATGTCATCTGTAGCCATATCATCATTAGCAACCATATTTTGGTCTGGGCGTCTGGCGCATCATCCCATGCCCCAGCTAAACCAGCAAAATTTGCGGCTGGAATGGCAACAGGTTGAAATAAAGGGTCGGCAGCAGTGATCACTGGCGGCATTTCGGCAAGGCTGCGTTTCGCCGCTTCAATTTGTTCTTTTAATTCTGTAATCGAGACTTGCTGGCCCATCAATCCCTACCCTGCACTGGCATAATACCAAAACAATAACAAGTGGTTGCAAAAACCTTGCCAAGCCAGCGACTATCATATTGCCTGAAAATTAACGCAAGAACCAGTAGTGTTGGCGCATGCCAGTTGACGCTAGCAAATTCAGGTCTATTTTACCCGCTAGCAGTCACCGCCCGGAAGACGCTAAGCCAATGATTGGTTGTATAGCCTTTGTGATAACGGCTATGATTGACCGGCATTGCCAGCCAATCCCGCGGATCATAGCCGTCTTCCGGTGCGTCCAATTCTTCGTCGGACGCCAGACGACGCCGCGGCTCACGCTGCGGCGCGCCTAAATCTTTTTGAATTTGTAAAAGATCATTCATCATCACGCTGCTTGAAACGGCATGGAAACACCAAATGTTAGCTTTGCATGATCACAGATTTAGACCAATTGCTGGTGCAAAGTCGTTATTGATCCTGATCGATATTGGCAACCAGCGGCGCCCGCACAATCCAGCCCCCACCAAGTAATTGATCGGGATTAGCACCATCATAAATTGCCGCAGCCTGACCGGCGGCAATGCCATATTGCGCCTCATCCAGTCTGACCACAACAGCCGCTGCGCCGCCATCTTCATGGCAAATTACGCGCGCTGGCATCGCCGGTGCTGTATTGCGCAAACGTGCTAAAATCAGGGTATTGTCACGAGGCGCGCCATTGATCCAATTAACATCACCTAAATGAACTTCGACGCAGGCAAGTGCCTTTTGCGGGCCAACAACCACCTGATTTGACGCCGCATCAATGGCGACAACATAAAGTGGGCCATCCGCCTCATCAGCACCAGCCCGCCCGCCAATACCAAGGCCGCGGCGTTGGCCAATCGTGTAATCAATCACGCCGTTATGGTGGCCAAGAACCGTGCCATCAATATGAACGAATATCACCTGCATCAACCGCACCAGGCCGCAACCGGCGAACAACATCGCCATAACGCCCATTTGGCACAAAACAGATATCCTGACTATCCGGCTTTTCCGAAACGGTTAGCCCAAATTTACGCGCCAGATTGCGCGTTTCATCCTTATCAAGACCGCCAAGCGGAAACCGCAGATAATCTAGCTGTTCAGCCGTTGTGGCAAACAGGAAATAGGACTGGTCTTTTGCTGGATCAGCACCGCGAAGCAAACGCGGGCCATCATCACCATCAATGCGCTGGACATAATGGCCAGTGGCAAGGCAGTCGGCTTCGAGGTCACGCGCAGTTTTTAACAGATCGGTAAATTTCACCGTCTGGTTACAACGCACACAGGGAATTGGCGTTTCACCGCGAAGATAGCTATCGGCAAAATCCTGCATGACCTGATCATGAAACCGGTTTTCGTAATCAAGCACATAATGCGGAATACCAAGACGTCCAGCAACCGTGCGGGCATCATGAATATCAACACCAGCACAGCACGCGCCTTTGGTCTGTACCGCAACCCCATGATCATAGAGCTGCAAGGTAATGCCAATCACATCGAAACCCTGTTCATGAAGTAAGGCAGCCGTTACCGATGAATCAACCCCACCAGACATGGCGACAACAACGCGTGTTTCGGCAGGCGGTTTGGCAAAGCCAAGCGCATTAAGACCAGCAGCGATGCTGTCCTTTGCTTTGTTTTTTGCTGCTTGTACCGCCATAATCAGCCCTACATATCTTCTGGAATCGTCACACGCAAACCATCAAGCGAGTCCGACATTTCAATCTGGCACCCAAGGCGCGATGTCTGCGCAAGGCCAAATGCCAGATCAAGCATATCCACCTCATCTTCGCCCGGTGCGCCGGTTTTGGCAAACCAGTCGGCATCAACAATGACATGACAGGTCGCACAGGACAGACAACCGCCGCATGTTCCCTCAATGCCAAGTCCGGCATCACGCCCTGCTTCCATGACAGTGACACCATTTTCAACAGTGACATTATGGTCCGAGCCATCCGGCTTGGTAAAAATAATATTCGGCATTTCGGGCGACTCCTTGTTTCAACTGTCTTTATCGCGATTGCACTTTATTTGCAAATCCTGCTGAATTTGCAAATTCAACCTTAGCAAATCAAATTATGCGGGTTGCTTGTACAGTCGCAAAAACACATCTGCAAGCGTTTCAAAGTCGCTTTTGGTGGTTGCCCATCCGCCTGAGATGCGAATGGCCTCGCCCGCGCGCGGCCCCGCACCCATCGACTCCAGCACATGGCTTGGTTTGACCTTACCCGACGAACAGGCCGAACCGGCACTAATCGCAACACCAGCAATGTCAAATGCCATCACCATTGTTTCAGCCGCTTTTCCCGATGCGGCAATACAGCTGGTATTGCCAAGTCGTGGCGCATCGCGGCCAAACACTGCAATCCCGCTTCGCTGATCCAGCATGCGGCTTTCAAAATCATCGCGCCATTTCGCCATTGTCTGATAATGGCCAATATCGCCAAGCGCATCATCTGCAGCACCACCAAAACCGGCAATGCCAACCAGATTTTCAGTGCCAGCCCGCCGCCCCTGTTCTTGACCGCCGCCACGAAGCAGGCTGGAAAGCCTGCATCCCGGGCGCACCAGCAACGCGCCAACACCCGACGGGCCACCAATCTTATGCGCTGACAGGCTGGCATAGCTGATTTTCGATGCGGCAAAATTGATATGGCGTTTGCCAAACATTTGCACCATATCGCTGTGCAAGGCGATATTTGCGCTTTCAGCCATCACAGCAATTTCATCCATTGGCTGGATAACACCAGTTTCATTATTGGCGGCCATGATCGAGATAAGTGTTCGCGGCTTGGCCGCATTATCAATCCCAGCCATTAATGTTGCCAGCATATCCAGATCAATGACACCATTTTCATCAACAGCAATCTGATGACAATTTTGATGCGCATGTCGCACCGAGTCATGTTCGATCACGCTTGTGATAACATGATCATATTGCACCATCAAAAGATTATTGGCCTCGGTACCGCCACTGGTAAACACCACATCTGCAGCGCGGCATCCGGCAAGCATTGCCACCGCACTACGCGCCGTTTCAACAATCAGACGGGCATTGCGTCCAAAGCCATGAACCGATGATGGGTTTGCTGGTGGCCCCATCGCATCCTGCATGGCAGTGATGGCAGCAGCACGCAATGGCGTTGTTGCATTATTATCAAGATAGATTGGCGTCTTACGCATCATTGATGACCAGCTTCACATAACAACCTAGCTGACCAGCTTTGGCTTGGTTTTGCGCGGCGCTTTTTTCGGTGCGGCAGGTGCCGCCGCGCTGGCCAGCCTGTCCTCAAGATCGCTAAGGCGTGCGCGCTGGCTTTGCACTTCGTCAACAAGCGCTCTGATCGTGCGCTCACGCGGGTCAAGATCAATACCTGATTGAACACCATAGGCCATAAAGCTTGTATCAGCAACAGCCTTGGTTGTGGTTTTGCTCATCTGACGCGCAGGCACGCCAACAACGGTTGTTGCTTCGGGAACATCTTTTGTTACCACCGAATTGCCACCAACCCGCGCACAGCGATGAACCGTGATCGGGCCAAGAATTTGCGCTCCGGCACCAACAATCACATAATCGCCAAGCGTTGGGTGGCGTTTCGCCTCGCGCTGTTTTTCTGAGTCAACCGCAGGCATAACCCCGCCAAGCGTCACATCATGGTAGAGCGTGACATCACGGCCAATTTCGGCCGTTTCCCCAATGACCGTGCCCATACCATGATCAACAAAGAAACCGGGGCCGATTTTCGCTGCAGGATGAATTTCGATTCCTGTTAGCACGCGCGCAATCTGCATGATCAGCCGCGCAATGAACCGAAGTCGCATCTGCCACAAAATATGCGACAAACGATAGGCCAGCATGACTTGAAAGCTTGGATATAGAAAGATCGCCGCCAGCCGGTTACTGGCTGCCGGATCGCGTTCCATAATCGCATTTAAGTCACGGCGTAAATTTGCAAACATATGTTTCGATCCAGTGTTGGCTTTGGCGGAAATAAAAATGGCTGACGGTTGATTTTTTGGTCAAGATCATCGACAGCAACCAGATTTAGACCGGTTTGTTACCAGCAAATCACACATTCGCGTGCATTAGGTGTGAAAGCTCGCTTGGCGTGTCATGCATATTACGATATAAGCCCTGATTACGATAGTGCAAGATGAACGGAAAAACTTATGCCCGAGGTTATCATAAACGGCCCCGACGGACGATTGGAATGCCGCTACATGCCAAGTGAGGTGCCTGACGCACCAACCGCCCTAATTCTGCACCCAGAGCCTGATAAGGGCGGCACGATGAATAACCGTGTCACCTATGCGCTGTACAAGCATTTCCAAGCGCGTGGCTTTGCCGTGCTTCGTTTCAATTTTCGGGGTGTTGGCCGCAGTCAGGGCGAATATGACAATGGCGAAGGCGAATTGTCAGATGCCGCAACCGCAATGGATTGGCTGCAGGCGCAAAATCCTGCATCACGTCAATGCTGGATTGCCGGATTTTCCTTTGGCGCATGGATCGGCATGCAATTGATGATGCGTCGCCCAGAAATTCGCGGTTTTATTTCGGCAACGCCGCCAGCATTGACCCATGATTTTTCATTTCTGGCTCCATGTCCGGCGTCTGGCCTGATTGTGCATGGCGAAAAGGACGAGCAAGTGCCACCCGATGCCATTCACAAGCTGGTTGATCGTCTTTCAATTCAAAAAGGCGTTACAATCGATATTGATATCGTGCCCAGTGCTAATCATTTCTTTACCGATCAGCTTGACCCGATGATCGCACGCGTTGGCACCTATCTTGATATCGCACTGACCGAGCCGGATTTTGATCCGTTGGCCTAGCCTGAAACATCAACCGCCAACGCGCCGCTGCATCGGTGCGCTGGCTTTGACATTTTGACAATCTGGATCGAAGATGAATTACAAATCGAACCTAATCCAACAATTTAGTGAACGTGGCTATATTCATCAGGCCACCGATATTGATGCTCTTGACGCGCTGGCGGCCGATCATACGATCCCACTTATATCGGCTTCGATTGCACTGCTGACAGCCTTCATGTTGGTTCGCTTGTGCAAATCATGATGCTTCGCATTTTGCAGCGATGCGGCCATAAACCAATCGTTTTGATGGGCGGCGGCACAACCAAGGTTGGCGACCCATCTGGCAAGGATACCGCCCGCCCACTATTGTCGGATCAGGATATCGAAATCAATAAAAACGGCATCAAAAGCGTTTTTGAAAAATATCTGACCTTTGGTGATGGCCCATCAGATGCATTGATGGTTGATAATGCCGATTGGCTCGACAGCCTTCATTATATCCGGTTCTTGCGCGATTACGGGCCACATTTCTCGATCAATCGCATGATGGGCATGGAATCGGTGAAATTACGGCTTGAGCGTGAACAGCCCTTATCCTTTCTTGAATTCAACTATGCCATTTTACAAGCCTATGATTTTCTGGAATTGCGCCGCCGCTATGGCTGCCAATTGCAGATGGGTGGATCAGACCAATGGGGCAATATTGTCACCGGCATTGATTTAACCCGCCGCGTTGATGGTCAGGAAATCTATGGTCTGACATCGCCGCTGATCACCACATCATCGGGTGCAAAAATGGGCAAATCGGCCAATGGCGCGATCTGGCTGAACGATGCGAAATTCTCCAGTTTTGATTTCTGGCAGTTCTGGCGCAATACCCAGGATTCAGACGTTGCGCGCTTTCTTGGCCTATTTACCGAATTGCCAATGGATGAGGTTCGCAAATTAGGCGCGCTTGAAGGCGCCGAGATCAACCAAGCCAAAATCATCCTTGCTGATGAGGCAACGCGGCTTTGTCACGGCATTGACGCTGCCGAAAAGGCCAAAGCGACCGCGCAAACCACCTTTGGCGATAAAGGCATGAGCGATGGCCTTCATCAAGTGATGATCAATTCAGCCGACGCTGCTAGCCTTAGCGTTATCACGGCTTTGAACATAGTAGGCTTTGCCAAATCGAATGGCGAGGCAAGACGGTTAATCCGTGGCGGCGGGGCAAAGCTGAATGACAATGCCATCACCGATGAAGGCGCCATGATCAGCCTTGCTGATTTCCAAGGTGGTAAGCTGAAAATGTCGGCTGGAAAAAAACGGCACGCGCTTATTATTTTATCGTAAATCAATAGCCCCGAGATCAGCGGCAAATCATGCCGCTTTTCTGGCGGTTTATTGCGCTGGTGCTGTTGCGGTTTCTCCCTCGCCAAATAGGCGTTTTTCTTCTCTACCTAGCCAGTTTGGCGAAAATAGGTCACGCAACAGGCCGGGGGCAATTGATGACACCGGATTGACCGCTGTTTTCATATCATCCGATGTACCAGTGACGGTAAATTGGCTAACAAAGATGCCGCTTTTGTCCGCACCTGCGATAAAATCACCCAGCAGAGGCACTTTGCCAAGAAGCTCGCTGACTTGATTCACCGGCACCAAATTGCCACTCACATCCACTTTTTTGGTGGCACGATCATAAACCCCAAGCATAGTGACGCCAACCGCCTCACCGCTGGCTTTCATGCTGACAATCTTTACCATTGGACCGCGCGTTTCTAAAACGGCCTCACCACGCTGAAACGCGGTGCCCTCACCCTCGACAAGCGAATATAGGCCAGCAAGGCTAAGCACTGAAAAAGCCCGCAAGGCTCTTGGCGCTTCGACAATCCTGAATTTTGTTAATTCAATCTTGGAATCAAAAGATTTGAATTTGTTATCTTTGAAAACATTCGTCAGGCGCAATTGGCCACCACGAACCGTATCAGTCACTTTCAACCCAGATAATACCCGACCAGCATTTTTGGATTCGATCACCAATTTAGGATCATTCTTTGTTTTTGCATCAAAGCTCAGATTGACTTCACCGCCACCAATCAGGCCAGTGCCGGTAATCCTATCGCCATTTATCCCAAACCCCATCTCAAGATCGGCTTCGGTGATCAATGGCGTCCCATCAACAAGCATGGTTCCCAGAAATTGGGCTTTGCCCATGCCGTCACTCGTGCGATTGCCCGATAACTGACCCGACAGGGCAATTTCGTTATCAACAACAATTTGGTCAGCGGTAAAATCAAAGATCAGTGTTTCACCACCACTCACCCCTTCATTGCGACGAAGCGGTACAAGATTTACCAGCCTTGCTGTTGCACCGACTTTCCATGATGATTCGGCATTGCGCTCGATAATTAAATCTCGAATATCATTTCCCGGCCAGGCAACGCGCTCGAAAAAGGCGGCCTGTATCTTGGCCGTTGTATCAAAGGCAATTTGGCCTTGTGCTGACAGGCTGCCAGTGGCCACATCGATATTTTGCAATGACGCCACTTCACCTTTGCGAAGCAGGATGGTCATTGTTGCACGGCCATCCTCGGCTGGTAATTTCGCCCAATTCAATTTCGGCACATTAATTGACGCGCTGCCAAGATCGACCGTCATACCGATCTTTGCTTCGCCCATTGACAGGTCGCCGGAATACACAATTTTACCGCCAATTGATCCAGCGATATCAAGGTCAAGTATCTTGGCGATCGCCGAGGCAAGCAAGGCCGATGGCGGGGTTTGCCCAACCAGTTCGGCATGGCGTTTTTGGTGATCAATTTCGAGGCTGAATTCGCTTGGTGCGCCATAGACAGTCGCCGTGCCGGTAATCTGGCTATTATCGGTGGATATATCCATCACAAGTTCGGCATCATCAATATTCAACTGGTTTGGCAGATTGCGGAACGAACCATTGCTGATCGTGGCATCTAGTTTCTGGATACGATTGGCTAGCGACGCGGATTTGCCAAGCGGCAAAGCGGCTTCAAGGCTGAATTCAACTTCACCATCAGCTTTGATTTTGCTGAAGTCAAAACTGCCATATTGTGACAAGCCAGCTTGGCGCGCCAAATCCATCGCCGTGTTGGCTGCGCCTTTGGCATTCAGCGAAATCATTGCATTTTTCTGGATATCTGTCAAGCACCGGCTCAATGACAACCCGGCCACGCTGCACGGCAATATCGTCAATACGTCCAGTTAGAAAGCTGGCGGTAAACGCATCATTATCCCAGTAAAGATCAGCATCAATATTGGTGATAGCTGTCGCGCCTTTGGCCCAGATCAATTCGGCGTTACGCAATTTAATATCGCCTTCGACATCATAGAGTTTGCGCACGCCTTTGGCCGCGCCAAGATCAGCCGCAAATGATAATTTTGAATCACGAACCCGTCCGGCCGGAATATTTTCCGCAACCCATGAAGCTGTTTCAGGCGCGGCCCATTGCGGCCATAATGCCGAAAATAATACCGCATCCATATCCGGCACATTCAAATCTAGCTTTAAATCACGAAGCGTCCAGTCATCGCCAATTTCTAAGCGGCCACCAAGATTAAACTTTCCAGCGCTTCCCATATCGAATGCCAGATTTTCCAATGTCGCCACATCGCCGCGAAGCATCGATTTTAATTGTCCAGATGCCAGATCGACCGATCGTTCATAACCGTCAAGAAGCATTGACCCATCGGTCATTTCAAGATCGACAAGAACATCCTGAATTTGCCCACCTTTGCCAACATTCATGCCCAATGCGCCGCCAATCGTTGCGACAAGACGTTTATATTGACCGCTGGCAAAATTTGCCCGAACGCTGGCAAACTGGCTTTCAAGACCAAGTTTAGATAATGTCAAAGCGCTGGTTTCAGATACAAAGGCACCTTGAAATTCAGCTTTGACAAATTTGAATTGGCCACCGCTGAAGCGTTGCCGCAAAGCCTGTTTTAAATCAGCCGCAACCGGATCAGGCCAACCATCGAGCAATGATTGAATCGGCAGATTATTGGCCTCGATCATGCCCTTTACATTGGCAGATGGGGCATGAAACTGGGTCACCGCGCCATCAAAAGATAATCGCCGCTGATCAGCAAAATTCAATGCCGCTTTGCTAACCATTAAACTGTCGCTGAGTCGGCTGTAGGAAAACACCAGATCAGCCGTATCAAAAGCCGCATCGCGGCCAATACCCGGAATACCAAGCATGCCATCCACCAGCGCAACATCGGCATTCAGCTTGGTCAACAGATCGTCTTTCATCTCAAGGCTAAAATGCCCTGATAAAACGCCGATTTGGCGCAAAGCGGCAGGAAGGCGGTCAATATAACCGCTGATATCGGCTGTATTCAAATCAGATGCGCTCATATCAAACGCAAAAGAATCGCTTCTGGGCCAGCCATCAAATGACAGGGTAAAACTGCCCGCAGCCACGTCATCGCTTGTCAGTCGCCGCGCCCGCAGGCTGCCAGCAACAGCGCCGTCATCACCCGAGGTCATATCAATATAGATATCGGCGAAAACCAGCTTTGGCAAAGCACCAGTTTCATGCGAGAGCGACAGACGATCAGTTTCAATCGCAATCAATTTCACCCCACCAAGGCGGTTTTGACTGGAACCCGATCTTGGGTTGCCGGTCTCAAGCTGGTTTGATTGTTTGGCAAGCTGATCGAGAAAATTAATGGCTGGCGAACCGGACCAACCTGACGCTTTTTTCACCAGATCAAGCTTAATCCCACGCAGCAAAATCGTTTCTGGCCGACCGTCAAAAAGGCTTGTCAGGCCAAAGCCGATTTCGACATTCGGCAGGTCGATCTTGTCACGTTCAAGATTAATGACGATATTTTCTGCGGCAAGCTGAAGCGGGCGACGCGATAACGTAAAATTAAGCCGCGCATCGCCAACCGAGGCCGAGCCATTGCCAACCATGCGCGACGATTCGGTTTCGAGAAGACGGCGAAGGCCACCAGCTTGGTTCACATAAACATAACCAGCCCCAAAAATCATCGTTGCCAGCAACAAGACAGTGATCACAAAAGTCTTGAAAATACCTATTGCGGTGAAATGTCGATCAGCAAACACGCCGCATCCTCTATCGCTTTAAATCTTGCTTTTGTTTACCATGCCCAACACTGGCTGTCTTGCGATCTGGCAGAAAAATATTATCTAACATCAATAAGGCCTCAAACAACAAACAAAGCGCGCTATCATTTCAGCGCCAATGCAAATGATTAGGGCATCTTATGCTTGCGATTGGTGATTATGCCCCCACCTTGTCGATTCCAACCGATACCGACATGTTTTCAATAGCCGAACAAGGTGGCAAAAAAGTGGTCGTGTTCTTCTTTCCGCGCGCCGACACCCCCGGCTGCACCAAAGAAGCCGAGCAATTTTCCGCCCTTCACGATGAATTTACCGCGCAAAATACCGTGGTGATTGGTGTTTCCAAAGACAAACCAGCAAAACAGGCAAAATTTCGTGCTAAATATGGCCTAACCTGTCTATTGGGCGCCGATCACGAAACCAGCTTTTGCGAAGAATTTGGCGTCTGGGTTGAAAAATCAATTTATGGCAAAACATATATGGGCATTAAACGCGCCAGCTTTATCATCGACAGTGATGGCAAGATTGCCGCCATATGGCCAAAGGTAAAGGTTGCCAGTCATGCGGCCGATGTTCTGGAGAGATTGAAAGCGCTTTAATCATGCCAGACACATCAAAGAAAACGATTAGCGGCGCGATATGTGAAGTGCTTGGCATTTCGGATGCGCGCCAAAAAGCCACTGCGATGTGCCATCTTGTTGCTGCGTGGAAAGACACCACGCTTGGGCTTGGCAACCAGCCGCCGCCAGATCGGCCGGGCCGCCCTGACCGCCCATTATTGCGCCCACCGCGTAAGGTGCCACGGCGGCGGGTCACCCAATCTGCCCCGGGCCGGATCGCGCTTCTTCATGCCATTGCCCATATCGAATTAAATGCGGTTGATCTGGCGCTGGATATGGCCAGCCGCTTCACCAAGACCCAGCTTCCGGTGGATTTTTATCATGACTGGCTTGGCGTTGCCGATGATGAGGCACGACATTTTCTGATGTTAAGTGACCGGCTTGCCGATTTAGGCGCGGCTTGTGGCGATTTGCCAGCGCATGACGGCCTATGGCAAGCCGCTGATGCCAGCAAACATGATCTTTTGGCGCGGCTGGCGATTGCACCGCTTGTGCTTGAGGCGCGCGGGCTTGATGTGACGCCAACCATGATCGACCGATTGAAATCGGTTGGTGATGAAAAAACAGCAAATGCGCTTGGCATCATCATGACTGATGAAATTACACATGTATCAGTTGGAAAACGCTGGTTCGACTATATGTGGGGCATGGATCGCCTTGATCCGGTCAGCACATGGCACAGCCTTGTTAAACGTTATTTTCACGGCGATTTAAAACCGCCATTTAATATTGCTGCCCGCAATGCTGCCCGTTTTTCAGCGGCGTCTTATGGCCCGCTTGCCACAAGAGATGATTTGGTGGCGTCACCCGAAAAAAGGCCAGACGCCTAGCGTTGATTGCCAACCCGCGCGGCAAGGCTAGCCTCGATGAAATCATCAAGATCACCGTCAAGAACGCCCTGCGCATTGCCCTTTTCAACATTGGTTCGCAAATCCTTTACCATCTGATAAGGATGCAGAACATAAGACCGGATCTGGTTTCCCCAGCCAATGTCGGTTTTGCTTGACGCAGCATCATTCGCCGCATCTTCACGGCGTTGCAGTTCCAATTCGTAAAGGCGGGCTTTTAGCATGTTAAAAGCGGTTGCCCGATTGCGATGCTGCGAGCGGTCATTCTGACATTGAACAACAATATTTGTTGGCAAATGGGTGATGCGGATCGCTGAATCGGTTTTGTTGACATGCTGGCCACCGGCACCTGATGCGCGGTAAGTGTCAATCCGCAAATCCTTATCTTCGATTTCAATTTCAATATTATCATCGACAACCGGATAGACCCAAACGCTGGCAAAGCTTGTGTGGCGACGCGCCGAGCTATCAAACGGTGAGATCCGAACCAACCGGTGAACGCCTGATTCAGTTTTCATCCAGCCATAGGCATTTTCACCATCAATCCGCATCGTGACCGATTTGATGCCAGCTTCTTCACCAGCGCTTTCTTCGATGATTTGCAATTTAAAACCGCGCGCCTCGCTCCACCGGCTATACATGCGCATCAGCATCAAAGCCCAATCCTGTGCCTCGGTTCCACCAGCACCAGCGTGAACTTCAATAAAACAGTCATTCGCATCAGCCTCGCCAGATAGCAGGCTTTCAAGCTGGCGTTTTTCGGCAATTGCCACAAGTTTGGTTAATGACGCTTCGGCATCATCAATGATTTCTTCATCACCTTCGGCCGTACCAAGCTCAAGCAACTCAATCGCATCATCCATTTCCAATTGAAGCGCATCAATAACCGTCAATTGACGTTCAAGACAGTTTTTTTCGCGCATGGTTTCTTGCGCGCTGGCCTGATCATTCCAAAAATCACCATCGGAAATCACGCTTTCAAGGCTGGCAAGCTGCGCCTTGGCATCATCATATTTGACATGTTTGCAAAGCAGATCGATTGCCGTTTTGATAATGTCAATTTTTGCTGTGGTTTCGGCCTGCATGGTTTTGGAGTCCAGCCTGCAATGAAGGAAACGTATAATGCTTTTACCTAACGCGCCGGCGGGTATTGTGGCAAGCCTCAATTCTTATCTGGCGGCAAGATGGCACCTAGTAAAGCCCCTGTGTTGCCAATGTTCCACCTGTTTTTGTCACCTGACCATCCATGCCGGGGGCAACATCAATCAACACCCCGCCTGGCCGCTGGCCGGGTTTGAAAATTTCCAAAATAGCTTGCTGGTCTTTTGGCAAAACGCGTTCGCCCGTTTCGGCATGAACCGGAATGACCTGAATGTCATTTGGCCGCCGGAACGGAATGACCGGCTTGTCAATTTGCGACCGCATCAGAAAATCGCCAAAAATCGGCACCGCCACCGTTGAACCGGTTTCACGTTTGCCAAGCGGGCGCGGCCGGTCATAACCGATAAAGACGCCAATCGCCAGATCAGGCGTAAAGCCGATAAACCAGCCATTTGTATTATCATTGGTGGTTCCAGTCTTGCCAGCAACAACCAGATTCAGATCATTGATCGACCGACCAGTACCGCGTTTGATGACACCTTCCAGCATTGACACCATCTGAAAAGCCGATGCCGGATCAGTTAGCTGTTCACGCGTATCCGGCAATGTCGGAATTGGTTGATTTGACCAGCCATCCGCCGCCACACAGGAACCACAGTCACGCGCATCATGGCGGTAAATGGTTTTGCCATGGCGGTCTTGAATCCGGTCAATCAGGCTTGGGGTGATTTTTCGCCCGCCATTCACAAGCATACCATAGGCAGATGTCAGCCGAAGCAGGGTCGTTTCGCCAGCGCCAAGCGACATTGATAAAAATGGCGGCAAATCATCGTTCAAGCCAAAGCGTTTTGCATAGTCCTGAACCCGATCCATGCCAATTGTCATCGCCAAGCGTGCGGTCATCAGATTTCGTGATTTTTCGATACCAACCCGCATGATTGATGGGCCATAGAAACGTTTGGTATAGTTTGCCGGTTTCCATTTCGGTTTGCCCGGCCCCTGATCCACCACCAATGGTGCATCAAGAATGCGCGTTGTCGGGCTATAGCCAGCATCAAGCGCCGCAAGATAAACAAAAGGTTTAAAGGCTGATCCGGGCTGGCGCACCGCTTGAACGGCGCGGTTAAATTCTGATTCAGCGTAATTATAGCCGCCACTCATCGCCAATAAACGGCCCGTATGCGGGTCAAGCGCAACAATCGCGCCTTCAACATCGGGACGCTGTCCCAATGCAAAATGATTTGGCGCGGGTTCAAAATCATTACGGATCAAATCTGGCGTAAAGCCGGGCGGCTGGACAATGACAATATCACCTTTGGACAAGGCTTTGCGCAAATCACGCAAGGGTGGTGGCCTAATGCCATCATCACGGCGCGGCGGATAGGCCCAAAAAGCAAGCTCGAACGGAATAATCGCATTGCGGCCATTCACATAGATTTCAGCGCTTCGCGGCCCAACCTTTGTCACCAGCGCGGCAAAATGGTTCGCGCGTAACTTTGCTGTTTGCGCGGCAAGCACCTTGTCGATATCAGCCCCTTGCAACATGACGCCAAGCGGGCCGCGCCAGCCTTGCCGCCGATCTAATGCTTCTAGCCCACGTTCAAGCACATTATCGGCAATTTGCTGCAGATAAGGATCAAGCGTTGTGCGAACCGATAAACCACCATCATAAAGCGATGTTTCACCAAAGCGGCTAATAAGCTGGCGGCGCACTTCTTCGGTAAAATAAGGCGCTTCGGCAGCGTCAAATCCGCTTTGTCCAATCATGCGCAGCGGTGCTGCCTTTGCCTCGTCAGCTTCATTTTGCGAAATATAGCCATTTTGCTGCATTTCATCCAAAACCCAATTGCGCCGGATGGTTGCTGCACGGAGATTGCGAATGGGATGGTAATTATTTGGCGCTTTTGGCAGGGCAGCAAGATAGGCGATTTCAGGCAATTCCAATTGCCCAAGCGATTTATCAAAATAATTCAACGCTGCCGCTGCAACGCCGTAACTGCCGCGTCCAAGATAAATTTCGTTTAGATAAAGTGCCAAAATCTGGTCTTTGCTAAAAGCGCGTTCCATCCGAAGCGACAGGATTGCTTCTTTGATTTTGCGATCAATCGAAACTTCATTGGTCAGCAGGAAATTCTTGGTAACCTGCTGGGTGATGGTCGAGGCACCAACCAGTCGCCGCCCTTTGCCATAATTGGCGATATTGGTCGCAACTGCCCGCGCCAAAGCGCGCAAATCAATGCCAAAATGATTGTAAAACGCTTTATCTTCAGCCGAAATAAAAGCGTGGATCAATCGTAGCGGGATTGCCTCAACTGGCACAAAAAGCCGCTTTTCACTGGAATATTCAGCCAGCAACGCCCCATTGCCAGCATGAATGCGGGTCACAACAGGCGGTTCATAATTGGCAAGCTGCTGATAGTCAGGAAGATCTTTTCCATAGGTCCAGAAAACCCAAAGGATGCCAGCGCCAGCAAGCATGCACATTAGGAAAACAAAGGATAATGTAATCGAAATAAATCTTAACATGATTTTGATAATATAGCCGAAATTGGGCGCAGATATGGCAATTTAGACCTTTTCTTCATTTTGACACTCGCCTTTTTTAGGGATAACCGCCCTTTTCCAAGGTTTTGCCGCCATATCGGGCATGCGCCACCAGACTTTATATTTTGGGACCATATTCATTTAGATAAACAAGAATGGCCTTTGCTAGCCGTTTTGACAAATCCTGCCGATAGGATTTCTTATTCAAATTCGCTTCGTCTTTCCGATTTGATAAAAAGCCCATCTCGACAAGTACCGATGGCATATCAGGCGCTTTCAAAACAGCAAAACCAGCAAACCGATGGCCGCGCTTGTCACCCCCTGGCAAATCGCGAATCTGTTGCAGGATTGCCGCCGCAAACCGTGCCGATTGGTTCATTGACTCGCGTTGAAACATCCGTACAAGCGCGCCGGCTGCCTCGGGATCTTCGGTGGATAAATCCGGCCCACCAATCAGATCGGCGCTATTTTCCTGACGTGCCAATGCGCCCGCTTCTTTGTCAGAGGCTTTATCAGACAGGCTAAAAACCGAAATACCCCGCGCCGATGATCTTGGTGCGGAATCAGCATGAAGCGAAATGAACAAATCTGCCTGATTTTGCCGCGCTAGCCGAATGCGCTGGCGAAGCCGCAAAAACCGGTCGTCATCACGCGCCAAAATCGGGGTTATCTTGCCCGTGGCGCGCAATTGGCTTGCCAGTTCACGCGCCGCCGCCAAGGTGATGTCTTTTTCCACCGTCCCCGCCTTGCCAAGCGCGCCCGGATCTTTGCCACCATGCCCAGCATCAATAAAGACAACCCATTTTCGCGGTCGCGGCTTTGGCACGGCAAGTGCCGCCGTGGCTAGTTTATTCGCATGGCGCGCCGGATTTGATTTTGGCAATGGCATGGTCAATGGCTTGACCGTTTTCACCCGATCAGCATCTTTGACCGTAGCGCGATCGGTAACAGCATCATTTAAATCAATATTTGGGGTTTTTTCTAGCGCTGAGGATGCCACTAGAAACGCCGTTTTACCGCGATCAAGAAGATCAATCACAAAACGGCTGCCAGCCCCTGCCGATGGAAGAGCAAAAACCCGCACAGGCGCTGCCGGCTTTTCAAGCTCGATCACCAACCGGCCGATTTCCGGCTTTGGATTTCCAAAACGATAGGCCGAACCGGGGGCGACTTGTAAATTGCCGCGCCGCGCCAACTTGTCCACATTCCAGCTGGTGTTAGGCATATCAATCACCAAACGATAAGGTGATTGCAACAGCAAAAGGCTGGCTTTTAACGGAGCTTTAGTTTCGATCACAAGCCGCAAACCGGTGCGGTCATCAATTTGCACCGCGCCAACACGCATTCCGGTGACAGCATTTTCGGCAAAGGCCTGACCCGTTGCAGCCAGCACCAAGACCATTGCCAAGAACAGGATAGAGCGGCCGATTGCGGCGAGCATTGCCATAACAGTTATCATCATCGATATATTAACCATGTCTGGCCTTCTTTGCTATCGCCGATCCTGGTCAACGGAACCTAGCCCAAGCCTAGCTTGCGACAAAGATAAATCATGCTAATTATCAAAACGGCATTACTTTGTTGGCAAAATAGCTTTAGCAAGTATATAAAGGAATTTAGTTTGAGGCAAAAGTTTCGTTTTTCTGTCGTGAGTGGCGCCAATGCGCCAACAGCAGAAAGCAAACAAACCGGCACTTTTACCGCAGAACTGCAATTGAATTATTCACCTGATGGTGTTTATCTCGACGATCTTTGTTATGCCTTAATTATGAATGACCCTAATTATTGTGCCATGTCACTGACCACCAGCGAGCCTTATCATCAGGACACACAACGCGATTTTAAACCACCGGACTAATCTAAATGACTCAGCCAAACCGATCACATGACAAAAGCAGCCATTATGGCCACCGCTTTACGGTCGGTACTGCGCGTGGATTTGGTCCGGATTCACAACACCTGCCATGCCTGATTAACACACTGTCTGAATTTGACAGCCGAACATGGTTGGCCGGGGAAAGACAAGTCCATGACAAAACGCCTATTAATCGATGCACGCCAGGCCGAAGAAACGCGGGTAGCGCTGCTAAGCGGAACACGCATTGAAGATTTTGACTATGAAACAGAAAACCGGAAACAACTAAAAGGAAATGTCTATCTAGCACGGGTCACACGCGTTGAACCGTCTTTGCAGGCAGCTTTTGTTGAATATGGCGGAAACCGTCAGGGCTTTCTGGCCTTTAGTGAAATCCACCCAGATTATTACCGCATTCCAATTGAAGACCGTGAAGCCCTGATTGAGGCCGACAGCGCCGAGAGCGACGATGACAGTGTTGAAGCTGGCTCTGATGGCGCGCCTGAAACCATTGGTGGCGAAGAGGCGGATGAAGAAGATATCCGGCCAAAACGTCAGGTAAAACGCTATAAAATTCAAGAAGTGATTTCGCGCAAACAGATCATGCTTGTGCAGGTCGTGAAAGAAGAGCGCGGGAATAAAGGCGCGGCTTTGACAACTTATCTGTCACTTGCTGGACGCTATTGCGTATTGATGCCGAATAACAATCGTGGCGGCGGCGTTAGCCGGAAAATCACCAATATTGCCGATCGCAAGCGGTTGAAAACAGTCGTTGGCGGGTTGGATATTCAAGCCGGAATGGCCGTGATCGTCCGCACTGCCGGCGCGAAACGCACCAAAACTGAAATTGCGCGTGATTTTACCTATCTGTCAAAATTATGGGACGATATCCGCGCGCGCACGCTTGAATCACAAGCCCCCTGCCTGATCCATGAAGAAGGCGATTTGATCAAACGGTCAATTCGTGACCTTTACACAAGCGAAGTTGATGAAGTGCTTGTCGAAGGCGAAGAGGCCTATAAAATTGCCCGCAACCAGATGAAGATGCTGATCCCAAGCCATCTGAAAAAGGTTCAGAAATACGAAGGCACACATCCAATTTTCCAGCATTTCAATGTTGAAAATCAGATGGACACCATCCACAGCCCGCAGGTGACGTTGAAATCTGGCGGTTATCTGGTGATTAACCAAACCGAAGCGCTTGTCGCCATTGACGTGAATTCAGGTAAATCAACGCGCGAACGCAATATCGAAGAAACCGCGCTGAAAACTAACCTTGAAGCCGCCGAAGAATTAGGACACCAGCTTCGGCTTCGTGATCTTTCTGGTCTTATTGTTGTCGATTTCATTGATATGGAGGAAAACCGCAATCAACATGCGGTTGAACGCCGGATGAAAGATGCAATGCGCAATGACCGCGCACGGATTCAAATCGGTTCGATTAGCCATTTTGGTCTTCTTGAAATGTCGCGCCAAAGGCTACGGCTAAGCATCAATGAATCAATCAGCAATCTTTGCCCGCATTGTGAAGGCACGGGTCGCGTCCGGTCGATTGATACCGCCGCCCTGCAATTGCTGCGGTCAATCGAAGAAGAAGCGCAAAAAGGCAAAATGGATGAATTGCATATCACCGCCCATCGGGATGTGGTGCTGTTTATCTTGAACCATAAACGAAGCGCAATTGCCGAGATTGAAGCACGGTTTGGCCTTATGGTTATTTTACTGTCTGATGACAGCTTGATTGCCCCAGAATATAAGGTTGATCGCGTTGGCTGGCAGGGCAAAGCCCAAGCCAAGCAGCCGTCACGCCAGTCGCAGCAGCCACGCCACGCCAACAATAATGTCAAACCGGATACAAGCGATTCTGACAAAGATGAGGCGGCTGAAACTGAAGCAAATGCAGCCTCACATCCGGAAAATGACGAAACCGGCAGTGAAGATGGTGGTGCAAAACGGCGGCGGCGCGGACGGCGCGGCGGTCGGCGTCGGCGTCGGCGCAATGGTGAAGACGCCAAGTACCAAACTGGTGATAACCAAACTGGTGACAATCAGGCAGCATCATCGTCAAATGGCGAAGATCAGGCTGCAGCCAGCACCGGCAGCACCGCAACCGATGGCGTTGCAGCCAATGACGACGCTGCACCAAAGGCTAAAACCGGCCGTCGCGGTCGTGGACGCCGTGTTGCCAAGGCTGATCCAACCACCGCAGATAATACCCCAAAAGATAATGCCAATGCCGATAATGAAGCGTCGGCTGCAGCGGCCGAACCTGCCAGCAACGGTTCCTTAAATACAGCCGCAGCAGATGATAATGGCGATGTGGCTGGCGGCGAAAAAACCGGCACGAAGACGCAAAAAACCAGCAAATGCCGCAAAAGCAGGTGATGCCAAAGCGAGTGATGCCAAAGCCGAAGACAGCAAAGCTGCGGCTGATAGCAGCGCTGAAAAGCCTGCCGAAAAACCTGCTCGCACACGCAAGCCAAAAGCCAATGCCGATGCTGGTCACAAGCCAGAACAAGATGCGGCCGCGGCCAAACCAGCAGTGAAAAAACCGGCACGAAAAGCCGCAAAAAAAGCACCAGCAAAAGCCGCTGATGCGAATAATGCTGATACCAGCGCCAATAATGGGGCACCCACCGACGCGCCAGCATCAAGAGAGCCGATCAGTTCAGCCCCACAAGATGTTGTCGAAATTGGCAGTAATGAGCCGAAATCACGTCGCAGCGGATGGTGGTCAAGAAGCTAGGCAATCATTGCCTTTGTAAATGAAATTGAAAGCTGGCGGCCGGTTGTAACTGGCCACTAGCGACCCTGACCGGCAAGCCAGTCATTCAGGCGTTGGATCGCCTTTTTCACATCTTGCGTGCTGCCTGCATAAGATAGCCGCATATGTGACGGCCCATCAACAGCGTCGAAATCGACACCCGGCGTCATCGCAACGCCGGTATCGGTCAAAATGCGATCAGCAAAAGCAATCGAGTCATTGGTCAAAGCACTAACATCTGCATAGAGATAAAAAGCCCCATCTGACGGCGCATGATTACCCAGAAATTCAGCTGGCAGGCAACGATAGAGAAGATCACGATTTTCTTCATAGCGCGGGATATGCGCATCCAGTTCATCATAACAATCAAAGGCGGCAATTGCGCCAAGCTGGTTGATCGTTGCCGCTGAAATATACATATTTTGCGCCAACATTTCGGCGGTTGGCGCCAAATCTTCGGGAAGCACCATCCAACCAAGGCGCCAGCCAGTCATGCAGAAATATTTCGAAAAAGAATTGATGATGATGGCATTGTCAGTATAGGCAAGCGCGCTTTTGGTTCGTTTGCCAAAGGTCAGGCCATGATAGATTTCATCCATGATCAGGCGCACACCATGCTTGTCACACCAGCGGCAGACGGCTTCAAGCTCGTCATCGCACATTACAACTCCGGTTGGATTTGCCGGACTTGCCAGCAACAGCCCGTCGGGGATGTTATCGGTTGCAACCAGTGATTCAAGATCGGGCATCCAGTTTTGCGCGGCACGGGCAGGCAATAATTGCGGCTTGATCCCAAGCGCAAGCATCAGATTGAAATAGGCCGGATATCCGGGCGTCGCGATGGCAATGCGGTCACCCTTGTCAAAGGCCGATAAAAAAGCAATTGCAAAACCAAGTGATGATCCGGGGGTGACAGCAATCCGTTGCCAATCCAGCGGCAATTGATACCAATCTTGATAATGCTGTCCGATCCGCTGCCGCAATTCAGGCAACCCCAAACCAACCGAATAGCCATGCGAAGCAACATGTTTCAAGGATGCTTGCAATGCGTTTGAGACGGTGGCAGGCGGTGGGGTTGATGGCTGTCCGACCTCAAGATGAACAAGGTCACCTCCGGCGGCCTGCATCTCTTTTGCTCGTTTCATTACCTGCATAGCAAGAAAGGCAGGGATTTCGCTTGCTTGACTAACTTTTAAGGCCATTGTTCATTCCAGTGAATTCATGCCATGATCAGATCAAAATGGCAGGGGGATTGTGTTTGCATAGCCTGCAAACACCCGCTACGGGCTGATGGATATAGCAGAGCTGTCTTAAACAGGCCATAAATTTGTCGGAAAAATTATTCCATGAGCTATTTATTTTTACGAAAGCTGGCTTTGATATCGCTGTTTTCGATCACCATTGCCCAATCGGCATTGGCCGGATTGATTAGAGATACCGAGTTGGAAACCGGCCTGCAAACCTTGGCAGCGCCATTGATGCGCGCTGCTGGCTATACGCCAGACGCAATCAGCATCAGGATCATTATTGACAGCAGCTATAATGCCTTTGTGGCTGGCGAGCGCGTTATCTATATCCATTCGGGTCTTTTGCTCAACGCCCAATCAGCCGAAGAAATTTTGGGGGTGATCGCGCATGAGCTCGGCCATTTAAAAGCCGGTCATGTGCCGCGCCGTGATGAGGCTTTGCGAGATGCCGGAACCGCAGGCACCCTTGCCGCGATTGCCGCGCTTGCGCTTGCTGCTGGCGGGGCGCCAAGTGATGCGGCTGTCGGGGTTATGGTTGGCGGTACCGATCAGGCCAAGCGCAAGATGCTTCGCTCATTCCGCTATGATGAAGCTGTTGCTGACGAATTGGGGCTTGATTATCTTGATAAGGCTGGCATTAGCTCGGCTGGCCTCGAACAGATGATGCGCCGCATGGCAGCGCAACGCGCCCTTCCCGAAAGCCGGCAAAGCCAATATTATCAAACGCACCCCGATTCAGCCCAACGCCTTGCCGTCTATCAAGATCACGCGCGTCAAGACGGCCATAAATCAGCCCCGCTTTCAGCCGGTGACACAAATTTGATGAACCGGCTTGTGGCCAAGCTTCGCGCCTACAGTGAACCAGCGCAAAGCGTTTTACGTCAAACCGCCAAAACAGATAGCGCCGATGCAATCTACAGCCATGCGATTGCGCAATATCGGCGCGGCGATTTGGCAGCAGCAATAACCTTGATGGATCAACTATGCGCGGCGCATCCCGCCGATCCGTTCTATCATGAATTTCGCGGCGATATCTTACTTTCGATGGCCAAGGCTGAGGCAGCAGCGGCAGCCTATGAAACGGCGCTGAGATTCAGGCCAGACAGCCCGCAAATTCTGGTTAATCTTGGACGGGCGCTGATTGCGACAAATGACAAAAAGCGTCTTTCACGCGCGGTCGAGGCCATTTCAGCAGCACAAAAAACTGAACCAAAATGGGCCTTTATCCGGCGGCAATTGGCGATTGCCTATGGACGAAATGGTGATATTGCGGCGGCTGATCTGGCGCTTGCCGAAGAAGCGCTTTTGCTTGGCGATGACCAGCAGGCGGTGCGAATGGCCAAACGGGTTTTGGCTGATGACAGGCTGACAGATGATCTTCGCAACCGCGCCAATGACATTCTGTTCCGCTTTGGCAAACTCGCGCCGTGATGGCTTTGCAATAGCGGCATTAATCCGTTATAAGATTGGGTTAATGAGGGGTGTTTCAGCCGGATTATTCGTCTGCAGCGGCGATTTGCCCGGAATGAAAAGGATCCTAAAATCAGAAGGATAATGTGAATGTCACGCTTTTTTGCCTCTATGATTGCATTGCCTTTGATGTTGATTGGCCTCGCCACAACGCCGGCAAAGGCCGATATTGATCAAAAAGACCGCGCAGAAATGCAGCAGGTGATCGAACAATATATCAAGAACAATCCCGAAGTGCTTCGTGATGCGTTGGTGTCCTTGGCCGCACGCGAAGAAGCCGAGCGCGTGCAAGCTGGCATCATGCTCGTTCGCAATGATGATGGCGATCCGGTTATGGGCAATCCAAATGGCAGCGTGACTGTCTATGAATTTTCTGACTACAATTGCGGCTATTGCAAACGCATGTTTGCCTCCATCATGCAAATGCTTGCTGCTAATGGCGATGTTCGCATGGTGATCAAGGAATTTCCAATCCTTAGCCAATCATCTGTCACCGCCGCCAAGGCTGGAATTGCCGCCCAGAAACAGGGAAAATTCAAATCATTCCACACTGAAATGATGACCTATCGTGGGCAGGTTAATGACGCCTCGATCATGCAAGCGGCAGGTGCAGCAGGTCTTGACCTTGCGCAATTAAAGCAAGACATGGACAGCCCCGAAACAACGGCTATTATCACACGGACACGAAGCGCGGCAACGGCCTTGAGTATCAATGGCACGCCGGGTCTTGTGATTGGCGATACCGTGATCCCCGGTGCGATTGGCATAGAGGAATTGCAAACCGTGATCAATGAGGAGCGCACCAAGCAGGGCTAGGCTGTTTGCATGGCTAGCGAAGTGAGTGTACTGTAACCGAACGATGGCAGAATCAATGAATATTCTTGTAATAAATGGCCCGAATCTCAACATGCTTGGCATGCGTGAGCCGATATCTATGGCCATGAAACGCTTGGCGATATTGAGGTGAAATGCCGTCAATTGGCCGCTGGACATGATATGGAACTGGATTGGTTCCAATCAAATTTTGAGGGCGAATTGATCGAAAAAATCCAGCAAGCTGTTGGCAAGATGGATTGGATCATCATCAATGCTGCTGGACTGACCCATACATCCGTTGCGCTTCGTGACGCGTTGTCGCTATTTCCGGGCGGGGTCATCGAAGTACATCTTTCAAATGTTCATAGCCGCGAATCTTTCCGGCATGTATCGCTGATTTCAGCGATTGCCAAAGGCGTCATTGCCGGTTTTGGCGCATCATCCTACTACATGGCCATTAACGCCATTCCCAATCTGCATTCGGAGACATAAACCACAATGGCAACGACACCAAAAAAATCAGCGGCAAAAACCGCCGCTGCAAGCAATGAAGCCAGTTTTGTAAAAGAACTTGCCTACATCCTTGATCAGGCAGGGCTTGCCGAGCTTGAATATGAAACCGAAGCTGTTGCGATCCGGTTATCACGGGTCACTGCCGCCGCGCCCGTTACCGCCGCCGCGCCTGTTGCCATTGCCGAGCCTGTGGCAGAATTGCCAGCAAATCCAGCCGATCATCCGGGTGCCGTTAAATCGCCAATGGTTGGCACGGTCTATACAGCCCCTGAACCTGATGCGCCGGCCTTTATTACCGAAGGCGCAACCGTCACCGCCGGTCAAACCCTGTTCATCGTCGAGGCAATGAAGGTGATGAACCCGATTACCGCGCCAAAGGCTGGCACGGTTGTGAAAATTTTCGTGCAAAACGCCCAGCCAATCGAATTTGGCGAAGCGCTTGTGATTGTAGAATAGTCCCCATGTTCAAAAAAATCCTGATAACCAACCGTGGTGATGTTGCCTTGCGGGTGCTTCGTGCCTGTAAAGAGCTAGACATTCCATCGGTGGTGGTTCATTCGACCGCTGATGCCGATTCAATGCCGGTTCGCCTTGCCGATGAATCGGTTTGTATTGGCCCGCCAAGTAGCGCCGAATCCTATCTGAATATTCCGGCTATTTTATCAGCAGTTGCCATCACTGGTGCCGATGCGGTGCATCCGGGTGTTGGTTTCCTGTCTGAAAATGCCGATTTTGCCGAAATTGTTGCCGCTCATGGATTGACCTTTATCGGCCCCGAGCCGCGCCATATTCGCGCAATGGGTGACAAGGTCGAAGCCAAGAACACCGCCGCCGACGCAGGCTTGCCACTCGTTCCAGGCTCACCCGGTGCCGTTCACACCCTTGCCGAGGCCCAGCGCATTGGCGTAGAGGTTGGCTATCCCCTTTTAGTTAAGGCCGCTTCGGGTGGCGGGGGACGCGGTATGAAAGTGGCTGAAACCGCTGATCGCCTTGGCGAGGCCTTTTCGGCTGCACGCACCGAAGCCAAAGCCGCCTTTGGTGATGACACGGTTTATCTCGAGCGTTATCTTGGCCAGCCGCGCCATATCGAAGTGCAGGTGATTGCCGACTCGCATGGCAATGTTGTGCATCTAGGCGAACGCGAATGTTCAGTTCAGCGCCGTCACCAGAAACTATTTGAAGAAGCCCCATCGCCAGCCCTTTCCGCCGAACAGCGCGCGCGCATTGGTGGCATCGCCGCCGAAGCCACCCGCAAGATGGGATATCTTGGCGTTGGTACGATGGAATTTCTGTATGAAGATGGCGAATTCTTCTTTATCGAAATGAACACCCGCCTTCAGGTCGAACACCCAATCACCGAAGAAATCACTGGCGTTGATCTGGTGCGCGAGCAAATTCGCATTGCAGCTGGCATGCCGCTGTCATTCACCCAAGAAGATGTGACCTTTACCGGCCATGCGATTGAATGTCGTATCAATGCTGAACATCCCGAAACCTTTATGCCAACCCCCGGCAAAGTGACCGCCTTTCACGCCGCTGGCGGGCCAGGTGTTCGCGTTGAATCCTGCCTGTATTCTGGGTATTCGGTGCCGCCCTATTATGACAGTCTGATTGCGAAGCTGATCATTCATGGTGATGATCGGGATCATTGTCTGGCACGGTTGCGGCGGGCGTTGCAGGAATTTATTGTTGAGCCTATTCCGACAACGCTGACGCTTCATAAACGTCTTGTCGATGCCGATGCGATCAAAGACGGCAGCTATAATATCCGCTGGCTTGAAGAAGTGTTTTTGAACGAGGACTGAGCTTCGCGCCCCTTTTGTTAGAAGCATTGCATGGCTGATCACTATATCTATTCGCCCGAGACAATTATCAAAGCCTATTCGCTTGGGCTGTTTCCAATGGCCGACAGCCATGACAGTCTAGACATAAAATTCTATGACCCTGACCGGCGGGCGCTGATCCCGATTGATCATTCGCTTGGTCGCGGCGTTCATATTCCGCGGAGGCTGCAACGCCGTGTTCGCCAAGCGCCCTATGAGGTTACGCTTGATCAGGATTTCACTGCGGTCATTGACGCCTGCGCGGCACCAAGTGATCGACGCACCGACACATGGATCAATAAAGATATCCGCCAGCTTTATATTGCGCTTCACAAGATGGGTTTTGCCCATTCGATCGAAGTTTGGTCAGATGGTGCGCTTATTGGCGGGCTATACGGCGTAGCGCTGCGGGCGGCCTTTTTTGGCGAGTCGATGTTTTCGCGCAAAAGCGATGCCTCAAAAATTGCGCTTGTTCATTTAATGGCGCGGCTTCGCCATGGCAATTTCCTAGTGCTTGATGCGCAATTTACTAATGATCACTTACAACAATTCGGCGTAACCGAGATTGATCGGTCAGATTTTCAAGGCCGCCTTGCCGAAGCGCTTGCCAGCGATGGTGATCTGCATTTTGACACGCCAAGCGCGGCCTTGGTCATGCCGTATCTCGACCAATTGGCCAAACGCCAAGCCTAATCAGCAAAACAGGCAAGAAGCGTCAGATCATAAACCGGATGTTCAAGCGCCGATATCGCTGGGCTGGAGGAAAAAATCCAGCCTGAGAAAACCTGTTTCGGGGCAAGCCCATCATACCCACGATCACGAACCGTAATAAAAGCGGCATTTTCCGGCGGTTCTTCGGGCGGATGAAAGGCGCAGCGATTGATGGTGATTTCCAGCGTGCCATAAAACCGCACCGCGCCAACAGGCGCTTCAACGGTTGAAATGCGGGCGGTAATCTTATCAAGCGCCTGCAATCGCGCCTTGTTCCCATCAATCCATGTCGCCGCGCCAGCAGAGCCTGCCAAGAAAGGGCAAAGGCAGGTGATGGCCACAAAGATGGCACGTCGTCGCCAGACGCTGATATGCCTGAATTTTGCGTGAATGGCAGACCAGATGATAGCTGGTTGGCGCATCACCTGAGGCATATTAATTCGCCGAATTATTGGATGAGAATACAGCCTTGCCAAGAAGATCACTGAGGCTGATCGGATCGCGGGTGTCATAAATCACCGCACCAGCCCCAAGCGTGTCAGTGGCGGCACCTGGCATTAATTCAAGATAATTGCCACCAAGAAGCGAGGCAGCGGTAATGCGCGCGCTGCTATCACTTGGAATTTTAATCGTTGGTTCAATCGCCATCGACACTTTGGCAACATAGGTAATGGGATCAAGCTGCTGCGCCGTGATCTGACCCACTTTAATGCCAGAAATGCGAACATCATCACCAACCGACAGGCCGCCTGTGCTGCCAAATTCGGCAGCAATCTCATAGCCGCCATTACCTTTCACATCTGCCGCTTCATAGGCAAGCGCGACAAAGCCAGCCGCAGCCAACAAAACGATGGCGCCCATAACGGTTTCCAAAGTATTGCGATGCATGGCTGTTATCTCCTAGTTACTTAATCCAAAAGGCGTGATGCGGTGATGCAACAATATCACCCGACAATGATCACATAAGTCAGGCTGGGTTCCAAGGCTCGTAGTCACCGGTTGCTGGCTTGCGTTTTCCGCCCTTGAGCATATGTCCATCAGGACGATAGGCATGTTTGGTACCGGTCACATTCGGCTGATGTTCCTGCTGCCACACATGCTTGTCATAGCCGCCAGCCGGCGGCGGTGTTGATTCGGTATGATGCAGCCAGCCATGCCAATCAGCAGGCACTTTTGACGCTTCGGCAATACCGTTATAACGGACATAGCGGCGCGGCGGCTTGCCTGCGCGGGCGCGGCGCTCTTCATAATAGCGGTTACCAAACTGGTCAGTGCCAATCTCGGTCGCCGTTAGCTTTAGCGTCATCAAAGTTACGAAATCCATTGAACGCCTGCCCTCTATGCTTTGCTGTTTTGGGTTTGTCTTTTCGCTACCCCACTATAGGCGCAAGCAAGCCAGCGCGTCCAGCCATCCAACAGCCTATGACCTAAAATATTTTTATCCTTTATGCATTTACCATGATCAGCCCCCCATATCAGCCTGCCGCGTTTACAGCCGATTGCGATATGCGTTTTTTTTGCCGCATTTTTTAAGCCTAATTTTCACATTACTGTGTTTATGAAAATAACTTTTCATCAGAGACTTAGTCTCAGAAGTGACACTTGATCGGTAAGAGTAATACCCTACATCAGGGCTTTTTTATGGCATTTTTTTGTCCTTTGAGGCGTTTTGGCTATTGTCCATATCCTGCTATATAATGTAGTTTACTCAGCAGTCGCACGCTATATATTGTGACTAAAATTCATATCACCACCAACGGTAAGATCAAGAAATTAAACAAAATTCTCAGCTAAATGAGCTGTGATTAAAAACGTAATAAAGGAAAAGATAGATGCATTTTGAAAGACGGTTTACGACATCTGGTCAAGACGCCTACGCAAATATTGAATTTAGGTCAGCGACAAGTGAGATTCGCAACCCAGACGGTACGATCGTGTTTCAGGCTGAAAATATCGAAGTTCCAGTCCAGTTTTCACAGGTTGCAAACGATATTCTGGCGCAGAAATATTTTCGCAAAGCCGGTGTTCCTGCAGCCCTAAAGCGGATTGAAGAAACATCAATCCCATCATGGCTATGGCGCAGCGAGGCTGATTCGGCCGCGCTTGCCAAGCTTCCTGAAGACCAGCGCTATTCTGGCGAAATGTCAGCCAAGCAGGTTTTTGACCGGCTTGCCGGCACATGGACCTATTGGGGCTGGAAAGGTGGCTATTTCACCAGCGAAGAAGATGCCCAAACCTATTTTGACGAAATGCGCCATATGCTGGCAACCCAGATGGCAGCGCCAAATTCGCCACAATGGTTTAACACCGGCATGCATTGGGCCTATGGCATTGATGGGCCAAGCCAAGGCCATTTCTATGTTGATTACAAATCTGGCAAGCTAACCCGCTCGGCAGGTGCTTATGAGCATCCGCAGCCACATGCCTGTTTCATTCAATCGGTCAGTGATGATTTGGTGAATGAAGGCGGCATCATGGATTTGTGGGTTCGTGAAGCGCGCCTGTTTAAATATGGGTCGGGCACCGGTTCAAACTTTAGCCGCCTTCGCGGCGAGGGCGAAAGCCTGTCAGGCGGCGGCAAATCATCGGGCCTGATGAGCTTTTTGCGCATTGGTGACCGTGCAGCGGGTGCCATCAAATCAGGCGGCACAACCCGCCGTGCGGCCAAAATGGTTACTGTTGATGTCGATCATCCGGATATTGAAGCCTATGTCGATTGGAAAGTTGTCGAAGAACAAAAGGTAGCCGCGCTTGTTGCTGGCTCGAAGCTGGCGCAAAAACATATGAGCCGAAGTGATGGCGGCTTGCCATATCACCGAAGGGCTTGTTGATGATGAGCGTTTTGATCCAAAAGCGAATAAGGCGCTGAAAAAGGCGATCCTGTCTGCCCGTAAATCAATGATCCCTGAAAATTATGTGCAGCGGGTTATCCAGTTTGCCCAGCAGGGCTACAGCGACATTGAGTTTAAAACCTATGACACAGATTGGGACTCAGAAGCCTATCTGACAGTCGCGGGTCAAAATTCAAACAATTCGGTTCGCGTCAGCAATGAATATTTGCAGGCCGTTCTGGATAAAGGCGACTGGGAATTGATCAAGCGGCGCGATGGCGGCGTGGCAAAACGTATCAAAGCGAGCCGATCTATGGGAAAAAATTGCCCATGCAGCATGGGCTTGTGCTGATCCAGGCCTGCAATATGACACCACCATCAATGAATGGCATACCTGCCCTGAAGGCGGCCGGATCAATGCGTCGAACCCATGTTCAGAATATATGTTCCTTGATGATACAGCCTGTAATCTGGCATCACTGAATCTGATGCGGTTCCGCAAGGAAGATGGCAGCTTTGACATTGCGGCGTTTGAACATGGGGTTCGGTTCTGGACATTGACGCTTGAGATTTCGGTCTTGATGGCGCAATTCCCGTCAAAGGAAATTGCCCAGCTATCTTATGAATACCGCACCCTTGGTCTTGGCTTTGCCAATATTGGTGGCTTGCTGATGGCCGAAGGTCATTCATATGACAGTGATGAAGGCCGCGCGATCTGCGGATCAATCTCGGCAATCATGACCGGCATTGCCTATGCCACTTCAGCCGAAATTGCCAGCGAAGTTGGCGCGTTCCCGAACTACAAGAAAAACGCCAAACATATGTTGCGGGTGATGAATAATCACCGTCTTGCAGCACATGGCAAAAGCGCTGGCTATGAAGGGCTGGAAATCCTGCCTGTACCGCTGGACATCAAATCCTGCCCCGATCAGACACTTCCCAAAGCGGCAAAAGCAGCATGGGATCTGGCAGTTGATCTTGGCAAAAAGCATGGCTATCGCAACGCACAGGCAACAGTGATTGCGCCAACCGGCACCATCGGCTTGGTCATGGATTGCGACACCACCGGCATTGAGCCTGATTTTGCGATCGTCAAATTCAAAAAGCTGGCAGGTGGCGGTTATTTCAAGATCATCAACCGCGTTGTTCCAGAAGCCTTGCAGCGTCTTGGCTATGCGCAAAGCCAGATCGACGATATCATCACCTATGCTGTTGGATCAGGAAGCCTGAAGAACGACCAGTCAGTCTCGGTCAACGCGCTGAAAGACAAAGGCTTTGGTGATCAGGAACTTGCCAAAATCGAAAGCAGCCTTGGCAGTGCCTTTGATGTGAAATTCGTCTTTAACCAATTCACCCTTGGTGTTGATTTCTGCAAAACCAAGCTTGGTTTGACCGACGCGCAGCTGAATGATTTTGATTTTAACCTGCTTGACCAACTTGGCTTTAGCAAAGACGAGATCGAAGCGGCCAATATCCATGTTTGTGGTTCCATGACCCTTGAAGGGGCGCCGCATCTGCAAGACGCGCATTTGCCAATTTTTGATTGCGCCAATGTCTGTGGCCGGATTGGCAAACGTTTCTTGTCAGTCGAAAGCCACATCACCATGATGGCCGCCGCCCAGCCATTCATCTCAGGTGCTATTTCAAAAACCATCAATATGCCAAATTCGGCAACGGTTCAGGAATGTGGTGAGGCCTACATGCAGTCATGGCGTCTTGGCTTGAAAGCCAATGCGCTTTACCGCGATGGATCAAAGCTTAGCCAGCCTTTGTCATCTGGTCTGGTTGACGATACCGACGAGGAGGAAGAAGAAGAAGAAGCCCTTGAAACACCAATGGCCGCCGCGTCGCCGCAAGTCATTGAAAAAGTGGTCGAGCGGGTGATCCGCGCCGAACGCCAGCGTTTGCCGCATCGCCGGAAAGGCTATACACAAAAAGCAACTGTTGGTGGGCATAAGGTCTATCTGCGGACTGGTGAATATGAAAATGGCCGGATTGGTGAAGTGTTCATCGATATGCATAAAGAAGGCGCTGCCTTCCGCTCATTGATGAATAATTTTGCTATTGCTGTTTCGATTGGCCTTCAATATGGCGTGCCATTGGAAGAGTTTGTCGAGGCCTACACATTCACCCGCTTTGAGCCGCAGGGCATTGTCACCGGTAATGACGCCATCAAGATGTCGACCTCAATTCTTGATTACACATTCCGTGAATTGGCGATTTCCTATCTTGACCGAAGCGATCTTGGCCATGTAAATGTCGATGATCTTGATGTGACAACAACCGGAACTGGCGACAATCAGTCCGAGCTGATGAATCGTGTCACCAGCCATGGCTTTATCCGTCGCCAAGGGCTTGTTGTCTATTCCAATGATCGCGGTGCGGCCGTTGCCGCCACGCAAGATGTGGCCGCTGAAACAATGCGGGCGCAAGAGCCAAGCCCATCGACAACAACCGAAATCGAGCGTGCCAGTGATACGGCAAGCGAAGTTGCCAGCGGTACCAATCGCACAAAGAGCGGCCAAAAAGCAGCCAACCTTGTGCAACAGGCCCGCATGCAAGGCTATGAAGGCGAAGCCTGCCCTGAGTGCCAGAACTTTACCCTTGTCCGCAATGGTACTTGTTTGAAATGCAACACCTGTGGCGGAACCACAGGCTGCAGTTAAGCTCTCCCTGCAGTGCAACCTGCAGACCTGGCCCCACAGTCTATCGTGGGGCCTTTTTCTTGTCTAAAACAGGTGTCTGATCATCTGAACTGGCTTGCTATCCAGCAATGATTATGCAAGCTTCGCAATCAGGATTTGGGCTATGATGGGGTGGGTTCAAGCCATCAACCATCGAGCCTCTTCACCATGTTAAAAGGAGTATGACCATGACAAGCAAAGCAGAACAGCGTTTGCAAGAGATCGGCGTTAGCATCCCCGACGCCCCAACCCCAGCGGCGAATTATTTGCCATTTACCCGTACTGGCAATCTTGTTTTCGTGTCAGGACAGGTTCCTTTTGTTGATGGCAAGCTAAGCGTTACCGGAACCGTTGGCAAAGATGCCAGCATTGAGGACGCACAAGGTCAGGCAAAAGTTTGCGCGATCAATCTTTTGGCGCAGTTGAAAGTGGCCTGTGGTGGCGATCTTGACCGTGTTGTTCAGGTGGTCAAGCTTGGCGCCTTTGTCGCGTCAGCTGATGATTTCCACAGCCAGCCGGTTGTCGTTAACGCCGCATCAGATTTGATGGTTGCGGCTTTTGGTGACTCTGGTCGGCATGCGCGGTTTGCCGTTGGCAGCAACGCATTGCCGTTAAATTGTCTTGTTGAAATTGATGGTGTGTTTGAAATCGCGTAACACCCCATCTTTGTTTCAATTCTGTCAAAAAATGAACCGGACAGCCCGTAACGGGCTCGTCCGTCAAAGGGTGATTTGCAAGCCTCATGGATGGTAGCGCGCTAAATCTTCATATCGGCACCGAAATGGCGGCAATCGACGCCGCCGAATGGGACGCGCTTGCCGGACTGGCAAACCCCTTTATCAGCCATGCCTTTTTGCACGCACTGGAAAAAGGCGGTGCGGTTGGCGGTGACAGCGGCTGGGATCCGATGCATCTGCTATTGCGAAGCGATGACGGCGAGCTTATTGGTGCCATGCCAAATTATCTAAAACGTCATTCCTATGGCGAATATATTTTTGATCATGGCTGGGCTAATGCCTTTGAACGCGCTGGCGGTGCTTATTATCCAAAATTACTTGCCGCGGTTCCTTTTACGCCAGCAACCGGCCCCCGCTTTCTGGTTCGCGATAACCGCGCCGATTTAAAAACCGCCCTTGCCAAGGGCATGGAAACGCTGGTGGAAAAATATCAGCTATCTTCAGCGCATATTAATTTTCTGCCATCCGATGATGCGCATCAGCTTGCGGCAGCAGGCTGGCTTGACCGAACCAGCATCCAATTTCACTGGCATAATCATAACTATGCTGATTTCGATGATTTTCTGGATAATCTGTCATCACGCAAACGCAAGAATATCCGGAAAGAGCGTGCCTCGGTCACCAAGGCTGGCGTTACCATGCTTCGGCTTACCGGCGCGGTAATTACCCAAGATCATATTGACGCTTTTTTCCGGTTTTATATGTCCACCATCGACCGGAAATGGGGCGGTGCCTATCTGACCCATGAGGTGTTTACCCAGCTTGGCAAAACCATGGCTGACCGGATGCTTTTGGTGATGGCCGAATATGATGGCAAAATTATCGGCGGCGCACTCAATTTCATTGGTGATGATGCGCTTTATGGGCGCAATTGGGGCGCTGACATCGACATCCCCAACCTGCATTTCGAGGCCTGTTATTATCAGGCGATTGATTTTGCTATCGAACATGGCCTGTCGCGGGTCGAAGCAGGGGCGCAGGGCTTTCACAAGGTGCAGCGCGGCTATCTACCCGTCACCACCCATTCGGTGCATCTGATTGCGCATGACGGGTTTCGTGACGCTGTTGCGCGGTTCCTTGACGCAGAAAAGCGCGGCGTCGAGGCCGAGAAAAACCACATCGCCATGACCAGCCCCTTTAAAGCCAGCTAGCCCCATCGCGAGTGATATCTGGTCTGGCTATTCAGGCTAATCTGGCTGATCCCGCTTAACTATCGTGCGGAGCGGGCAATGCTGCGCGTTTATTTCCACCCGAAATCGCTTTTTGCGGTGGGGCTTTGACCGTAACCGTCAAATCATCATCAGTAACATCGACAAAAACAAGTCCGCCACCAACAAGCCCACCAAACAGCATTTCATCGGCAAGTGGCTTTTTGATATGTTCCTGCACAACCCGCGCCAGTGGCCGCGCGCCATATTTGGCGTCATAGCCACGTTCGGCAAGCCAATCCATCGCCGCTTCGCTCAATTCGATTTCGACATTACGATCGGCAAGCTGGGCATCGAAGCTGCATGATAAATTTATCAACAACCAACCGGATGACATCTTTGCCAAGCGGCGCAAACGGAATAATTGCATCAAGCCGGTTACGGAATTCAGGCGCAAACATTTTTTCGATAGCTTCGATATCGGCGCCTTCATTATGCGTACGGTTAAATCCGATCGCCGATTTTGACAATTCCTGCGCACCGGCATTTGTTGTCATAATCAAAACGACATTTCTGAAATCAACAATTTTGCCATTATTGTCAGTCAATTTGCCGTGATCCATGACCTGCAACAAAATATTGAACAAATCAGGATGCGCTTTTTCAATCTCGTCAAGAAGCAGAACCGCATGCGGCGTCTGATCAACCGCATCGGTCAACAACCCGCCTTGATCAAACCCGACATAGCCCGGAGGCGCACCAATCAGGCGCGATACCGTATGGCGCTCCATATATTCGGACATATCAAACCGCATCAGCTTGATGCCAAGCGTTTCGGCAAGCTGGCGCGCAACCTCGGTTTTACCAACGCCTGTTGGGCCGGAAAACAGATAATTACCAACCGGCTTTTCTGCATCACGAAGGCCAGCACGCGATAGTTTAATCGCTGATGCCAAGGCAGTAATGGCCGGATCTTGGCCAAACACCATACGTTTCAGATCGGTTTCAAGCGACGCCAGCACAGCCTTGTCATCACGGCTAACATGCTTTGATGGAATCCGCGCCATTGTTGCCACAGTGGCTTCGATTTCTTTTTGGCCGATCGTTTGGCGGCGGCGTGATGGCGGCAGCAGATTTTGCGCCGCCGCAGCTTCGTCAATAACATCAATCGCTTTATCGGGCAATTTGCGATCATTGATATAGCGGGCAGACAGATCAACCGCGGTTTTTAAAGCAGCGCCGGTAAAGCGCACTTTATGATGATCCTCATAGCGGCTTTTCAAACCATTCAGAATTTTGATCGTATCGGGGATAGTCGGCTCGGCAACATCGATTTTCTGGAACCGGCGCACCAAGGCGCGATCCTTTTCAAAATGGCCGCGATATTCTTTATAGGTTGTCGACCCGATACAGCGAAGCGTACCTTCCTGCAACGCAGGCTTTAGCAGGTTTGACGCATCCATCGCACCGCCAGAGGTTGCCCCTGCGCCAATCACCGTATGGATTTCATCAATGAACAGAATGGCATTTTCATCATCTGCCACCGCTTTCATCACCGCTTTCAACCGTTCTTCAAAATCACCGCGATAGCGGGTGCCAGCAAGCAATTGCCCCATATCAAGCGAATAAATCACCGCCGTTGCCAGAACGTCGGGAACATTGCCTTCATAAATTCGTAAGGCAAGCCCTTCGGCGATGGCGGTTTTGCCAACACCCGGATCACCAACATAAAGTGGATTGTTTTTCGTGCGGCGGCATAAAACCTGAATCGTGCGGTCTAATTCACGGCTACGGCCAATCAATGGGTCAATCCTGCCAGCCGCGGCCTTGGCGATCAAATTAACGGCAAACTGGCTAAGCGGGTCTTTGCCATCCTCGTCAATGGTTTCGCCAGCCTGATCTTCATTCTGGCTTTTGGCAACATTGCCTTCGGCGCCATGGCTGATAAAGGACACCGCATCAAGCCGTGTCATATTCAGTGATTTCAAAAACCAGACAGCATGGCTTTCGCGCTCGGAGAAAATCGACACCAGAACATTCGCACCGTTGGCCACTTCACGCCCTGATGATTGTGTATGGATGATGGCGCGCTGGATCACGCGTTGGAAACTTGCCGTTGGCTGCACATCAACATTGCCTTCAGGATCAACAATAGATGCCAGCTCGACCTCGATAAATTCAGCCAGCTTTTTGACCAGCTCATCAATATCAACATTGCAGGCATGCAATACTTCAAGCGCGTCACTATCTTCAGTTAGCGCCAATAGCAAATGTTCTAAAGTGGCAAATTCATGCGAACGTGATGCCGCATTCGACATTGCGCGGCGTAATGTTTCTTCGAGTTCGCGTGACAGCATTTTGCCTATTCCTTTTCCAGTTGTAATTGCAGCGGATGATCATTCTTCCGCGCATAATCAATGGTTTTTTGCGCTTTGCTCTCGGCAATTTCAAAGCTATAGACACCGCAAACACCAACACCGCGCTGATGCACATTCAGCATAATCTGGGTGGCTTCATCTGCTGAACGACCGAAAAATTTCTGCAAGACATGCACAACAAACTCCATCGGTGTATAGTCGTCATTAAGCATAATGACTTTATACATTGATGGCTTTTTCGTTTTGGTACGGCTGTCGAGGATTAACTGGCCATTACCGTTTTTATCGTCTTCATTCTCCATAAATTCTCTTTTAAACCTTCATCATTCTATCATCCACGATAGGGCTTAACATAGCATAGAAAAAAAACGACCGCCCATCTTCTTGATATTGGTATCGCATCCATCAAGGAAAAGGGGTGCGGCAAAAAAACTTTCGCAAATGCATGACGCGACGATATTGCGGTAAATTGCCTTAATTTTCGCAAGATTCTTGAATAGAATCCTAATTGCGTTATGATTTGAAACGCAGTTGTAGATGATGGTCATAATTTTGGAATAAGGCAGGCCTTAATGGCACGAGCAAATGTAGCCAAGACGCTACTGAACAAGCAGCATGCATCCTTCCAGTCACTCAATCGCCGTGGTGATAAATTTCTATTTTCGATGAAATCTCAGTCTTTTGGCTTTGTCACAGCTTGGGGTTTTCCGCCCCTGTAAATCCTTTTTGGCAATGATGATCATCTTTATGGTTGGGCTTGGGCTGCTGCGACACAGGCTAAAGCCAGCAAATATGCGTCAATCGTCATTGAAGAAGCCACTGGCAAAGTGCTGTTTTCGCGCAATGCCGATAATCTGCGCTATCCAGCATCCTTGACCAAAATCATGACGCTTTATCTTTTATTTGAAGATATCGAAGCGGGACGCATGACGCTGAAAAGCCGGATTCCAGTTTCCAAAACGGCCGCTGGCCGCTCGCCATCCAAATTATATCTAAAACCGGGTCAATCCATCAGCGCCGAACAGGCCATTTACGCGCTGGTGACAAAATCGGCCAATGATGTGGCAACAGCACTTGCCGAGAAACTGTCGGGCACGGAACGAAAATTTGCCAAACGCATGACCCGCAAGGCTAAGGCTTTAGGCATGCGGCGCACGGTTTTCATGAACGCCTCTGGCCTGCCAAACCGTCGGCAGAAATCAACAGCGCGTGATATGGCCGTTCTGGCCGTTGCCATGCGGCGCGATTTTCCGCAATTTTATAAATATTTCAGCACCCAAAGCTTTAACTGGAAAGGCCGGAAATACGGCAATCATAACAAGCTTTTGGCAAAATATAGCGGCACAGATGGCATCAAGACAGGCTATATTAATGCATCGGGATTCAATCTTGTTGCCACGGTTGAACGCAATGGTGTTCGGCTGATTGGCGTTGTGTTTGGCGGGAAAACATCGCGCAGCCGCGACCGCCATATGATGCAAATCCTGGATAATCAGTTCAACCGCGTCAAAACCATCACGGTTCGGCGTGCCGCGCTTGCCATGCCAATAACCTTGCCAGTTGCACCACCCGAACGCGGCGACAAATTGCCCGAAAGCCTGCCAGTCAGCAAAACCAAGATTCGGCCAGCCGCAGCGCCAAAAAAGACCGAATTTATCCAGCTCGATATCGCAAGCGCTGCCAATCTCGCCAGTGATGAGAACCCAAGCTGGAGCGTGCAAATTGGTAATTTTGCCCAGCGTGTCAATGCGCATCGCGCGGCGATTGTGGCACGGCGCACGGCCGATGATGTGCTTGGCATGACACCGGCAAATCTGCATCTTGTCACGCGTGGCGCGATTCCATTATGGCGTGTTCGATTTAATGATCTTGAAGAAGACCAGGCGCGGGCAGCCTGCGCGGCGCTATTTGCCGCTGGACGGCGCTGCATTGCCATTGCCGTGCCGCCAACATCACGCGGCTAAGAGGCCTTAAGATTTTTTACCCCTAAACTGATCATCAAGATGCGGCAAATCATGGGGTCGCAGCCGATCCCAATGCGGGTGGCTATTGGCAAAAATCTGGCCAGCAATCACCAGATCATTGGCATCATCAAGCATGCCGATGGCAACCGATGTTTGGGAGATGCCGTTTAGGCGATAAAACAGCGAAGCACCGAATTTTGGCAAAATCCGCGTTTGGCCCAAGCCGAGCTGTCATACCAG
The DNA here is from genome assembly GCA_905182545.1 of uncultured Candidatus Puniceispirillum sp. GTDB lineage: Bacteria > Pseudomonadota > Alphaproteobacteria > Puniceispirillales > Puniceispirillaceae > UBA3439. The sequence goes on from CAJJBY010000008.1 coordinate 75,908, forward strand.
CCAAGCGTTTGCTGGGCGGTCAGATCAAAGCTTTCATCCGGAACCGAGGCTGCACCCCAGCTAAGACCGGCAATCTGGAAACAATCACGGCAATGGCAAATCGACGCCTGACGCAATGGGCCGGTTAGGCAAAACCGACCCCCCCCTGCAATGGCACCCGCCTTGATAAATTTTATCTTTGGTGATGGTGATATCTTTGATATAAGCTGCATCTTCCTCCCACAATCATCATTTCGCGTCATCATGTTCAAAATTAATCTTTAATGAAAATCTCTGCTTTTCATCCGAACGGCATTTTTGCTGCCGCTGCCGGCATCGACATGGCGCAAAAACCCGTTCAGGTTAAATAAAGATTCGGCAATGATATGAATCACCGCCTGCCGGCGTTGAACGCGGCCAACCAGCCCTAAAATCTGCGACCTCAACAATGCCTCGCGATAGGTTTCGGTTAATTTTGGCCAGATAATCACATTCGCCGTACCCTGCCCATCTTCAAGCGTTATGAAAACCATACCGCTGGCAGTGCCTGGCCGTTGACGCATCGTCACCAGACCAGCAATGCGAAGCCGTTTCCCGTCAGGTGCATTTTGGACATGGCTGCAAAGCTGCCATCCAGCCAGACCAAGCGGCTTTGCCAGCAAATCAAGAGGGTGCGCTTTTAATGACAGGCCAAGATTGCGGTAATCTTCGGCCACTTTTTCACCAAGTTCTGCTTGTGGTAATTCGATCACCGGTTCATTACCCGCAAGCCGTCCATGCCGGCGGCCAGCATGGGCAAATAATGGCATATCATGCAGCCGGTGCCGCGCCAGCCCGCGTGCTGCCCATAATGCCTGTCGCCGGTCAATTGCAAGGCTGGCAAAACCATCCGCATCGGCAATGGCCTGTAATGATTTTGCCGATACATCGGCTTTTCGCATTACATCATCAAGGCTGGAAAAGCTTAATCCAGTCTGTTTTCCGCCATTGCTTGTTTGGCTGGCAGTTTTGGCTGGCGGCAATCCGTTCACCTTCACCGCGCGCCAGCCCTTTGACAAGTCGCAAGCCCAACCGTAACGCATGATGACCCTTTTGATTTTCACGGTCGCTTTCAAGACGGTGATCCCAGCCTGAAAAATTCACATCAACGGGCCGGATGGTAATGTTGTTTTGTTTGGCTTCGGCAATTAATTGCGCTGGTGCATAAAACCCCATCGGCTGGGCATTCAGCAAGGCACAGATAAACACATCTGGATAATGGCATTTCAGCCATGCCGACACATAAACCAAAAGCGCAAAGCTTGCCGCATGTGATTCAGGAAAGCCATACATGCCAAAGCCTTCGATCTGACGAAAACAGCGAATGGCAAACGCTTCATCATAGCCGCGCTCGATCATGCCATTGATCATTTTATTGCGGAAATGGCTTATATTTCCCTGTTTTTTAAAAGTCGCCATCGTTCGGCGCAGCTGGTCGGCCTCAGCGCCCGAAAACCCCGCCCCAACAATGGCAATCTGCATTGCCTGTTCTTGAAATAGCGGCACACCAAGCGTGCGTTCAAGAACAGCACGCAAGGCAGGTGACGGATAATCCACCTTTTCCAAACCGGCACGCCGCCGCAAATAAGGATGAACCATATCGCCTTGAATAGGTCCCGGGCGGACAATCGCTACCTGCACAACAAGATCGTGAAAACAGCGCGGTTGCAGGCGCGGCAACATCGCCATCTGCGCCCGTGATTCAACCTGAAAAACCCCAACCGATTGCCCCCGACATAGCATGTCATAGGTTTTCATATCTTCAGGCGGTAATGATGCCAGCGTTAAATGCCGGTTATAATGTGTACGAAGCAAATCAAAACTGCGCCTGATACAGCTTAGCATGCCAAGCGCAAGCACATCGACTTTTAACAAGCCAAGCGCATCAAGATCATCCTTATCCCATTCGATCACGGTACGGCCAGCCATCGCCGCAGGGCTGATCGGGCATAGATGATCAAGCCGCCCGCGGGTGATCACAAAACCACCAACATGTTGTGACAAATGCCGTGGAAACCGGCTGATATCGGCCACTAATTGCAAAACCAGCCGCAGCCGCCGGTCATTGGCATCCAGTCCCGCCGCTGCCAGCACCACAGCATCAAGGCCGGTTTTTTCACGCCCCCATACCTCGCCAGCCAAGGCCGCCTGAACATCACGGCTAAGGCCAAACACCTTTGCCACTTCGCGAAACGCGCTGCGGCGACGATAGGTGATCACACTGGCGGTAAGGCCAGCACGGTTCCGGCCATATTTTGCATAGATATGCTGGATCACTTCTTCGCGGCGTTCATGTTCGAAATCGACATCAATATCTGGCGGCTCACCGCGCGCCTCGCTGACAAAACGTTCAAATAAGGGCTGCGATCGTTCAGGGTCAACCGCGGTAATGCCCAAACAATAGCAAACCGCCGAATTCGCCGCCGAACCGCGCCCCTGACATAAAATACCGCGCCCCCGCGCAAAGCGAACAATATCAAAGACGGTTAGAAAATAAGGCGCAATATTCAAACGCTCGATCAAGATCAATTCATGTTTCAGATAGGCGCTTACCTTATCGGGGATCGCATCAGGATAGCGTTTTTCAGCACCGCGCCATGTCTGGAAGGCCAGTTCCTGCATGGCAGTTCGCCCACCCGGCTTTAGCTCGTCAGGATATTCATAAGACAAATCATCCATTGAAAAATGGCATAGATTTGCAAGCGCCCTTGCCCCATCAAGCGCACCTGGTACATGCCGCCAACGCCGTTCAGCCTCGGCACAATCGATCAAATGGCGTTCGGCATTGCGCGAAATAAGATAGCCAGCATCATCAAGCTGTTGCTTTTCACGGATGCACGCCAGAACATCGGCAAGCGGGCGGCGATCGGGAATGTGATAAAGTGCATCTGCCGCCGCGGCCACCCGCAGCCCCAGCGCTGCTGCTGCCGTCATTAACATCTGGCATCGCGCCTCATCAGCCCCATCACGATACAGGCAAATCCCTGCAAATAATTGCCCCTTGGCAATTTGGCGAATGGTCTGCAAATGCGTTTGATAATGCGCATCTGGATGACGCGGCGGCATTACCAGCAATGCAGTGCTTGCTGGCAGGCGGGCAAAATCGGCAAGATAGAGAATTGGCGCGGCTTTGCTGCCCCGCATATTGGCCTCGCTTAGCAGCATTGATAAAGCTTCATAACCAGCGCGGTCGCACGGATGAACGATAATATCAGGGCCATCGACAGGGCGTAATCTGGCACCAACAACAAGCCTGATCTGGTGATCACGCGCCGCCACATGCGCCCGCACAATACCGGCCAGCGAATTCACATCCGCAATGCCAACCGCCGCCCACCCAAGCGTGGCCGCCTGTGCCACCATCTCATCAGGATGCGATGCGCCTTTTAAAAAGGTGAAATTACTATAACAGCCAAGCAACGCATGTGATGCGGCTTGGCCTTGTTTGCGCAATATGGCCATCAGGCGAAAAACCCATGCAAAAACCAAGATGGGGTTTCGTGACGTTCTGGCAAACCTTCACGATATAGCCAGAACCCTGCCCCCTGATCATCACGTAACCGAAAATAATCGCGGGTGCGGCTGCCAGCGGGTGCCTGCCACCATGCAGGGGCAATCCGTTCTGGCCCTGTGGCATGAATGATTTTATGGATTCGCCGCTGCCAGATAAATTGCGCTGGCGGGTGATCGGGAAGAAGCGCAACAACATCAACAGGGTGCGGATAGGCCAAAAGGCGAATGGGACGTGGTGGCGCAGTGCCTGATGCCGGATCACCAAGCCAACCAGATTTTTCGTCAGTTTTGGTGAAAATCTGGCTTGGATCAGGCAGTTCAAACGATTGCGCCGCTTCAGGTTGCCAGCAGGCTTGCGGTGCCAATCTGACCACGGCACCATAACCAAGACGCGCCACCAGCCGGTCAACAAGGCTGGCATAGGATTCGCCTGCAACCCCATCATGGCGCTGCAACATCATATGCGGCAAAGCCGTATCAAGCGGCGCAAGCGGGCTGCAATCAAGCGATTCCATCCAGCCCATTTCAAGACCAAATTCAGGGTTGATCTTGTCGCTGGCATTGGCCAGCAAGCGGTGAAATAAAGTCACATCACGGCTTGGCCGCGAAAGATGCACATCATGTGCAAAAACCAGCCCGTCAACCAATTGCCAGCCAAGCCGCAAACGGCGCGTTGCCAATCCGGCCTGTTGAAGCAAAGTGGCTGTCTCACTTGCCAATTGGTGAATCATCACCTTGATATCATCAGCTGCGCCAATGGGTTCGGCAAATTGACGACATATATAAAGCGGTTTTGGCGGGTTAACAGGTGTAAAGCTTTCATCCTGATCGCCAAGCACCTGATCAAGCCGAAGAAGCACATCCTGACCAAAACGGGCGGCCAATGGCGCACGCGCCAGTCCAATAATATCACCAATCACCCGCAAGCCTGCCCGCCGCATATGATCAGCAATTGCCGTATCGATTCGCAATGCGGCAAGCGGTAATGCCGCCAGATGACGTCGCAAACGGGCGCGGCTGAAAATATATCTTACCGTGTCCGGCTGTCCATCTGCCGGTTTTGACGCTGTCATTAACCGCGCTGACGGCTTTCCATAATGCGCCAAGGCCCACGCCGCCCCACAATTTGGTGCCGCCGCCAGCACCGCCCGAAAGTGACTTCGATGAAGGCGTTTGGCGCAATCTGCTAATAGCGAACGCACCCCGCCAAACAGATGTTCGGCACCGGCAATATCAATCCAGATTCCGCAATGCTGATCATCAACCGCGGTAAGCGGGCTATAACGACGCGCCCATAAGGCCAGATGATGAAGATCGGCATGGTCGGCTAGCGGGTCATATGCTTCGGTTCTGAGCTGTGGGCATAAAGCGCGGGCATCGGCAAGCCGCATACCGGCGGCAAGACCATGCGCTGCCGCTTTGGCACAGCCCGCCACAATAATATCAGCGCCGTTGATTTTCCGGATTATAACAAGCGGCAGATCAGCCCCAGATGCTCTTTGCCCAGATGCTCTTTGGATCCGCGATGCTGCCAGATAGGGGAAATGGATATAGATAATATGACGATAGGAAACGGGCATGATCACATGCCTATCGGGCAAGGGCTTGCGCTGGCCATTGACTGGCTGACAAGTCAGCGATGGGTAATTCGGTCTGAACCGGTTTGCCATTGGCCATAATGTTATGATGATAGGCCTGCAATTGACCAAGACCCGCCTGCCAGCCAACCCTGCATTTATGCGGCCTGCCACCACGCGCACGCTGCAATGTCAAATCCCAGACACTGCGTTGAACCAAGGCAGAATGTGACCATCTGTCAAGATCGGCCGCCGGTTTGATCTGCCAAGCTGTTTCAAATCCAGCAACCCCAATTGGCGCGCCAAGCAGAAAAGCTGTTGTGCCGCTATCTTCGGCGGCAAGCTGCGCACGTCGTGCCAGCCGCATCCAGTAATCAGCCGATTTCTGCACCCCATCATATTCCATCACAACCGCGGCCAAGCCTTCGGTTCGCAAAATATCATCAAGCGCGGCCAAACGCCGTGACGGGTTTGGTGTATCAACAATCAGCAATCGCGCCGGATCCAGCCCAGCTGCGGCAAGCCCATGCCCATATAACATACCAGCACCATTTCGCTGGCTTGCCGGACACCAGACAATCAGACCAGCATCATTTATGGCTGGCGTTTGCCGGTTGCTGGCTTGCTTGGACTTTATCTGCTGCGCGTGATGTTGCAGTACATCAAGAAGCGCCATAGCAAAGCCGCTTACCGCCCCATGAGCCTGCATCGCACCCGTTAAAAGATGTACCCGCCCAAGCGTCAGACCACCAGCCAATGCCTGATCCAGCGAATCGACACCAAGCGGCATATAAAGACGCTTATCATAACCATCAGCCACGGCAATTTCTTGCCGAAGGCGGGCAAGGTCATATGTCTTTTTTTCTTTTATAATCTGATTATTAGATGCCCTGAAATCAGATGGTTTTACGATTGATATAGGCTGGTTCATCCTTTGCATTTTGCCTGATTCCTATCATATATATCTGCCTTTTGTTCATGTTTTGTTCTATTTTAGAACCATGCCGAAGTCAAGATTTTCCATCTTTTAAGATCGATAGGATATCGGGCAAGATCGACAGAATATCGGGCAGATCAACCCGCAACGCCCGCTGCCAAAAGACAAATTAAAGGGTTATTTCGGCAATTCGCTTTCAACCAGCCGCGCCCAATAGCTGGCACCGGTGGCAAGAACATCATCGTTAAAATCATAACGATCATTATGCAGCATCGCCCCATTCTTGGCAGGCCCTGCCCCCAGCCAGATATAGGATCCGGGCTTTTCGGCAAGCATATAGGCAAAATCTTCAGCCCCCATTGATGGCTGCAGATCGGTGATGATATTGTCTGCACCAAGGACATTGGCAGCAACGTCAACAGCACGCGCCGATTCTTCGGCATGATTGACCGTTGGCGGATAGCCTGGCTGCCAATCAATTTCAATCTCGCAATCATAGGCTTTGGCTGTTGCCATAGCGATTTCATGGATTGAATCTTCAAGAAACTTGCGAACATCAGGCGAAAATGACCGCGCTGTACCGCCAAGCCGCGCCGAACCCGGAATAACATTAAAGGCACTTCCCGACTCGAAAATCGTAACCGACACAACCGCCGGTTCAAGCGCCGCAACACGACGTGAAACAATGGATTGCAATGATTGCACAATAGCCGCCCCACACGGAATCGGATCAATGGCAAGATCAGGAATTGCTGCATGCCCCCCAGATCCGGTGATGCGCATTTCAAAAAAATCTGCCGCTGCCATACAGGCACCGCTATGAACGCCAATTTTTCCAACATCCATGCCGGGCCAATTATGCATCCCCCAAACGGTTTTCATGTCAAACTGATCAAACAGCCCATCCTTGATCATCGCTTCGCCGCCATTGCCGCCTTCTTCGGCTGGCTGAAAGATGAAATAGACAGTGCCGTCGAAATTACGCGTTTCCGCGAGATATTGCGCCGCGCCAAGAAGCATCGTGCTATGCCCGTCATGCCCACAAGCATGCATCCGCCCTGGTGTTTTGGACACATGGGCAAATTCGTTTATTTCCTGCATTGGCAGCGCGTCCATATCGGCCCGCAATCCGATTGCCGAAGTGCCATTGCCGGTGCCGCGCAAAACCCCAACAACGCCAGTTTTGCCCATGCCACGATGAATCTCGATGCCAAATGACTGCAATTTTGCGGCAATGAAATCAGATGTCCAGACCTCTTCATAGCTTGTTTCAGGATGCTGGTGCAGCAGATGCCGCCATGCCTTCATATCCTGTTCACGATCTGCAATCGAATTTATCACCGCCATGATGATTGTCCTAACCTGTCATATCTATGCAAAAACAACCCGATCTGAATATTTGATTTCGAACCGGAAATCATGTTGCTAACAGTGCCGCAATTCAGCCCCCAAGGTCAAGTAATGCGCTTGGCTAATACAGCGCAAATGACGCTGGTGGTTGGCGGCATAATGCCTCAATTGACATTCGGCGCAATAACAGCCTAAAACCGATTCTATCATGTCGATTAAAACATACCCAATGTCGTTGATAGGCTAGGGATTTTTCGGCAAATGCGCAGCATGTCAAGGCAAAGCCGATTGCAGCATTTACGCTATCGCTATGATGGCTTTTAAAGAGTTTGAAGGGTGGGTTAGATGGCACAAAATCATCCAGATCGCGGTCAACGCGGATTGCCGGGCGGCACCCCGCGCTATTCGGCATTTGCGCTTGCCAAAAAGGCGATGAATTATCATCAGGACTGGCAACGCGCATGGCGCGACCCCGAACCAAAAGCCGAATATGACGCGGTGATTATCGGCGGCGGCGGGCATGGGCTTGCCACGGCTTATTATCTTGCAGCGGTTCATGGCCTGACCAATATTGCGGTGATTGAAAAAGGCTGGATTGGCGGCGGCAATACCGGCCGTAACACCACCATCATCCGGTCAAATTATCTTTGGGACGAATCTGCCGCCATTTACGAACATTCGATGAAGCTGTGGGAAGGCATGTCGCAGGATTTGAATTTCAACGTCATGTTTAGCCAGCGCGGGGTTTTGACCATTGCGCATAGCGAACATGAATTACGCGAAATGTCACGGCGCGTTCATGCGATCCGGTTAAACGGCATTGATTCAGAAATTCTTGGCCCCGCAGAAATCAAAAAATTCGTTCCAACAATCAATATCGATCAGTCAATCCGCTATCCGGTTATGGGCGGCTTTTTGCAGCGGCGCGGCGGCACAGCACGCCATGATGCGGTGGCCTGGGGCTATGCGCGCGCGGCAGATGATTTAGGGGTCGATATCATCCAGAAATGTGAAGTCACCGGATTGCGCCGCCAAGGCCGCAAGATCATTGGCGTTGAAACCAGCCGCGGTTTTATCAAAACCAAAAAAGTTGGTTGCGTTGTGGCCGGTCATTCAAGCGTTGTTGCGGCAATGGCCGGTATCCGCCTGCCAATTGCCAGCCGCCCATTACAGGCACTGGTGTCGGAACCGATTAAACCGATCCTTGATACGGTGATCATGTCGAATGCGGTTCATATGTATATCAGCCAGTCTGACAAGGGCGAGATGGTTCTTGGTGCCGGTGTTGATAAATATAATTCCTACGCGCAACGGGGCTCATTTCCCGTGCCGGAACATATGCTTGCCGCCGCGGTTGAGCTGTTTCCAGTATTATCGCGCTTGCGGATGCTTCGCCATTGGGGCGGCATTGTTGACACCTGTCCCGATGCATCACCAATCATTTCCAAAACCGATATTGAAGGCCTGTATTTTGATTGCGGTTGGGGTACTGGCGGCTTTAAAGCAACACCCGGATCAGGGCATGTTTTTGCCGATCTGATCGCCAATGACCGGCCCAATAAAATTGCCGCGCCCTATAGTTTGGATCGGTTCCGTACCGGCCTGCTGATTGATGAACATGGCGCCGCTGGCGTGGCGCATTAAGACGGGTTCAAGGAGAGTATTATGTTGATCATCACTTGCCCATTTTGTGGCCCTCGTGACGAAGTTGAATTTGCCTGTGGCGGCGAAGCCCATGTTGCGCGCCCCCTTGCCGATAATAAAATTTCGGATGCCGATTTTGCCGATTATCTATTCATGCGAGACAATCCAAAAGGTCTATTTCTCGAGCGGTGGCGGCACAGCGCCGGATGCCGGCGCTGGTTTAATGTGGCACGCGATACGGTAAGCAATGAAATTGTCGAAATTTACCTGATGGGAAGTCTGCCGGTAAAAACCGCCGCAAAAACTACCTATAAAACAAGCTGGCGGCGCGACACAGCGGCCGAAAAAGCCGCCACGCCATCACGCAGCAAAGCCGGAGGATCAAAATAATGGTATCTCGTTCCGCCGCATCTGGCAGCCCACACTCCAAACCCCAGCGCGCAGTCGCAAGAATCGACAAAAACGCGCCTGTTAATTTCACCTTTGATGGCCGCAGCTATCGTGGCTTTGCTGGTGACACGCTGGCATCGGCATTGCTTGCCAATAATGTTCATCTTGTTGGTCGCTCATTCAAATATCACCGGCCACGCGGCATTATGGCAGCGGGCTCCGAAGAACCAAACGCGCTGATCCGGCTTGGCAAAGGCGCTTATGCCGAACCTAATTTGCGCGCAACTCAGATTGAAATTTTTGAGGGACTTTATGCCGAAAGCCAGAACCGCACCCCGTCTTTGAAATTTGACATTGGTGCCATTAATTCGGTTCTCGACCGGTTTTTCCCAGCAGGGTTTTATTACAAAACCTTTATGTGGCCAGCATCAATGTGGATGCGCTACGAACATGTCATTCGGCACGCCGCCGGCCTTGGCAAGGTTGCTGATGATCATAATGACCCTGACCGCTATGAAAAAACCCACGCGCATTGCGATATTCTTGTTGCTGGCGGTGGCGCAACCGGCCTGATGGCAGCGCTGCAAGCGGCAAAAAGTGGTGCCCGTGTGATTCTGGCTGATGAGCAGAATGAATTTGGCGGTTGGCTGCTTGGCGAAGCCGATATCATGATTGGCGATGTTTCGGCGTTCAACTGGATCAGCGATATTGTGGCCGAATTAGCCGCCATGCCGAATGTAACCTTGCTTCCCCGAACCACGGTTTTTGGCTATCTGGATCATAATTACCTGACCTTGAATGAGCGCGTAACCGACCATCTGCCATCACGCCCAGCGCATCTGCCACGCCAACGTTTGTGGAAAATCCGCGCAAAACAGGTGATCATTGCGCAAGGTGCCCATGAACGGCCATTGGTTTTTGCAGGCAATGACCTTCCCGGTGTTATGCTTGCCGGTGCGGTTCGCACCTATATCAACCGCTATGGCGTTTGTCCGGGACAACGCACCATCGTTGTTTGCAATAATGATGACGCCTATCGCACCGCGCTTGATCTTCATCATGCTGGCGCGCTTGTCGTAGTTACCGATCTTCGGGCAAATGCAACCGGCCCGCTGATGCGTGCAGTTCGCGATGCTGGTATCAAAATTCTGCAAGGCCATGCCATCATTGCCGCCTATGGCAATCACCGCGTTGCACGGGTTGAGATTGCGCCTGTTAATGACAGTGTTACCGAAATCACTGGCGATATTGATCATCATGATTGTGACCTGATTGCCATGTCGGGCGGTTTGTCACCTGCGGTTCATCTTCATTCACAAGCCCGCGGCAAATTACAATGGGATGATGCGAAATTATGTTTCCGCCCATCGGCGACACATGAGCCAAGCTTTAACATTGGTGCTTGTAATGGCAGTTTTGACCTTGCTGCTGGTTTGAAAGAGGCGGTTCGCGCTGGCACCAAAGCCGCAACAGCAACCGGCCATAAAACAACCGCGCTTGATACGCCTGATGTGCAAAGCCCTAAACAAAGCTGGCGTCCGCTTGCCGCATGGAAAATTCCAAATGGTCATGCCGCCGGACGCGGGCCAAAAGCCTTTGTCGATTTCCAGAATGATGTCACCGCAAGTGATGTGTCGCTTGCGGCGCGCGAAGGATATCAGTCGGTCGAGCATCTCAAACGCTATACCACCACCGGCATGGGAACCGATCAGGGCAAAACATCCAATATCAACGCCTTGGCCATTCTTGCCAATGCGCTTGGCAATGAAATTCCGGCGGTTGGCACAACCACTTTCCGGATGCCCTACACCCCGTCAAATATTGGTGCCATCGCTGGTCGCGATATTGGCGATCTTTTTGATCCGGTTCGCCTGACTCGCATGGATGATTGGCATCGTGCGCATGTTGCGACCTTTGAACATGTTGGGCAATGGATGCGCGCTTGGTATTACCCACAAAATGGCGAAACCATGCAACAAGCGGTCAATCGTGAAGTCAAGGCAGCGCGGACAACAGCCGGATTACTTGACGCCTCAACGCTTGGCAAAATTGATATTCGCGGGCGGGATGTGGCTGAATTTCTAAACCGCCTTTATACCAATGCGTGGAGCAAGCTTGGTATCGGTAAATGCCGCTATGGCCTGATGCTGAAAGATGATGGCATGGTCATGGATGATGGCGTAACCACCCGCATTGGCGAAAATCATTTCCACATGACCACAACCACCGGCGGTGCCGCTGGGGTTTTGGATTGGATGGAAGAATGGCTGCAAACCGAATGGCCTGATCTTGAGGTTTATCTGACGTCGGTAACTGAGCAATGGGCGGTTGCCACATTATCAGGGCCGAATGCTGGCAAGATTTTGCAAGATGCCGGTATCGATTTTGACCTTTCACCAGCCGAATTTCCTTTCATGTCGATGAAGGAAGGCCATATTGGCGGGCTGGCAGCGCGCATTTTCCGCATTTCATTTACCGGCGAGCTATCTTACGAAATCAATGTGGCAGCGCGTCATGGATTGGCATTATGGACCCGCCTGATGGCCGCAGGCAAAGCGCATGGCATCACCCCTTATGGTACTGAGGCAATGCATGTTCTTCGCGCCGAAAAGGGCTTTATCATTGTTGGACAGGAAACCGATGGATCGGTAACGCCGCATGATCTTGGCATGGATTGGATTGTCTCAAAAACCAAACCTGATTTCATTGGCAAGCGGGCGCTGGCGCGTCACACCATGGAATATGATGATCGCAAACAGCTTGTTGGATTGCTGTGCAGCGACCCGTCAACAGTGATCCCTGAGGGCGCGCATGCGGTTCTTGATCCGAACCAGCCTTTACCAATGAAGATGCTTGGACAGGTAACATCATCCTATTTTTCACCAAATTGCGGACGCTCAATTGCCATGGCCATGTTAAAAGGCGGCCATGCGCTAAAGGGACAAACGGTTTTCTTCCCCATGCTTGACGGTTCGGTTTTGAAAGCCGAAATCGTCGATACGGCATTTTTTGATCCAAAGGGAGCGCGCATCAATGGCTAATTTATCAAGCAGCAGACCAGATTTTTCCGGCCAGACAGCCCTTTCTGGCCTTGCTAGCAACACAAGTGCCAATCCTGATGGTGGTGCGATTGGCCTTGTTTTTGGTGAGATGGCGCATCTTGGCAAACTGAATCTGCGTGGCCAAAACGACCTTGCCAAAACGGTAAAGGTGATCACCGGCTGCACATTTCCGCCAAAGGCCAACCGGTTTCAATCGGCGGGCGACCGCCATGTGGTATGGCTTGGACCCGATGAATATCTGTTATTATGCGAGGCTGGCAAAGAACAAGAGCTGCAAGACAGCCTGAATAGGATGATCCCGTCACCGCATTTCGCCATCACCGATGTCAGCGATAGCCTATGTGCGCTATCGCTTCGTGGGCCTGCGGTTCGTGCTGTTCTGGCCAAAGGTTGCGGGCTTGATCTGCATCCAAAGAAATTCGCCGCTGGCCAATCAGCCCAAAGCCTACTGGCACTATCTGCGGTGACATTGATGGCTGTCGCAGATGATGCCTTTATTCTGATTTGTCGCACCAGCTTCGCCCCTTATGTTCAACGCTGGCTTGCCGATGCTGCTTTGGAATATGGCTATCAATATATTGCCTAGGCTGCAGGCACATCAGTGACCGCAAACCTAAGTCGCATGAGATTACCAGCCGCATGAAACGCCCCAAAGATTTTAATAATCAGTATCGGGCAATTCTTCCATGCGTTTGTCGATAAAGGCAAGCAAGGCTTCGTCAATCGCCGGATCAATTGCCGGTGCTTCATAGGCAGCCAACATCTCACCAGCGCGTTTGCACGCGCGGGCGCTGCTCTCAACACTGCCTTCAGATGACCATTGCTCGAATGTTGTGTTATCAGCCATTTGTGACCGCCAAAACGCATCTTCAAAATTGGCCTGCGTATGCGCCGACCCCAGAAAATGCTGACCAGGCCCAGTTTCGCGAAGCGCGTCCATGGCCTGACTATTTTCCGACAGATCAATGCCATTGACCAGTTTTGGCATCATTGTCAATTGATCGGCATCAAGCAGCAATTTGGCATAATCGGCAACCAAGCCACCTTCCATCCAGCCCGCCGAATGCAACACAAAATTCGTGCCGCCCATGATTGTTGGCAAAATCGTATGAGTCGATTCATAAGCTGCCTGCGCATCAGCCGTTTTGGAACCAGTCAATGATCCGCCTGACCGGAACGGCACGCCTAAACGACGCGCCAGCTTGGCACAGCCATAAAGCACCTTTGCCGGTTCGGGCGTGCCAAAGGTTGGCGCGCCTGTTTGCATTGACATCGAGCTTGCAAAACTGCCGAAAATAACCGGCGCTCCCGGATTAACCGCCTGCGCAAAGGCAATGCCACTCATCGCTTCAGCAAGCGTTTGTGCCAAGGTACCGGCAACCGATACTGGCGACATCGCGCCAGCAAGGATAAAGGGCGAAATGATGGTTGCCTGATTATTGCGGGCATAGACTTTCAATGCCCCAAGCATGGTGTCATCCCATGTCATTGGTGAATTGGCATTGATCAGACTTGTCAGCACCGTGTTATTGGCAACAAATTCATCGCCAAACAGGATTTTTGACATATCAATCGTGTCTTGCGCACGGCTTGGCGCGGTAACCGACCCCATATAGGGCTTGTCGGAAAAACGCTGATGCGCATAGACCATTTCGAGGTGACGTTTGGTCACTGGCAAATCAACTGGCTCGCAAATCGTGCCGCCCGAATGATGCAAGCCCGGATGCATATAGGCCAGCTTTACCAGATTGCGGAAATCTTCCATCGTCGCATAGCGGCGTTCATTATTAAGATCACGCACAAAGGGCGGGCCATAGACCGGCGCAAAAACCGTATTCATCCCCCCAATTTCAACTGAACGTTCGGGATTGCGGGCATGCTGGGTATAGCCAGATGGCGCGGTCGAACAAAGCTGGCGGGCAAGGCCACGCGGGAAATGCACACGCTCGCCTTGAACATCGCAACCAACATCACGCAAAATCGTCAAGGCTTCGGGATCATCACGAAAATCAATGCCAATTTCCTCAAGAATCGTTTCGGCATTATTTTCAATAATCTCGGCGCCTTCATCGCTTAGAATATCAACAGGGGCTATCTTGCGAGTAATGAATGGTGCGGCGGCCTGCTGATTGCCTGGAGATCTGGCGCTGCGGCGCGCATCGCGCCCGCCACCACGGCGATTACGGCGATCTGGTGTGTTTGTGTCAGTCATTTAATAAATCCTCATAATCAGTCAATTCGGCGGCTAGGCGCGAAGGCGGGCATTGTCAGGATCAAATGGCGAGTCCTCAAGAACGGTCACCGGCAAACGCTGATCCAGAATATCAATCATCAATTTGGTACCAGGTGCCGCCAAATCCGGACGAACCATTGCCAATGCCAGCGATTTACCAAGTCGGAACCCATAACCACCGCTTGTGGCGCGGCCAATCACCGTTCCATCTTCGGTCATGATCGGATTGCCGCCAATGGCATCAGCATCGGTTGTGTTATGCACCTCTAGCGTTACCATGGCATTGGCAAAGCCGCGTTCTTGCCATTCAGCCAATTGACGCTGGCCTTTGAAATCGCCCTTATTCAGATGCACAAACCGGTGCAAACCGCTTTCCAATGCCGCATATTCGATTGATAGTTCGGTGCCAACCAGACGATATGATTTTTCCAGCCGCATCGCATCCATAGCCCGAATGCCAAATGGCTTTAGCCCGAATTCAGCACCTGCCGCCATCAACGCATCAAAAATATGGTTCTGATATTCGATCGGGTGATGCAATTCCCAGCCAAGCTCGCCAACAAAATTCACCCGAATGGCCATTGCCGGTGCCAAATTCACATCAATCATCTGTCCGGAAAGCCATGGGAAGGCCGTATTCGACAGATCGGCGCGGGTGATTTTGTCAAGAATATCGCGTGATTTTGGCCCCGCCAAAACCAGCACGCCAATTGAATTGGTTAGATTGTCCAACCGCACCGAGCCATCAGTCGGCATATGTTTTTTGATCCAGTCATGGTCAAGGCGTTGCCCCGCCCCTGCCGAAACAAGATAAAAACTCGTTGCGCTTTCCCGCTGAATTGTGAATTCGGAATGTACGCCGCCGCGTTCGGTCAAGGCATGGCATAATGCCACTCGCCCCAGTTTTTTCGGTAATTTATTGGCAACAAGATGATCTAAAAACGCCTCGGCACCGGGCCCTGACATCCGCGCTTTGGCAAAAGCAGACATATCAAGCAATCCGGCATTTTCAGTAACGTTTCGAACCTCATTGCCGATATGCGTAAAATAATTTGACCGGCGGAATGACCAATGGTCTTCTTGCGGCACGCCCTCAGGGGCAAACCAATTTGCTCGTTCCCAACCAAATTTTTGTCCAAAAACCGCGCCAAGCGCTTTTAACCGGTCATAGCAAGGCGCGGTGCGAAGTGGGCGTGCCTCAATGCGTTCTTCATCGGGAAAATGCGTGACAAAAACATTGGCATAGGCTTCTTCGTTTTTAACCTTCAGATAGGATTTTGTTGCATAGCTGCCATAACGCCGCGGATCGACCCCCAACATATCAATTGTTGGTTCGCCCTCGACAATCCATTCAGCAAGCTGCCACCCAGCACCGCCAGCCGCGGTAATGCCGAAACTATGGCCTTCATTCAGCCAGAAATTTGGCAGATCCCATGCCGGTCCAACTATCGGATTGCCATCAGGCGTATAGGCAATCGCGCCATTATAAACACGCTTTACCCCTAGACTCGCCAAAGGCAGGAACACGGTTCATTGCCGACTCGATATGCGGCTCAAGCCGTTCTAAATCTTCTTGGAATAATTCATATTCGGAATCATCACCTGGCCCATCCAGATAACAAACCGGCGCGCCTTTTTCATAGGGGCCAAGGATCAAACCTCCGGCCTCTTCGCGCATGTACCATTGTCCTTCGGAATCCCGAAGAACGCCCATTTCGGGCTTGCCATCACGGTGACGCGCCTGAATATCGGGATGCGCTTCGGTTACGATATATTGATGCTCGACCGGAATGACCGGAATATTCAGCCCAACCATTTCGCCGGTTTTCCGAGCAAAATTGCCTGTTGCACTGACCACATGTTCACAGGTGATATCGCCCTTGTCGGTGGAAACAATCCAAAGACCATCATCACTGCGGGTAATCGCTGTACCGCGGTATTGCGATAGATTTCCGCGCCACGGTCACGCGCACCGCGTGCCAGCGCTTGGGTTAAATCAGCTGGCTGGATATAGCCATCTTGCGGGTGACGAATGGCGCCAACAAGCCCGTCGATATTCGCCATTGGCCAATAATCCAGAACCTGCTCAGGTGTCAGAAAATCAACCTGCACGCCAATCGTGCTGGCAACACCGGCATATTGCCGAAATTCATCCATCCGGTCTTGATTGCTGGCAAGCCGGATATTGGACACATTGCGGAACCCGACATCCATGCCGGTCTCTTCTTGCAATTCTTGATAAAATTTCACTGAATATTTGTGAATTTGCCCAACCGAATAGGACATGTTGAATAATGGCAACAGACCTGCCGCATGCCATGTCGAACCCGAGGTTAGCTCCTTACGCTCGACAAGAACCACATCACTCCAGCCCTTTTTTGCCAGATGATACAAAGTGCTAACACCAACGACGCCACCGCCAATTACAACAACACGCGCATGCGACTTCATGCCAAGTCTCCCGCAAAATAAAGCTAACCCGCGACATCACCAATAAGGGGCATATCGCATCACAGAGCTATGGTACGAAGAAAATTTGGCAAAAAGCGTCTAGCAAACGACTGTATTTTGACAAAAACGGGCGATGCATGCCGCAAACAGACAAAAACGCAAATCTGACGGCAATCTCAAGCCCGAATTATGATCGGCGATCTATGGATTCAGCCGTTGAATATCCCAGCCACCATCAGCCTTTAACAGAAACCGGAACCGGTCATGCAGCCGGTGTTCACCATCATGCCAAAATTCGATCTCCTGCGGCTTTAAACAGAACCCACCCCAATGAGGCGGGCGCTCAACAGCGGCGGAAAATTGTGTTTCAACGGCTTTGACCTCGGCTTCGAGCGCGGCGCGGTTGGCAAGCGGGCGTGATTGTGCTGATGCCCAAGCACCGATCTGGCTTCCGCGTCCACGGCTGTGAAAATATTCATCGGATTGCGCGGCTGTTGCCTTGGTGATATCGCCGACAACCCGCACCTGACGACGCTGGCTTTTCCAATGCATGCAAAAGGCGGCTTTGCCTGTGGCCAGCAATTCATCCGACTTTCGGCTTTCATAATTGGTGAAAAACAAAAACCCGTCAGGCGACCAGCGCCGTAACAAGACCATCCGCACCGACGGCATGCCGCTAGCATCAACCGATGCTAATGCAATCGCATCAGGATCATTGATTTCGGTTTTTACCGCCTCATCAAACCAGTTTTGAAAAAGAGCAAAAGGGTCGGTTCCGGCAGTGATTTCCATAGGAATTTGTCTCCATTGATCTGGCCCGCGATCGGGCATGCCCAAAAGGGGCTTATTCAATGTAGGGGCTTGGATGACTTGGTGCAACGCGGCCATGATACAAATTTTAATGTTGTTGTTGTTTCATGCCGGTTTACCGGTTTTACTCGTGATCGGAAATATGTAAAAAATCATGCAAAACATCATAGAATTGCCATATTCACCGCAGATGGTTAAAATCTTAGAATCTAGTAGAGACATTTGTTGGCTGTTATCGTTTCGCCTTGGCCAATAACGCCGCAAATGACAAAAGTGACAAACCAAAACCTAAAGGTGTAACATGACCCGAATGACAGTGAATACGCCGCTTTGCCGCCTTCTCGCCCCAGTTGCCGCCGTGATCATGTCTGGATCACTGATGGTTGGCAGCGCCGTCGCAGAAACGCGCATTGAAACGGTTGTTGGCACAGTGGTAGACACCATCACCCTAACATCAACCTATATTCGCAAAACACCAACAGATCAGCGCAATTGCCGCACCGAAGATGTGCCAATTTACGCCGAGAGCGAGGGCAACTCCGAACTTGGATCAATGATTATTGGTGGCCTGATCGGATCGGCTGTCGGTAATAAATTTTCCGACAATAATGGCGCTGGCGCCGCCGGAACTGTTGCTGGTGCCATTCTTGGCCGCGAACATGCAAAAAACCAGAAAAACAGCCGCATTGTTGGCTATAAACAGCAGGAGTCCTGCACCGTAACGACCGTGATGCTGGAAGAAAATGTCAGCGAAATCACCGGTTATAGAAACCATATCGAACTTGACGGCAAAATCATCAAGCTTGAGAGCAAAAGCCCCTTGGCGGTTGGTTCACGCGTTGAAGTGGTTCGCCGGATCAGCTATTCGCTTCGTTAAGATCAATAGCCACCCTTTCCCAATCTAGACCATACAGGTGATGATCCGTGATTTTCACGGCATCACTTGTATGTTTGGCCCGTGTTGGAGTAAACTCCAGCCATCAGACCATTACAACATCTTGTAAAACTATCTTTCGATGAAAAAGGGCAGTCATTCATGTCAAATACAGCATCATCATCTGGCGTCATGGCGGGCAAAAAAGGCCTTATCATGGGCGTTGCCAATGACCGTTCAATCGCGTGGGGCATCGCTGCCAAACTTGCTGAACAGGGCGCCGAGCTTGCGTTTACCTTTCAAGGTGAGGCTTTGCAAAAGCGGGTTGAGCCGCTTGCAGCCTCGGTTGGCAGCGATCTTGTCATACCATGCGATGTCACTGACGAGGCCAGCATGGATGCCACTTTTGATGTGCTGAAAGAAAAATGGGGCAGTTTGGATTTTGTGCTTCACGCCATTGCCTATTCCGACAAAGAAGAATTGAAAGGTGGCTATGTCGATACAAGCCGCGATAATTTCGCGCGGACGATGGATATTTCGGTCTATTCCTTTACCGACGTTGCGCGCCGCGCTGCTGCAATGATGAATGATGGCGGCTCGATGCTGACCTTGACCTATTATGGTGCCGAGCGCGTCATGCCACATTACAATGTGATGGGGGTTGCAAAAGCAGCACTTGAAGCCTCAATCCGTTATCTTGCTGTTGATCTTGGCGGACGCAATATCCGCGTCAATGGTCTGTCGGCTGGCCCCATGAAAACCTTGGCCGCATCTGGCATTGGCGATTTTCGGTATATCCTGAAATGGAACCAGTATAACTCGCCGCTCAAGCGCAATGTGACGCTTGCCGATGTTGGCGGGGCTGGCATGTATCTTTTGTCTGATTTGGCATCAGGCGTGACTGGCGAAACCCATCATGTCGATTGTGGCTATCATGTTGTTGGCATGAAAGCCGTTGACGCGCCTGATATTTCAGTTGTCTAGCATGGCCGATAATAGTTTTGGCACCTTATTCAATGTAACGAGCTTTGGCGAAAGCCATGGTTCGGCGATTGGCTGTGTTGTTGATGGCGTTCCGCCAAATCTGCCGCTTAGCGAAGCTTTGATCCAGCCTTATCTTGATCGTCGTCGCCCGGGAACAAGCAAATTTGTGACCCAACGACAAGAAGATGATCAGGTGGAAATCCTGTCGGGCATTTTTGAGGGCAAAACCACTGGCACGCCAATTGGCCTGTTAATCCGCAATAAAGATCAACGGTCAAAAGATTATGGCGAGATTGCCAATCAATTCCGCCCGGGCCATGCCGATTACACCTATCAGATGAAATATGGCCATCGTGATTATCGCGGTGGCGGCCGGTCATCAGCACGCGAAACCGCTGTTCGGGTTGCGGCTGGTGCAATTGCCGACATGTTTTTGAAAAGGGTTCTTGGCAGTGATTATCAGATTCGCGGTGCCGTTGTGCAAATCGGGCCACATGCCATTGACCGCACAAACATGGATTGGGACGAACGCCATAATAACCCGTTTTTCTGTCCAGATGCAGCAATGGCAAAACAATGGGAAAGCTATCTTGACGGGGTTCGCAAAGCCGGATCATCGGCGGGTGCCATTCTCGAAATCATTGCTAATGGTCTTCCGGCCGGTCTTGGCCAGCCAGTCTATGGCAAGCTTGACGGTGAACTCGCCTCAGCCATGATGAGCATCAACGCTGCCAAAGGCGTTGAAATTGGCGGTGGTTTTGCGCTTTCTGGCATTGATGGCAGCCTCGCCAGTGATGAAATGCGAGCTGGCAAAAGCCTTAAAACCCCAACCTTCCTTAGCAATCACGCGGGTGGTGTTCTTGGCGGTATCTCAACCGGCCAGCAAATTATCGTTCGCGTTGCAATCAAGCCAACATCGTCGATCTTGACCCCGCGCCAATCAATTGACCGTGACAATCAAAATGTCGATGTTGTTACCAAAGGACGGCATGACCCTTGTGTTGGCATTCGCGGCGTTCCGGTCGCCGAAGCGATGATGTCTTTGGTGCTTGCCGATCTATTGATGCGGCACAAAGCCCAATGCGGTTTTGATCTGTCATAAACAAATAGGCTAGCCCGCCTTGTCAGGCTTTTTGCCAGCAAGCAGAAATTCGCGGTTTCCATCTGGCCCGTCAATCGGCGATGCGGCGGTTCCAAGATGTTGCCAGCCCATTTCAGTGACCAGCCAGTTTTCAATATCAGCAATCACCATTTCATGTAGATGGTGATCGCGAACAATGCCGCCTTTGCCAACAAGCCCTTTGCCAACCTCAAATTGCGGTTTGATCAAGGCCAAAAGACCAGCACCGGCAGCCGCCATTTCCAACGCTGACACAAGCACTTTTTTCAACGAAATAAACGACGCATCGCAAACCACAAGCTGTGGCGCCTTGGCAAGCATATCCAGCTTTAGATAGCGGGCATTGGTGGCATCCATCACCGTCACCCTTGGATCCATGGTCAAATGGTCTGCCAATTGTCCATTGCCAACATCAATGGCAACAACATGCGCGGCATCATGCGCCAACAACACTTCGGTAAAGCCACCCGTGCTGGCGCCAATATCAATCGCATAACGGCCAGCCACTTCAATCATCGGAAATTCGGCCAGCCCGCCAGCCAATTTCATGCCAGCGCGGCTGACCCACGGATTGCCAGGCGACGTCACTGTAATGTCGCAATCAATTGCCAGCATTTTTGAGGCTTTGCGCACGATCTCGCCAGCCGCCAGAACCGCACCTTCGGCAATCAGATCACGCGCCCTATCACGCGAACGGGCAAGACCACGCGCCAATAGCAATGCATCGGCACGCAGTTTTTGATCAGCCGCATCAATGGTCGAGCCGTATCTTGCTTTGTTTTTCGTGATTTGGCCAAACCCGATGATCCTATCGTGATTGATGCCCCGCATAGCCGCGCAATCTTGCAGATTTATGATTTGCCAGCCGAGGTTTTCTTGGACTTTGGCGCAGCGGTTTTTGCCGATGGTTTCGGAATCACTTTGCGCGCCGCCGCATAAATCCCATCACAATCCACACCGGCAAAAGCCAATTGGCCTTGCTGGCTGTCATGGTCAATAAAGACATCAGGCAAGCAAAGCGCACGGGCTTTCAACCCACCATCAAGATGGCCAGCATTGCCAAGATAGGTCATGACATGGGCGGCAAAACCACCCGGGCTGCCTTCTTCGACAATCAATAATGCTTTGTGATTTATTGCCAGTTGATCAATCAAACCCATATCAAGCGGCTTGGCAAACCGCGCATCAGCAACGGTAACAGAAATGCCATCGCCATCAAGCCGGTCAGCCGCTTCACTTGCCGCCCCAAGGCGGGTTCCCAATGACAGGATCGCAACATCACTGCCTTCGCGCAGAATCCGCCCCTTGCCAATTTCAAGCACCTCTCCTGCGTCAGAGATAGCACAGCCAACCCCCTCGCCACGCGGATAGCGAAGCGCACTCGGCCCATCATCATAAGCCGCAGCGGTTGCCACCATATGGACGAGTTCAGCTTCATCCGATGGACACATAATGACCATGTTCGGCAAACAGGACAGATAGGCAAGGTCATAAACACCTGCATGCGTTGCCCCATCAGCACCAACCAGCCCTGCCCGATCAATGACGAACCGCACCGGTAGATTCTGCACCGCGACATCATGCACAAGCTGATCATATCCACGCTGAAGAAAGGTCGAATATAGCGCACAGAACGGCTTCATCCCCTCACAGGCAAGCCCCGCCGCAAAGGTCACCGCATGCTGTTCGGCAATGCCAACATCGAAAACCCGACTTGGAAAGCGGGCTTTGACCTTATCAAGACCGGTACCTGATGGCATCGCCGCCGTAATCGCCACGATCTTTGGATCAATTTCGGCAGCGGCAATCAAACTATTGGCAAAAACCGATGTATAGCTTGGCAGATTGCCAACAGATTTTTGCTGCGTGCCGGTGATAATATCGAATTTGGGAACAGCATGATATTTTTCTGCCGATGGCCCAGCAAAAGGATGCCCATGACCTTTTTCAGTGACAACATGAACCAATACCGGCCCATGCGAGCGCGAATCACGAAGATTTTTCAGAACCGGCAGCAAATGCGCCATATCATGTCCGTCAATTGGTCCAATATGGGTAAAGCCAAGCTGGCTGAAAACCGAATTTGCGCCCATCAAGTCACGCGCCGCATCTTTGGCACGCCGCGCCTTCCGTTCAATTTCTGCCGGAAAATGGCTGGCTACTTCGCGCATCAGATCGCGGATCGAATGATAAGGCTGCGAAGTGATGAGCCGTGACAGATAGCTGCTCATCGCGCCAACCGGCTGTGAAATCGACATATCATTATCGTTCAAAATCACAATCAACCGATTATTGCTTGTGCCAGCATTATTCATCGCTTCATAGGCCATGCCAGCGCTCATTGCGCCATCACCAATCACCGCAATCACATTGCGCGAAATGCCCTGCATTTCGCTGGCAACAGCCATGCCAAGCCCTGCCGAGATCGATGTTGAGGAATGGCCAGCACCAAAAGGATCAAAGGCTGATTCGCTTCGCTTGGTAAAACCCGATAGCCCGCCTTTTTGCCGCAGGCTTTCAATCCGGTCACGACGACCGGTCAGAATTTTATGCGGATAGGCTTGATGCCCAACATCCCAGATCAAACGGTCTTCCGGCGTGGAAAACACATAATGCAAGGCAACTGTCAGCTCGACAACGCCAAGCCCCGCTCCAAGATGGCCACCGGTTTTCGAGACAGCGGAAATGGTTGCCGTGCGCAATTCATTCGCAAGTTGCGGCAAATCAGCCTCGGAAAGCCGCCGGACATCATCAATCTCTTTTATGTGATCAAGCAACGGTGTGCGCATTAACCTTATCGTCCCATACTCTTAACACCGGCAAACCGGTAACTGGATTCTAGCAGCCATTGCGGCCAATCATTGACCCTGTTTTATCAGTCTCCGCCGCAGCTTTAAAAAACCTAAGATGATAAACTATCATGTTTTGCGCGTAATGGCGAATATCGCCAACTCTTGCATATATTCACCAGCCCCCTGCCATGGGGCAAGCGCATTTTTCGCTTCATCAATTAGCCGTTTGGCTTCGGCCGCTGCCGCATCGCCGCCCATCAACGCCACAAAACCAGCCTTGCCGCGCGCCGCATCCTGTCCAGCTGGTTTTCCAAGAACCGCCGAATCACCATCATAATCAAGCAAATCATCAGCAATCTGAAACGCCAGTCCAAGATGTTTGGCATAGGCTGCCTGCGCTGCCAATAGCTGGTCATCCACGCCGCCAACAATACCGCCGGAAATCACCGCACATGAGATCAGCGCGCCAGTTTTCATCATTTGCATTTCGCTAGTTTCAGCAAGATTAAAAGGACGGGTTTCGGCTTCAAGATCAAGCATCTGCCCACCAGCCATGCCGGCAAGACCGGACGCGCCTGCCAATTGCGCAACAAGGCGAATGCGAATGGCTGCTTCGTCATGCGTGGCCTCGCCTGCCAGAATCTCAAACGCCATTGTTTGCAGTGCATCGCCTGCCAGAATCGCGGTTGCATCGCCAAAAACCTTATGACAGCTAGGCTTGCCACGGCGCATATCAGCGTCATCCATGGCGGGCAGATCATCATGAACCAATGAATAGGCATGAAGGCATTCAATCGCCGCGGCGGTGCGAAGCGCGCCTTTGGTGGCAGCAGCATCATCGCCAACGCCACGCACCATCCGCCAAGCACCAAGAACCAATGCCGCCCGCATGCGTTTACCACCATTGAAAACAGCATATTGCATGGCCTCAAGAAGGCGGTTTGCTGGCCCTTTTGTTTCAGCAATTAATTGCTGCAAAACAGCATCACAGGCCGCAGCGTCACGCTGCAATTGTTCTTGGAAACCGACCATGTCTTGAGCTAGGCCTCACCCATATCAAAATCACTGGCATGATCAGGCGCACCAGCCGAAGATGGCACTTTGATTTTTTCGACTTTCATGCGGGCTTCTTCAAGACGCGCCTGACAATGTGACTTTAATTCAGTGCCCCGCTCAAAAGCTGAAATCGCATCATCAAGTGACACTTCGCCACGCTCAAGCGATGCGACAATACCTTCAAGTTCCTTTAGCGCATCTTCGAAACTAAGCTTTTCCAGCGATGGGGATTTGGCGGCATTATCGGTCATTTTTTTCATCCCATTATATGTAATGAGATTAGATTATTCGCCAGCAAGCGTTGTGGCAATTGATTTCACCATTTTGGCAATCCGCTTGCGTACCGCCGGCTTTTCGATGGTGTAATATGTTCGCACCAATTCCAGCGTTTCACGCCGCGCCATTGGATCTTTTATTTGGTCGCCATTCAACGCGCCCGCACTATCGCCACGACTGATCCAGCGTGGTGAACTGCGCATTGTGCCTTCCGACATATCATCGAAAAAATAGCTGATTGGCACATCAAGAATTTGACTGATATCCCACAGCCGTGATGCGCTGATCCGGTTTGCGCCACGCTCATATTTCTGCACTTGCTGAACGGTAACATTAAGCTCGGCGCCAAGCTGTTCTTGGCTCATGCCATGAAGCGTACGGCGCAGACGCACGCGCTTGCCAAATTGCATATCAATTGCATTATTATTGGTAATACGGAAGTTTTGTTCGACGATATCATCCTTTGAGACAGGCATAAAAAGTCACCTCTATTCCAAGAAAGGCAAAAACCACCAACGCAAACCAGCCATTTTGATTAAGCCAGATTGCCCTCGGCGGTATCATATGCCGCTTTAATGAAATTGTGACAGTATCGACAACAGGAATTTGGCTAGATTTCTTCAAGCGCCGCCATAAGCGCATGCGCAATGCCGCTTTCAAAGGTCGAATGACCCGCAGCATCAATGATTTCCAATTTGGCTTTGCGACCCCATTTCGCCGCTAGACGGCTTGCCGTAATCGGGGGGCAAATAACATCATGTCGTCCTTGAACGATGGTTGCTGGCAAATGCGCAATCCGCCCAACATTATCCATGATGTGATTATTGGGCATAAAGCAGTCATTCATAAAATAATGCGCCTCAATCCGCGCCATCGTCAAGGCACCCACCCCGCCCATATGGCGGTTTCCGGCGCGCAAGGTTGAACAGGAGGTTTCATAAGAAGCCCAAAATTCAGCCGCCTTTTGATGAATAGCCGGATCAGAGTCAATCAAGCGTTTGAAATAATTTGTCAGCAAATCACCGCGTTCAGCCGCATCAAGATGGCCTGTAAACCGGTCATGGGCTTCGGGGAAAAACCGCCCCATATCATTCAAGAACCAATCAACTTCGGCGCGCGTGCCAAGAAAGATACCACGCAGAATAAGCCCGGCGACATGTTCAGGATAGGCAATCGCATAAGCAAGCGCCAAGGTGCTTCCCCATGAGCCACCAAATAAAACGAATTTGTCGATGTTCAGCGATTTGCGAAGCGCCTCGATATCCCCAATCAGCGCATCGGTCTGATTATCGTCAAGGCTGGCATATGGGCGTGATTGCCCACAGCCTCTTTGGTCAAACAGCACCACATGAAACCGCTTTGGATCAAACAGCCGCCGATGCGCCGGTGCAATTCCTGCCCCTGGCCCACCATGCAAAAACAGCAAAGGCTGGCCATCTAAATTGCCACATTGCTCATAATAGATTTCATGCTTGTCAAGTTGTAGAAAGCCGCTTCGGAACGGTATTGCCGGGGGAAATAATTCACGCTCCTGAATAAACGCATTTACCATGACAAGACCCCATTCAAAGCATTCACAACCCGACGCGGCAAAACGGGCAGCCAAGCTGCCCGTATGCAAAATTGACCGACTGGCAAAACCCGATTGGCATAAATGACATCATGCCGGATCGAAATGCTAGGCAGCGTCCATAAGATCTTCAAGACGAAGCGCCGCCGCATCCTGATCAATTTTTTCAATGGCCGCAAATTCACGGGCCAAACGCTCAAGCGCGGCCTGATACATTTGCCGCTCGGAATAGGATTGCTCGGATTGGTTGGTGCGGCGGTGAAGATCGCGCACAACCTCGGCAATTGATACCGGATCGCCTGATTTGATTTTTGTTTCATATTCTTGCGCACGACGCGACCACATGGTGCGGCGCACTTTGGCTTTGCCCTGCAATGTGGTGATGGCTTGTTCCATTTGTTTTTTCGAACTCAAAGTCCGCAAACCAAGGCCACGCGCTTTTTCCATTGGCACCCGCAATGTCATGCGATCATGCTCGAAGCGCACAACCAGCATTTCGAGCTTCATACCGGCAACTTCACGCTCTTCAGCACCCAAGATTCGGCCAACACCATGTGTTGGATAAACAACAAAATCGCCCTCTTCGAACGAACTCTCACTTTTTCGTGCCATATTCTCCCTCAGCGCCGCAGCCAACAAAGCTTGTTTGCTTGCCGCCAGCCTTTAAAAAACAATTCATGACAAAGATGATGCGTTGGCCAAAGCCTGTATCAATAAACAACAGAACCAGAACGCAGGCCAAAACCGCGCTGCGAAACAAGCTTCATCTCTGATTTCTGTGTATAGTATAGCTTATTTTTGGGGCAAAATCAATCATCTGGCCATAATCACGGTCAGGCCGTGGCTTGCAGCCAAAATTTAGGCGCCCTTACCTGGTGCCTTGCTGAAATATTTGTCAAATTTGCCAGTCTCATCCTGCATTTTTTCAGCTTCGGGCATGGCATCGATCTTTTGCCCGATATTCGGCCAGATTTCTGACATTTCGCGATTTAGCTCAAGCCATTTTTCAGCTTCAGGCTCTGAATCAGGCAGAATTGCTTCAGGCGGGCATTCTGGCTCGCACACGCCGCAGTCAATGCACTCATCGGGATGGATAACCAGCATATTCTTGCCCTCATAGAAACAATCGACAGGGCATACCTCAACACAATCAGTGTATTTGCAATTGATACAGTTATCATTGACGATATAGGTCATTCGCGGCCTAGCTCCTCTAAATAATTTTGTTAAAAAGCCAGAATGAAACTGAGTCAAACTCGCTTTTTTATCTGTCTATCGCAGATGCGGCTAATCGGCAAGACCAAGACGGTTTTGCGCGCGTTTTGCCGCCATTCCCGATTGCACATCATCAATATATAACAATCCGGCAAGCCGCCGCATCAATTGCGATTCATGCGAATCCAACTGCTTGTCGGCAAGCACCACCATCCAGATCATTTCCAGAATGATAATCCGGTCATCCATTTCGGTTTCGGTACGGATCTGGCGAACAAGGCTGTGAATTTCAATGCGCGAATCATGCGCTGCAATCGCCTCATCAAGAAGGCTCTTTGCCTTATCATCCGCAAGTTCAAGCTGTTCGGTCAATAAATGCAGAATACCGTCGCGTTCGGCATCATCAAGATCGCCATCTGCCATACCCGCCTCGACAAGAAGCGCGGTGATGGTGGTTACAAAGGCCTCATCCTCACATGGCACAGCCGTGCCGCCATCTGAAAATCCTTTAACCCATTCAGAAAATTGATTTAACATTTAATCCTCATCACTTTCTATTCCTGTTTTCAGCCGATCAGTTTCCCGACGCTGACGTTTTGTTGGCCGCCCACTGC
The DNA here is from genome assembly GCA_905182545.1 of uncultured Candidatus Puniceispirillum sp. GTDB lineage: Bacteria > Pseudomonadota > Alphaproteobacteria > Puniceispirillales > Puniceispirillaceae > UBA3439. Next base: position 104,394 of record CAJJBY010000008.1, read on the forward strand.
CTTTGCCACGCGCCTCAAATTCAGGCGGTTTGGTTTTTGCCGCCTTGCGAGGCGTTGCCTCAACCAGCGCCAGATCTTCAAACAGCAATGCCGCTTCGGGCGCTGGCCCACGGCGGGTGCCAATCGCCACAACTTTAATCACCCGCACCCGATCGCCCTGAACAAAGGTCAAGACCTGCCCGCATAGGGCTTGGCGGTGCGGTTTTGTCATCACCTGACCATCTAGCCGGAAACGCCCTGCCGAAATGGCCTTGCTGGCGGCGCTTCGGGTTTTGAAAAAACGCGCATACCACAGCCATTTATCCAGCCTTATGACTGTTTCTGGCGCGCCAGCATTCATTGGCCTAGGCTTTTGTTTTCAAAGCAGCCAAAACAGCAAAAGGTGAATTGGGATCAGGCTGTTTTTCGGCTTGGCGGCGCTGGTCGGATTGCGGCTTGCCACCTGCCGATTTTGGCTTTCGATTTTGCGCATTGCGATCATCTTTTGGCTTTGTCCCGCGGCGCTGATTTGGCGCTGGCGCTTTATCGGTGCGCGGTGGACGTGCCTTGCGCTTGCGCTCAAAAATCTGCAATGCCGGTTTTTCCGGATCTTCAGCCGCTTCTTCACCAACGATCACACAGCCAAGATCAAGCAGCATCTGCGCCATTTGTTCACGCGTTGCCCCTGCTAAAGACAACATGTCTTCAGCAATTTTAAACTGGCCTTGGCGTGCCGCAACACGAACCAGCATCGCAACACGTTCAACCATATCAACCCGCATCACGCGCTGACCAAGCCGCCGGTACCCAACCGCCAACCAATAGGCATCAGGAACATCGGCAATCGCATCAATGGCAACACGCCCTGCCGGTGGCGGCGCACCCTCATAAAAGGCACCATTGGCGAGGCTGAAAAGCAGGCTTCGCAATTCAATCTGTGCCGGTTTTAACAATTCGGGCATATAAACAGTCTCAACGCCGAACCGAAGCCCAAAACGCGCCAAGCGCGGCTTATCGCTTTCCTGCATGGAACGGATCAAATGGCCAATCTCAGGCAGTCGGAACCGATCCAAGACGTTCATATAGAATAAAGGCAATGCCCTTGGCAGCACCACTAAGGCTGATTGGCGCCTTATCTTGGGGCGCATCGGCAGCAGGCGCAGCACAGGCATCGCAGCAGGGATCGGCAACAGGCGCATCGGCTGGCACTACCGCAGATTTTGGTTCTGTTTTGGGTTTATGATCACCAACAGGCGCGGCATCGGGTGTTTCCAGAATAATCAACCGGCCTAAAATCGTTTCGACATGTGCGGCGTTGAAACTCACCAAACGCTGGGCCATTCTCTGGGTCTGATCGATTGATAACAGATCACTGGCCACAAGTTCGGGGCGCGGCACATAAAGACCGTCACCTTTGACAAGCCGCGCAACCTCGGCTTCACGCCATTTCACAACACCATCAGCGCCAAGCCGGAATGCCGGATCAGCCGATGCCACAAAAGCACGAACCCGACGTTCAATCTCGTCAGGAAGACCGCGCCGTGCAGCCGCTAGAATGGGAGCTTTATCTTCGCCATCGGCAAGTGTCGGATGAAAGGTAAAACCGTCAAGCCGTCCGACCTCCTCACCTTCAACAAGAACCGTGCCATCATCTTTTACAGAGGCAATCAAATTTTTCGTTTCCTTCAATCTTCTACTCAAATGCGCGGCACGTTTATCCACAAATCGTTCGGACAGCCTGCCGTGCAGGCAATCTGACAGCCTATCTTCAATTGACCGGGCATGATCCTGCCATTCGATGGGGCTGTCTGTCCAGTCAGAACGGTGTGTGATGTATGTCCAAGTACGAATATAGGCAAGTCGCGTCATTAATGTATCAATATCGCCATCAATCCGGTCAAGCTGCGCCATCGCTTTCGCAACCATATCATTGCCAAGCACGCCTTTGGCCACAAGCGTCAGAAAAATGTTGGCAAGCATGTCATAATGGTTTTCATGAAGGCTTTGCCGGAAATCAGGAATCGACGCGACAGCCCACAGCAAGCGTACATCACGCGCACCAGACACCGCATCACGAATTTCAGCACGGCTGGCAAGCGCTGTTAGCGCCTGATGGTCAAGCGCATCACCTTTGCGAAACAGAAACGGCAATGGCGGCGGCGCCTCAAGCGAGCCAAGCAATTGATCAATCGATGAAAAGGCAAGATCACGGCTTCGCCAGTAAAAAGCCCGAAGCGGGGCAAAGCGATGCTGTTCAATCGCATCAATCATCTCAGGTTCAAGCGCGTGACATCCATCCGTAACGCCGAAACTGCCATCATTCATATGACGACCAGCCCGACCAGCGATTTGCGCCATTTCCGATGGCAATAGCTTGCGCATTTGCCGCCCGTCAAATTTCATATCAGCCGACAAGGCCACATGTCCAAGATCAAGATTCAGCCCCATCCCAATCGCATCTGTGGCAATCAGAAAATCAACATCACCATTTTGATATAGTTCGACCTGTGCATTGCGTGTGCGCGGGCTTAGCCGGCCCATAACCACCGCCGCCCCGCCGCGCTGGCGTTTCACGAATTCGGCAATCTGGTAAACATCGGCCGCGCTAAAGGCAACAATTGCACTTCGGCGCGGAAGACGCGTCAGTTTTTTCGGGCCAGCATAGGCAAGCTTCGACATGCGATCACGAAATTCAAATTTCGCGTCAGGTAATAATGCCTTCAGCAAGGGCGCAGCCGTTTCCGCCCCCATGAACATTGTTTCAAATGCCCCTCTTGCATGCAGAATCCGGTCAGTAAAAACATGACCACGTTCACGGTCACCGGCAAGCTGCACCTCGTCAACGGCGACAAAATCAAACCGGCGATTGGCAAGTTCGGCATCGGCATTGGCATCAAGCGGCATCGATTCAACCGTACAGCAAAGATAGCGCGCACCGGCTGGCAAGATACGTTCTTCGCCTGTCAGCAGCCCAACCTTGCCAACGCCAAGCTTGCGAACAAGCCGGTCATAATTTTCCCGCGCCAAAAGCCGCAACGGAAAGCCGATCATGCCGCTGGCATAGCCAGTCATGCGTTCAAGCGCCAAATGGGTTTTACCGGTGTTGGTCGGGCCAAGAACCAGTGTCAGGCTTTGCGAAGAATGAATCGACATATGAAACTGGTTTTTCTGTATCGCCGGAGAAAATTAGTGTTTGCCACTATAAGCAGCCCCAGCCGCGGAAATCCAGCCAAATAGCCCGCCTTTTTAGTGATAAGCCAAAACCAACATGAAAAACCCCGCCAGAGATGATCATGGCGAGGGTTTTGAAACATAACAGGCAAGGATGCGTTGGCCCTTAACTGTTTTATTTGATGCTGATCGAAATCAGCTAGCTATGCCGCAAGCTGGCGAAGCACATATTGAAGAATGCCACCATTTTTGAAATAGGTTGCCTCACCATCTGTGTCGATACGCGCCAGCAGATCAATCGTCTCGCTTCGCCCATCGGCAAAGGTAAAGACCGCCTTGACCACCATGCCTGGTGTTACCCCATTGGCAAGACCTGAAAGGCTGATCTCTTCATCGCCAGTCAAGCCCAGGGTTTCACGGCTAACACCGGTTGGAAATTGCAATGGCAAAACCCCCATACCAATCAGATTAGACCGGTGAATCCGCTCAAAGCTCTCGACAATAACCGCCTTGATGCCAAGCAAACAGGTGCCTTTTGCGGCCCAGTCACGGCTTGAACCAGTGCCATATTCCTTGCCACCAACAATGATCAGCGGTGTACCTTCATCAGCATAGCGTGACGCCACATCAAAAAGCGGTGCAACCTCGCCCGATGGCACATGACGGGCAAATCCGCCTGTTGTCCCTACGGCCGCCATGTTTTTCAGCCGGATATTGGCAAAGGTACCGCGCATCATCACCTGATGATTGCCACGGCGTGCGCCAAATGAGTTGAAATCAACTGGACGAACCTGATGGTCGGTCAAGAAATCAGCAGCAGGTGTATCGCGGGCAATGCCGCCAGCTGGCGAAATATGATCCGTCGTGATCGAGTCACCAAGAAGTGCCAGAATGCGAGCGCCAGTAATGTCACTTGCTGTTTCTGGAATTTCGCGGGTCATCCCTTCGAAATAAGGCGGATTCTGAACATAGGTCGACCCGTCATTCCAATCATAGGTAAGACCGCCAGATGTGTTGATTGCCTGCCATTCCTTGGTGCCTTCAAACACATTGGCATAACGTGACCGGAACATTTCAGCTGAAATGACCTGATCAACAACTTTGCGGATATCCTCATTGCTTGGCCAAAGATCCTTTAGATAGACGTCATTGCCGTCCTGATCAGTGCCAAGTGGCTCGTCACTCAATACTTTGGTAACCGATCCGGCAAGCGCATAGGCCACAACCAACGGCGGTGATGCCAGATAATTAGCCGCCGCATGTGGGCTGACCCGGCCTTCAAAATTCCGGTTGCCTGACAGAACCGCGCTGACAACAAGCTCATTTTGGTCAATGGCGTTGACAATCGCTTCGTCAAGCGGGCCCGAGTTACCGATACAAGTTGTGCATCCATAACCAACCGTATTGAACCCAAGCGCGTCAAGATGCTTGGTCAAACCAGCCGCATCAAGATAGGCCGATACAACCTGGCTTCCCGGTGCAAGCGATGTTTTAACCCACGGCTTGACGGTAAGTCCCTTTTCATACGCTGCCTTGGCAACAAGACCGGCCGCCACCAGAACCGATGGGTTTGAGGTATTGGTGCATGATGTAATCGCGGCAATCATCACATCACCATCAGCGATTTTGTAATTGGCATCTGCAACCGCAACTGATTTTGGCGCTGACCGGCCGGTGCTTTCGGCCAATGTGCTGGCAAATGAGGCCGCAACACCAGGCAGGGCAACACGGTCTTGCGGACGCTTTGGTCCGGCAAGTGATGGCACAACAGTGCCAAGATCAAGTGACAATGTGTCGGTAAATTGCGGATCAGCCGCGTTTGATTCGCGCCACATGCCTTGTGCTTTTGCATAGGTTTCAACAAGCGCAACACGATCATCATCACGGCCTGTCAGACGAAGATAATTGATCGCTTCTTCGTCAATCGGGAAAAAGCCACAGGTCGCGCCATATTCAGGTGCCATATTGGCGATTGTGGCCCGGTCAGCCAAAGATAGCTGGTCAAGTCCCGGGCCAAAAAATTCAACAAATTTGCCAACAACACCGCGTTTGCGAAGCGACTCGACAATCATCAGCACCAAATCGGTGGCCGTTGCCCCTTCGGGTAATTTACCGTCAAGGCGGAAGCCAATGACATCTGGCACCAGCATCGAGATTGGCTGGCCAAGCATCGCTGCTTCGGCTTCAATACCGCCAACACCCCAGCCAAGAACAGCAAGGCCATTGACCATTGTTGTGTGACTGTCAGTGCCAACAACCGAGTCAGGATAGGCGTAGGTTTTGCCATCTTCGTCGCGTGTCCAAACGGTTTGCGATAAAAATTCAAGATTAACCTGATGGCAAATGCCGGTTCCAGGTGGCACAACGCGAAAATTATCAAACGCGCCTGCGCCCCAACGCAAAAACTCGTAACGTTCCTTATTGCGCGAAAATTCCAACGCAACATTTTTTGCCGCAGCGTCTTTGCCGCCAGCATGGTCAACCATAACCGAATGATCAATCACCAGATCGACAGGTGACAATGGATTGATTTTTTCAGGGTTGCCGCCAATTGTCTGCATGGCATCACGCATCGCCGCCAAATCAACAACAGCAGGGACACCGGTGAAATCTTGTAGAAGAATCCGCGACGGGCGAAAGGCAATCTCGCCCTTCTGGCCGTTATCCGCCCAATTTGCCAATGCTTCAATATCAGTCTTGGTGACCGAACCACCATCTTCATTACGCAGCAGATTTTCCAGCAGAACTTTCAACGAATAAGGCAGCTTTTCCAGCGCCGGATAGGTCTTTGCCAGCTCGGCAAGCGAATAATAGTGATATGTTTTTCCGGCTGCATCTAGGCTGGCACGGCATGCATCGCGCAATGTCTCTGACATGGCGTTCTCCTTTTCAAGGTCGAACCCTACAATAAAATGAAACGGCCAACTCGAGGGGTGCCTCAAATCGGTCAGAATGTTATAGCCAAAATAACGAGAAGTTTCCAGAGGGTATTTGCGGCTTTTAACAAGGTGAAAATGACATTGCGACACCAAAGCCCCTAGACCCAAAGGGCCAAGCGCGGCTAGATAGTGGCTATGACAGATAATGACCACAAAAAATCGGTACGCAAACCAGCGCCAAGCGCGGCAGATAATTGCCTGCATATTAACCAGCTAAGCGTGCATCGCGGCATGGCTTTGGTCATCAGCAATTTGTCACATCAACAAAGCGCTGGCGATATTTGCTGTTTGACCGGCCCGAACGGGGCTGGAAAATCAACCTTGCTTCGCACGATCGCTGGCCGCCTTCCCGCTGCGGGTGGTGACATCAAATGCGCGTTGCCAATTATTTATATTGGTCATACTGATGGGTTGTCAGGCGCCATTAGCGGGCGTGAAAATCTGGCTGGCTGGGCGAAAATTAACGGGTTTTCGGCAACAGAAAATGCCATTGATACGGCGCTATCCAGTTTTGCCACCAACCGGTTTGCCGATCTGCCAGTACGGGTTTTATCGCGCGGCCAGCGCCGCCGGTTGGCGCTTGCCCGATTGGCGCTGGCTCCAGCGAACAGCCTTTGGCTTTTGGACGAGCCTAATGCTGGCCTAGATCAGGCATCAAGCCGCATTCTTGACGAAATTGTTCAAAAACATGCAACGGCTGGTGGCATGGTGCTGGCAGCAACCCATCTTGATTTTGCCGCGGCGGCACAGCCGCGATCATTGCATTTGCCCGGGCTGGTGACATGAAACCGTTTTTTGCACAAATCGAACGTGATCTTCTGATCGCATGGCAGAACCGGCAAGATCTTGGGGTGATGCTGGTCTTTTTTGTGATCATCATTGCGCTTTTCCCACTGGCGATTGGCGCCAATGCAACGGTTCTTGATCCGCTTGGCGTGCCGGTGATTTGGATTGCTGCGCTGCTTGCCATACTTGCCGGATTTGACCGGCTATTTGCCCAAGATGTTCGTGATGGTTGGCTTGATCAAATCGCCCTTAGCCAGCTGGGGCTGGGCTGGTATGCGCTTGCCAAGGCCATTTCGCATTGGCTAACCGCCGGAATACCACTTTTGATCATGACCCCGTTAATGGCGATGATGCTGAATATTCCATCGCAGCAATGGCCACCCCTTTTGATCGCCTTATTGATTGGCAGCATGGGATTGACCCTTCTTGGCGTGATCGGCGCAGCCCTTGCCGAAGGGGCGCGGCGCGGCACTGCATTGATGGCTTTATTGATCCTGCCGCTGGCGGTGCCATTGCTAATTTTTGGCACGCTTGCCTCACAAAGTGACCGCGGCATCATCAGCCCGCATCTAATGCTTTTAGGCGCCGTTTTTGCGCTGCTGTTGGCCTTGGCACCGCTGGTCGCGGCAAGCGCTTTGGAAATTGGCGAAACCGAAACCGGTCTTTGAAATTAATGAACACAACCATTCAGCAATCAAGCAACTTTTCACCAACGGAAAAACAGGATATATCTCGCCATTATGTTTGATTATTTTGCCAATCCGTCGCGTTTCATCCGCATTGCCAATCGGTTACTTTTGCCGCTTGTGATCCTTAGCCTAAGCACCGGTGCAATCGGATTATATCTTGGCCTATTTGTTGCGCCTGCCGATTATCAGCAAGGCGATACAGTTCGCATTATCTATATTCATGTTCCATCGGCATGGCTGGCCTTGTTCGGCTATGTCGGGCTTGGGCTATGCGGCCTTTTTTATGTTGTATGGCGACACCCACTTGCCGATATTGCCGCGCGGGCAATTGCCCCAGTTGGCGCGGTTTTTGCCCTTTTGACGCTGGTTACAGGCGCGTTGTGGGGAAAACCAATGTGGGGCGCATGGTGGGTTTGGGATGCCCGCCTGACCTCGATGTTGATCCTGTTTTTTTTCTATCTTGGCTTTATCGCCTTGGCCAACGGGTTTGACCGCGCCGAACGCGGCAGCCGTCCAGCCGCCTTATTGGCGCTTGTTGGCATGATCAATGTTCCGATTGTCAAATTCTCGGTTGATTGGTGGAATACGCTTCACCAACCGGCAAGCCTGCTTCGCAGTGATGGTCCAGCGATTGATTCATCAATGCTGACACCGCTGGTTCTGACACTTATTGCCGCCCATGCCTATTTTGCCATTCTGGTGATTTTGCGGATGCGCGCGCTGTTGACCGAACGCCGTCTTGCCGCGCTGACGCTGCGCCCGGGAGGAGAATAATGGCTGAATTTTTTGATATGGGCGGCTTTGGAAGCTATATCTGGAGCAGTTACGGCTTTGCCGTCATTTGCCTTGGCTGGCTGAATTATACGAGCTGGCGCAACGCAAAAACTACCGCAGAAAAGCTTGCCATATTGCAAGCTGCCACGCCTGCAAGCCCAAAAAATGCCAGCCAGAAAAATCAGTTAGAGAAATACCGGCTAGAAAAACCCAGACCAATAAAATACAAACTAGAAAATTCCTAGCGCCGCCGCCCACCGCGACGCCTGCCACCAGCCAGCGCCGGTGCATCTTCATCGGTTAAAATTCGCACGGGCAAATCAACTGCTGCTGCCAGATTGGCATAGGGATCGCTTTTATGCGGAATCGCCATTGCCTTGACAAAATGGTCTTGAAATGACGCTTCAACCGCTGTTTCAATTTTTTCAATCTGTCTGACAACCGCTTCAATATCGCGGCGCGCTGCCTGGTTCAACAAGGCCATCCGCGCACCCGCACCAGCTGAATTGCCTGCCGCCCGCACATTGGCCAGCAAACAATCAGGAATCATGCCCAAAACCATCGCATATTTCGGATCAATATGCGTGCCAAACGCGCCTGCCAAAACAACACGATCAACCTTGCGAATATTGATTTTATCCATCAACAGGCGGAACCCTGCATAAAGCGCGGCCTTGGCAAGCTGGATTGCGCGAACATCATTTTGCGTCACGCTAACTGTATCGGTGATGCGATAGGAAAAGGTGCGGTCATCGGCTTCGATCCGGCTATTTTGCGCAGCCTTGCTGCCATCAATCACCCCATCCATCGTGATGATTTCAGCAAGATACATCTCGCCAAGCACCTCGATGATTCCCGATCCACAAATGCCGGTGACGCCAGTTTTGTCAACCGCCGCATCAAACCCATCTTCATCTGACCAAAGATCAACACCGATAACGCGGAATTTCGGTTCAAGCGTGTCCTTGTCAATGCGAATCCGTTCAATGGCCCCCGGCGCGGCGCGTTGTCCTGATGAAATTTGCGCCCCTTCAAAGGCAGGGCCGGTTGGCGATGATGCTGCTAACAAACGATCCTTGTTGCCAACAACGATTTCGGCATTGGTGCCAACATCAACGATCAGGGTCATTTCATCGGCCTTTTGCGGCGCTTCAGCAAGCACCACAGCCGCCGCATCAGCCCCAACATGGCCAGCAATGCAAGGCAGGATATAAATCCGCCCACCCGGATTAATGGCAAGTCCTAATTCAACAGCCCGAACATCCATCGCCGCATCAACCGCCAAGGCAAAAGGCGCACCACCCAGCTCAACCGGATCAATGCCAAGAAGAAGGTGATGCATCACCGGATTGCCAACCAAAACCAGCTCGACAATATCTTCACCGCTCAGACCAGCCTGTTTTGCCGCACCATCAATCAGCGTTTGTAATCCAGCAATCACCGCCTTAGTCATTTCGGCTGCACCGCCCAGATTCATGATGCCGTATGATACGCGGCTCATCAAATCCTCACCAAATCTGATTTGTGGATTCATCGCCCCCGTTGAGGCCAGCACCTTACCAGTAACCATATCGCAAAGGTGCGCCGACATGGTGGTCGACCCCACATCAATCGCAACACCGGCAATCTGGTCTTTGAGGCCGGGCCAAATGGCCACGATCTGATGCCCGTCACGAAGCGCCACTGTTACATGCCATTTGCCTTGACGCAAAATCGGCTGTAACCGCTGAATAACATGTAGATCACAAGTGATATCGCCAGTAACACGATCTGGCCATTGCCCTTCTAAGGCTTCGATCAGGCGGCGTAAATCGCCTGATGGTTCATGCATGTCTGGTTCGCGCACCTCGACAAAACACAAACGCACAATCGGATCCATCTCGATTGAGCGGCCATCGGCCTCTTTGCGAACAAGTTGATTATGAACCTGACTTTCAGGTGGCACATCAATCACCACATCATTTAGTAATTTTGCCTGACATGACAATCGCCGCCCATCAATCAGGCCGCGCTTGTCGGCATATCGGGTTTCAACAGCCGTCACCGCAGCCAGATGATCGGCGCCCGATTTCAAACCATGTTTGGCAAATTCACCAATGCCAACATCGACCTGACAGCGGCCGCACATAGCCCGTCCGCCACATACCGAATCGATATCGACACCAAGCTGGCGTGCCGCGGTCAAAACCGGCGTTCCAACCGGAGCATATCCTTGACGGCCAGATGGGGTAAACACCACTTTCACCTGATCAGTGGCTGCCTTATCGGATGTCATGGCAGCTTCCTCTTTGCTTTTGCTCATCACATTGCCACCAATTTGCGACGATTAAGCGTTGCGGCGGCGGCGGGTCTGGCGACGTTCACGCCCACCTTCACCCGGCACAACAGGTTCGCGGAATTTTTGAATCCAACGACGACATTCGGGATCATTTCCGTTCATCACATTCGCACCCATAATGCCGGTCATTTCTTCGGCGTGAAGCGGGTTCATAATTGCCGAGGTCATCCCCGCCCCCGCTGCCATTGACAAAAACGCGGCATTCATTCCATGACGGTTGGGCAGGCCAAAAGAAATATTCGACGCGCCGCAAGTTGTATTCACCTTTAATTCATTGCGAAGACGAATAATCAGATCAAGCGCCGACCGGCCAGCCAAATTGATAGCGCCAACCGGCATGATCAATGGATCAACAACAACATCTTCACGCGGGATGCCATAATCAGCCGCGCGTTCGACAATTTTCTTGGCAACTTCATAACGCACATTCGGATCTTCGGAAATGCCGGTTTCATCATTTGAAATCGCCACAACAGCCGCGCCATATTTCTTGACCAGCGGCAAAACAACTTCCAGACGTTCTTCCTCACCAGTCACCGAATTGACCAGCGGCTTGCCTTTATAGACGGACAAGCCAGCCTCAAGCGCGGCAACGATCGAACTGTCAATCGCCAGCGGCACATCAACCACCTCTTGAACAAGCTGAATGGCCTTGGCAAGAATTGCCGGCTCATCCGCCATCGGAATGCCAGCATTCACATCAAGCATCGTCGCACCCGCCTCGACTTGCGCCAATGCATCGGACAGCACGCGCGAATAATCATCAGCGGCCATTTCGGCGGCAAGAAGCTTGCGTCCGGTTGGGTTGATGCGCTCGCCAATGACACAAAATGGCGAGTCAAAGCCGATGGTAATTTCCTGCTTATGCGACGAAATAAGGGTCTTTGTCATAAAATGCTCCTGAGAATGCGGCCACCTAGGCCGCTGTGCCAATCACGTCAAACCCGCCTTTAGGCAAAAGTTGGATATCGCCTGCCGCAATTGCATTCGCATAGGCAGCGGTTTTTCCAAATCCACCAAACGGGTAAAAATGGAAATGTTCAATAAGGCAATCAGGATCACTCGCCATGCCATATGCCAGATCAGATAGCAGCATATGCGGCGATTGAACGGTCATCAATTTTGCGACATTGCGCGCCTGTTTTGAAATAAATCGCATTGACGGGCCAATGCCGGAAATTTGGGCAAAGCGGAACAGCGTTTTAATCGTCGCTGGCCCCGGAATGCCAATCCGAATTGGCAATTCATTGCCCGCAGCGCGAACGCGCTTCTCCCAATCAAGCACAATTGGTGCCTCAAAACAGAATTGCGTTTCGATATAAAGCTTCATCCCTTCGCGTTTGGCAAAAGCATTTTTTGCGGCAAGCGCATCGGCAATTTCAAGGTCGCTGATATCAGGGCTTCCTTCGGGGTGGCCTGCAACACCGGCACGCATGATGCCATGTTTTTGTAACAGGCCGGTTTCCAGAATCTGCATTGAATTATCAAATGCGCCAACCGGATTGTCGACACCGCCGCCAATGATCAACACCTCATCGACGCCAGCTTCGGCGCGATAAGCGGCAAGCAGCCCATCAAGCTGATCGACATCTTTTAACGAACGTGCGGCTAAATGCGGCACCGCTTTCATGCCTTCATTATGCAACCGCTTTGTCACCGCCACAGTTTCCATCGGGTCGGTTCCGGGCAGAAAGGTGACATTGACGGTTGTTTCAGGCGCAAGACAAGCGGCAAAACTGTCAATTTTGGTGGCACCTGCTGGTGTTACCTCGATTGACCATCCTTGCGCTGCTTGCTGGATCTGTTGGATATTCGCTGTCATATCAATCCTCATTTTACTCTTCTTCACCCCATGAACGCTTGAAGGGTTCACGCTAATTTCCATTGCCCTAATGCTGGGCAGAATGGCCGCTTGATCTGAAACAAGATGGCTTGCCAACGTCTTCCAATTTGCAGATTACGACATTGTCAGGCAGAACCAAGCATAAGATGCCTTACTCGGCGGCTTTACCACCATTTTCCAACAATGCCTGCACGCGATCAGCCGTATATTCCGCATCAAGCGCCGCCGCATGCGCTGCCGCTTCAGCGTCAAGATCTTCACCACATGGCGCCGGTTCCGAGCGTCGCCATTCGGCAAGATAATCATCGGTTGAGTCTGCGCCATCGCGCATTGCTGCCGCGTCAATGGCAATTGAAAAGCGCCGCGGCAATTCAACCTTAGCCTGCTCACGCTTGCGCCCACGGCCGCGCTCGGCAATCACCTGCGCCGGAATATCGCGCCAATATAGGGTAATCAGATTTGCCATCACGGCGCTCCTTTGAAAAATACCAAGCCTAAGACGATGTGTGTATCTCAAGCCAGCTTGTGTAAAAATCCGTTAAAATCACCATAGCCTGTATAGCGATACTCATAATCCAGCCCAAGTTCGATTGCCGCCTGACGCGCCTTTTCCTGAAGCGATTCAGATTCGGTTTGCGCAATATAAAGAACCCGCGTGTAATGCGCAAAATACATATCGCGCAATTGCGGGTGCTGGCGAAGCCCCATGCCTTTCATCACAATCCGTTCGAAATGACGAACCATGTAATCGGTTAGGAAAAACGTACCAAGCGCGGTTTCCATCTCGGCGTCAAATTCGGGTTTGCCAAGAAACATCTCATAACAATGCGGCCCAGCGATGCGGGGGATATTTTCCGCCTCAAGAAGGTGATCAAGCGCACCACCCGTGCCGCAATCACCATAAGCAACGGCAATATCCATTCCGGCACGGCGGGCAGCCGCAATTTTCCTTTTGAGGCCGGGAACAATTTTTTCAGGGTGATTATGCCAAGATGCCGGAAGGCAGGTTAAGGAAACCGCGCCATCCGGCAATTGATCGATCAGCACCAGCAATTCACGCGCCAAAGCACCACAGGCAATGATCTGCTAGGCGTGCTGGCTTTTCCGGTTTAACCAGCTGCTTGTTCACGTTCCAATTTAGCCTTGATCATTTCCTTGGCTGTTTCCACCGCAACCGCCGCATCACGGCAATAAGCATCGGCACCAACTGATTCAGCAAAGGCCTCATTCAAAGGCGCGCCGCCGACAAGAACAATATAATCGTCACGGATCCCTTTTTCGACCAACGCATCAACAACAACTTTCATGTAAGGCATTGTTGTTGTCAAAAGCGCTGACATGCCCAAAATATCGGGTTTGTGCTTTTCCAGCGCATCAAGATAATTTTCGACCGGATTATTGATCCCAAGATCAATCACGTCAAAACCGGCACCTTCAAGCATCATCGAAACGAGGTTTTTGCCAATGTCATGGATATCACCTTTGACCGTGCCAATCACCATCGTGCCAACGCGTGGCGCGCCTGTTTCAGCAAGCAAAGGCCGCAAAATACCCATGCCAGCCTTCATCGCATTGGCTGCCATCAAAACTTCGGGAACAAACAAGATGCCATCGCGGAAATCAATGCCGACAATCGTCATACCTTCGACAAGCGCTTTGGTCAAAACTTCATAAGGTGTCCAGCCCCGCCCAAGCAGAATATTGACACCTTCAACAATCTCATCCTGCATGCCGTCATAAAGGTCATCATGCATCTGCTGGACAAGTTCATCATTGTCCAAATCAGCTAGGATAATTTCATCTTCATCAGCCATGATCATTCCTTTTCATCGACACGCCTTTACGTGCAATCATGTGAGTCCAGCGCTACACCGGATCCAAGGCATTTTCGTGTCGCAGCCCTAGTGTCAAATCTAAATCTGACAATCCAAAATGTGACAAGATAATGAGCACTCATATAAACCCATTATCAAAAGTTTTGTAGAAACTGTCTTTATGAATGTAAAATCAAGACGACTGAATTTGTGCTTGGATCGACAAAAGGTCGTATTTTGTCATATTTCACCATCAAAACTGATGATGATGAACAAAACAACCCTTGGTCAACCCTTGGTCAAATATGGGCCTATTCTGGGCTCCGGTCAGGCCGGCTCGCCGCACCAATCACATATCAACACCAACAGATATCAGGTCATTGATCATTTATCTGATGTTTCTGGATAATCGGCAGGCTTAGCAACACAAACCCAAGCGAAATACCGGTCAGGCCAAACACCTTGAAAGTCACCCATGAGTCGGTGCTAAGGCTTCGCCAGGCAATTTCATTGGCAAGCGCCGAACAGGCAAACATCGCCACCCATAGCCAGCTCATGATCCGCCAGCCATCATTGGTCAGCTTGACCTGCGATCCCATAATCGCGGCAAGCGGGTTGCGCCCCATGGCACGCCCGCCAGCAATCGCCGCCGCAAACATCAAAGTCAGGATCGTCGGTTTGATCTTGATGAATAATTCATTATCGAAATAGAGGGTCAATCCGGCAAAAAACACCAGCGCCGCACAACCAAATGCCGCCATCATCGGAATGCGGCGTTCAAGAACCCAGCTTGCCGCAAGTGACACAAGGGTTGCCACCACCAGCACCTTCACGCTGAACATCAGGTCGCTGTAGAGATAATTGGCACCGAAAAACAGCAAAAGCGGGCCAAAATCAAGAAGCATGCGCCGCCCATTTGATGGCGGGGTTTCATCGTCCTTGGCGTTGCCAGACGGGGTCTGATCATTCATGTTTTCATCATCCAATCATTTCAAAAATTCTAAAAAATCGAGATATTGCCGGGCATTTATCGCCAAACATGAAGGCGATGCCCTATCATTTACCTTAAACTCGGCAACGCGACTCCAACTAGGCGGCCAGCCTTGCTGCCAGAATTTCGCATTCATCGGCGGCCTTGCGAATAAACGCGCCACCATCATCAGCAAGCCGCGCCTGTTCACCCAATTGGCGGCGCCAATGTTTGGCTCCGCGTTGGCCTGCATAAAGCCCCAGCATATGCCGTGTTATGCTGTGAAGCGGCACATGATTTGCCATCATCCGATCGGCATAATCGGCCATTGCTTCGGCTACTTGGCGACGGCTTGGCGGCGTTGCGCCAAAAACATCATTGGCGATTTCGGTCAAAACATATGGCGTGCGATAGGCGGCGCGCCCAAGCATCATCCCAGCAAAACCAGTAATTTCAGTGGCGATTTGCGCTTTGGTTTCCAATCCGCCATTCAAGATCACCCCAAGATCATCACGGCGCATGGCAAGACGGCGCGCACGGTCATAATCAAGCGGCGGAATGGCACGATTTTCCTTTGGGCTTAGGCCTTTTAGCCATGCTTTGCGGGCGTGAAGATAAAATATTTTAACCCCAGCATCCGCAACCCGATCAACAAATTGATCAAGTCCCGTCTCGGGATCCATATCATCGATTCCAATGCGGCATTTAACCGTAACCGGCAAATCGCTCGCCGCCATCATCGCCGAACAGCAATCGGCCACCAATTGAGGCTCGGCCATCAAACAGGCGCCAAACCGGCCGGATTGCACCCGATCAGATGGGCATCCAACATTCAGGTTAATTTCGGCAAATCCCTGGTCAGCAGCGCGTTCAACCGCCACCGCCAGACGCTCGGGCTGGCTGCCACCAAGCTGAAGCACCAGCGGGTGTTCAATTTCATCATGGCCAAGAAGCCGGTCAAGATCACCATGAATAACCGCCTCGGCTGTTACCATTTCGGTAAACAGCAGCGCATCGGGCACAAGATGCCGGTGAAAGACGCGGCAATGCCGGTCAGTCCAATCCATCATGGGTGCCACACAAAGGCGCCGGTCGATGCTGTCTGATTTGATCAATGCTGGTCATGACGGCTTTATAGCCTTCCTTCGGGCAAATGCCAACTCACAGCGCGTCAAACGGGTTTCGCGCCTTGGCGTCAGTGACCGCAACAACAAAGGCATCGTGATCCATCTTCGTTTCAGCGGCGAGACGGCTTGCGGCAGTTTCGCCATCTACCCATTCGGTACTGGTGATAATCTGCCACGCGTAATTGCCATCAAAATCAAGGCTTCGCGCCAGTAATTTATGACGCCCATCAAGCGCATCAATATGCACAAAAATGGCACCTGCATCAGCGTCGCCGCGGCGTGCCAGAACGCAATCAATAAAATTCATGCTGGCTTGCCGAAGCGCCGCACTCACCAATATGCCAGATTTCACCCGTGTCATCACGACGCCTCATTTGCCAGCTGGCAGCCCGAAAAGCCGATCCCGCCAAAACCATATGGCTTAAAAATCGGTGCAACGTCCCTTTTGTTCCCAATCACCATAGCGCGTTGGCTCGGGTCCTTTGGGACCATTCACCTCGGGTGGCATTTCACCATCAACCGCTTTTTTCGTCAGATTATCTCTATTTTGCACGGTTTTATCGACCGGTTCAGCGGCCGTTGCGGGCGTGTTTTTCTTGTCTCTTTCCATGAATGGGTATATGCCCCCTTAAACGCCCAAAAACAAGTCATCAGCCACGTTATGCAGATGAACCATCGGAATTTTCAATGCCTGATCGCAAAACCCCATCGACACTGACCCGCCTTGACAAGCCTCTCTTGCGTTTAGAAACGCCGAAAAGGGCGGCAAAGCTGCGGCCGGCAGACCGTGGTGAGCGCCAATCCACCGATCATTCATCTTCGGGCAAACCATCTGCAAATAACAACCGGCCAGCCTCGCACCCGAATGGCGATAAAACAGCCAACGCCGCATGGCGGGCAAAAACCAGCGGCAAACCCGCAAAGCCAGCTGGCAAACGCCCGATGCAGCGCCAAAAAAAGCCGTTCTGACATCGCTAACAAGCCGCCGTATCGTATTTGATCTGCTGGTCGCCGTTGATGAGGGCATTCAGCTTGATAAGGCGCTTTCATCAAGTCATGAATTACCCAAATTAGAAGATCGTGATCGCCGTTTTGTTCGTTTGCTGGCAACGACCAGCCTTCGCCATCGCGGCCAATTGGAGCGCGTGCTTGCCCCGCTTGTTGCGCGCAAACCCTTTGGCGCACAAGCCAATGCCAATCTTATCCTGCTAATGGGCGCAGCGCAGCTTTTGCTGTTGAAAACAGGGGCGCATGCCGCCGTTGACAGCACGGTCGAGCTGATGCGCCAAACCGGATTTGACCGGTTGTGCGGGCTTGCCAATGCGGTCATGCGTCGCCTCACCCGTGAAGGCGAGGGCTTGTTTGAAGCCACCAGCCACATGGATAATCTGCCAAGCTGGCTGCAACAAAGCTGGCGGCATTATTGGGGTGAGGAAGCCACCACCGCCATTGCCGGTCTTGCCATGATGCCACCGCCGCTTGATATTTCAGTCAAAGACGATGTCACCGGTTGGGCGGTCAAGCTTGACGCCCGCCTGATTGATAATCACAGCCTGCGCCGTGAATTTGATGGCGATCCATCTTTGCTTGTCGGTTTTGATGAAGGCGCATGGTGGGTGCAAGATGCCGCCGCTGCCTTGCCAGCCCGCCTGTTAAATATCGTCAAAGACGAAGCAGTTATTGATTTATGTGCGGCGCCCGGTGGCAAAACCGCGCAATTGATTGCCGCTAGCGGCCGCGTCACCGCGATTGATAATAGCCGCAAACGGCTCGACCGGTTACGGCGCAATTTGAAACGCCTGAAACTACCGGCTGATCTTGTGCTTGCGGATGGTGTTGACTACCGCCCTGATGCGCTGGTTGATGCGGTTCTTGTCGATGCGCCTTGTTCGGCAACCGGCACGGTGCGACGACGGCCGGATATTTTGAACCAGCGCGAAGCCGAAGACATTATTGCCCTACAGCAAATTCAGTGGGATCTGGTAACAAATGCGCTTGGCTGGCTTCGTCCGGGTGGCCGCATGGTTTATGCCACCTGTTCATTACAACCCGAAGAAGGTGAAGATATCATCAGCGCCGTCATCAATGCCGCTGATGGGCGCTTTGGCATTGATCCCATTACCGCTGATGAGGCTGGCATCTTTGCCAAATCAATCACCGAAACAGGCTGTATCCGCATCCTGCCAAGCGACTATGTTGATATTGGCGGGGTTGATGGTTTTTTCATCGCGCGGTTGATGTCTTCAGAATAAGCGGGAACGCATTCATCTCTTAATCGTGGCAAACGACAGGCAGTAATGGCGAAGCGCAGCAAAACTCCTGACTCATGGCGTGTTGGCAAGCTTGAACAGCTATTCCGACACACAGGCCTGTTTTTGTGGAGTTTGCGTGGCAGCAAACCAAATGTAATCATCACTGGCTATTCCGATCATTGGCGCGGCGCGGCAAGCAGGGGATCGCAGATCATGATCAGCGGTTCAAACTGGAGGATCAGCAGTGGCGGTTTTGACGATTTTGAATGGCTTCGTGATTTACGCTCATTTGGCGGCAGCCAGGCGCGCAGTCGGGCGCGAAGCCTGATCAGCAACTGGCTTAAGGTCAATAGTCGCTGGAACGCCAAAAGCTGGCAGCCTGATATCATGGGAAAACGTCTGGCAAATCTGGTTTTTTGCTATGATTGGTATGGCAGTTCTGCCGATGAAACATTCCAGCAGCAAATCAGCAACTCAATAGGGTTGCAGGCACGCTGTTTGGCGATTGATTGGAAGCGGCTCTATGATCATGATGCCCGCGTTGGTGCCTTGCGCGGTCTGATCATTGCCGAGGCCGCACTTGGTGCCGATGCCAGCGACCTTGATAATCTGATGGAATTTCTGGTGCCGCTGATTGACGGCATGATCCATGCTGATGGTGGCCATAAAAGCCGTATGCCCGACAGACATCTAGCCATCATGCGCGATCTTATCGAAATTAGGAACAGCGGCATTGCAAACCAGCTTGAACAGCTTGCTTGGCTTGATAAAACAATTGCCAAAATGGGCGCAATCTGCCGCATGTGGCGTCATGCTGATGGGCAATTTGCCCGATTTAACGGTGCCGGCCTTTCCGATCCTGAAACCATCGACGAAACGCTGGCGCGCGCAGGGCAAAAGGGCAAGCTGTTGCAAAAAGCCCCCTACAGCGGTTTTTTACGATTCTCATCGGGGCGATCAACCGTGATCATGGATGTTGGACAACCGGCCGAACACGCGGATGTGGTGGGGCTTGGCACGCTTGGTTTCGAATTTGCCGTTGGGCAGAATCTATTGGTGGTAAATCCGGGACAGATTACCGGCGATGTTAATCTTCACCGCCTGCTAAGCTCGACCAAAGCGCATTCGACCCTAACCCTTGATGGCCAGAATTCGTCTGATTTTACCGTCGGCCGTCTTGCCAAAATATCTGATGTTGAAATGGGGCCAGCCGAAGGCGGACTGCTCGCAATTGCCAGCCATAGTGGCTATGAGACATCGCATGGCGTTATTCATCATCGCAAATTATATCTATCAACCGGCGGCGGCAATCTTCGCGGGGCTGATCGGCTGGAATATTCTGGCGCGCCGGGTGAAATTGCCCGTATGGCGGTTATTCGGTTTCATTTACACCCCCGTGTGACTGTTGCCATGCTTCGCGACCAACGGGTTTTGATCAAGATCCGAGGCAATCGCACAGGTTGGGTATTTCGGGCAAGCGCATCAGTGGCATTGGATACGTCCCTGTTTTTTGATATTGATGGGCGCAAGAATTGTCAGCAGATTGTTATTAATGTGCCGCTTGCCGATCTTCGGTCGGTCGGCGCTGTTGACGTCAAATGGGCATTTCAGCGGAACGAGCCGTTGTAAAACACCGTCTTGGCAAATGACAATCATTGCAAAATATGATTACCTCAAGAATTCGACCGCCACTGAAAGTTTGCATTTTTGACCCAGACCCCGCCCCGATCCAAATCAGATAATATCGGCAAAAAGACGCCGCCACCGCTTGTGCAATCAACGGCCATCTGGGGCAAGATCGGGCTGTTATCCTTTGGCGGGCCAACCGCGCAGATTGCGCTGATGCACCGGCTGATTGTTGCCGAACGACGCTGGCTGAGCGAAGCACAATTTTTAAATGCGCTTAGTTTTTGCATGTTGCTTCCAGGACCCGAAGCGATGCAGCTTGCCACCTATGCTGGCTGGCGGACGCATGGCGTTCTTGGCGGGCTTGTTGCCGGCTTGCTATTTGTCCTGCCCGGCGCCTTGATCATGCTTTGCCTCGGCATTGCGTATGTTTATTTCGGTACCTTCGGCATTGTTGGCGCGCTGTTTCTAGGGGTGAAAGCGGCAATTGTCGTAATTGTTTTGCAAGCATTGACCCGGCTTGCCGGAAAAGCCCTGCAAACGCCGCATCAATGGGTGATTGCCACCATCGGATTTTGTGGCATTTTCATTCTTGCCCTGCCCTTTCCCCTGATCATTGCGATGGCAGCAATCTATGGCTTTGCCAGCAATCGCCAACCCCAAGAAACCACAACATTGCCGCCTTTGCCAAACGGCAAAGACACGGTCAAAACCATCTTAATCTGGGCTGGAATTTGGTGGGGGCCATTATTGGCAATTGATCTTTTTACCAATGCGCCTTTGCTTGCCGAAATTGGCTATTTCTTCAGCAAACTTGCCGTGGTGACTTTTGGCGGTGCCTATGCGGTGCTTGCCTATATTGCGCAAGATGTCGTTGGCCAGCTTGGCTGGCTGCAACCGACTGAAATGATGGACGGGCTTGGCCTTGCCGAAGCCACCCCCGGCCCATTAATCCTTGTGACTGAATTTGTCGGCTTTTTGGCGGCCTTTAAATCAGCGGGCATTGCCCATGGGATCGCGGGTGCCGCCATTGCGCTTTGGGCAACTTTCATTCCCTGTTTTTTATGGATTTTTGCCGGCGCGCCCTATCTTGACTGGCTAACATATCAGCCACGTTTGCAAGGCGCATTGGCAAGCATTATGGCCGCCGTTGTTGGCGTGATTGCCAATTTATTTGCGTGGTTTGCGCTGCATTTGTTTTTTACTGAAACCAGCATGACCAATGTTGGCATAATCCACATTCTGACCCCCGATCTGGCAAGCCTTGACCCGCGGGTGATTGCGATTACGTTGGTTTGTGCATTTCTGGCCTTTGGGTGCGGGCTCGGGCTTTTCTGGCTTTTGGGATTGGCCACCTTGGCTGGCGCGATGATGCATCTTGTCACGCTTGGCTATATTGCTTAAGGGCGATTTAATCGCGATCGGCAATTGCCTTTCAAGCCAAGCTCGGCCATAAAGACCGCCATAAATTCAACCTTTCTGCTAGGCAGGATTAGCAAGCCATATCATGACCTCTTCTTCATCTGTTCCTATTCGTCGCGCCCTTCTTTCGGTTTCAGACAAAACCAGCCTTATCGAGCTTGCCACACGGCTTGCCGCGGCCAAGATTGATCTTTTATCAACTGGCGGGACTGCCAGCCTGCTTCGCGGTGCCGGTCTTAGCGTTACCGATGTTGCCGATGTGACCGGATTTCCTGAAATCATGGGCGGGCGCGTCAAAACGCTTCACCCCAAAATTCATGGCGGTTTGCTGGCGCGGCGCGACCTTGATGATCATGTTGCCGCCATGACGGCGCAAGGCATTGAGGGAATCGACCTTTTGGTGGTAAACCTCTATCCGTTTGAAGATACATTGGCGCAAACCAGTGACCATGATTCGCTTGTTGAAAAAATTGATATTGGCGGGCCTGCAATGCTGCGCGCTGCGGCCAAAAACCATGATTTTTTAACCGTTCTTTGCGACCCTGCTGATTATGGTGATGTTGCTGATTCCATCGAAAATCAGGGCGGAACAGACCTTGCGCTTCGGCGGCGTCTGGCGACAAAAGCCTTTGCCCGCACGGCCGCTTATGACAGCGCCATTTCAGGATGGATGGCAACAAGCCTTGGCGAAAATCTGCCCCAAATCACATCAACCGCTGGGCGAAAAATCATTGATTTGCGCTATGGTGAAAACCCGCATCAGCAAGCCGCCCTTTATAAAACTGGCCATAACCGGCCCGGTGTTGCCTTGGCTTTGCAAATACAAGGCAAGCCATTATCCTATAACAACATCAATGATACTGATGCGGCTTTTGAACTCGTTGCCGAATTCGACAAGCCAACGATTGCCATTATCAAACATGCCAATCCTTGCGGCGTGGCAAGCGGTGAAAATCTTGTAGCGGCATGGCAAACCGCATTGGCGGCTGACCCTGTTAGTGCTTTTGGCGGCATCATTGCCATGAACCGGCCACTTGATGCCGAAACCGCCACCGTCGTTGCCAGCATTTTTACCGAAGTGGTGATTGCACCTGATGCCAGCGATAACGCCAAGGCCATTATGGCGGCAAAGCCCAATCTGCGGCTGTTGATCACCGGCGACATGCCCGATCGAAGCACAAGCAGCATCAAAATCAAATCGGTTGCGGGTGGGTTTCTGGCGCAATCACGCGATGGCGGTATGGTCAGTGCTGACGATCTGAAAATCGTCACCAAACGTGCCCCAAGCGCAGCGGAAATTGCCGATATGCTATTTGCGTGGAAAGTCACCAAACATGTGAAATCAAACGCCATTGTTTTTGTCAAAGACGCCAGCACCGCCGGCATTGGCGCAGGCCAGATGAGCCGTGTTGACGCCGCCCGCATTGCCGTTCACAAGGCGTCAGACATTGCCGAAATTCATGGATGGCCGCAATCCCGCACGATTGGATCAGTCGCGGCGTCAGATGCGTTTTTCCCATTTGCCGATGGTCTTGAAGCCTTGATCAAAGCTGGGGCAACCGCGGTGATTCAACCTGGCGGATCGGTCAAGGATAATGAAGTGATTGCGGCGGCTGATGCTGCCGGTATTGCCATGGTGTTTACCGGCATGCGCCACTTTAATCATTAAAAGAGCAATCATTAATAGCCGCCGCTAGCGGCTGGCATTTGGCTATAACGGCATTGCCGCGGCGGCTTTCCATATTTTGCGCATCAGGCTTGGCAAATCGGCTGGGCGCGGCTTTGCCCAATGGCCTTCGATATCATTGGCGATTGGCTGCGGTGTCCCCTCAATGCGGGCAAGGCAAATTTTCATCTCAAGCGCAAAATGCGTAAAGACATGCAAAACAGGTTCATCTAGCAAAACCCAATCAGCGGCAAATGGTGCCATTGTCTGATCAAGATTTTGATCCGCCTGTTTTGACGCAAGGCCGGTTTCAGGAAAAGCCAGCATGCCGCCAAGAAGACCTTTATCGGGGCGGCGATGCAAAAAGATCTTGCCCTGATCATTTACCGCCACAAAGGCAATCGCCCGCCGAACCGGCTTGGGTATTTTGACAGGCTTGACCGGTAATTGCTCAACCAAGCCGCGCGCCAAAGCCTGACATGATTCGGCAAAACAACAGCCATCGCAAAGTGGCTGTTTCGGTGTGCAGACCGCATTGGCAAAATCCATCAAGGCTTGCGGACAATCCGATGGGCGATCAACCGGCAAGATAGCAGCATAGGCAGCCACAATTTCGGTTTTGGCCGCTGGTAGCGGGGTAGTAATCGCAAAATAGCGGCTGAACAGCCGTTCAATATTCCCATCAACAACCACGGCCTGCTGGCCAAACGCGATGGCAGCGATAGCACCAGCAGTATAGGGGCCAACGCCTGGAAGAGCGCGAAAATCAGCAGGATTATTAGCATGGCGATTATCGCCGGAAAATTGTCCGCCCCATTCAGTCGCCACCATCACCGCAGCTTTATGCAGATTGCGGGCGCGGGCGTAATAGCCAAGACCAGCCCATGCTGCCAACACATCGTCAAGCGGCGCTGACGCAAGGTCATTGATGGTTGGCCAGCGATGGGTAAAATCGAGAAAATAGGGAACCACTGTTGCCACAACGGTTTGCTGAAGCATGATTTCTGACAGCCAAACATGATAGGCAGGCGCTAAATCTGGCCAGCGGCGACGCCATGGCAAATCGCGCCCATGCTTGCCATACCATCCAAACAAAGCGGCAGTTGGGAATGTTTGCGATTTATTATTACCCACGCGATTATATCCTGTTATTCGAAAATCTGATTTGGCGTTATGGCTGTCTATTTATCTTGTTTGGCCTATTTTGCATCAGGGATCGGTCATGCTAGTGTATTCGGCAATTGGGTCAAGTCGCCCAAAACCCTTTATTCTTATTCATCAACCAACAATTGAACCGGCATCGCAAATCATGGTGAAACCGCCCAAAAACCGATTGAATAAAATGCGGCGGCTATCGACCATGATCGAACCAATGGTCGCACCATCGGCGCAGGAACGTGGTTTTGCGATTAGCCGCCTTATTTCGCATTGGCATGATATTGTTGGCGATACGGCTGCATGGTGCCGACCAGCAGATATTCACTTTCCGCGTGGCAACAGCAATAACGGAACGCTGAAATTGCAAATCACCTCGGGTCGCGGCCCGCAAGCCCAAGCCATGTCAGCCCAGATCATTGATCAGGTAAATGCCGCCTTTGGATATCAGGCTGTTGGCCGCATCACCCTTGTGCAAAATCTGCCGCCTTCACGCCCTGAAACGCCGCCCAAAAAACCTGCCACAATTTCGGATGCGCCTGATATTTGGACGCTCGATGAAAAACTGAAACATATCAAATCACCCGAACTGCGCGCGGCGCTTCGCCGGCTCGGCGGGCCGGTTGGCGAGGATGACGGGGCAAAGAATTAGCGCAAAAGACCAACACAAAGGATTGGCACCCAAATTAATTGGCATTGTCCTTAAATCGTGCATTGCCCCACTTTTCCCCTTGGATTATGATTGCCTCATGATGAACCATAACCAAATGAATTTAGCCCTTGGTCGCCGCGCTGTCCTTTTGGGAGGTGCCGCGATAACGCTTTTGCCAACCGCTGCCTTTGCCCTTGAGCCAACGATCGCGCATGTGACCTCACCGCGCGTTCTTGGCAAGGATGATGCCCCGATCAAAGTCGTTGAATTATTTTCAATGACCTGCTCGCATTGCGCCAGCTTTCACAACAATACCTTTCCCGATGTGAAAAAACGGCTGATTGATACTGGCATGGTGCGGTTTGAGATGCAGCCTTTCCCGCTTGATCAAATTGCGCTCCGTGGCCATGCGCTGGCACGGGCGTTGCCAAAAAATAAATATTTTCCAATGATTTCAATGCTTTTGAAAGATATTGATCGCTGGGCACGCAATCCTGATCCGCTTGCCGCCTTATCGCAAATGGCGCGGCTTGCCGGGATGAGCACCGCCGATTTTGACGCAGTGATGGGCAACAGATCCCTTCTTGAAGCGATTGTTGAAATGCGTCAGAAAGCCCATAAAAGCTGGGAAATACAATCGACACCATCTTTTGTGGTCAATGACAAAACCATCATTTCTGGCGATCTGTCATATGAAGATTTTGCTGCCAAGATAAATGCAACGGACGCCTGATTTCAGACGTCACTAATGACAGGTTGTTAATGTGATTTTTCGAAGCCTGAAAATGGCCGGATTCAAATCCTTTGCGGAATCCGCCGAGGTTGAGATTGATTCCGGCCTAACTGGCATTGTTGGGCCAAATGGCTGCGGCAAATCCAATATCGTTGAAGGGCTTCGCTGGGTTATGGGCGAAAGCTCGGCGCGCCAAATGCGTGGCGGCGAAATGGATGATGTGATTTTTGGCGGCACCGAACAGCGCCCAGCGCGCAATCTTGCCGAAATCACCCTTCAGCTTGATAACCGTCATCGCCAGGCCCCTGCCGAATTCAATGATGTTGATGAATTGGAAATCACCCGCAAAATTGAACGCGGTAAAGGCAGCAGCTATTATGTGAATGCCAAACCGGCACGGGCGCGTGATGTGCAATTGCTGTTTGCTGATACCGCCACCGGCGCGCGATCATCCGGCATTGTCAGTCAGGGGCGCATTGGCGCGATTGTTGGTGCCAAACCCGTTGACCGGCGAACTCTGATCGAAGAAGCGGCAAATATTCGCGGATTGCATGCGCGAAGACATGAGGCCGAATTACGGCTTCGCGCAGCCGAAATCAATCTTGAACGGCTTGATGATGTCATCGCCGGTCTAATCGAACAACGTGATTCCTTGCGCAAACAAGCCCGCCAAGCTGCACGTTATCGGTCGGTTGCCGATCGCATTCGTAAAGCCGAGGCCCAATTCCTTCTTGCCCGCTGGATGGCCGCTGAACAGGATCGCGATGCCGCCACCACCGCGCTTGGCGCAGCCAAATTAGATGTTGGTGCGCGCACCGAAATTGCCGCCCGCTGCGCCACCGCCCGAAGCGAGATTGCCGCATCGCTTCCGCCCCTGCGGGCAAGCGAGGCTGAAAAAGCCGCCGAATATCAACGTTTGGCGCTTGGCCGCGAAGAATTGGATCGTGAAGAGGCGCGTGTTACCGATGCCCTGACCCAGCTTGCCAATCGGCAAAACCAGCTTACCCAAGATATCGCCCGCGAAACCAGCCTTCTTGATGATGCAAAATCAGCCGTTGCGCGGCTTGCCGATGAAGCCGAATCCCTGGCCATTCAAATTGCCGAAGCCAGCCCGCAACAGGCTGCGGCAAAGGATGTTTTGGAGGCGGCACGCCTGACCGCAAGCCAGAATGAAGCCAATCTTGCCGAGGCCAGCGCCGCCCTTCGCGCCGCTGCGACCACCCGCAATAGTTTGGCCAGCCGCAAACAGGATGTCGAAAACCGCATTCAATCGGCAAATGCCGCGCTGGCGCAATTATCGCTTGATACCCTGCTTGCCCAAGCCAACCAGTCAGATCAGGCCAAACAAGAAACCGAAGCCGATTTCATGGCCGCCAAATCAGCCTTGGAAGCGGCCGAACAAGCCCTTACCGATGCGAATGCTGCTGCCGAATCTGCGCTGAACGCCAAACGCGACAGCGAATCCCACATGACCCGCCTTCAGGCGGAAATTGATGCACTACAATATCTGCTGGCCGATCTTGGCGACCATGATGCTGCGCCAATTGCCGATCAGCTATCGGTTAGTGACGGTATGGAAACCGCGCTTGCTGGCTATCTTGCGGATGAATTATCGGCGCCGGTTGGCAGTGGTAATCAGGGGTTTTGGCGCGAAGGCAGTAAGGCCAGCCTGTCCCCGCCAGATGGCACGATGCCGCTTGCTGATTTTGTAGCGGGGGCACCAGCGCTGGCAGCGTCACTTGCCGGTGTTGGCGTGGTTGATGACGCATCAACAGCCGAAGCCTTGCAATTCAGCCTTCTTCCCGGGCAGGCCATTGCCACCAAATCGGGCAGTCTTTGGCGCTGGGACGGTTTTGTGCGCCATGCCAATCAATCTGACAAAGGCGCCGAGCGTATCCGCCAGCGCCGCCGTCTTGACGCCTTGCAAGATGACGCGGCAAAGGCTGGTCAAAAACTGGATCAAAGCGGTGCCATCGCCAGCGCCAGCGAAACAACACTTTTCGCCGCGCGTGAGCATCTTCAATCTTGTCGTGGTGCCAGCATGCAGGCCGAACAGGCTTTTGGTGACAGCCGCCGCCGCGCCGAATCCGACGCATTGAAACTGGCGGCGGGGCGCGACCGGGCGGCCGAGTTGAATACCAGCCTTGATGAATTAGCCACCAGTCTGGCGAATTGCGAGGTTGAAATTGCGGCGCTTGCTGATGATACCGCCCTTGGTGCTGGCGAAGCGGTGGCCCGAACCGCCGCCGAAACATCACGCACCGCCCTTGCCGAGGCGATGCAGGCCGAAACACGCCTCGCCGATATGGTTGGCACGGCAACCCGCCGCCAATCAAGCTGTAATCAAGAAGCAAGCGCATGGCAGCAACGTCTTGACGGCGCTAGCGGCCGCATTGCCGAATTGGAAAAACGCCTGATTGATGGCAATCAGGAACAGCACCGTTTGGAAACGCTTCCCGAAACCATCGCCAAACAGCGTCTTGAGATAGGTGATCGGCTGGAAATTGCCGAACAGAATCGTCAAGATGCGGCCGATGCGCTTCGGCTTGCCGAAACCAGCCTTGCCGAGGCCGAATCACTGCAACGCGATTCTGACAATGCCCTTGTGACAGCGCGTGAAACCCAAATCCGCGCCGAAGCCGCCGAAGAACGCTGCAACGCCACCCTTGCCGAATTGAAAGACCGCATTGCGGATAAATTGAATTGCGCGCCAAAAGATGTTGCTGAAATTGCAAGCATCGCAGATGGCGAGGCGCTTGCCGGTCTTGATGTTCTGGAAGAGCGTGTTCATCGCCTGATCCGCGAACGCGATAATATCGGCCCTGTCAATTTGCGCGCCGAAGCGGAAATGGAAGATGTGGCAACGCGCATCACCAGTATGGAAACCGAACGTGATGATTTGATTGCCGCCATTGGCAAATTACGCGCAGCGATCAGCCAGCTAAACCGTGAAGGCCGCGAACGTCTTTTGAAAAGCTTTGGTGAGGTGAATGAGCATTTTAAGCGGCTATTCAAAAAGCTGTTTGGCGGTGGCACGGCGGAATTACAGCTTACCAATGCCGATGATCCACTTGAGGCTGGGCTTGAGATTCTGGCAAGCCCACCGGGTAAACGCCTTCAGTCACTGTCGCTTTTATCGGGCGGCGAACAGGCGCTGACCGCGCTGGCGATTATTTTTGCGGTCTTTTTGACGAATCCGGCGCCCATTTGTGTTCTTGATGAGGTGGATGCCCCGCTTGATGATTCGAATGTGGTTCGGTTCTGTGATCTTTTGCGTGATATTTGTGACCAAACTGACACCCGATTTCTTGTGATTACGCATCACCGCATGACAATGGCGCGCATGGATCGGCTTTTTGGCATCACTATGGAACAGCGCGGCATATCGAAATTGGTTTCAGTTGATCTTCAGACAGCTGAAAGAATCCGTGATAATGCGGTTGCTTAGCCCCTGCTTTTCAGCGATTCACCATGAACATTTCCGCAAGCCAGCTAATCCGCAGAAATCTGCGGCAAAAGAACACCCATTGAAGGCTTGACAAAGACCAACCCACCCCCCTATTTTGAGCGCGATTTCGGTAGGGGTTGTCGCCGGCCATAACAGTGTCATTTCGCCTGCTCAATTCGGTATTGGATAATCATAGGAATAGCTTCGTGTGAACCCGCCATATCCTGCTGCAACGGACGCGGCTTTTTAGGATTGGGATGACCAGATGAACGACAAAGATACGCAAGGGGACAAACAACGTCTCGCGGAGATTGACCGTCGTCTGGATAAGCTGCAAGCGCAGCGGGAAGAAAAAGACCGGCCTGGCCGATCTGCCCTTCCCGAAGGCATGGCAGCAATCATGGGACGCGTTGCCACCGAGCTTGTTGCCGGTGTTGTGGTTGGTGACCTTTATCGGCTGGGCGCTGGATCGATGGCTTGATACATCGCCGCTATTTATGTTGGTGATGTTTTTTATGGGAGCAATCGCTGGCATGTTGAATGTTTGGCGTGTATTTACTGGCCGAGGTTTGGCCGCAGGTTATTTCGATGAGCATAAAAACTCATCAGACAAAGAAGATCAAGGGAGCTGACAGGCAATGAGCAATTCTGAAGGAATGCATTCACCAGTCGAGCAGTTTGAAATCAAGCCATTGGTTGAACTGTCGCTTGGTGGTTATGATGTGTCATTCACCAATTCTAGCTTGTTTATGCTGCTTGCCGTTGGCGTCAGTGCCATTTTTCTGATCAGCGCGATGCGCCGGGCCGATATGGTTCCAGGCCGCATGCAGGGCATGGCAGAAATGATGTATGAATTTGTTGCCGAAATGGTGCGAAGCAATGTTGGCAGCGAAGGCCGCCCCTATTTCCCATTCATCTTTACGCTTTTTGTGTTTTTGCTGTTTGGCAATATGCTTGGGCTTATCCCTTATTCTTATACCTTTACCTCGCAGATCATTGTGACCTTTGCGATGGCCGCCTTTGTGTTTGTTGGCGTGACGATCATTGCCCTATTTAAGCACGGCCTGCATTTCTTCAGCTTTTTCGTTCCGGCTGGCGCGCCAAAAGTGCTGATCCCCTTCTTGATTGTGATCGAAGTCATTTCATATTTCGTGCGTCCGGTCAGCCTGTCGGTTCGACTTTTCGCCAATATGTTGGCAGGACATACCATGTTGAAAGTCTTCGCTGGTCTTGCCGTGATGATTTCTGGCGCTGGCGGGCTTGCAATGGCTGGATCACTGCTGCCGTTTATCGCGCTGATTGGCCTGACCGGTCTTGAGGTGTTGGTTGCTGCGCTGCAAGCCTATGTCTTCACAATTTTGACCTGTATGTATTTGAACGACGCCCTGCATCTACACTAGGCGCAGAGGCCTACCCGAATCCGCTGGGGAATCGCAGCGGTGTGAATTGAACTAAACAAAATAGAAACTCATGGAAGGACTATGATTATGGAAGTAGAAGCTGCAAAAATGATCGGTGCCGGTTTGGCCGTTATCGCTCTTGCTGGTGTTGGTGTTGGTATTGGCAACATCTTTGCTGCACTTGTAACCTCTATCGCACGCAACCCTGCGGCTCGTGGTGAAGTTTTCGGTATCGGCATTCTTGGTTTTGCCCTGACCGAAGCGATTGCTTTGTTCGCACTGGTTGTTGCCCTGTTGCTTTTGTTCGCTCTGTAAAAAGACCCGAATTCGCAACAAACATTCCATGACTTGCTTGCCGGCATTGCGGTTCGTTTTCGATCCACAACCGGCAGGCGGGCAAGGGGATAAAAATGACGGAAAATACAAGAAACCGGCTAACCGCAATTGCAGTCGCCCTTCCGGCTTTCATGTCGGCAAAGGCTTTTGCAGCTGGCGCTAGCGAGCCGGGCCTGCCACAGCTTGATATCGCCACATGGCCATCACAGCTGTTCTGGCTGGTTGTGCTATTTGGTGCAGGCTACCTGGTTATGGCCAAAATCGTAACGCCACGCATTGGTGCTGTTCTCGAAGAGCGTCGCCAAACCGTGGATGGCGATCTTGAAAAAGCCCGTGCAGCAAGTGCCGATGCCGCCAAAATTCGTGCCGATTACGAGAGCGATCTTGAAAAGGCGCGTATTGAAGCTGCTGAATTTGCCAAGCAAGCCGCAATGGAAGCCTCCAAAAAAGCCGAAGCTGCTGATGCAAAAATCGCTCGGAAGCTGGCCGAAAAAGTTGGTGCTGCCGAAGCCAAACTTGCCGAAGCCAAATCAAGTGCAATGGCTAACCTGAATGATGTTGCTGCTGAAGCTGCCATGGCAGCGGTTGCCTCGCTTGCCGGTATCAAAACCAGCAGCGCGCAGGCCAGCAAAACCGCATCATCAATCGCGACGAAACTTGCCAAGCAGGAGACAAACTGATGGAACAGGGAATCGTTCTTGAATCGGTATGGGTAGCGGTTGGCTTTGTGGTCTTTATTGCCCTTGTCTGGCGCAAAGCGGGTGGTGCCATCGGCGCCATGCTCGATGAGCGTTCAGAAAAAATCAGCAGTGAGCTGAAAGAAGCATCGGCATTGCGCGAAGCGGCGCTTGAAGAGCTGCAATCTTATCAGCGGCTTCATCGCGAAGCGGCTGAAGAAGCAAAAGCCATTTTGCAATCGGCCGAAGCGACGGCTCAGCGCATTCGTGAAACAGCTGAGAAAAATGCTGTTGCTGCGGTCAAACGCCGTGAACAGCAGGCCGATGCCAAGATCAAAGCTGCCGAAGCCAGCATGGTTGCCGAACTGCGCGAGCGGGCCGCTGCCCTGGCTGTCGCTACAGCAACCGAAATCATCACCAGCAATCTAGATGAAAAGGCCAGTCTTGCCCTCGTCGATAGTGCCGCTGCCGAGATTGAAAAACTGAATTAAGGTCGTCAATGACCCCAGAAACGCCTGTTCAGATGAGCAGGCGTTTTTTTGCGTTATGTTCGGGTAAAGGCCTAATAGGCAGGGCGAAGGCTAATGACCAGCCGCGCATCGGCCGGAACAAGCTGTTCGATTTCGCAACTGGGAATTTGCTGTCACTGCCTTTATCAAAGCCAACACGATAGCCAAATTCCTGATTAGAAATAACCGTTTGATTGGCATCAACAATTGCCGACATCATCGGCACAGCGACAACATCATTTTCCGCACCCTCAGCCAGCGAACGCTTTACCTTCAGCCCAACGCTCAACGCCACCATCGTGCCGCCTGAATTATGCCGCGTACAGATGGCATTCACCCCATTTAGGCGAACATCAAAAACCTGTTTGGCATCATCCGACCGCACAAAAGCACGCGCCCCTTCTTCGGGCGCGCTTATCGTTGGGCAAAAAACCACCTCATCTTGACTGGCACAACCAGCCAAAAGAACCGAGCAGCCAATCAAGGCCATAAATGACATTTGTTTCATAGGTCCAACATAAAGCTTTTTTTCCTTAACAGCAATTGACCTAAACACAGGAAACGGGCAACAACAATACTTATGAAAACAAGTCGTAAAAAACTGACCATTGCTGCGCCGCGCGGTTTTTGTGCTGGCGTTGATCGTGCCGTTCGCATTGTCGAGGTTGCCTTGGAAAAATTTGGGGCGCCAGTCTATGTGCGCCATGAGATCGTGCATAATAAGACGGTCGTTGACGGGCTGGCCGCACAAGGCGCAATTTTTGTTGATGAGCTGGATGAAGTGCCAACTGATGCACCTGTTGTCTTTTCCGCGCATGGCGTTGCCCGTGCCGTTGTGGACGAGGCTGAACGCCGCAACATGATTGCTGTTGATGCCACCTGCCCGTTGGTCACCAAAGTGCATATCGAAACGCGGCGTCATGCCGATAATCACCGCCATATTCTGCTGATTGGCCATGCTGGCCACCCTGAAGTTGAAGGCACAATGGGTCAGGTGAATTCAGACGAAGTGACCTTGATCGAAACGGTTGATGATGCACGGCATGTCACGCCGCCCGAAGGCGTGGATCTTGCCTTTGCCACCCAGACAACCTTGTCCGTCGATGACACTGCCGAGATTATTTCGGTTCTGCAATTCCGCTTTCCCGATATATCGGGCCCGCGCGGCGAGGATATCTGCTATGCAACGACCAACCGGCAAAAGGCGGTCAAGGATATTGCCGGTGCGGTTGACCTGATGCTGGTGATTGGGGCTGAAAATTCGTCAAATTCAAAGCGGCTTGTCGAAGTTGCCAAGCTGGCTGGTGC
The DNA here is from genome assembly GCA_905182545.1 of uncultured Candidatus Puniceispirillum sp. Taxonomy (GTDB): domain Bacteria; phylum Pseudomonadota; class Alphaproteobacteria; order Puniceispirillales; family Puniceispirillaceae; genus UBA3439. The sequence continues at coordinate 138,008 of CAJJBY010000008.1, forward strand.
CAAGGAGGCCTTTTTGATCGCTGACAAGGATGTGATTGATTGGTCACTTGTTGATGGGGCTGATCATATTGGCCTGTCGGCAGGCGCATCGGCACCTGAAACATTGGTTGAAGATGTTGTTTCAGCGCTGCGCCAACGCTATCAGATTGACGTTAGCGAGCATGGCAAAATCCGCGAAACAGTGAATTTCAAATTACCGGCCATTTTAGCAAGCTAGAGGTTTCATGGCGGTTTATACAGTAGTAGATGATCTGACGCTGGCGGCGTTTCTTTCGGCCTATGATCTTGGAAATGTTCTAAGCTTTGCCGGCATTGCCGAAGGTGTTGAAAACTCAAACTATCTTTTGCGAACCGACAAGGCGCATTATATTTTGACGCTTTATGAAAAACGCGTTGAGGCTGATGATCTGCCGTTTTTCATGGAAGTCATGACCCATCTTGCTAGCAAAGGCATGAGTTGCCCCTTGCCGGTAGCCGCGCGTGACGGTAGCATTTTGCAGGAATTAATGGGGCGACCTTGTGCCGTATTTTCATTTCTTGATGGCACATCCTCACGCTATCCTAACCGTGAAAAATGTCGCGCTCTTGGCGCCAGCCTTGCCGAAATGCATCTTCATGCCAGCGGCGTGACCCGCCGCCGTTCAAACGCGCTTGGCCCACAATCATGGCAGCCGCTTTTAGACAGTGTTGGCGCCCGCGCCGATGAAATTGCCCCGTCAATGCAAGCGATGACACAAACGCGGCTTGATTCGATTCTGGAAGCATGGCCACAAGATTTACCGCAAGGCGTCATTCATGCCGATCTTTTTCCCAATAATGTCTTGTTCGTGGGTGATCACTTAACCGGTGTGATTGATTTCTATTTCGCCTGTGATGATATTTTTGCCTACGACATTGGCATTTGCCTGAATTCTTGGTGTTTTGAGGCTGATGGCAGCTTTAACATGACCAAATCTCGGTCGCTGATTCACGGCTATCAGACAATACGGCCTTTATCAGATGCCGAAATTGCCGCCATTCCAGTCTTGGCGGCTGGTTCGGCCATGCGGTTTTTCCTAACTCGCCTATATGATTGGCTTCATACGCCAAAAGATGCGCTTGTCAGCCCAAAAGACCCAATGGAATATTGGTCAATCCTGCGGTTTCACCAATCGGTTTCCGGTGTTGGTGCCTATGGATTTGACTAGATAGGGGCAAAACAGCCAATGATTGCGCGTTGCACCATAATTTTTACCACCCTTTTCCATTATAGGAGCCGTTAAATGCCACAGGATGCGCCAGAACCGGTGGTAATCCATACCGATGGGTCGTGCTTGTCAAACCCCGGCCCGGGCGGCTGGGCGGCGATCCTGCAATGGCAGGGCAATGAACGCGAACTGACCGGATCCGAGCCTGACACAACCAACAACCGGATGGAATTGATGGCGGCCATTATGGGGCTGAATGCGGTAACGCGTCCAATGCTTGTCGATCTGCATACCGATAGCCGTTATGTCATGAATGGCGTGAAGGATTGGATGCCCCGCTGGAAGGCCAATGGCTGGAAAACCGCCGCCAAAAAGCCGGTTGCCAATCAAGATTTATGGCAACAGCTTGACGAAGCAGTGATCCGCCATCAGGTGCGGTGGCACTGGGTCAAGGGGCATGCTGGCAACCCGCTGAATGAACGTTGTGATGTTCTTGCCCGCAGCGCCGCCGAAGCCATTGCCTAAATTGACAAGGCAAGGCCGGTTATAACCTGAAACAAAAGGAGCAGCACGCCCCTTGCCGGTTAAAGATTGGCGAGAACATGCTCGGCGCTAGACACTTCAAACGCCGCTGGCTCTTCCATAAACATATGCGTTAGAACGCCATTGTCGATGACCATCGCACAACGCGCGGCGCGGCGACCCATGACTGGCCCCATAAAACGGCTAATGCCAAGCGCATCTGAAAAGCTGGCCAGCGGATCAGCAAGCATATCAACAATGTCATTGGCTTTGCTGTCGAGGCTCCACGCCCGCATCACATGCGCGTCATTGACCGCAAGACAGGCAATCTTGTCAAATCCGGCTGCCTTAAATTTATCGGCATGTTCGATATAGCCTGGCAGATGCCGCGCTGAACAGGTTGGGGTAAATGCACCCGGCAGCGCAAACATGACAACCCGGCAATCCTTGAAATAATCGGCTGTCTCAACAGCATCAATGCCATCTTCAGATTTGGTATGAATGGTTGCTTCTGGCATTTTTTGGCCAGCTTCGATGGTCAGAATTTCGTCGGTCATGAGATCGCCTTCATTGGAAAATTATGCGGTGAAAGAATGATGAATGCTATTTATACGGCTGCCCCTGATGATGCAAGTCCGACAAAGCGCCTAGCGGGTCATGCCTGCCTTGATCAGTGCCTTTTCAACCATATCCGCGCGCAGCAATTCGCCAAGCAAAACACCCTCAGATGCCTTTGGGCCATAAATGATATTGAACGGAATGCCAAACCGGTCATGGCTTGCCAGAAATGCGGCAATGCGTGGGTCGGGGCGCGTCCAGTCAGCTTTCAACATCACCAGCTTGCCATCATCAACTAATGCCGCCAGCATTGGGGAGATAGGGGCTGTTTCAAGAACCAGCGCTTTATTGGCTTTGCAGGTGATGCACCAATCGGCGGTTACATCGACAAAGACCAGCATGCCTTCGGCGCGGGCAGCCGCACTAGCGTCATCTGACCAAACCTGCCAGACAAGCCCATTGGCCTGCGGTGCAACGATTGCAGGCGCGGGCAAAAACGCCAAACCCGCAAAAAGACCAGCCCCAGCAAGCAAAATCCCGATTTTTTGACGGAATAAAACTGCCAAAAGCACAAAACCGATCAGGCCAAGCAACAGCAACGCTGCCGGCCCGCCTTGAATTGTTTGCATCAGCAAGCCAAGCCAGATCATCGTTGCGATCAGCAATCCCGCCAAACCGCGTTTTAACCAGACCATCCAATGGCCGGGCCGCGGCAAAAATCCAACCAGCACCGGAAATAGGACAACCAGCCCCCACGGCGAAGCAAGACCAGCCCCCATCGCCATGAACACGGCAAACAGCTGTGCCATATCGCCAGTAAGCGCCACAGTGACCGCACTGCCGACAAATGGCGCCGAACAGGGGGTTGCCAACAAGGTTGCCAGCATACCAGCCATAAAATCACCAAACAGAATTGCCGGACGTGCCTCGCCACTGGTATTTTGGCCATTAGCGTTTTGCCAATTGGCATTTTGGCCACTCGCATTTTGACCGTTGCCGCGAAAACTGGCCTGTAAAAAAGCCGGAATCGGCAGAAAAAACCGGTCGAGCATATTCAATGTAAACAGCCCCAGAACCAGCATCATCATTGCCAGAAATACCGGACTTTGGAACTGAATCCCCCAACCAATCTGTCCACCAGCAAGCCGAAGTGCCGCCAGCCCTGCCGCCAAGATGGCAAAGCTGGACAAAATGCCCATCGCACCAGCCCCAAACCGCAACCGCACAAAACCGCGACTTTGGCCAGAAGCTTCAATAATAGCCGCCAGCTTGATGGCAAGAACGGGCAAGACACAAGGCATCAAATTCAAAATCAGCCCGCCAAGAAAGGCAAAGCCAATTACCTTCCAGAATTGCACCATCGCGCTAGCATCAGTTGGTCCGGGCTTACCTGCCGCAAATGATCCGGCAAGCGGCGCGTCTTTTTGCACCATGATGCTTTGCATTGTAAAATCATCACTGGCAATGACGGTTAAATCGACCGTCTGGCCAGCAAGCGGCGTTTTCAAATCGCCCTCTAAATCGATCACCGCAATATTATTGGCAAACACTGGCTGTTTAAAGGCAATGCCCGCTGGCCCTTCGACAAAAATTTCAGTGACTGGCTGGCTGGTGGCGGTAAAGCCGATTTTGAGTTGTGATCCTGATTGCCATGCTGTTTCAATCTTGATTGGTGATGGCGCATCGATGCGCGGCACCTTGGCGGCAAATTGCGCGATCGTCATTGCCATAGATGATGGTTCAGCGGGGCCATCGGCAAGATCAAGCCGCAGCGCGCCTGCCAAGGGAACACAAATATCTGAACAGACCAGCGCCTCGATTTGGCCACGAAGCTGAAGCGCCGCGCCGCGGTCATAACCGCGAACAGCAACCGGCAGGATCACCGCATCAGCATAGCCAAAATTATCAAAGCCAAAGGCGTTAAACCGTTTTGGCACTGGCCATTTGATCCAGCTTTGCAGCGGTGCACCATTCGCCATTTGCAGATCAAGCGTTGGTGGCAATCCAGCTTCACCGGGGGTACGCCAATAGATTTTCCAGCCGGGTGCCAAACGAAACTCAAGACCCAGCGGCAATTCTTCCAAATTCCCCATTGCCGAAACCGCCGAAACAAGCCGCACCTCACCATAGGCAGGATCACCAACCCAAGCGCCCATTGCGATATTTGATTGGCTGGCGGCATGCAGCGGCGAGGCAATGCCAAGAATGACAAACAACAGCGCCATAAACCACCCTGCCAAAAGGCGGTAAATCGCCTTGATTTGGCCCAGATCACCCGTGGTGAATGATCGCTTGGATATGGATGGCTTTGACATAATCTGATCCATCGACGCATAGCTTGCGGCCAGTTTGGAAAATGGTTTTGCTTTACCTGTTAAGGCTTTGCCGCCTAGTGTAAATAATGACGGTTAGAAAAGATACAAGTCAGACAGACAATCATTTGCACCATGTAACGCCTTTTGGCGTTGCGGCCAGCCTGCAAGGCCAGCTTTTGATTGCCAGCCCCCATATTGATGACAGCCGCTTTCAACATAGCGTCATTATGATGTGCCAGCATGACCAAAATGCGGCAATGGGCGTTGTGATCAATCAGCGATCAGCCCAGCTTGATCTTGGGCATTTATGTGAAACACTGGAAATGGGCGCGCCGCGGTTTCACGGCGACCAGCCCGTTTATATTGGCGGGCCAGTTGAAAGCACGCGCGGCTTTGTGCTGCATTCCCAAGATTATAAGCGCCCCGAAAGCGTTGCCGTGACGCATGAAATTGGCCTGACCTCGAGCGTGAGTATCCTTCGTGATATCACCAATGGTACCGGGCCAGTTCATTCGATTGTTTCGCTTGGCTATGCTGGATGGCATGCAGGCCAGCTGGAACAGGAAATGGCAGCCAATATCTGGCTTAACCTCCCAGCAAGCAGCGATCTTTTATTCGGCATTGAAAGCGATGATGTCTGGGCGAAGGCCTATGCGACCCTTGGCGTTGATCCAGCGCATTATGTTGCCGATGCAGGCACGGCCTAGGCAGCGAGCCGCGCCGCCAAATCATCATTCGACATAACCGCCAAAGATGGCCCAACACAGGCCGTTGCTGGTGCATTGCCGGAAATCAGGCTGGCGGCCATTGCGGCGATCTTTTGTCCGTCAATCTCGTCAATCGCAGCCAGCAATTCAGCGTCAGATTGTGGCCGCCCAAAAAGCATGATCTGGCGTGCCAACGCATCGCCGCAGCCTGAAACCGACTCACGGCTCATCAATAAATGAGCGCGAATCTGGGCTTTGGCGCGTGCCACTTCATCAGCTTGTACGCCGCCTGCCACCGAGGCCAATTCATCCGCGCATACCGCCAACATTTCATCAACTTGATTGGCAGATGTTCCGGCATAGACTGAGAAGCTGCCGCCGTCGGAATGAAGAGATGAAAATGAAAAAATCGAATAGCAAAGCCCACGTTTTTCACGCACCTGCTGGAATAATCGTGATGACATACCGCCGCCATAAAGGGTCGATAATGCCATCAGGGAAAACCGTTCGGCCATTGTGTCAATTTTGGCCGGAAGCCCAAAAACAATATGCGATTGTTCAAGATCGCGCTTGGCCATTTTGCGACCACCTGTCCATGATGCAGCATGGCGTATCGCAGATGTGGCATTCCCAATATGGCCAAGCCGCGCGCCAATGCGCTGTACCAGATCATCATGATCAACCGATCCAGCAGCACAAACAAGCATCTGACCCGCGCCATAGTGACGTCGCAAAAACGCTTCCAAATCTTGCTGGCGAAATGCCGAAACGCTGTCGACCGTCCCTAAAATCGGCCGTCCAAGCGTATGACCATCATAACAGGCCGCCGAAAACAGATCGAAGACCAGATCATCTGGTGTATCAAGCGACTGGCCAATTTCCTGAATAATAACGCCGCGTTCGCGTTCAATTTCCAATTCAGGCAAGGTCGATTCGGTCAGAATATCAGCAAGAATATCAACGCCAAGATCAATATGTTCTGGCAATAGCCTCAAATAATAGGCGGTTTCTTCACGGCTTGTATGGGCGTTCATAAAGCCGCCGACATTTTCCACCTCGGTGGCAATGGCCTGCGCATCACGGCGTTTGGTGCCTTTAAAGGCCATATGTTCAAGCATATGCGCAATGCCCTGTTCATGATCGCCCTCATCGCGAGCCCCAGCATTGACCCATATACCAACCGACAAGGTGGTGGCATGCGGCATCGACCTTGTTGCAATTTTCAGCCCATTGGCAAGCTCGCTTACTCTTGTTGTCATACGCTTCGCTTTCGCGCCAGAACCAATGATTTCACGGCATCGGCATTGGCATCAATTGTTTGCATTTGTTCGGTACGCGTCATCAGATCGGCCATATGCGGCGGCAAAACAGGCTTTTGACCAGTTGCCGTTTCTACCGCCGATTCGAATTTTGCCGGATGTGCGCAGGCAAGGCTGATAATCGGCACATCTTTTGGCACTGTTCCATCAGCATGCGCACGCCGCGCCGCTGACAAGCCAACCGCGCTATGCGGATCAAGAACCATGCCATCATTCTTGGCTGTTATCGCAATTTCAGCAACCGTTCCCGCATCATCAAGCCGGTAGGCCGAAAATAACGCATAGGCGCGTTCCATCACATCAGCGTCAAGGGTGAAATGACCACTTACCGCAAAATCCTGCATCACGGCCGCTGTCTTGGCACCATCACGGCCAAGCAATTCAAACAGCAACCGCTCAAAATTACTCGATACCTGAATATCCATTGACGGGCTAAGCGACGGCACCACGGTTTCACGCGCCATTGTGCCAGCCTCGAAAAACCGCGGCAGAATATCATTCTGGTTCGATGCCACAATCAAACGTTCAACAGGCAAACCCATTTGCACCGCAGCATAGCCCGCAAACACATTTCCAAAATTACCTGTTGGCACCGAAAAGGCAACTTTTTTGTCTGGCGAGCCTAATGCAAGAGCCGATGAAAAATAATAGACAATCTGCGGCATCAAACGCGCCCAATTAATCGAATTCACCGCCGACAGCCCAACCTGATCGCGGAATTGATGATCATTGAACAGGGTTTTGACAAGTGCCTGACAATCGTCAAAATCGCCCTTAACCGAAACCGCAAAAGCGCCATCAGCAATCACCGACGTCATTTGTCGCTGTTGCACCGGCGAAACACGGCCATCAGGGAACAAAATAAACACATCAACCGCATCACGCCCCTGAAACGCCTCAAGCGCGGCCGAGCCTGTATCACCGCTTGTGGCCCCTAAAATCACCGCATGCTTTTGCTGTTTCGCCAAAGCGCGGTCAAAGGCGCGTGCCAGAAACTGCATGGCATAATCTTTAAAGGCGATTGTTGGGCCGTGAAACAGCTCAAGAACATGGATATCGTCATTTAATTTCACCAGCGGGGCAATCGCCGGATCATCAAAACCGGCATAGGCATCCGCCGCCATCGCGGTCAATTCGGTTTCGCTGATTTCGCCATCACAAAATGGAGCCATGATGCGGCCCGCCAGCTCAAAGTAAGACAGGCCGCTCATCGCGGCAATTTCAGCCTTGGTGAAACGCGGCCATTCAACCGGCAGATACAGGCCGCCATCGCGTGCCAAACCGCTTAGCAGCGCTTGTTCAAACCCTAATGGACCATCTTGTCCACGCGTGCTGATATAATCCATCTCTAGTCCTCTTGCTGACGCCCAAACCGCAAGCGGCCAGCCTGATAATGGAAGGCGATATAAACCCCAATCAACGCCAAGGCAATGCCATACCATGTCATCGCATAGCTTAGGTGCGCATTGCGTAAATTCAATTTTGTTTTGGCCGCAATCGGCAAGGTCACAACATCCGAAGTGCGAACGGCATCAGCATAAAACTGCCCAATCGCTGCCGCGCCCAATCCAAGATGCTGATTGATCTGGCTTGGCACAAGCGTAAACCAAAACCCATTATCCGGCTCGTTTTCCGGCACAAAATATCCTTTGACGCCCGGCTGCCGCAAAATGCCAGCAACCGTTGCCAGCCCAGTGATCTGCGAAAAGGCGCGCTTGGCCGGATCGCGATAATCTTCAGATACCCAACCGCGATTGATCAAAATGATTCGCCCATCATCAAGCTGGAAAGGGGTAACAATATGAAAACCGGCATTACCTTCATAGGTTCGGCCGGTCAGAAAAACTTCCTTGTCATGCTGGAAAGTGCCCACAAGCGCCAAACGACGAAATTCGACATCATCAAGCCTGGCATCCGCCGCCGGAACAGCGATTGGCGCCGCCGCCGCACGCGTTTCAAAACTGTCGATCAGATCATTTTTCCACTGCAAACGCTGCAGTTGCCATGACCCAAGCCCGACCAACACCAACAAGGCCGGCAGGGAGACAATCGTTAACCATAGAAACGGGCGAAATCGCATTTTCATACCTCATGGCATCGCCATGTCAAAAAGGGTACCAACGCGTGTTTAAGCCAGCGCCAGCACCCCGATTTTTTACAATATCAACTGCCGAGCATCATGCCCGAAACAGCGGTTGACGATCAACCGCCCCACCAGTAAACGGCAGCAAACAGGAACAACCAGACAACGTCAACAAAGTGCCAATACCATGCCGCAGCTTCAAAACCGAAATGCTGTTCAGCGGTGAAATGGCCAGCCCGACCCCGGAACCAGCAAACCGCTAAAAACAGGGTGCCAACAAGAACATGAAAGCCATGAAAACCGGTTGCCATGTAAAAGACTGATGGATAGATGCCATCGGTAAAGCCGAATGGCGCATGGCTATATTCAACCGCCTGCAAGACGGTGAAAATCGCACCAAGCGCAACGGTCAATGCAAGACCGGTCATGAAATCCTTGCGGTTTCCATGCTGCAATGCGTGATGCGCCCATGTCACTGTACAGCCCGACAAAAGCAGCACAAGCGTATTGATCAATGGCAAATCAAACGGATCAAAAGTGGTGATGCCTTCTGGCGGCCATACCCCATCATTTGGGTAAAAGGCACGGTCAAAAAACGCCCAGAAAAATGCTACAAAGAACATAACCTCTGATGCAATAAACAGCATCATGCCATAGCGCATACCAATCTGAACGATCGGTGTATGATGTCCTTGATATTCGGCTTCACGAACAATGTCGCGCCACCACATGAACATGGTTGCCAGAACAAGCGCAAACCCAAGTCCCAAAACGGCAACACCATAGGCAACCTCATGCATATACATGACGCCACCGATCGCCGCGGTAAAGGCGGCGGCCGACCCAATTGCGGGCCATGGGCTTGCTTCTACTAGATGATAGGGGTGTTTATTTGCACCACTCATGTTCGCCTCCTCAAAATCTGGCTGGTAATAATTTTACCAAGCCACCTCTCCCTCGATTATTGACTGCCACTCGTAGACGAGTTGCCCCCGAGTGCCGTAAAAAATGTGTATGACAGGGTAATTTCCTTAATGTCACGCGCATTTTCATCCGTCACAATTTCTGGATCGACAAAGAACCGTACTGGCATGTCGACTGATTCACCAGGCTGCAATGTTTGTTCGATGAAACAAAAACAGTCGAGCTTCATAAAAAATGAACCCGCCTTCACAGGCGTTACATTAAAGGTAGATGTTCCGGTACTTGGCGTGTCGCCAAGATTGGTGGCGCGGTAATTGATCACCACTTCCTCGCCCGGATTCAATGTCACTTTGCGGTCAACGGCAACGAATTGCCAATTTAGCGCCGGATTCACATTGGCATCAAACCGCACATCAACCGGATGCCCCATGACAATTTGGCCAGATCCGCTGTCGGCTACCTGCGTTGTGCCACCATAGCCGGTGACTTTGCAGAACAGGTCATAAAGCGGAACCGATGCATAAGATAATCCAACCATGCCAAACACCAAGGCACCCAGAATGGCCAAGGTACGACGGTTGCCATTTGGCGCAATGGTGTTGCTGGACGCGATCATGTCGCCCCGCCAATCTTGACCAAGGTCAGGACGTAAAACAATACAACCAGTCCGGCAATCACCCCAACCAGCGCCAGATTACGCTTTTTGCGCATTTGCTGCATTTCGGCTCCAGTCTTTGGCTGACGACGACGTTCCATTAGGCAGCCCCCGCCAGATAATCAAGAACAGCATGGTCAATAACCAGCCCCAAAAACAGCAGGAATAAATACAAGATTGAATAGGCAAACAGCCGCATGGCATGTTTATGATCGCCAGTCTTGAAAAGCTTTAGGCTCATTGCCACAAACAGCAGGCCAGCAATCGCGGCAATCACGCCATAGCCAACCGACGCCATGCCAATAAATGATGGCACAACCGCAAGTGGTGCCAACAAAACAGCATAGATCACAATCTGCCGGCGCGTTTCAAGCGATCCAGCCACAACCGGCAACATCGGAATATTAGCGGCCTTGTAATCGTCATTCTTAACCAACGCCAAAGCCCAGAAATGCGGAGGCGTCCACATAAAGATAATCGCAAAAAGCAGCAAAGGCTCGATTGCCAGGCTGCCGGTAACCGCGGCCCAGCCAATGACTGGCGGCAACGCACCAGCAGCACCGCCGATAACGATATTCTGCGGCGTGCTTCGCTTTAACCAGACGGTATAAACAACGGCATAAAAGAAAATGGTAAAGGCAAGCAAACCGGCGGCAAGCCAGTTGGCAGCAAGACCAAGAAGCAGAACCGAAAGCGCCGAAATCACCAAGCCCATTGTCAGGGCTTCAGCGGGTGCCATAACACCGGCTGGGATCGGGCGCGTTTTGGTGCGGGTCATGACCGCGTCAATATCGCGGTCATACCATTGATTGATTGCTCCCGAGGCACCCGCCCCCGCAGCAATGGCGAAAAGCGAGATCGCAAACACCAACGGATGCAACGCACCGGGCGCAACATACATGCCAGCAAAGCCAGTAAAAATCACCAGACTCATGACCCGTGGTTTCAGCAGCGACCAAAAATCGGCAACCGACGGCTCAAACAAGCCGTCGGTGTCGCTGATCAATTGCTGATTTGATGTAAATGCCATCAAAATGCCTTTCAAATTAGGGCTATTGCCCTGCCTTACTTGACCTTCGGCAATTCTTCAAAGGTGTGGTAAGGCGGTGGAGATGCGACCTGCCATTCCAGCGTGGTTGCGCCTGCGCCATAGGGATTGGCTTCGGCGCGACGCTTGGCAACAAAGGCTTCGATGATCACGACCAAGAACAAGATCGCACCAGCAGCACCAATATAAGAACCTATTGACGCAACCATGTTCCACCCAGCAAACGCATCCGGGTAGTCGATATAACGCCGCGGCATACCAGCAAGACCAAGGAAATGCATCGGGAAGAAGGTCAAATTCACGCCAATAAAGGTGACGTAGAAATGCAGCTTGCCAAGACCTTCAGAATATTCGTAACCGGTCATCTTTGAGAACCAGTAATAGAAACCGGCAAACAAGCCAAACACCGCACCAAGTGACAGCACATAATGGAAATGGGCAATCACATAATAGGTGTTATGCAAAACCACATCCAAGCCAGCATTTGACAAAACCACACCGGTCACTCCACCAACGGTGAACAAGAAGATAAAGCCAATCGCCCATAACATTGGAACGCGGAAGGTGATTGAACCGCCCCACATGGTGGCAATCCATGAAAAGATTTTCACGCCAGTTGGAACGGCAATAACCATTGTTGCTGCGGTGAAATAGGCACGCGTATCGACGCTGAGGCCGACGGTATACATATGATGCGCCCAGACCACAAAGCCGACGACACCAATTGCCACCATCGCATAGGCCATTCCAAGATAGCCAAATACTGGCTTTTTCGAAAAGGTCGAAATGATATGACTGACAATGCCAAAGGCCGGCAAAATCATGATGTAGACTTCGGGATGGCCAAAGAACCAGAACAAATGCAGGAACAAGATCGGGTCACCGCCGCCTTCTGGGATAAAGAAGGTTGTGCCAAAGTTACGGTCGGTCAACAACATGGTAATCGCACCAGCCAGAACTGGAACCGCAAGTAACAGCAAAAACGCAGTGATCAACATGGCCCATGCAAACAATGGCATTTTATGCAAAGTCATGCCCGGCGTACGCATGTTAAAGATCGTGGTGATAAAGTTAGCTGCACCAAGAATTGATGAAATACCAGCAAGGTGAAGCGAGAAGATCGCCAGATCCATCGACATGCCAGGCGTACCGGCTGTTGATGATAATGGCGGATAGATCGTCCAGCCAACACCAGCACCGCCATCCATCACCGCTGACAAAAGCAGCAGGATAAAGGCTGGTGGCAATAGCCAGAAGCTGATGTTATTCATCCGCGGAAAGGCCATATCTGGTGCGCCAATCATAATCGGCACGAACCAGTTACCAAATCCGCCAATGAGGCCCGGCATCACCACAAAAAACACCATGATCAAACCATGGGCGGTGGTGAATACGTTCCAAACATGACCGCTGTCCATATATTGAACGCCAGGATTCATAAGTTCCATACGCATATAAATAGACAGACCACCGCCAATAAAGGCCGCCAGAATGGCGAAGACCAAATACATGGTACCAATATCTTTGTGGTTAGTTGAATAGAGCCAGCGACGCACAAAACTTGAAGGGGCGCCGTGATCAGCGTGGGCTTGAGCACTCATTGTTAAATCCTCTTCACTTATTTATTTGACTGAAGCCAAAATAACTTCTGGTTGCACAGGACCGATATCGTTCGATGCAAATTCTTTTTTCGCCTTGGCCAGCCAAGCCGCATATTCAGCTTTTGGCAATGCTTTGACCTCGATTGGCATATAGGCGTGGTTTACGCCGCAAATCTGGTTGCACTGGCCATAATAGGTCTGGCTACCAACAGGCACATCAATCCACGCCTCATTCGTGCGCCCGATAAAGGCATAAATCTGCACGGCAAGTGATGGCACAAAGAATGAATGCATCACGTCATTACCAGTAATCAGCAATTTGATGCGCGTACCTTCAGGTACCACCATTGGGTAATCCACAGTTAACAAACGTGGCTGACCCGGCTTTAGATCGGCCTCATCAACCATGTAGCTGTCAAAGGTAATGCCTTCATCAGGATAGGTGTAGTTCCAATACCACTGATTGCCGGTAACCTTGATCACCATGTCGGTTTCGTTGGTGCGATCCATGTAATAAAGAAGACGGAATGACGGAACCGCAATGCCAACAAGAATCAGCACCGGAATAACCGTCCACAGAATTTCTATCACCGCATGATGCGATGTCTTTGTTGGGTTCGGGTTACGGCTTGCACGGAACCGGACACCAACATAAATCAGCAATCCAAGAACGAAAGAGTGAGATCAGCGTGATTACCACCAACAGCAAATTATGCAGATCGGTTGCCATTTCGGCAAGTGATCCGGCCGGCGGCTGCAGATCCATCTGCCACGGCACAGGCGCAGCGGCGTGCGCTGCCCCCGGTGCGGTCAGCGCTAGAACAACACTACCAAACAAAACACCGGCGAGGCTTGCTGCCTTGGATCCCGAAAGAAACCGCGCAAACTGCGCATTGAATTTGGCCAAGATTGGCATGGATTTCTCTCCCAAAATTCGTCATCTGTCGTTCAAAATAATCTTTTTAGGTGGCACAGGCAATAAACCACCCCACCAAACCGGTTTTGTTTAGACTGTTTGGGCTGAATAGAAAAGCCCTATGCGGCAGCCTGTCGCTATATTTTTTACTTTTTTCCTTTTTTTGGATGGGAAATCCAGGTTGCCGCCTATCTCCCCCCAAAAGAGCGCAGCCACAAGTCTTGAATTTCATAGCAAATACGCCCATCATAAGTGGAGCGCTGGGTCAGTTATATGTGGCGCATTTTTAATTTTAACCTGTCTTGTCAGGATGGATCATGGATCTGCTTCAGCAAACCGACGAACTTTTTTTCACCCGCACCAATCTCAATCTCGAACGAACCAGCAAAATCGTGCGTGACGCGCTTGCCGGCGGGGATGATGGTGAATTATTTCTCGAAATGCGCCATGCCGAAATGCTGGCCTTTGATGATGGTCGTCTGAAAACAGCAAGTTACGACCAATCAAGCGGGTTTGGCCTTCGTGCAGTCGCTGGCGAAGCGCATGGCTATGCCCATGCCGGTGAATTATCCGAAGCGGCGTTGCAGCGCGCTGCCGACAGCGTGTCTGCAGTAACCAAGGGCTATAGCGGCAATGCCGCATTGGCACCAAGCGCCGGCGCTAACAGCCCGCTTTATTCGGATCAAAATCCATTAAACGCCACCTCATTTGATACCAAGATCAAGCTTTTGCAAGAAATGGACGCCTATGCTCGCGATTCGGATTCGCGGGTTAAACAGGTCAGCGCCAGCCTGTCCGGATCATGGCAGGCCGTGCAGATCATGCGTGCCGATGGCATTCGCGTTGCCGATATTCGGCCTTTGGTGCGAATCAATATCTGGGTTGCTGTTGAACAGAATGGGCGCATGGAGTCTGGTGGTGCCGGTGCTGGCGGCCGGGTGATGCTTGATCAGTGGCTTAGCCCAGAAAGCTGGCAGTCACAGGTCGATGAGGCACTGCGCATTGCCATTTTGAATTTGCAATCAGTGCCAACACCCGCCGGCGAAATGGAAGTTGTTCTCGGCGCTGGCTGGCCCGGTGTCATGCTTCATGAGGCGGTTGGGCATGGGTTGGAAGGCGATTTCAACCGGAAAGGCACGTCCGTGTTCAGTGGGCGCGTTGGCCAGCAAGTGGCGGCCAAAGGCGTTACCGTCATTGATGATGGCACGATTGCCGATCGCCGCGGCTCGATCACTGTTGATGATGAAGGCACACCAAGCCGCCGGAATGTCTTGATCGAAGATGGCATCTTAAAAGGTTATATGCAGGATCGGCAGAATGCGCGGTTAATGGGTGTTGACGCCACGGGTAATGGACGGCGCGAATCTTATGCGCATGCCCCAATGCCACGTATGACAAACACCTATATGGAAAATGGCGATGCCGACCCGCAAGAGATTGTTGCCTCGATGAAAAAAGGCATTTATGCGGTGAATTTTGGTGGCGGTCAGGTGGATATCACATCTGGAAAATTCGTCTTTTCGGCGGCTGAGGCCTATCTTGTTGAAAATGGCAAGATTGGCGCACCCGTCAAAGGCGCAACGCTGATTGGCAATGGCCCTGACGCCATGTCAAAAATCACCATGATTGGCAATGATACCAAGCTTGATAGCGGCATCGGCACCTGCGGCAAGGCTGGACAAAGCGTTCCGGTCGGCGTTGGCCAGCCAACCGTCAAAATGGGCGGGGTCACGGTTGGCGGCACCGAAGCGGCTTAACCACCAGCCTTCATGGCTTTTATAATGACTTGTACAGATAGCGCCAGATGGTTGGGCTTTGGCTAGGCGGCCTTCATGGTTGGGCGTCGTTTCAGCACGATCACAACAATCAGCAAAATAAATGTGATACAGGCACCAAAGCCAAAGGGGTAATGCGATCCACCAAGCTGGTATAGGGGGCCTGCCAGAACCAACCCAGCCACCTGCCCAAGCGAGGCAAAGCCCTGAACCGTGCCAAGCGCACCGCCCATTGTTGTTTTGCCAGCCGCATTGCTGGCCGCCGCCGACAATGCCGGATTGCTAAAGCCAAAACCAAAACAAACAGCCGTTGTTGTTAAAACGATTTGCGCCAGCGGATAGGCATCACCAATCAAAAACCCGACCGACAATAACGCCGTGATGATCTGTCCAAACACCAGCATGCTGGCACCAAACCCAACCGTTCCAACCTCGCCAAACCATTTTACCGCAATATTGATCAATCCAGCCTGCACCAGAACAATACAGACGCCGATATAGGTAAATAGCCAGCCGGTTTGTGTTGCGCCAAAGCCAAGATAGTCACGAAGCAGCAGAATATAGCTTGCCTCGACTTGCGCGAAGGACAAATTCAAACAGAAAAAGGCCAGCGCATAAAGCGCAAGCTCGCTTCGCAAAACCGTCATGATGCGGACGTCAAATGGCGCTGGCAGGTGCTTTTTCAGCAGGTGCCTTTGCCGCGCTTTCACTCAGCCGCATCGACAAAACCAAGGCGATGATGCCAAAACCGGCAGCCAGCAAAAACGGTGCTTGATGAAGCGGGCCATCACCAAGGCCGCTAAACAAGCCGCCAAGCGCCGGTCCGGCCACGAATCCGGTTCCAATCGCCGCCCCAAAAAGCCCCATATAGCGCGCCCGATCCTTGGCCGCGACACGATCGGCAATCATCGCCTGAATCACGCCCGTATTGCCAGCTGCAAGCCCCGCCAGAATCCGCGCGGCAAACATCTGCACAATATCGCTGGAAAAGGCAAACCAGATATGCGCCAACACATTGACCCCAAGGCTGACAATCAGCACTGGCCGCCTGCCAATATAATCGGATAAACGACCAAGAAGCGGGTTTGATAAGAACATCGCAAAGGCAAATGACGCCAGCAGCAGCGTCATCACTGTTGCCGACAGGCCAAGCGTTTCAATCACCGTATAGGGCAATACTGGGATCAGCGCGCCAATGCCGACAAAATTTATAAACACCACAAGCAGCAAGACGGGCATAATTTAAGAATCCTTATGGCGCGGCACAGCCAAATCTGGCGGCAATGTCAATGCTGCTAATATTGGTTTGACGTGAAAACCTGATCAATATCTTCTGCCCAATCACCATGATAGAGATCAAGCATCACTTCGGCTGGTGTCTTTTGCGTTGCAATGACTTTACGCAATGGCTGCAAGAACCCGCTTTCATCATCACCGCCATCATCAAAAATGCCGCGATTACGAAGCCCTTTTGAGGCAATATCAATGGTCTTTTTGGCAAGCGTGGCAACATCATGCGATCCAAGCTTGCCACGAAGCCCGTCTTTCGCCACCGATAGCCGCGCCGCCATAACATCATCAGCGCCGATATCACGAACCAGATCTTTGGCCTCAGCCAGCGCATCATCACAATATAACAGCCCAACCCAATAGGCCGGAAGCGCGCAAATATTGGCCCAAGACCCGCTATCAGCGCCGCGCATTTCAAGATATTGCTTTAACCGCACTTCGGGAAAGGCAGTGGTAATATGATCTTCAAAATCGGCCATTTGCGGCGGCTCGCCCTCAAAACTGGCAAGCGTTCCCGCCAGATAATCGCGGAAAGATTTTCCAGCAACATCGACATAATCTTCGCCGCGATGCATAAAATACATCGGCACATCAAGAATATAATCAATCCATTGTTCATAGCCAAAATGCGGGTCAAACACACAAGACGGCACGCCGCATCTTGCATTATCAGTGTCGGTCCAGACATGCGCACGGCCTGATAACCAGCCAGACGGCTTGCCATCTTTAAAAGGTGAATTGGCAAATAGGGCTGTTGCTATTGGTTGCAGGGCAAGCGATGTGCGGAATTTCCGCCGCATATCTTCTTCGTCAGCATAATCAAGATTTACCTGAACCGTGCAAGAGCGCAGCATCATATCAAGCCCCATTGTGCCGACCCTCGGCATATGGTTTCGCATGATCTGATAGCGGCCCTTTGGCATCCATGAAATATCTTCACGGCTCCATTTTGGCTGAAAGCCAATGCCAAGCATCCCAACCCCAAGCGCCGATGACACTGCCCGCATATGGCGCAAATGGCGACCAGTTTCGGCACAGGTCTGATGCAGGTTCGACAAAGGCGCACCCGATAATTCTAATTGCCCACCAGGTTCAAGCGATACGGACCCACCATCGCCATCTTTCAGACCAATGATTTTGCCTTTTTCAATGATCGGTATTGCCTTGTCGCCAATCACCTTGCAAAGCGCGTTAAGCATTGCCTCAACGCCGCTATCGCCGTCATAGGCAACAGGCCGCAAACTGTCACGATGAAACAGAAATTTTTCATGTTCGGTTCCAATGCGCCAATCGGCAGCCGGTTTTTCACCTTTGACTAGCCATTCCACAAGCTGTCCGACATCTTTAATGATCGTACTATGATTACCCATGCGGTTTGCCCTTTAAATTCAGACCATGATAACACAAATCACCCAAGCTGGTTTCAGCCAGATTAAATGGCTAGCTTTGCCAATCTCCGCAAATTGACTGGTAACAGGAAAGTGCCGAAATGGCGGCGGTATCGGCGCGCAATATGCGCGGCCCTAGGGAAATTTTCAAACAATTAATTCTTGTCTGCAAATAGTGTCTCTCGGCTGGTGAAAACCCGCCTTCTGGCCCGATTAAAATTGCCGCCTTGTCATGCGGTGGCGCGGCGGCAAGCGCGGCGGTGATATTCAAGGCTGGATGACCCGCGCTCGCCTCATCACACCAAATCAAAAGACGATCATCGTCACAGGCGGCAAGAACGTCATGTAATGCATCAAAAGATCTGATTTCAGCAATATCCAGACGTTCGGTCTGTTCTGCAGCTTCAATCGCATTCGCCGCCAGCCGGTCATCATTGACCCGGCTAATCTGGCAATAATCAGTTTTGACCGGCCAGATCACCCGCACGCCCAATTCGCTGGCTTTTTGCGCAATGAAATCAAGCCGGGCTTTTTTCACCGGCGCGAATAGCAACCATAAATCACGGCAATGTATCTGCTGGCGGCGCTGATCGGCGATGGTGATTGAACATTGTTTTTTTGCCACTGCAGAAATCGATGCATTAAATTCACCATCAACACCATTAAAAACACCAATCATCGCGCCAAGACTCAAACGAAGCACATGAAGCAAATAATGCATCTGATCGGATGGCAGCGCGATAATGGCACCTGCGGCAAGCGGCGCATCAACATAAAGACGCGTTTTGATATCTTTTTGTTCCATCTCTTGATATGTACTGTTCATTATGGATCCTGACAAGCAGTCTTGGTGTGAAACAATCTTGGGGTGAAACATTTTTGCTTTTTATCGCTTTATTCGCTAATGACTAATTTAATGTCCAAAAACACTCCCTCATCCCATACCGATATTCAGTCACGCGGCTGGTGGCACTGGCTGCCCGCATCATGGCATCCCTTCATCTATTTGGCGCGCCTTGACCGGCCAATTGGCTGGTGGTTGCTCTTGCTTCCGGGTTGGTGGTCGATTGCGCTTGGTGCAACAAGCCTTGGCGTAATGGTCTGGATCATGATGTTGTTTCTGGTTGGTGCCATTACCACACGCGCTGCGGGATGCATCATTAATGACATGTGGGATCGCCGGCTTGACCAGCGTGTTGGCCGAACCAGCGCGCGGCCACTTACCGCTGGCACCATTTCGATGCTGCAGGCAGCCTGTTTTTGATATCGCTTGGGCTGATTGGCCTTTTTATTCTGTTTCAACTGCCGCTTCTGGCGATTTATGTTGGTCTTGCCGCCGCGCCTCTTGTGGTTCTGTATCCGCTTGCCAAGCGCGTGACCTGGTTTCCGCAATTTGTGCTTGGGCTGACATTTTCATGGGGAGTGTTTCTTGGCTGGGTTGCCGTGACTGGCACCCTTCCCGATCAATCACTCATGCTTATTTATGCAGGCTGTGCAGCATGGGTTTTCGGCTATGACACGATTTACGCCATTCAAGATATGCAAGATGATCGCATTGTCGGGGTCAAATCATCCGCCCTTGCCCTCGCCCATAATATCAAAGCCGGCGTCGGAAGCGCCTATTTTCTGGCAATCGGTTTGATTGCGGCTGGGTTGCTGGGGTTTGATCATCAACCAATTGCCGCCGCCTGGTTTGGCCTTGCTGGTATGGCTGTTCATCTTGGCCATCAAATTTGGCGGCTGAGAGTCGATGATGCCGTTTTGGCGCTTGCGCTTTTCAAGTCAAATCGCAATGCCGGTCTTTTGCTTGTTGCTGGATTGGTGCTTGATCGGCTGCTTGCCAATTAGCCAAGCTTATTTAGGCTGTCAAAGATAGGCATCAATGCCGTCAATCTGAACCGCCTGCAATTGCCATGGCGGATTTTGCGGCTGGATTGCAAAGGGGCGCAACCGGTCAATAATCGCATCACGCGTCGATTTATCAGCCTGCATTTCGGCGATAAATTGCGGCATTGTCCGATCATCATCAATCTTGGCAAGCTGGCGTAATTTGGCTGCTGCCTGATCTTGGGTCAGCGTTGTAAATTGCCGCCCCTCGACCGGAATCGCCGCCAGACCGGCAGGCATGCCATCACCACAATCCAGAACACCAGCGCGCGCCGCATAGCCGAACACCGGCGCAATTGGCAGTTTAAATTGATGTTCTACGGTTTGCATTTCAACAAAATCATAGGCAACACCAATGCCTTCGGTTCGATGCATCTGGATCAATTGATCATCATCAAGCCACGCAACATTCAGCTGCACAATGGTGCCAGATGACGGAAAAGCCGTGCAAGGCACCGCCGCATAATAGCCCAAAATCGCCGCATGGACGATATCACAATCATGTAATCTTGCTGGCGTTACCGGCACTGTGGCACTCATGCCAAATTTCCGAAGTAATTGCACCGGCGCCCGATTTGACCCAACCGATAAAACCGCTGTCCGGCCAGCCAGAATTCCATCTTTGCGATCATGGCTGAGATGGGATTCGTCAAGATGAAACAAATCGCCATTTGACAGAACAAACCCGCCTGATGGGGCGTGATAGGGATATTTTCGGGCGCGATCAATTTCGCTGATTGGCACGAGATAAGAAGCAGAATCGGCAATTTCCACAAGATCATCGCCACCATGAAACCGCATCTTGATACGCCCTACCCTAAAATAATAAAACGGTGGTCATCAGAACAACAGCTTGGCCCGATCGGCCGCGGCTGGTTAATTGAGCCCGAAATGATCATCAAGGCCAAGGGCAATATTCATATTCTGCACCGCAGCACCAGATGCGCCTTTGCCAAGATTATCCAGCCGTGCGGTTAACCAGAAACGCTGCTCAGCGGCATCACTAAACACGAATAATTCCATATCATTACGCCCAGCAAGCGCATCGGCGGCAAGCATTGGCGGCACATCGGCATGATTGGCAGCCGCTGCCCCCATGCGCACTAAAGCCGACCCATGATACCAATCGGCAAGACAATCATAAATCATTGCCGCGGTGGCAGATCCTTCAATCTGATCGGCATGAAGCGGCATATGAACAAGCATACCAGCATAGAAATCGCCAACCGACGGCATGAAAATAGGCGGCGTTTTCAAGCCTGAATAAAGCGTCATTTCGCCAAGATGCTTATGCTGTAAATTCGAGCCATAGCTAAAGGCGGGGTGAAGATCACCAGCATCATGCTTTGCGATCATCGCCTTGCCACCACCACTATAGCCGCTAACCGCTGGTGCACAGACAAGCGCCGTATCAGACAATAGCCCGCTGGCAATTAATGGCCGCGCCAAGGCCAGAAAGCCGGTTGGATAACAACCCGGATTAGTGATCAATTTTCCATTGGCAATGGCATCACGCTGGCCGGGCTGTAATTCGGCAAAGCCGTAAACCCAATCAGGGTCAATCCGGTGCGCCGAAGATGCGTCAATCAGCCGTGTTTGTGATGCTTGCGCCAAAGTGACTGCCCCGACAGCGGCCTCATCGGGAAGGCACAGAATGGTTACATCGCTTGCCGCCATCATGTCCGCACGCGCAGCGGCATTTTTGCGTTCGGCCGCATCAACCCGCAAAATTTGGACATGCGGATGCGCTTGCAGGCGCTCTGCGACTTTCAGGCCGGTTGTCCCCGCCTCACCATCAATAAAGACTTTAAAATCCATGACGCATACATAAACCTTATCAAGCAGGACGACAAGCGGTTGAATTATGCGTTGGTGCAGGGTATCAGATAATATATGGACACAAATCATCAAAACCTTATCGCCCAATTGCTTGACGCCGCCCAAACTGCCGGAGCCGATGGCGCCGACGCAATGCTGGCCCGTGGTCAAAGCAATAGCATCAGCCTGCGGCTTGGCAAGGTCGAAGCCAGCGAACGATCCGAAGATTTCGATATCGGATTGCGCGTCTTTATCGGCCAGCGAACCGCGTCAATCTCAACAAGCCAGCTTGATCCAGAAAATATCAAAAATCTTGCTGAACGCGCTGTTGCTATGGCCAAGCTGGCACCTGAAGATCCATATGTACGGCTTGCCACCGATGCCGAAATCGCCAAATCCATCCCCGATCTGGATATGTTTGACGAAACCATGCCCGACAGCGAAAATCTTCGCCAAAGAGCCGCGCGCGCCGAAGATGCCGCCTTGTCACATAAAGGCATCAAAACATCTGATGGTGCCGATGCCGGCCATAGCATTGTCGATGTTCTGATTGGCACCTCAAATGGCTTTCTTGCCGGTTACAAACGATCATCGCATGGCGTATCAACCGTGGTCATTGCCGAACAAGACGGGCATATGGAACGCGATTATGATTACAGCGCTGCTGTTTATGAAAGCGATTTGCAGCCAGCGGAAGAGGTTGGGAATAATGCGGCGAGCCGAACATTGGCAAGACTTGGCGCCCAAAAGCCCAAAACTGGCAAATTTCCGGTAATCTATGACCGGCGGGTCGCGGCATCGCTTGTTGGCACAATGGCTGGTGCAATCAATGGCGCGTCGATTTCGCGCGGCACAAGCTTTCTTAAAGACAGCCTTGGCAAACAGGTCACCAGCAAAGGGCTTTGTTTTGTTGATGACCCATTGCGGTCACGCGGGCTTGGCTCGCGCCTGTTTGATGGCGAAGGGCTAGCGGTTCAACGTCGCGTCATGGTCGATGATGGTGTGTTAACCGGCTGGTTTCTTGACCTTGCTTCGGCAGCCAAGCTGGAAATGGCACCAACTGGCAATGCGCGACGCGGCCTTGGCAGCGCTCCATCACCCGGTGCCAGTAATTTTTACATCGAAAATTCGACCATCAGCCGTGATGCGCTGATTGCCGAGATTGACGAGGGCTTTTTAATTACCGAAATGATTGGCAGTTCGGTTGATATGATCACAGGTGATTACAGCCGTGGTGCCGGTGGGTTCTGGATTTCCAAAGGCCAGATCACCCATCCGATCACCGAAGCTACAATTGCTGGTAATTTGGCCGAAATGTTTATGCAGATGACAGCCGCGAATGATATTGATCTTCGTGACAGTATCGCATCGCCATCACTTCGCCTTGACAGCATGATGGTCGCCGGATCATGAAATGGACCGCCCCGCCCGGGAAACGGCGCGGGGTCGCCGATTGGCTAGACCTGATCTTCAAGGATCATGGTTTCTTGCGTCTTTATTGGCATAACCAGCATCTTGTTAGCGACGATCTTTGGCGAAGCAATCAACCCGGGCCATCGCGCATTGCCGCATTGGGTCGAAACGGCATCAAAACCATCATCAATTTGCGCGGGCCACGCCAAGATGGTGGCTGGCAGCTTGAAGCCGAGGCCTGTGTCAAGGCTGGCATCACCCTTCTTGATTTCACCGCACGGTCACGCGCCGCGCCGTCAAAAGAGATGCTGTATGAAGCGCGTGATCTTTTTGCCGCGATCAAAACACCAGCATTGATGCATTGTAAATCAGGCGCCGATCGCGCTGGGTTAATGTCAGCGCTTTATCTGTTGATTGCCAAAAAACAACCCACGCGCGTTGCAATGGCCCAGCTTGCGTGGAAATATGGCCATGTCAAAGCGGCCAAAACCGGCCTTCTTGATGCGTTTTTTGCGGCCTATATCCCCTATGAAGACAAAGGCATGGCCTTTTTCGACTGGGTTGAAACCGTTTATGATCCCGACGCTTTGGCAGCTAATTTTATGGCACAAGGCTGGGCTGTCAGGCTTACCGACACGATACTTCGCCGCGAATAGGCCAATTTAGTTGGACTGCGCCAATTAGCTGGTCTTTTCATCATCAAAAAACTGCAATTGGCACAGCCTTGTATAAAGGCCGTTTTTGGCCATCAGCGCATCATGCGTTCCCTGTTCGGTAATACGCCCCGATTCCATCACCAAAATCAAATCGGCATTGCGCACTGTTGCCAAACGATGCGCGACAACAAGCGTTGTGCGTCCAGCCTGTAATGTTTGAAGCGCGGTTTGAACCTGTTGTTCGGATTCGGCGTCAAGCGCAGCGGTGGCCTCGTCAAGCAACAGAATAGGCGCATCTTTTAACATCGCCCGGGCAATGGCAATGCGCTGGCGTTGCCCGCCTGAAAGCCGGTTTCCCATTGCACCGACGATTGTGTCATAGCCATCGGGAAGCGCCCGGATAAAATCATCAGCCGCCGCATCCCGCGCCGCCGCCTCGATATCTTCGCGGCTGGCACCGTCGCGGCCAAAGCCAATATTGGCCGCAATCGTATCATCGAATAACACCGATTCCTGACTAACAAGCGATATGGCGCAGCGAAGGCTGACAATCTGCACGTCACTGATTGGCTGGCCATCAATGGTGATCACCCCGCTGCTTGTCTCAAAAAAGCGCGGAAGCAGGTTAATCACTGTGGTTTTACCAGCACCGCTGGGGCCAACCAAGGCGATGGTCTGGCCAGCACTGGCGGTAAAGCTGATCCCCGCGAGCGCTGCTGCACCGCCATCCTCATAGGCAAATCCAACATTATCATAGGCAATCTGCCCCTGTTTAACCGCCAGCACCGGCGCATTTTGCCGATCAGTAATCATACGCGGCGTATCCAATAACGCCAAAATACGCTCACAAGCGGCAAGCCCTTCTTGGGTGACAGCATTCAAGGTGCCGATGGCGCGCACTGGCTGCACCAGCAAAATAAGCGTTGTGATAAAGGCAATCACATCACCAACCTGCATATCGCCATTGGCAACGCGCCAACTGGCAAGCGCAACAACACCGCCAACGGCAATCCCGCCGACCACTTCTAAGATCGGGTCAATCTTGGCGCGGCCAGTCAATAGCCCGACAAGCCGTCCATATAGCCCATCAAAAGCCTGATGCGTTCGCAATGTTTCAGCATCTTCACGCTGATAGGCCTTGACCATACGCGCCCCTTGCAAGGTCTCGGCAAGAAGCGCGGTCACGCTTTCCATATGGGTTTGCAGATTTCCCGAGGCTTTGCGCTGGCGGTTGCCAATCTTGATGATTGGCCCCATTGCCAGCGGATAGACGCCAATCACGACAAGCGCCATCAGCCAATCAAGCCAAATCATCGCGCCAATCAGAACCACAATGGTTAAACTGTCACGAACCAGATTATTGGCCAATCTGACCAAGGCTTCACGAACCAGATTCAAATCATTCATGATGCGCGACATGAACACCCCTGCCGGTTCACGGGTGATGGTTTGAAGATCGGCCTCGATCAGGGTTTTTGCCATATCTTTTTGCAAATCGGCACTGACGCGAAGCGCAAGCGCATTCACCATGACCGTTTGCGCAAATAACGCCGTGCCTTTGACAAGCGCAAACAGAATGATCACCGGCGGCGCCAGCCAGATGATTTCATCCGCCCTGCCCTCGGCAAGCCCATTGAAAATATATTTTGTTAAAAGCGGATAGGCTGACGCGCTTGCCGCAACGACAATCATCAGCAAAAGCGCCGTGATAAGGCGTGGCAGATAGCCAGCAATCCAGCCCTGCCAAATCCGTCTTATGATGTCACGATTGACCTGTTTTGGGCGTTTTGTTTCGGTCAAGCCGACAATCCTATCAAAAAAAGGCCGATATCTATTTCAATGACCAATACCCATTTGCATCAGGCCATGACGGCGACACGGCACATTCACCGCAATCTAACTGTAGCAATTTGCCGTCCAATCCAAAAGCATTGATCGCAGTTTGGCTGGCATATTTGCAAAAAAGCGCGCCAATGCATAATTGATCAGCTATTTTTGCATCTGCCCATTCCGCAATTACCTTCTTACATGCTAGGGTTTGGGCGCAGATGATTTAACTCCAAAGCAGTTTCGGGCGCATGATAAAAAAATTGATACGATCGCCATTTGGCAATGCCCTTGTTGGCTGGACAATTGGCAGCATCATCGCGCTTTTGATGGTTACCGTTCGCTGGCGGACGGTTGATCAGGAAAAATTCGATCAATTCATGGCCAGCCAGAATGGCATTATCATGGTGTTCTGGCATGAACGGGTTATGGCCATGCCGTGGCTTTGGCCCTCGGCCTATGCGCTTCACGCACTGCAATCGCCGCATCCTGATGGCCGCATGATGTCTCATGCGATTGGCTGTTTCGGAGTGAAGACGGTTTGGGGCAGTTCAAACCGCAATCCGCTATCAGGGTTGCGTGGGTTAAAACGCGTTCTTGATCTTGGCGAATCTGTTGCCATCACGCCTGATGGGCCGCGCGGCCCAGCCCGCAAATCAGCCCTTGGGCCTGTTGCGATTGCCCAAATGGCCGGAAAACCGATTGTGCCAATGTGCTGGTCAGTTGACCGTTACTGGCGCGCCACCGGTTGGGATCGGCTGATCATTCCAAAACCTTTTGCCCGTGGCCGGTTTATCATTGGTGATCCGATCTATCTTGATGATATTTCAAAAGACCAGCTCGAAACCGCTCGTCAACAGCTTGAAGATGCGCTCAATGCGCAGGCTGATGCGGTTGACCAGCTTTTTACCGAGCCGCCGCAATGACCTTTGGCCTATATAATCTGATTTGGCATTTGCTGCGCCCGTTTATCCCGTTGATTTTGCGCATGCGTGCATGGCGCGGCAAGGAAATTGCCAGCCGCCTTCATGACCGGTTTGGCCAGCCCCAGCTTGATCAAAAGATAAAAGGTGCGATCTGGATTCATGCGGTCAGTGTTGGCGAAACCGTTGCCGCCATCGGCCTTGCTAAAGCGCTTGCCAACACCATGCCAAAAGCCAGATTTCTGATCACCACCAATACGGTTAGCGCCGCGGCGATGGTTGAACGAGAAAAAGCCAATGGCATGGCGCTGTCGCATGCGTTTCAGCCACTTGATCACCCGCATTTTGTCGATCAGTTTTTGCAGCATACCCGCCCCGCACTGGCCATTTTCATGGAATCCGATTTCTGGCCCAATTTGATATCGAAAACCGCAGCCAAGGCAATTCCAGTCATTTTTGCCTCATCCCAATTATCCAGCGCCGCCTTTCACCGCTGGACGAAACAGCCAGCAATGGCAAAGGCGGTTTTTGCGGCACCGCAAATGGTGTTGGCTGTCAATGATGCGCAGGCAGCGCAATTTCAACGCCTTGGCACGCCAGCCGAGATCATCACCGTTTTGGGATCGCTCAAGCTTGGCACGATGGCAGATGCCGATCCAGCGCTTTGCCAAAGCATAAAAACCGCCATTGGCAAACGGCAAATTTTGCTTGCCGCCTCAACGCATGATGGCGAAGATGCAAGCATGATTGCCGCTGCCAATGCCCTTGGCGATAACTGGCTGACAATCATTGCGCCGCGCCATCCCGATCGGGGCAACCAGATTGCCACAGCAAGCGGCGGCGCACCACAACGAAGCCTTGGCCAATTTCCGTCCAAGGATCATCATCTTTACATCATGGACAGTTTTGGCGAGATGGGCAGCCTGTTCAGCCTTGCCGATCTGGTTATTCTTGGCGGTTCCTTCATGCCAAAAGGCGGGCATAACCCGCTTGAGCCAGCGGCTTTCGGCTTGCCGATCATCACCGGCCCGCATATTTTCAAAAACAGCGCCGAATTTGCCGGTCTTCGCGATGTGGGGGTTGTGTTTGATGTGGCAGAAACTGATGATGGGCTTGATGCCACAATAACCGGTCAAAAGCTTGCCAAGCTGGTGATCACCATTGCAAGTGACAAGCCGGCTCGCCGCCGCATTGCCAGCGCGGCAAAAGCCTATGCTATAGCTGCAAATGAACGCAGTCACATCGCCGCGCGAAAAATTGTGCTAGAAACAATGAAGCAACCAGTCAAGACCAACAGATGATCAAGACGAAACCATGATAAAAACGCCTGATTTCTGGACAAACCGTGGATTGCTGGCCGTGCTGTTGCTGCCATTTGCAGGCTTGTGGGCAGGCGCAACATTCATTCGCAATGCGCTGGCGCATGAAACAAATGCGGCATTACCAATCATCTGTATTGGCAATCTTAGCGCTGGCGGCACTGGCAAAACGCCAGTGACCTCGTTTTTATATGACCAATTGCAAGCCCGCGGTCATAAGCCGGCGATTTTAATTCGCGGCTATGGCGGAACGGCAAAACGGCCTTTATGGGTTGATCCCAGTCTTCACCACGCAAATGAGGTTGGTGATGAGGCGTTAATGCTTGGCGAAAGCCGTGATGTTTTGGTGGCGCGTGATCGGGTTGCCGGTGCCGCAATGATCGCGGCAAATGGCAATCATGATGTAATTTTAATGGATGATGGTTTGCAGCATCCCTATATCGCCAAAGATTTTGCCATTGGTGTGTTTGATGGCAATGTTGGCATTGGCAATGGCTGGCTGATCCCCGCAGGCCCGCTTCGCATCGGCTTGCAAAGCGGAATCAAAACCATTCATGCGGCCATAATCAATGGCGATGATGAAACCGATATCACATCAAAGCTACAGCCCCATATGCCTGTCTTTGCGGGTCATCTAACGGCTGATCAAAGCATTATCGACGCGCTTGACGGCGATCCGGTGATGGGTTTTGCCGGTATTGGCCGCCCAAACCGGTTTTTTACCAGCTTGAAGGCGGCGGGGGCAAATCTTGTTCGCAGCTTGGCATTTGCCGATCACCACCCCTATAGCGAGGCCGATTTGGTCAGGCTGCAAGAAGATGCAGCCCACCTTGGCGCTGCGCTTATCACCACAAAAAAAGACTGGGTTCGCCTGCCTGCCGAGTGGCGGGAACGGATCGGGTTTTTGCCGGTATCGCTTGATCTTGACGCGGCTGATGCGCTAGTGGATGCCATCATTGCAACCATCGCCGAAAAAGGAGCCTGACCAAAATGGCATTTTCGGCTGGTCAATTTTTTACAAAAATGGTTTCGGCAAATCATTCGCTGGCCGCTTGAAGCGCTGTTTGGCTTTGGCCTTTTCTATTTTGCCCGATTGCTGCCAGTGCGCTTTGCCAGCGCCGCAATGGGTGGGCTTTTGGGGATTGCGGCACCATTGACGCCGTGGCATCGCCGTGCGCTTCGCAATCTCAACCATGCCATGCCAGATCTTGATGATGCTGACAAAGACCGGATTTTACGCGCAATGTGGCGTAATCTTGGACGGGTCATTGGTGAATATCCGCATATCAATTCAATTGTCGATAAGGGCTGGGTTGAATTTGTCGGGCTTGACCATCTAAAGGCGCTTGATGGCGGCGGCTTTTTGATTGGGGCGCATATCGGCAATTGGGAATTTGGCCCCTTTGCCGCTTTGACGACTGGCAAAAAAGTGGCGGCGATTTACCGGCCGTTGAATAATCCGCTTTTGTCGGACCTTTTGCATCGACGCCAAGAAACCTATGGCGGCGATATTTATCGCAAAGGCCGCGAGGCCGCGCTTGGCATGGTCAGCGCGCTTCGCAAAGGGCAGATGATGTGCCTTCTTGTTGATCAACAGCTTCGTGAAGGCATTTCGGTTCCCTTTTTTGGGCATCCCGCCCGCACCTCGATCAGCCATATTAAAATCGCCATCAAAAAACAGGTGCCGCTATTTTATATGCGAACCGAACGGCTTGTTGCCTGCCGGTTTCGGGTGACGATTTCACCGCCAATTACCTTGCCCAACACGGCAGATGATGCGGCGGTTCTGGCCTTGGCAACCGAAATTAACCACGAAATCGAAAGCTGGATTCGCACCACCCCCGAACAATGGTTTTGGCCGCATCGCCGCTGGGGGAAAAAAATCTAGCTAGAAAAGCTTGTCCTGCCGGTCATCGTCTGCCGGTTTTCGTGCCGGTTTTCGTACTGGTTTTGGCCCCGGATTTGGTCCCGGTTTGGTATCGCCTTGACCGGCTGCGCCAACCACTGGCACTGGCACTGGCATCACCATCCAAAAGCGCTCCGCGCGTGCCATCGGCAAACCGGATCATGACATTCGCCTGATCGGCTGCTGCCGCTGCGCGTTTGATGGGCGCACCAGCAGCATCAGTAACAAGCGTAAAGCCGCGATCAAGAACGCGCTCAAAGGAATTGGCTTCAAGCAATTTAGCAATATTATCAAGCCTTTGCTGACGAGTGGCGAGGCCGGTGGCGAAATGTTGTTCAAAACGCTGGCCGATCTGCAATAAACGCCCGCTGGCTTCGGCAAGTTTGGTTTCAGGCGGCCGCAACCGTCCAGCCAACCCCGATAGCCGCAAGGCGCGCGCCGACAACCATTGATCAAGCCCGCGAAACAGCCCGCCAAGCGCATAATCAAGCGTTTGCGCCCGCCGCTGGATCAAATCTGCCGGATCAACAAGGCCGCGTGCCGCCAGTGCTGTTTGCTGGCCAGCATTTTCAAGCTTGCGCGCTGTTGCCCGCATCAAACGCGCATTCACCTCGCTTAGATAGGCCGCAAGATCGGTTTTAACCGGAACGGCAAGTTCGGCAGCCGCGGTTGGTGTTGGGGCGCGTAAATCAGCGGCAAAATCAATCAAGGTTGTATCGGTTTCATGGCCGATGGCCGAAATCACCGGAATACGGCATTCGGCGACTGCCCGCACAACGACTTCTTCGTTAAACGCCCATAAATCTTCCAATGCACCGCCACCACGCGCGATAATCAATACATCTGGGCGCGGCAGGCTGCCATTTTCGGGCATTGCGTCAAAACCGCGAATGGCAGCGGCAACCTGCGCCGCCGCATCACGCCCTTGAACCAGCGTTCCCCAAACCAGCACATGAACGCCGAACCGGTCTTGGAGCCGGTGCAGAATATCGCGGATAACCGCGCCTGTCGGGCTTGTGACAACGCCAATGGTTGTTGGCATTTTTGGAATTTTCTTCTTGCGCTCTTGATCAAACAGGCCTTCACCCGCCAGCATCCGGCGGCGATCTTCAAGCTGTTTTAGCAATGCGCCTTCACCAGCAATTTCGATCTGGCTGACAACGATCTGATATTTTGACTGACCGGCAAAGGTGGTCAGACGGCCCGTGGCGATCACCTCAAGCCCTTCTTCAGGCTGTACCGCAAGATTGGCTGTCATGGTTTTCCAGCACACAGCCGCAAGGGTGGAACGATCATCTTTTAAGGTAAAATAAAGATGGCCTGACGGGGCTTTATTGGGGCGCGAAATTTCGGCGCGAACCCGCACAAACTCAAAAGCCGTCTCAACCGTTGTCTTTACGGCGCGTGAGAGTTCGCTAATTGTCAAATAGGGCGCGTTATCGCCGCTGTTTTGCTGATCGCCCTCTTCCATGATGAACCCATCTTATGCCATATTGGCCACGCCGCAACACCAAAGGATTGTTCGATGAATATTTTACTGATTGGCAGCGGGGGGCGCGAACATGCGCTTGCCTGGTCACTTGCAGATTCGCCATTAACCAGCAATCTGGTCATTGCACCCGGCAATCCGGGCATGGCGCCCTATGGTGAGATGCGGCCAGTGGCAGCGGATGATCTTGATGGTCTATGCGCCCTTGCTGTTGAAATATCGGCCGATCTGGTGGTGATTGGCCCTGAAGTGCCACTTGTCGATGGCTTGGCTGACCGGCTTGCCAGCCTTGGCATAACCGCCTTTGGCCCCAGCGCCGCCGCCGCCCAGCTTGAAGGATCAAAGGAATTTGCCCGCGCCTTTTGCGCGCGCCACAATGTTCCGCAGCCAGCCTATTTTCCGGTTAGCGACTATGCCACCGCCTGCCAGCATATTGACCAGCTTGGTGGCTTTTGCGTGATCAAGGCCGATGGGCTTGCCGCTGGCAAAGGCGTGGTGGTTGCCGATGATGCCGAAACCGCCAAAGCCGCTGCAAAATCAATGCTTGATGGTCAATTTGGTGAGTCGGCAAACGGCTGGTGATCGAACAGCGCATTAGCGGCCCCGAAGCGTCACTTTTCGCGCTTCTTGATGGTGATTCGGCAATTTTGATGGCAACCGCTCAAGATCACAAACGCGCCTATGATAATGATGAAGGGCCAAATACCGGCGGCATGGGCGCCATTTCACCAGCGCCACGGCTTGATAAGGCGCTTGAAGAGCAGGTGATGCAAGAGGTGGTCGGGCCCGTGGTGCGCGGCATGGCAGCCGAAGGCACGCCCTATCGCGGCGTGCTGTATGTCGGGCTTATGCTTACCGAAGACGGCCCGCAGGTCATTGAATTCAACTGCCGCTTTGGTGACCCCGAAGCACAGGTGATCCTGCCCCGCCTAAGAACCGATCTTGTCAGCGCCATGCTGGCAACAACCAACGCCAGCCTGCATCATTTTGATATGCGCTGGGATCCCCGCGCGGCGGTGACTGTCGTGATGGCCAGCAAGGGCTATCCGGGAAGCTATGAAAAAGGCAGCATCATCCGCGCGATTGACGCCGCTGAAACCGTGCCCGATTGCAATGTTTTTCATGCTGGAACCGCGCTTGCTGACAATGGCAATTTGATTGCTGTTGGCGGGCGGGTTTTGGCCGTTACCGCGCTTGGTGATGATGCCGAGTCGGCGCGGCGCAATGCCTATGCTGGCGTTGCCAAAATTGATTGGCAAGGCGGATTCTACCGAAGCGATATCGCCAAGACCTAGCGGCGTTCGGCAAAAAATTCTTGAAGCATGGCGCAGGCTTCAGCAGCGCCAATGCCGCCATAAATCTCTGGGCGGTGATGGCAGGACGGATTGTCAAAAAATCGGACACCCGATTCAACCGCCCCTGCCTTTTCATCATGCGCGGCAAAATAGACCCGCCGCAATCTGGCATGCGCAATGGCACCAGCGCACATCGTACAAGGCTCAAGCGAAACCCATAAATCATAACCATCAAGGCGCGACTGGCCAGTGGCAGCCATTGCCGCCTCAATTGCTAGAATTTCGGCATGATGAAGCGCGTTACCATCCCGAACCATGCGGTTTTCCGCAAGCGCAATTAAATCACCCTTGGCATCAGTGATCGCGGCGGCAACCGGCACTTCGCCAGCCTTGGCGGCCGCGGCCGCGGCCGCCAGAACCTTATCCATATGACCTTTCATTTTCATGCCTTCCTTGGTGGCATAGATGACCGGCTTTACCAAGCAGAAATAGCCGTCACCAGTGATTGGCATTTGCCAAGGCGCGGATTTCCAGCTACATCCAAGCAGATGACAAAACAAAGCTTTACATTAGACCAGCAGGCCGAGTCCGAACGCATTGCCAAACGCATTGCCCGCGCCGGCATCTGTTCGCGCCGCGAAGCCGAGGCACGCATTCTTGATGGGCGTGTTACCGTGAATGGCCAGGTGATTTCCAGCCCCGCGCTGAATGTCGGTGCGCGTGACAAAATCACCATTGATGGCAAGCCCTTGCCCGGACGAGAACCTGCCGGATTATGGCGCTATTACAAGCCACGCGGTCTGGTGGTAAGTGACCGTGACGAGCAAAACCGCGAAACAATTTTTGACCATCTGCCACAAGATTTGCCACGCCTGATGACGGTTGGCCGCCTTGATCTTGATTCAGAAGGTTTGCTGTTGATGACAAATGATGGTGATCTTGCCCGCCATCTGGAACTGCCTTCAACCGGTTGGAGCCGCAAATATCGGGTTCGTGCGCAAGGCCAAATCAATGAGTCCCAGCTTGCCGCGCTTGCCGATGGTGTTACCATTGACGGCATCCGCTATGGACAGGTGATTGCAAAGCTTGACCGGCAAATGGCAAGCAATGCTTGGCTTACGGTTGCCATCCGTGAAGGCAAGAACCGCGAGATTCGCCGCATCATGGAATATCTTGGCCATAAGGTCAGCCGCCTGATCCGCATTTCCTATGGGCCATTCCAACTTGGTGATCTTGAAGATGGCGCCATTGAGCAAGTCAAAGCGCGGGTGCTTGCTGATCAACTTGGGCTTGGTGATGGCACTTTGGAAGCCAGCGAAAAACCAACGCTTTCGATCAACAAGCCAGCGCATAAATCAGGCGCGAAACGAGGCAGACATGCGAATCATATCGGGAAGCCGTCGCGGGGCAATCCTTACAAAACTGGACACCGTTAAAACCCGGCCAACGGCTGATCGGGTTCGCGAATCCCTTTTCAATATTCTGCAAGCTGGCCGGTTTCAGGGGCTTTTGGCTAATAGTCAGGTGATTGATGTTTTTGCTGGTACTGGCGCGCTTGGGCTAGAAGCCATTTCGCGCGGTGCCGCCTTTGCCAACTTTATTGAAAATGACGGGGCCGCCCTTGCAGTTTTGCGGGCGAATATTGCCAAGCTTCGCTTTCAATCCTCAGCCGCAGTTTTGGCCGCTGATGCAACAAATTTGGTGCATTGGCGGGCTGCACCAGCCAATCTTGTCTTTGCCGATGCGCCCTATCAAACCGGAGGTGGCCTTTTGGCGATTAACGCTTTGGCCAAAATTGGCGCGCTTGGTGATGCGGCGGTGATCATCATCGAAACTGCAAAAACCGAAATATTGGATAGCGACGCTTTGGCCGCTGGCCTGACGCCGATTGACCAGCGTCATTATGGTAAGGCGTTGCTGAATTTCCTGACCTATCAAACGCCGTAACCGCCGCCTAGCTTCGGCCAAATAACCGTTCGATATCGGCTAGTGATAATTTCACCCAAGTCGGCCGACCATGATTACATTGCCCCGATCGCGGGGTTATCTCCATATCGCGAAGAAGCGCATTCATCTCGCTTGCGTTCAACGGACGGCCAGCACGAACCGACCCATGGCATGACACGGTTGCCAAAACATGATTGATCCGGTCTTCAAGACTGGTGCTGCCGCCAAGTTCAACAAGCTCTTCCGCAATATCAGCAACAAGCCGTTTGACATCGGGCGTGCCAAGAAGCGCTGGCACTGCCCGCACAACCACCGCCCCAGCGCCAAACCCTTCGACCACCAGCCCCATTGTTTCCAGCATATCAGCCGCCTCGATAACAGCCGCAGCATGATGATCAGCAAGCGTGACCACTTCGGGCAAAAGCAGGTTTTGTGACGCAACACCGCTTTCGGCAAGCGCGGTTTTCATCCGTTCCATCACAAGACGTTCATGCGCCGCATGCTGGTCAATAATCGTCAGCCCATCTTCGGTCTCGGCGATGATATATGTTTTATGGAGCTGCGCCTTGGCCGCGCCAAGAAGATGATGACGCTGGTCGTTCTGCTGTTCGGCCTCGCCTTCAGATGCCATTCGCGCCGCTGGTGCCGCATCATCACCAAGCAAGCCGCGTGGTGACCCCTGAT
This sequence comes from uncultured Candidatus Puniceispirillum sp., assembly GCA_905182545.1. Taxonomy (GTDB): domain Bacteria; phylum Pseudomonadota; class Alphaproteobacteria; order Puniceispirillales; family Puniceispirillaceae; genus UBA3439. The sequence goes on from CAJJBY010000008.1 coordinate 173,460, forward strand.
CAGCGCGATAAAAAGCATGGGCAGAGGCCAATTGCTGGCGTGATGGCGGGGCCAGATAGGGGCGTTGCGCACCGCTGGATAACGTGACATTGCCCGCTGGCGCAAAGTCATTTCCTGCCACCCGATCCGGCGCGATTGAAAATTTGCCAATTGCCGCAGCACCGCCTGCGCTAGTGGCGTTAATGCTGCCATCACGAAGCCGCGCCATTAACCCGCCAACCAAAAGACTGCGAACCGCGGCGGCGTCTTTGAACCGCACTTCGGCCTTTGCCGGATGGACATTCACATCAACCGCAGATGGTGGCACCTCAAGAAACAAGACTGCCATCGGGTGGCGGCCACGCGGCAATGTATCGCCATAACCCGCCCGGATCGCCCCCAAAAGCGCCCGATCATGAATTGGACGGCCATTCACAAACAGAAAAATATTTGCTGTTGTCGGCCGGTTCATTGTCGGCAGGCCAACAAGCCCCGTAAGCCGGATATCATCGCGCACTGCGTCAAGTGCGACCGCTTCGGCGGCAAATCCCTGTCCCATAATCGCGCCAATTCGCACCTGCAACCCGCTTTGGCCTGGCAAACAGGCGGGTAAATCAAGCAATAGGCGATCATCAGCGGTCAGATGAAACCCAACTTCGGGCCATGCCATGCCAAGCCGCCGCACGATATCGGCGCATTGCCCCTGTTCGGTGCGCTCGGTTTTCAGAAATTTCAGACGGGCAGGTACGGCCTTGAAAAGCTGGGTAACTGAAATCATCGAGCCTTTGGCAAGCGCGGCCGGTTCAGGGCCAGATACAATGCCGCCATCGACAACAAGCCGCCACGCATGATCAAAACCAGCAGTGATCGACGTCAAAGATAGCCGCGAAACAGCGCCAATTGACGGCAGCGCCTCGCCGCGAAATCCCAATGAATGAATATGATCAAGCGAATCATCAGGCAATTTCGACGTGGCATGGCGTTCAATGGCAAGCGCCATATCATCTGGCGTCATGCCGCTGCCATCATCAATAACGGTGATTTCGTCAATACCGCCGCGCCGAAGGGTGATGCTAATCTGCTGCGCCCCCGCATCAAGCGCATTTTCGACAAGTTCTTTCAGTGCGCTTGCCGGTCTTTCAACGACCTCGCCAGCCGCGATCTGGTTAATCAACCGGTCGGGAAGTTGGCGGATAACGGCCATAACGGCGGTCTAATTGACGGTAAGCGGTTGATCGCTTGCTGGATCAATGGCCTTGGTGCCGCCTTCGGTTGGTGCTTGTCCGGCAAGACGCGCTTTGCGAAGCCGCAGATCTTCGGCCATTTTGTCGAGAACTGGCCCCACATCAGGAACGCCGCCAAACAGCGTTTGCAATGGCAGCCGCTTTTCCAACTGAATGCCATAGGTTTCTTCATCGACCTTGGTGCGGATATCATCAGGAACGCCGGAAAAATCGAACAAACCGGCAAATTCAGACCCGTCAACTGTTTGCGAGCCAAGCAAATTTGCCGTGCTGGCCTGTGCATTCACCCCGCTGGTTTGCGACGATTTCACAATATCTTCGGGGCTGTCGCCAAATCCGGGCGGAAGCGACAAAGGCGCGCGCACCACAACTTGAAATTCATCTGGCGCTGATTTGCCTTCACCAATCGCACGGCGAAAATCAGAACAGGCGGAAAGTCCGGCTGTCAACACGACGGTCATCCCAAGCATTATCACTTGTCTGGCCGTCACTTGTTTGGTCTTCACTTGTCTGGTCATGTCTCGTTTGTCTCCTGTCCAAACAAAATGCTATAGGCCCACAGCCCCGCGCCAATCGTAATCGCCGCATCAGCGACATTAAATGCGGGCCAATGCCACGCACCAATATGAAAGTCTATAAAATCAACAACCCGCCCAAAACGCAACCGATCAATTGCATTTCCGATCGCACCACCGGCAATTGCCGCACCGGCAAGCCGCTGCAACCGGTCAAGACGTGGCAACATCCAGACAAACCAGCCACTCACCGCAAAGGCCAGAACAGTCAAGCCAATGCGCACCACAAGGCCGCCATCGGCAAGCATGCCAAAACTCATGCCACTATTCCATACCGGAACAATATTTAACAGCAAGCCAATTTCGATATAACGCGGCGGATTAAAAACCAAATCAAGCATAATCTGCTTGCTAATCTGGTCAGCGATAAGCACCGCACAAAATACCGTTAAGAACAAAGACAGCCCCGGCCATTTTTGAATCGGCGAGCTCATGGTCATGATTGCGCCGAAACCACATCATGGCACCGGCCGCAAATATCAACATCAGCGGTAACTTCAGGGGTGATTTTCCAACACCGTGCGCATTTTTCACCATCGGCAACAGCAACGACAACGGCAACATCATCAATTGCATCAAGCCGGAAGGCATCTCCTGGTGCGGCATCGCTGCTAAGCGTCGCGCTTGAGGTGATAAACAAACTCGCCGCATCCTGACCGGCAAAGGCAGCTTGCATATCAGCCGAGACATACACCATTGGCGTTGCCTGTAATGACGCCCCAATCTTGCCATCATTACGCGCGGTCTCAAGCGCGCTCATCACCACTTGACGGGCTTTTCTGATCTGCGCCCATTTTGCGGCAATTGCGTTATTATGCCAATCGGCTGGCACCGGATCATAGCTTCGCAAATGCACCGACTGATTGATATCAGCGTGACGTGACTGCCATGCTTCTTCAGCGGTAAAACATAAAATCGGTGCAAGCCATGCGGTTAGCCGGTTAAAGACTTCATCCATCACCGTACGGCAGGCACGACGTGCGGTTGCATCAGGATTGTCGCAATACAGCGTATCTTTGCGAATTTCAAAATAAAATGCCGAAAGATCACTGTTACAAAACTGATGAAGCTCGGAAAAAATACCGTGAAAATCATAGGTTTCGGTCATCTCGCGAATGGCGGCGTCAATTGATGCCAAGCGGTGAAGAACCCATTTTTCCAGCTCAGGCATATCGGCATAGCCAAGCTTTTCGCCAGCGTCAAACCCGTCTAGCGCACCAAGGAGATAGCGAAGCGTATTGCGGAACCGGCGGTAATTATCAGTTGTGCGCTTGATGATTTCAGCGCCAATCCGCAGATCATTGTAATAATCAGAACTGACCACCCAGAGGCGCAAAATATCGGCGCCATTCTGTTCCATCACCTTTTGCGGCGTTACCACATTGCCTAGTGATTTCGACATTTTCCGGCCCTGCTCATCCAGCACGAAACCATGCGTCAGAACGGCCTTGTAAGGCGCTCTTGCGCGGGTTGCACAAGATTGCAGCAATGATGAATGGAACCAGCCACGGTGTTGATCCGACCCTTCAAGATATAGATCAGCAGGGCTTTCAAGATCATCGCGGTCTTCCAGAACAAATGAATGTGTCGATCCTGAATCAAACCAGACATCCAGAATATCGGTAATTTTTTCGTAATCATCAGGATTATAATCATCACCAAGAAAGCGCGATGCTTCAGACATGAACCAGCAATCAGCACCTTCGGCCTTCATCGCCTCGACAATCCGCGCATGAACAGCCGGATCACGAAGTGGCTCGCCAGTTTGCTTATGGGCAAAAATCGTCAATGGCACACCCCATGCGCGCTGGCGGCTAAGGCACCAATCGGGGCGTTGCGCAATCATCGAGGTTAACCGTTTTTGCCCAGCAGCCGGATAGAATTTGGTCTTGGCCAATTCACCAAGCGCAATATCGCGCAAACCATGTGATTCCATCGATACGAACCATTGCGCCGTATTCCGGTAAATCAGCGGGGCTTTTGACCGCCATGAATGCGGATAGGAATGCACCAATTTGCCAATGCCAATCACGCCTTTATGTTCTGCCATGATTTCGGCAATTTTGGCATTGTCACGAAGCACATGCATACCGCCAAAAACCGGCAAATGCGGCAGGATGACACCATCTTCGCCAACCGTATCAGGAACCGCAATGCCATGTTTGAGATGCGCAAGCTCGTAATCTTCGACACCATGTCCGGGCGCGATATGCACAAAACCAGTGCCTTGTTCGGTGGTCACATGGCTTCCTGCCAAAAGCGGCACGTCAAAATCATAGCCATGCCCCGCCATTGGATGGGCGGCGATCGACCCTGCCATTTCACGGCCCGTCACATGCGCGCGAATTTTGGTTTCACTGGCACCAATCGCATTGATAACGGAATCGGCAAGATCATCGGCAATCACCACAACATCGCCCTTGCCACATAGCGCGCCATCATTTGCGGCAAGCACTTCGGTTACCTGATAGCTGATATCATCACCATAGGCGACGGCACGGTTGGCAGGCATCGTCCATGGGGTGGTTGTCCAGATGATGATGCTGGCACCTTCCAAAGCAGCATGCGCCGCATGAGTGACCGGAAAACGGGCATAGATTGTCGTTGACGTGTGATCTTCATATTCGATTTCAGCTTCGGCAAGCGCGGTTTTTTCAACAGGTGACCACATCACCGGCTTGGCACCACGATACAGGCTGCCATCCATCAAGATGCGCCCAAGCTCTTCAGCAATTTTTGCCTCGGCAGCATAGGCCATGGTCGTGTAGGGGTTCTGCCAATCGCCAAGAACGCCAAGACGCTGGAATTCTTCAGATTGCACGCCCAACCAATGCGCTGCAAAATCGCGGCATTCTTGGCGGAATTCAGCAACCGGAACAGCGTCTTTATCCTTGCCCTTTTTCCGGTATTGCTCTTCGATTTTCCATTCGATTGGCAATCCATGACAATCCCAGCCCGGAACATAATTGGCATTTTTTCCAAGCATTGATTGCGACCGGTTGACGACATCTTTTAGAATTTTATTCAGCGCATGGCCGATATGAAGCTGGCCATTGGCATAAGGCGGGCCATCATGAAGGGTGAAACGCGGCGCGTCTTTGCGTGCCTCGCGAAGTTTTTTATAGATATCAATATCCTGCCAATTTTGCAGAATTTGCGGCTCTTTTGTTGGCAAACCGCCCCGCATCGGAAAATCTGTTCGTGGCAGGAAAACTGTATCTTTGTAATTCATGTTTGGCTCGATCTACTATCTCGAAGAAAAGGCTTGTTAACAAAAGGCAGGGTCAATGCTGACCAAGGGCGAATGGCGGTAAAAGCTGGCGTGCGGCTTTAGCATCTAAAGAAATCTGCTTTATCAATTCTTCAATACCAGAAAATTTCTGTTCAGGTCGCAAAAAGGCCTTTAGCCGCACCAATAAACGCTTGTCATAAAGATCCATATCACGGTCAAACAAATGCGCCTCGCACAAAACGCCGCGATTTTGCACGGTTGGTCTGATGCCGATATTGGCAACACCATTGCCAATCTGGCGAACAGGACCTGCGCCATCATCAAGATCAATTTCAACCGCATAGACCCCAAAAGCGGGATGCTGCAACGATCCAAGCGCGATATTGGCGGTTGGAAAGCCGATGGTGCGCCCACGGGAATCGCCCCTAATGACGGTACCGGTAACCGCCCAATCATGGCCAAGCATCGCAGCGGCGGCATCCGGTGCGCCTGCTTGCAAGGCGGCGCGGATACGGCTTGAGGAAATAACCGCCGTATTTGCATCGACAAGTAACGGCACCGCTGTTGCGCTGATGCCTATTGGTTTGCCAACCTGATTGATTGTCTGCAGATCGCCACCCCGTCCCTTGCCAAAGGCAAAATCAGTACCGGCATAAAGCTGGCGAACGCCAAGACCGGCAAGAATCGTCAGATACAAACTGGTCGGCACCCGTGCTTCGCAACGCATCATCAAACCGGATATGAATGACCCGCGCTGGCCCCATCTGGCCAAGCAAACCCGCCAAAAGCCGGTCTTTTTCGCGGCGATCGGCAAGATGGAATGGCGCCTCATCCTGACGGAAAAACTCGCGTGGATGCGGATCAAAGGTAATGACAGACGGCAACAGGCCATCGCGCCGCGCCGCAGCGACCGCAGCGGCAACAACCTTTTGATGCCCGCGATGGACACCGTCAAAATTACCGATTGCCGCCGCCAGCCCCGCGCCAGCAAAAGCGGTACCGGCCAGCGGCGCATCGCCAACGGCCCAATCAATCATCTCAACCATGTTTGTCTGTTGGTTTTTCATAGCGCGGCACTATATCGCCTAACGCCACTCAATATCAATCTCTGATCAAAAAAAGCGGCAATCCCCGACAGGTTTTTTACCAGTTATGCCTATGGCGTTTGCGTCATTTTGAATCATTCGGCTCTACCCAATAGAATACTTTTACATCACCTAGCGCATTTGATAGGATCGCTACTGATTATCGGGTGCCGAAAACAGCCGGTAAAGACCGGCTTCATGGCACCTGCTATATCCGTTTTGATTTTAACCGTGATTGATTGTGACAGATAAAATATGGAAACCATCACTAATAGTTTGTTCTCCGTGGATTTGTTAAATCAGCCTGGCGCAGATTTGATGCTTGCATTTGCCACGAAGCTTCTTGCTGGCATTGTGACGATTATCATCGGATTTTGGCTAGCCGGTCGCGCAAGCCGCCTTGTCGTTGATTCAATTTCCAAAATTGATCGGATCGACAAAACCATTATGCCAATGATTGGCGCGCTTGTCCGCTATGCTGGCATGATCCTCACTTTAGGTTGTGGCGCTTGGTAAATTTGGCGTTGAAACCACATCCATCATTGCGGTTCTTGGTGCGGCTGGTCTTGCCATCGGTCTTGCGCTTCAGGGCACTTTGTCAAATGTGGCCGCCGGATTGATGCTGGTATTTTTGCGGCCATTTAAACTTGGCGACTGGATTGAAACGGCTGGCATGTCAGGCATTGTTCGCGAAATCGGACTTTTCACCACAGTGATCGACACGTTTGACAAGGTTTATATCAGCGTTCCCAATTCGTCGATCTGGTCATCCAATATCGTCAATCATTCACGCTATCAAATACGGCGTCTCGATCTTGATATCGGCATTGCCTATGAAAGCAATCTTGATGATGCCGAAGCGGCCTTGATGAGCCTTGCAACAGATCCGCGTATTCTGCCCGATCCAGAACCGCGCTTTCTGGTTGTCAGCTATGCAGATTCGGCCATCATTGTGCGGCTTCGTGTGCATGCCACCTATTATGATTTCTTTGATCTTGGCTATGATTTGCATCGCCAGCTAAAAGGCGCAATGGCGGCGCATAATGTTTCAATTCCTTATCCGCAACGCGTGATCCGTTATGCCAGCGACGATGAGGCTGATGGATCTGTTGGCGGGGCATGACAAGCAAGTCAAAACCCAGCCACATCACTCGTGAATCCTTGCAAAGCTGGCGCGTTGCCACGCTGGCACGCGAACGTGATGGCACCAATACGACCATTGCAAGCGAAGACCAGCTTCTTGAATCACGGCGCGCCATGATACCCGATGATACCGATTGCCGCGATTTATGGGTGTTTGGCTATGGAAGCCTTATTTACAACCCGATTATCGCCCATGAACAGCGCCTGATTGCCCGCATTCACGGCTATCACCGGCGGTTCTGTTTATGGACCCAGATTGGTCGCGGCTCGCCAGAATGTCCAGGTCTTGTGCTGTCGCTTGATCGTGGTGGATCATGTGTTGGCGTTGGCTTCAAGTTACAGCCCGATACCGCGATTGCCGAACTTGATCTGTTATGGCGCCGCGAAATGATGACGCTTGCCTATAATGCACGCTGGCTGCGGCTTCATACCGATGATGGGATCAAGCGCGGGCTTGCCTTTGTTGCCAATCCGCAGCGTCCGGCCTATGCACCGTCAATGCCCTTTGAAGATCTGGTCACGACAGTGGCAACGGCAATCGGGTTTAACGGTCCTTGCCATGATTACCTGTTTGACACGGTTGCAGGCATGAAGGATTGCGGTATTCGCGACCATTCGATGGAAAAACTGGCAGATGCAGTGTCACAGAGGCTTGCATCGGCTGAATAATTTGGGTAGGAACTGTTCTCCTGTTGGAAAATGCGGCTGTGGCGGAATGGTAGACGCGGCGGATTCAAAATCCGCTTCTGGTGACAGAGTGGGGGTTCAAGTCCCTTCAGCCGTACCAACAAGGATTTGTTTGGGATATTGATCCTAATGTCCGTTGCAAAGGACGAACAAGTCCCAAGGTCTGATTTATGGTGACCGATGCCAGTTTGGCGATTTTTAAAGCAACAATATGATTTCCTGATTCGCGCCGCTGCGACCAAATTAGCGGTACGGGCAATGTATGTATTTGCCGTTCTAGAATCGATCATTATTCCTGTTCCGGTTGATCCATTGCTTGTTGCGACGGTGCTGGCACGCCCTGCCCGTTGGCGGCAATTGGCCATTGGCTGCACAATCGCATCGGTTATTGGCGGGGTTGGCGGCTGGGCGATTGGCCGTTTTTTCAGCCTTCATATTCACGATTGGCTGGCTGTTCTGCCAGCCAAGCTTGCCGCGCCAGCCGCCTTTGCCGCGGTTGAAACCGGCTTTGCCGAATTTGGCATTTTTCTGGTGTTTCTTGGCGCTTTTTCACCGCTTCCTTACAAGGTTATTGCGGTTAGCGCCGGCCTTGGCGGTTTTGGTCTTGTGCCATTTGTTCTGACTTCGATCATTGGCCGTGGTTTGCGATTTGCGATTATCGCTGCTATTGCAAGACACAATGGAAACCCTAAGATAGTGATCTTGCTGGTGACGGCGCTTGTCTGTTTATTTGCCGTTGCAATTGGGATGACGCGATGAACAAACCTATCATTCCCCTGATTGGCTATCGGCTTGGCCTGATGATCGCTGGCGGCATTTCCACTGGCTTGCTTGGCGGCGCATTATTATTTCAATATGTTGGCGGTCTGGCACCGTGCAGCCTTTGTATCTGGCAACGTTGGCCGCATCTGGCCGTGATGATTCTGGCCTTTATCGGCCTTCGCGGCATTATACCCCGCCTGATGCTACAGCTTATCCTTATCAGCGGGGTGATCAGTGCGGCGCTTGGCGGTTATCATGCTGGCATTGAATGGGGATTCTGGGCAGGGCCTAGCGGCTGTACGGCCAATCTTTCGCTTGATGGTGACATTTCGGCAATGACGCAGCTGCTTCTTGAAACCCCGTTGGTGCGGTGCGACGATGTGGCATGGTCGCTTTTCGGCCTATCAATGGCAGGATGGAATTCATTGATCAGTCTTGACATTATTGCCGCGGCACTTATCTCGTTAAGACGTATCTGATCCAATTCTGTTTCTGTCCGGCAAAGGCTTTTTCATGACAACGGCAAAAACCACAACAAACCGGCAAGATATCGAACGCTATATCCGTGTTGACCATGCTGGTGAACGCGCCGCCCAGCAAATTTATCGTGGGCAGCTGGTGGTGCTTGACAAACATCCGATGGGCGAAGAAATCCGCCATATGATGGCGCAAGAAGTCGAACACCTGGAAACCTTTGACTCGCTGATCAATGAACGTCGGGTTCGGCCATCTTTGCTAGACCCGCTTTGGGGCGCTGCTGGATTTGCGCTTGGCGTGGTAACCGCAGCAATGGGACCAAAGGCGGCAATGGCCTGCACGATTGCGGTCGAAGAGGTGATTGGCGAACATTACCAGAAACAGGCGGAAAATCTTGGTGAAGATGAAGCTGAATTAAAAACGAAAATCGAACGGTTTCGTGATGAGGAACTGGAACATCGCGATATTGCTGTTGATTATAAAGGGCGCGAAGCACGGCATTATAAATTGCTTCATGATGTCATCCAGACCGGATGTCGTACCGCCATTAAAATTGCCGAAAAAATCTAGCCAGCAAAAATCTAGCCAGCCATGCCCGCATTAACGAGGCTTGGCTGTTCAGGGGCTAGATTATTCATCACTTTGCAATTCGCTATCCCAATAAAGATAGTCACGCCATGATTCATGAAGATAATTTGGCGGAAAAGCGCGGCCATTTTCCTGCAATTGCCAAACATTCGGCGCTGCCGGTTTTGATAATGGATGCATATTGCACTGGCTAGGCAGCAAATTGCCCTTGCGCAAATTGCATGAACCGCAGGCCGCAACCACATTTGTCCAATTGGTTCGCCCGCCTTTCGAGCGCGGCACGACATGATCAAAGGTTAAATCAGCCGCCGAAAAGCCCGTGCCACAATATTGGCAGGAAAAGCGATCACGCAGAAAAACGTTAAAACGGGTAAAGGCAGGGTTGCGCTTTTGCGGCACATATTCCTTTAGCGCAATAACCGATGGCAGGCTCATCTCCATGCTTGGCGACGAGATCTTTTGTTCATATTCCGAAATGATGGTCACGCGATCCAGACAAACAGCCTTGATCGTGTCCTGCCACGACCATAAGGATAGCGGAAAATAATTCAACGGCCGGAAATCTGCATTCAAAACCAAAGCTGGTGCGAAACTGCCTGCATTCATTCATGTCTCCCTGTCTAAAGACAAATTGTCTTTTCGAAGTCTTTCCATGACACGTGACGAAGCAAAACATGTCAGCGATTGAAAAACAACCCTCTGGAATCAAGATATGGACAGGAATATTTAAACAGCCACTAGATATTGGCGATCAAAATCACAAAGACCGTCAAAATCAGACGATTGCCCTAAGCTGGCAGATATTTCGCCAGAAATGCAATCGCTGCGGATAGGCCATCAGGATCAATGCCGTGACCAAGCCCGTCACAGGTCACGGTTTCAACCATAATTGACCGGCTTTGCATCACATCATATGCCGCACTCTGCAGCGTAAAAGGCACAACCTGATCATCGGTACCATGAACCAACAGAACCGGCGGATAATTCACGCCACCAGCAAGATCATCATGCCGTAAAAGCGCACCAGAAAAACTGACAATGGCTGCTGGGGGTGCGGCATGGCGTAGCCCGCAATGAAGACTCATCATGCCGCCTTGCGAAAATCCAGCAAGCGCCAATGCCGATGCTGGCAGTTTCAATGCAGCAAGCGCCGCAGTTATCGCGGCGTCAATAACTGGTGCTGCGGCAACCGGCCCATTCACCCGATCATCAATATCAAACCATTCGCGCCCTGCGGGATTCATCTTGCAAGGCGATGGCCCATTTGGCACAAAAAAGGCCACCCCCGGAAACCGAACCGAAATCGGATAGGCCAGATCGGCAAGATCATTGCCATCAGCGCCCCAACCATGAAGCAGAATAATCAGGCTGCTGGCTTGGCCGCCGCGGGCGGGCGGGATAAATGGTCCGGTGAGATCACCAAAACTGCGCATTTCCATAAACTCTCTCCCGTGAAGCGGCGTCAAAATCTGTTTTCGCCTTATGGTCTGTCAATTGTTACCAGTAAACCGGCCTTTGCCAAAATGCTTATCTGATTACCTGCCCGATTGATGACAAGATTGGCTGGCAGATAAATTGTCAAAATCACCAAGCCGCGTCTCCCCAATTTTGCCACCCCCTATCGTCATTGACGAAATTGTTGCGAAGCGATAGGTCTGGATCAAGACGAACAGCAGGATCACTGCCATGGATCGCCCCGTGATTACCCGATTTGCGCCAAGCCCGACAGGGCTTTTACATCTTGGCCATGCCTATGCGGCAAAGGTGGCGCATGATCTGGCACGCCATTCGGGCGGCAAAATGATCCTTCGGATTGACGATATCGACCATACGCGGTGCCGCGATATTTTTACCGCGCAGATTTTCAATGATTTGGACTGGCTGGGGCTGAATTGGTATGGCAGTGCCATTGACGCGCAATCAGGCCGCAACGCACCGCGCCAATCTCAGCGGATGCCAGCCTATCAAGCGGCGCTGAAAACGCTTCAGGATCAAGGGGCTTGTTTATCCTTGCTATCTTAGCCGCCGTGAATTGAACGAGCTGTTATCAGCGCCACATGCGCCCCCAACATTGCAAATTGATAGAAACATTCCAGCCGCAACGCCGGCTTCGGTGATTGCCAATACCGATCAATTATTAAGCAAAAAAGAACAGGTGCGCCGTCATGCCGCCGGTCAAGGCGCGGCGTGGCGTCTTCGCATGGATGCCGCCATTGACATGGCCATGAGGGGAATGATGGCGAAACCCTGTCTTGGTTTGACCATCGGGCTGGCCGACAAATTGCCAATCCGGCACAATTTGGCGATGTGGTGATTGCCCGCGCCGATATTGCCGTATCATATCATTTGTCAGTGGTGATTGATGATGCGCTTGATGGGGTTACGCTTGTTACCCGCGGCGATGATCTTGCCACATCAACCCATCTTCACCGGCTTTTACAGGCGCTTTTTGCGCTTTCGGTTCCCGATTATTGTCATCATGCGCTTGTTCTTGACCAGACTGGCAAACGGCTTGCCAAGCGCGATTCTGCACATAGCCTTGAAATGATGCGGCAGATTCATGACGATCCGTCATCAATATTTGCCAAAATGCCGCCAATGCCAGTGGTAAATTGACCTGGCAACACCTAAAAAGACGCTATTTTAGTGGCATTTGCGCATGACTATGACGTGCTTATCTATTTTTATGAAATTTAAATTAGTCAGTGGGGTTGACTTAAATTATTATTAATCCCATATATTGCAATGCACCAAACGAACGTTTGTGTGTTTCCTCCCTATACTCGGTCGTGAGCTTGCTCACGACCTTTTTTTTGGCTTGTATCTTCATAAAATCTAATTTGAAAATTAATTAGTTCCATTATGTGCATAATAAAACAGGTTGTTTTAAATTGCTGCACCGCAACATAGCTAAATACATGCCCGTCTCACCATAGTGTATAATTTCTAAATTATAAAAACGAAATAAAAGTTAGGTATGGTAGAACGGCGAACCATGCCAAGCCAAGCCAGCGCCATGGCGATGATCATCACTGGCCCGAGGGCTGATAAAACCATCACTTCCCAGCCAAATTGGCTATGCAATGCACCAGCGGCCAAGGACGCCGTGGCAACCGATGTTGTGGTGACCAGATCGGCAATGCCCTGAACCCGCCCGCGTTCTTCAGGATTTGCCACGCTTGCCACAAGTGAACTGCCGCCAATATAAAGAAAATTCCAGCCAAACCCCATAGCGGCTAGCGCCGCAAAATACCACCAGAACCCATCACCAAGAAGCGCGCTAGCAATGGCCGCCAAATAAATCAGCACGCCACTTGTTAGAATGACTGGTGCGCCAAATCTGGCAATCAGATTGCCGGTAAAAAAGGCAGGCGCAAACATGGCAACAACATGCCATTGAATAATGGTCGCATTGGCCGAGGTTCCAAGCTTGGCAACATTGACCACCTGTAATGGCGTGGCGGTCATCATATAGCTCATCATCGCATAGCCAATGGCCGCACTGATCACGCCAACAACAAAAATCGGCATTTTGAAAAAGCGGCCAATTGGCCGCCCTCCCGAACCGGTACGTTCCGGTTTTGGAATCTTCACCCCGCTTAAAAAGCCAAGCGAGACAAGCTGTACCGCGGCAACGCTGAAAAAACAGCCCGCATAAAGATGCCCTGGCACGAAATCAACCGTATTACGGGCAATTTCCGGCCCCATGAACGCCGCCAGCAAGCCACCAGCCAGAACATAGGAAATGGCCTTTGGCTTTTGTGATTCTTCGGCACTATCGGCAGCGGCATAGCGATAAAAACCAGCGCAGCCATGCGCAACACCGAGAAACATCGAAGCCAGACAGAACAGCCAGAAATTTGAAATTAGAATGGCAATGCCTTGGGTAAAGGCAGATACAGCCGCGATCATCACCCCGCCCATAAAAACCGGCCGACGGCCAAGTCGCACCATCAGCAATGACGCTGGCAAGGTGGTTAACATCGAGGTGACAAATTGCAAAGACAGCCCCAGAGTTGCCAGCCATGGCAAGGGCGATAAAAGACTGCCAACAAGCGCGGTATTGATGATATTCACATTCATCGTTGTCATTGAAAGGGCCTGCGCCGCCGCAAGCCTGATCACGTTGCCGGTATTGCTTTTCGCCTGCATGATAGTGATGTCCAAGATAGGCGCCAGCCATAAAGACATAGACCAGCACAACGCATGAATAGTAAAGCCAATAACATCCTATAACGCGAATTCCACCGGAGCACAATCTAGGGCCGTCAGCGCAAATGCAAGGCCAATGCTATCGCGCAAAAACTGCGCATTGGTTCATGTTCAGAATCTTAATTGAAAACTAGGATTTCAATTTCCGGCCAAACAGCTCAAGACGATGATCAATCAGTTCATAGCCCATTTCACGGGCAATCTGTTCTTTTAAGGCTTCCAGCTCGGTATGGCAGAATTCGATCACTTCGCCAGTTTCAACATCGACAAGATGTTCGTGATGTTCGCCAGATTCTTCATAGCGCGCGCGTCCATCACCAAATTCCAGCCGGTCAATAACCCCTACCTCTTCCAGCAATTTTACCGTTCGATAAACGGTGGCAATTGAAATTGTGCGATCTTGCCCAACAGCGCGCCGATATAGCTGGTCAACATCGGGATGATCTTCCGATCCTTCAATGACCCCTATAATAATCTGCCGCTGGCTCGTCATGCGAATGCCATTATTAAGGCATTTTCCAATAAGCCCAATTGTCACGGCATCACCCATCTATTGTGTTGGTTACAAGATGTCTTAACTATAAGCCGGATAGATAAAGCAATCCAGCCCCAAGCATGATTTTCACCATTGCGCGTTGCGCCAACCGAATTCAATTGACCTTGATCGAGTTTGCGGGAACTGTTTTGCCCATGATACCGCCAGCATCCAATCGCCTAGGCAATGATAGTGCAAGCAAGACAAGGGGCATATTGCAGCTTTGTGCGGCCATGCTGATCATTCCAATCCTTGATGTTTTTGCCAAGCTTCTCGGCCAAGCATTAGACCCTGTCGAAGTCACCTTCATGCGGTTTGTCATGCAGATTTTGCTGATGGCGCCATTGGTCATTTGGGCGCGTCAGTGGCATGTTCCAGCTGGCACTTTGATGATGCAATTTGCCCGCGGCATTCTGTTAGCAATTGCCACCGTCTTTTTCTTTGCGGCGCTTCAGCATTTGCCGTTGGCCGAGGCCATTTCGATTTATTTCGTGCAGCCATTGATCCTGACTGCGCTATCAGCGCTTTTTCTGGGTGAGCAAATCAGGCAAAGGCGGATTATCGCGATTATCATTGGGCTTTTCGGGGTGGTGATGATTTTGCAGCCAAGCATCGTGATTTTTGGCGCGCCAGCCCTATTTCCGCTGGCAACAGCGCTGGCTATGGCAGGCTATGTTACGATCACTCGCCGTCTTGCTGGCAAAGCGCATCCATTTCAAATGCAATTCATTGTTGGCATCACAGCGACAATCGCACTTGGCACTACCATGCTGATTGGCCAGATGTTTGATCTTGCTGGCACTGGCTTCATCATGCCAAATGCACAACAATTTGAATGGATCATCTATATGGGGATTGTCGCCACCATTGGCCATATCTTTATCGTCTGGGCAGCCAATAACGCACCAGCAAGTGTGCTGGCACCCTTTCAATATACCGAGATTATTTCATCGGTGATTTTAGGCTATCTGGTGTTTGGCGATCTGCCCGCCAAAAGCACGATTCTTGGCGTTTGCATTATTGTCGGATGCGGCATCTATCTGTTTCACCGTGAACGCATTGCCGCACAAGAAGATCGCCAAGCTGGCCGCTAGCTGGTTTTGCTGCCCTCATATTGCCGACGTTCACGCAAAAACTGTAAAGTTGATAAAGGCAGGCTAAGCGTATAGATCACCACCACCGCTATATAGGTAAACCAAGGCTCGGTCACCACAGCAGCTCCAAGAAGCCCAATCCCCGCCAAAACCGGAAGCACCGATTCAACTGGCAATTTCAACCGCTTGCCGGCAAAGGTTGGCAGCGAACTAACCGCGCCAGCACCAACCAGAACCAACCAAGCTGATACCCAATTCGGATCACGCGCAATTTCCAGATTGAATTGCAAATCAACGACGATCGGCAATAGCACAAGAAAACCAGATGCAGGTGCGGGAATGCCCGTAAAATAGCCCTTGGCATAATCAGGCGGGTCAGGCAGCTCAGAATCAAACCGCGCCAAACGAAGCGCAATTGAAACCGCATAGAATAACGTTGCCCACCATGCCATCGTGCCAGCATCTTGTAGGGCCCATATATAAAGACATAAAGCCGGAACAACGCCAAACACCACCAGATCAGACAAGCTGTCAAGCGCGGCACCAAAGGCGCTTGACGTTTGCAACCGGCGCGCGGTGCGCCCGTCAAGCGCATCGAAAACCGCAGCAACACTGATCAAAATAATCACCCCAGCCCAGCGTCCATCCATCGCAAATCGCAATGCGGTTAGGCCTGAGGCAAATCCGGCAACGGTCAACATATTAGGCAAAAGCCAATAGATCGAAACCGACCTGAAACGCCTTTTCTTTTGCGGACGCTCGCTCATTACCGGCAAACCCCATCGGTAATTTCGGCTGTCTTGCCCGACAGATCGGCAAGGATTGTTTCACCAGCAATTGTTGTTTGCCCTGCCAGAACATAAACCGGCGTCGTTGCTGGCAACCATACATCAACACGGCTGCCAAATCGGATAATGCCATATTGCTGGCCAATATTCAGATAGTCGCCAACCGCCGCTTCAAGCAAGATTCGGCGGGCAACAAGCCCCGCAATCTGAACAACTCCAACAGGCTGATCCGATGCCATTTCAAGAACCATATTCTGGCGTTCATTCTGCTCTGAAGCTTTATTCAGACTGGCGTTCAAAAACGCACCCTTATGATAGGATGTGGCAATCACCTTACCGGCAACCGGCGCGCGGTTCACATGCACATCAAACACATTCATGAAAATCGAAATGCGCCGCCATTCGCCGTTTGGCAGATCAAGATCATCCGGCACTGGCACGATACCGGTCGATAACACCCGCCCATCAGCTGGTGCGATGACAAGATGATCGGTCACCGGCGTTGTGCGCTTTGGGTTGCGGAAAAAATAAATACACCATAGCGACAAAAGGCTGCCCGGAAGCAAGAACCCTGCCCAGAAATAGGTGATGATTGCCGAAACAAGGATAAACAGGAAAATAAACGGCCAGCCAGCAGGATGGATTGGCACCAAAACTTCATCCTTGACGCTTTTAAAGATATTCATTTGTTCAAACCTGTTTTCCAACAACCGTTATTAGCGGCTGGCGCGCTTGCCGCGACCAAGCCAAAATTTGTTGCTGGCACCATATCCATTTGCAGCGCAAACGTCATCAAATAATTAACCAAGCGGCATCAGGCGATCTAGCGGAGATTGCGACGACGATCATCGGCAAGGCGCACCGCCGCGCGAACCGCCTTGCGGGCAATTAAGCCGCGTTCATAAAGATCATTCAGCTTGCCATGAAATGCGCCGCTATTCAGGCGCCTCGTTGTGCCAAGTGACGGCACCTCGACATAAATGGTAAATTTGGCCATTTGCCGCGGGTCAATGGGCGCATCCGCAGCAATTTTCTGCGCGGCCGAAGCTGACACCATTTGCTGTGCCTTGATTTTGGCTTGGCGATCATCACCCTGTCCCGCCGGATCATTTGCAGAAGCACCTAATGGCGCGCGAACGCTTGCGCTGGCGGCACCAACCAGCGCAAAATCGGCCGGAACGATATCTGGGCTGAAATTTTCCGGCAATATTTCTGTCTGGCTTGGCTCTGAACAAAGCCATTTGGCGCCAGATACCGACGGCACCATCATTGTTTCTTCTTCTTTGTCACTCCATATCTGGCTAGATGCAGGCATCACAATTTGTGTTGGCCGAACGCGATAAAGCCCTATTTTATCGCCTTTTGGGCGTTGGCGCGGCACCGATCGGATGCGGCCAGATGACCAAGCCAGAAATTCACTAACAAGCTGTTTTGACGTAACGCCAGCCTCGATCACCCATGCCCGTTCGGCGTGGGGCAAAGCGTCGATAAAGATGGCGCGTTTGCCAAGCCATCGCGCCTTTAACACTATTTCACGTTGCCCACCTATTTTCCGTTTTTTGGCAAATATCTCCAACCGCTGGCTCATAACCTGCGCAATATGAACCATTTCAAAAGCGACCGCATCAAAAGCTGCCCGCATGCCGACAGCCGATGACACCGTCATCTCGAACCGGCGGGGTGGGCAAAACCCAAACAAGCCTGATTTACCAGCAAGCATATTAAGGCTGATTGGCCCGCACATCGGCTTGGCGGTGAGTTCAATGAAAAAGCTGAGATATTTTTGCTGTTTGCGAGTTAACAGCCGGTCGGCAAAAAAATCTGCCGCAGCGGCCAATAATTCAACTTTACCTTCAGATATCCCTGCATCAGATCCAGTTTTGGCTTGGCTTGACGATACTGCCAGAATCACCTCGATCATCTTTACCCTATCCCTTTAGTCACTTCCCACGTCACATCGATCCGATTACAAGTCAGCCAATTTCTGAGATGAAAGCCTTGCCCGCTGATTTGCAATCAACGATAGCCCGACTTCAGGTTTACTCCAATTTACTAATTTAGATGCCGCAAATTTAAAAAGAAACTATGGTTTATGATCTGGATCAGATGATCAGCTTTGCCATCAAAGAACCCTATTGACTGGTTGGCTGACTGTCCGCAATCTTAACTGATCGCCAGGTCTGACAAAAATGACCCACATAACAAAAAACGGCTGACACGCGCCGCCAACCTAGATAACAGATTGGGAAACCCATGGATAAAGATCTATTTGAAACTGGCCTTGAAAAACGCAAAGCAACCCTTGGCGCCGAATATGTCCAAAAATCGCTTGATGGTGCGGACGATTTTTCTCGCCCCTTTCAAGAAGCCATGACCGCTTGGTGCTGGGGCTTTGGCTGGGGTGATGAGGTGATTGACGTCAAAACACGGTCAATGATGAATCTCAGCATGATTGGCGCGCTTGGCAAAATGACAGAATGGGAATTACATTGCCGTGGCGCAATCAAGAACGGTGTTACACGAGAAGAATTGCGCGCGATCATCCATATCATCGGCATTTATTGCGGCGTTCCACAGGCGCTGGAATGTATGCGTGCGGCCCGCAAGGTACTGGATGAGGCTGAACAGGACAAAAGTTGATTGAGGGCGTGCCATCCAAATAGAGATGATCAGAATAGGGCGACAAAAGTCACAAAGGCTCACTCCGCAACAGATGAACAAATCTCAAAGATCACTCGGACATTGCTTTTTGTGTGGTTTTCCAATAGTAAGTATGGGAATCCTAAATTTTACTGATATGTGGTCGTTCCTGTATTTTGGATTGCAACAATCGTTTATCCACAGTATATAAATTTTAGGGTTAGACATTGGTTGTCTCGACAGGCTTAGGAACCGAATACTATGTTACGCTTTATAACTAATGCTTTTGGCGTCACCGTAGCGCTGTTTTTTTGTCAGTCTGTGATAGCAGGCGGCCTTCCAGAGACCTCGAATGAAGCTGCGCCTGTTTACTCAGCGCAATCTTCGAATTCGCAGGTCAACAAAAGCAAAAACCGAACATCAACAACTTCAAACCAAGACGTTCAAGATGAAAACGCTTCAGGAGTGGGCTTTATTGCGATCGAAGATGATCCATTGATTGTCGATGTATCGGATATTGCAGACAGTGACGGGATGGGCGCTTCACAAATTCAGTGGCAAATATCACGTGATGCTAAAAATTGGCTAAATTTATCTGGCGCTGTTCAGCAATCATTCACGCCCCGCGAAGTCCATGTTGATCAATATCTTCGGGTGGTAATTTCTTATGTTGACGGGCAGGGTAAATTAGAAACTCTGGTCAGCCCACCCTCTACGGCAGTTAAAAACGTAAACGACAAACCTACGGGGTCACCGAGGCTCTCTGGAGAAGCCCGCGAAAAAAGCACTCTCGTTGTAGATGCGAGTCTTATTTCCGATGAAGATGGCATCGGAAGCTATGGAATTATCTGGCAGCAATCCAAAACGCAAAACAATTGGAGGCTGTACCCGTCAACTGAAGGCGGAGTTCTCCAGCTCACTCAAAAGGATGTTGGTTATGCTTTTCGCGCGGTAGTATCATACATAGATAGCCGTGGTACACGAGAAGTTCTAGTCACCGCCCCATCGGAAGTTGTTATAAACGTAGACGACCCGGTAGATGGTGAAGCTGTTATTGTTGGCGAGCCATTAGAGGGCACCACGCTCTCCTCGGACACGTCATCGATAGCTGATTTGGATGGAATCGCGAGTACCAATCTAACTTGGGAGTCATCAAGTGATGGTCGAAATTGGGAAACAATTCCAGTTGTTAACCCTAAGTCCTTACCACTGGTTCAAGTACTAGTTGGTAAGCAAATTCGCATTCGTGTCAGCGTGGTGGATACATTTGGGGTGGAATCAATACTCTTCAGTAAGTCGAGCCTTGCCGTCCGAAATGTCAACAATAAACCTGCTGGCAAAATTATCGTTCGCAGGGTTGGCAGCTGAGGCGCCGTTTCACTTAGCCGCCACGCTCCGTCAAACTTAGTAAACAAGCTGTTGGCTGTGGACAGGTTTTTGATTTTGAATTCTAAAGCGACCCCCTAGACAAAGTCTCCATGCGAGGAAACAGAGGCCTAAGAGAAAGATTTTTACTTGGGGTTTGCCTGTCCGTCACACTTTTTCAGTCGGTCAACTGGGACAACAGGTCCGCGTCAAGTGATTTGGCGCCACTAACAAACGCTCACAGGAAGTTTTTTTCAACCCCCTTACCTTTCAATTAGACTGGTAAAAACTTAACACGTAGAATGATTGGAAGTTTAATGAGGAGGGTGTGACTTTACGCAGGTAAATTTAATAGTGTTGCATTAAATTCTCAACCCTGCATAGCGCGACTGGTTTACATTTCACTGATATGAGGGCACGACTAAAATCTGCTAAATCGAATTCTGGATTCCACGTTTACGCTTACAATCCGTTTCTTTCATAGCCCAGGCCTAACATGCACTTGGACATTTCACTTGCTTTGAGTTTGTCCAAGGAGTCCGAATCCAATACTCGTCCGGTTGATCCTGTCGTGTATTTTTTGTCTAAAAATACAACTGCTGCTATTTTTGCCGACTCGCCTGATGCTTCTTTGATACAAAAATCCATGGCCGCAGCCAAAGGCAAAGCCGCGTCTCCATTCTTTTCTTCCCATTGAAGCTTGCTTATATCAGACTTCATTTTTGGCTGATATTTCGTGTCAGCTACACAAGACGGCAAAAGCAAAACAGTAACTATCGAAGCAAATATTCTACAAACTTTTTTCATAACTACAAAAAACTCCGGTATAAGTTAATGTTCTCTAAGTGTTGTTTCCTAATTACAATGCCTTTAACCCTACGAGCAAAGACTACAAGCAGGTCTTTTCTGATTAAAACTCTTCAACATTGGTTAGAGTGAACCGCATTTCCTCAAAAAACACTAGTCCCTGATTTAATAATCTGTTGGCTAATATAGTTAGATAACAGTTTGCGATATGTATTCAAAAAGCCTACCCAGAGGCAAACCTTGGCCGTGGATTTTACCCGTGCCAGTTTTAGTCCATCCAACCCACTTCTCTACTACATCATATGTACAGCAAATCTCTCTCGGGTTATCTCGCACAGCACGCAAAAACCATGCAAGATATTCGTCGAAAAAGCCTATGTGTGTATCCATTTGTTGAGATTATTGGTAGCAGAATATCTATTTGCGCTGCCAACTAGTCATTTACCCTTAGCGAATGCATTCATTCTCTGAAGAGTACCGGTACAAATTTCTTATGTTAAAGGGCAAGGAAGTTCAGAAAAGCTCAACGAGCCGCCACCTATCTTGTTCAAATCGTCGATGAAAGATAAAACAGAAAAAGTGTTAAATTGGGGAAACAAACGGTTATTTAGAAATTTTTGTATTTTTTACTTTCCCCAAAAGAAAAATCAAGACACACTGTATATTGTATGGAACAAGCATGGCTATATCAATTTGTTGATTTCCGGCGTGATCAACGCCCTAGCCATGATTTGACCTTCATTCACCCCTACAACGCCCCCTCGCTAATGGAGTATCGTCATGCGCATGACCGATAATGACTCACAGCAGGATTGCCGCGTCATTCCTTTCTTAAGGCCTGTCACCAATGAAGATAATGTCGTGACAAGCAGCATTGCTGCCGTTATCGCCGTCACGATTTTGCATTATGAGGGCGACTCACCCGAAGAACGCCTTCTTGAAATCATCGAAGCATCCGGTGAGGCCGAGGTTCTTGATATTGCTGATGTGCTGGAAGAATTTGAAACGCTTGGCAATGCACCGACGCCATTTAACCGGCCAGCGAATGACAATCAATATCTAACACGCGTTTAAGCCGGGACCATAAAAAACGCTCCGGCAAATGCCGGAGCGGCATATTGGAATTCAGAGATCGGCCTTACACTGGGGATTGACCAGACCAGAAGCTGGCGGCAGATTCTGGCTATTTCTGCGCAGATTGTCACCAACCGCCATGCCACCGGCATCAAACAGGCAGCAATCACTAGCTTTAACGCATCACCATAAAGAAATTTGGCCATGCCAAACATCAGCGCTTTTTCCATGCCGATGAAGCTTGATAGCCATGATACGCCCATTGCATAGATCACGGCATTGCCAATCATCATCGCAATCACCGTGCTGATGACCGAGCGGCCCATGCCGCGTTCGGCCAAAAAGCCCATAACAACCGCCGCGACTAAAAAGCCAGCAAGATAACCACCCGTTGGCCCAACCAATGCGGCTATGCCAACAGCAGCGCCAGCAAAAACAGGCAATCCCATCGCCCCTTGAAGCAGATAAGCCACAACGGTTGCCCCGCCAAGGCGCGGGCCATAGGTCATGCCAATCAACAGAACAACCAATGTTTGCCCTGTTACCGGCACGGGATAAAACGGAATTTTGATTTGTGCCGACACCGCCAAAAGCAGGCTGCCAACCACAATCAGAAAAGCCTTTGCCACAGGCGCGGAGATCGCTTTTGCTGCAAAGGGGCCAAAAAGAATAGAATCTGTTAGCACATGATGGCGCATCACTGCCGTAGTTGATGACGCGGATTTATGCATTAATCGTCTCCTGCCGGTAAAATATATTAGTCCAAATTATAGGGCGAGGCTTCACACAAAGCAATAACGACACATGTGATTTCAAACAGGATTGTCTTGACCATCATCCGGATTAGGGCAACGCTGATGATTAATTGATTTTTCGTCTTGACCGCAAATTCAGGCTGGCAAATCTGCCATTGCCATCGCCGCATCAAACATCGCATCAAATGCGGTCAAAGGCGCAATCAACACATAGCCATCACCAACGCCAGCCACAATCGAAACCGGCGTGCCATTCACTCGATTTGAGGTGCCAGTTAGTTTGCCAAACGCCATCGTGACGTCATCTAACGGCCATTCCAGCCCATGCGAGTGCAAAAAATGCTGGACGCCAAGCGGCCAGACCGACAACCGGCTTGCCAGCGGCAATGTCATTTCAAAATCACCACGCAAACGTAATAAGACATCATCACCACCAACCAATAAAACCGGTCGGTCATGTGGCAATCGCGCCAACGCATCAAGCGCCGCCAAGGAATGATCAAACCGGCCATCAAGAAAACCAATGCCAATGATCAAAGGCGCCAAAATCAGATCAAGCGATTTTTCAAAATCAGTATCATCTTGTTCAGATCGTTTAATCTGGCGAATATCATCTGGCAGTTGATCAAGATCATTTGCCGAATCCATATCCCCAATCACCGCTTGAGGACAAAGCCCCCATGACAAAGCCGTACCAAGCCCCCCATCTGCCGCAACAACTGGCCAGTTTTGACAGCGATCAAGACAATATCGCAATGATCCGGCGATTGGGGCCGCACCAAATAACAGAATTGGGGAGGTAAATAGCAATTGATCATCTTGGCGATATGTCATGTTGGAGCCCCCAAAATATCAGATTTAACGATGCCGGATGTAACGATATCAGATTGTCAACATCGCACCAAATTCACATATCAGGCAAGTTAGCATTAATGGTGATGTTAGCCATTGTGATTAAAGTTAGAAGATGCTAAGTTTATTTCATGGATAAGAACTTGTCAGCATTGGTAAACGCACAGGCCGCAACAGGCGGGCCACGCGACCCTGCGACCGTATTTCATAGTCTATTGATTCTATTTCCAGCTTCTGCTGGCTGGCTATGCAATGATGGTGATGCGCTGTTTCCAGCCATTGCGATCGCCCCAAAAGTGGCGTTAGTGGCAACCCTTTATTCCGCCGTGCCAGCGGTGATCGTTTCCTACGGCTGGCTGTTTTTGGTTGAATGGTGATCGCTTTGTCCCGCATCGCTTTTGATCAGCATCACCAATTGCCAAAATAAACCACCCCGATTTTCTAGGGCAATGTCATTGATGTTTGAGATCATTTTATTTGCGCCACAAATTCCACCCAATACCGGCAATATCATCCGACTCACGGCAAATAGCGGTAATCGCCTGCATTTAGTCAAACCGCTTGGTTTTAAGCTTGACGAAAAATCATGTCGGCGCGCGGGGCTAGATTATCACGCGCTAAGCGATGTTCATATTCATGATGATCTGGCGGCCTGCTTGGACTGGCTTGACCAGCCGCGACTATTCGCCATTACCACAATGGGCAAAGATACCATATACGACCGCGCCTTTGCCCCGGGCGATGCTTTTTTATTTGGCTCAGAAACCTCGGGGCTGCCAGCCTATATTCATGCCCACATCGCATCAGATTGTAAATTACGATTGCCGATGGTGGCAAATAATCGGTCGCTAAATCTTGCCAATGCCGTCTCGATCGTGATTTATGAAGCTTGGCGCCAGCATGATTTTGCTGGCAGCTAATTCTGAACCGGTGGAAGGCTATTAATTACCCATATACTATGAGGTCTATTTTTTGACCCCTATCCGGTAATTACCCAACCCTTGTTTCATCATTTCTGGGCTATTCTGGCCTCACAAGAGTAACAGCACATGCCAAACCCATCAATGACCCCTCTTGCAATAGACCCACCGAAAGCTGGTGAAATGGTGGCGCTTGCTGATGATCTTTACTGGATGCGTTTCACCCTTCCATTTCGGTTAAACCATATCAATCTTTACGCCTTTGACACTAAAGATGGTTGGCTGCTTCTTGATTGCGGCATTCAAAGTCAGGCCATTGCCGATCAGTGGCAGGTGATGCTGGCAGGGCCATTAGCTGGCCAGCCGGTGATTGGCATTATTGTATCGCATTATCATGCTGATCATGTTGGCTATGCTGGCGCGCTGGCGGCGATCACTGGCGCTCCTATCTATATGGGCGCGATTGAACATGCGCAGGCAAGCTGGAGCCTTGCCCAATCTGATGCCACATATGGCATGATCATGGGCAATACCTATGCCCGTTTTGGGCTAGATGGCGACGTTATCGGTCACGTCCGCTCACAAGGCAATTATTTCCGCAAATTATCTGGCGACCTTCCCGATGTAACAGTCATTGATACCGATCACCGCTTTCACAGCAAAGCAGGCATCTGGACACCGCGCTTTGATACCGGTCATTCACCGGGCCACATGAGCCTGTCTGATCATGACCGAAAGCTTCATATCTGCGTTGACTTTCTATTGCCCCGCATCTCGCCAAATATTTCGGTCAGCCTTCGTTCAATCGAGATTGATATGCTTGGGCATTATTACAGCTATCTCGATCAGATGCGCCATCTGACTAATGACTGGTTAATCATTCCGGGGCACGATTGGCCCTATTTTGGCGGCGGCGTGCGGGCGGTTGATTTGATTGAACATCATAATAAACGACTTGATCTGTTACGCGGCGCCGCAGCCAATGGGCCAATCACAACGGCAGCTGCAATGCATGTGCTTTTTACCTTTAATCTTACCGACCATGAATTATTCTTTGCTAGCTGCGAGGCACGCGCGCATCTAAACCATCTTGTTGCTCTCAATGAAATGCAAATTCAGACCGAAGATGGGATTGAGTATTTTTACCTTGGCTAATCGTCAAAAATAGTCCGCGCGTCATCTAGTTTTTGCTATCGCTGGTGTCGGCATGTGTCAGCTTTCAATATAACCCATCAGTGATGACTTGATTGACTTGCCCTAATTGACTTGGCTTGCCGAAGCGGGCAGAAAGAATGGATTGAAACATCAAAAAAAGGCGGCTTGAGATGAGCGGTGACTATAAATTTGACACGTTGAGCTTGCATGCGGGCCATGTGCCTGACGAACGTCATGGTTCACGCGCAGTGCCAATCCATCAAACAACATCCTATGTGTTTAAAAATACCGAGCATGCAGCCGCGCTTTACAACCAAGAATTTGGCGGCCATCTGTATACGCGCATCTCAAACCCGACTGTTGCCGTTCTGGAACAGCGTGTTGCCGCGCTTGAGGGCGGGGTTGCTGCAACGGCAACCGCATCGGGCATGGCGGCGCTTTCAACCGCGCTTTTGGTGCTATGTTCACAAGGCGATCATATCGTTTCATCATCGCGCATGTATGGTGCCAATATCAATCTACTGGAAAACACGCTTATCCGTTTTGGTATCACCACAAGCTTTATTGACCCTTCTGATCTTGCTGGCATCGAAAAGGCCATCCAACCCAATACTAAATTGATTTTTGGCGAGGTGATCGGCAATCCGGGTCTCGATATCATGGATGTCAAAGCCGTGGGGGAAATTGCTGCCAAGGCTGGCGTTCCATTGATGCTTGATTGTACATTTAACACCCCTTGGCTGTTAAAACCTTTTGAGCTTGGCGCCAATCTGATAATTCATTCATTGACCAAATGGATTGGTGGTCACGGCGTTGCTATTGGTGGGGCGGTGGTTGATGGCGGTAATTTCGATTGGGGACAGAATGACAAATTCCCCACCATTGCAGGCCCACATTACGCGATGGATGGCATTAATTTCTATGAAGAATTTGGCCCAGCTGCCTTTACCGCAAAATTCCGCGCCGAAGGCATGTATAATTTCGGCCCATCACTATCGCCAACAAATGCCTTTCATATCCTGCAAGGCATGGAAACCCTGCCTTTACGGATGCAGCGTCATATGGATAATACTACCAAGATGCTGGAATTTTTATGCGACCATGAAGCGGTGGACTGGGTGCGGCATCCCAATCTTGCCGATCATCCGGGCCATGAACTGGCGAAACGCATGATGCCACGCGGCGCAGGCTCGATCATTGTGTTTGGCCTAAAGGGCGGGCGCGATGCCGGACGCACCTTTATTGAATCGGTTGAATTGGCGTCGCATCTTGCCAATGTTGGTGACGCAAAAACACTGGTGATCCATCCAGCAAGTACAACCCATTCGCATATTTCCGCCGAAGCGATGATCGAAGGTGGCCTGTCTGACGATATGATTCGCCTATCGGTCGGGCTAGAAGATTTCGACGATATCAAAGCTGATTTCGAAATGGGATTTCAGGCAGCCGCCAAATTTGCCAAGACCAAAGACTAACCACACGGTCGATTAAGGGGCAGTCACAATGAAGCATCAGCTAATAGACACACAAATCCATATCGCCACTGGTGGGCGATCCTTTTCCAATGATGGCGAGGCACTTGTTCTGCTTCATGGCAGCGGCCAGAACCATCTGACATGGGTTCTGCAAAGCCGGTATTTTGCCTATCGTGGCTATCAGGTTCTTGCTCCTGATTTTCCGGGCCATGGCTTGTCTGGCGGCACGCCATTGGAATCGATCGAAGATATGGCTGATTGGGTGATCGCCCTTCTGGATAGTTTAGATGTGAAAACGGCCCGTCTTGTTGGCCATTCCCAAGGCTGTCTTGTCGCCATTGATGCCACCGCGCGCTATCCAGAGCGCGTCTCTCGACTTGGCTTGATTGCTGGCGCCTTGGCCATTCCAGTGAATGATCAGCTTTTGACTATGTCAGACGAGGCTCTTGGCAAGGCCATTAGCGTCATGACAAGCTGGGGACATGGGCCAATGGGACATATGCATGACAATACCCAACCCGGTCATTCTTTTCTTGGTTATGGAAAACGGTTGATGACAAGCAATCATGCAGATGCCCTTCGCAATGATTTAAAAGCTTGCAATAATTACAGTGGCGGCAAGGCTTCGGCGGCAAAAATCGTTCAGCCCGCCTTGTGTATTTTGGCCGGGTCTGACCGGATGACACCGATAAAATTTGGCATGGCAATGGCTGATAGTCTGGTTAACAGTGAACGCGTCATCATGAATGGTGCAGGCCATATGTTGCCAGCCGAACGACCAGCCGAAGTAAATGTCGCGCTTCGCCACTTTCTGGCCAGCTAAAAAAGGCTTGGCAAAACCAGCATGATAACAAGAACCTGACAACAGGCTCCAATTTTTAAGGATGATAAAATGAGCGCTGCAAATTTTCGTAATATTGCTGTGATTGGAGCGGGGACAATGGGAGCTGGCATAGCAGCACAAATCGCTAATGCGGGCTTCGATGTTTTGCTTCTTGACCTTGATGCAAAGGACCAAAACACCAAAACGCCCGCAGCAGCGGCTCTTGATAGGTTGTTAACTTCTGAACCACCTCAATTGATGCATAAACGATATGTTGAGAGAATCACCTCTGGCACAATCGATAAAGATTTTGACAAGCTCGCTGAATGTGATTGGATTATAGAGGCCGTCGTCGAACGCCTTGACGTAAAAAAAGCTCTATATAAACGTCTTGATGACATAATTGATGCAGGATGTATCGTAAGTTCAAACACTTCAACCATTCCAATTCAACTATTAGTTGAAGATATGCCGGTATCGTTTCGGGAGAGATTTGCAATTACGCATTACTTCAACCCAGTGCGTTATATGCGTCTTCTGGAATTAGTTTCTGGCGAAGAGACGAACAAAAAGGTTGTGAGTAAATTAGCAGACTTCAATGATCGCCATCTTGGAAAAGGTGTTGTGCGCTGTGCAGATACGCCTGGATTTTTAGGTAACAGGGTAGGTGTATTCGCATTGCAAGTCGGAATTGACGAAGCCATTAATTGTGGGCTCTCAATAGAAGATGCTGACGCCTTAATGGGCCGGCCAATGGGCATCCCAAAGACAGGTGTGTTTGGTTTGTATGATCTAATTGGTATAGACTTAATGGCTGATGTTGTGAAATCGTTGGGTAGTATTTTGCCTAGTGACGATGCCTTCCACGCTGTTGGAAAGGAAAACAGCGCCATCACCTTAATGATCAAAAATGGTTTTACGGGTAACAAAGGCAATGGGGGATTCTACAAAACAGGTCCTGACGGGCTTTTGCATACACTTCAACTTGTCGGACACACAGGGGAAAGCCTTCCACCTTACTCTGTTGCGAGACAAGAATTACCCGAATTGGCAGTTCGAGCCGCAGTTGCATCGGCTCAACAAAAAGAACCACTCGTTCAGATCCTTGATGGTAACACACACCACGCAAAATTTTGCCGCAGAGTTCTAGGACGAGTCCTATCTTACGCTGCAAGTTTAATTCCCACTGTAACTGAATCTCCTCAAGACATCGACGATGCCATGAAGCTTGGATTTAATTGGCAACGTGGGCCCTTCGAGTTGATGGATGCCATTGGCCACAGTAAAATGGAAGAGTTATTGGAAGAAGCCGGTTTGAAAGTTCCAGATATTCTTCAACTTAACCAACCCTTTTATCAAGTTGACGGGAGCGCATTAACGGTTAGACACGCTGATACAAAATACAAGCCCTTCAGCTTACCAGCTGGCGTTATACGGTTTCAAATGAAACGCAGGACCATGACCCCAATTTTGGAGAACGAAGCGGCCAGCCTTTTTGTTCTCAACGGGTTTGCCGAAGGCGTAAATGATCTAAGGCTTGTAGAATTTCACTCAAAGGCAAATGCGCTTACAGACGCCTCTATGGAGATTGTTGCAGCAGCTTCTGAGGACCATGGAAGTGGTATCATCATCCACAATGACGCCCAACATTTTTCCGCAGGGGTGGATCTCAATGCATTCCGAAATTATATTGAAAGAGAAGATTGGAATGGCATTGATGCATTCCTAAGACGGTTCCAAGACGCAGTTTGCAAACTCAAATACACCCCTGTCCCAGTAATTGGAGCTCCATCTGGCCTTGCTGCAGGCGGAGGGTTTGAAGTACTTGCACATTGCGATAAATTGGTTGTCCATACCAATTCAGTAATGGGCCTTGTGGAGTCTGCAGTTGGCGTTGTACCAAGTGGTGGCGGAATCAAGGAAACATACCTGAGATGGTTTAATAAAACACATTCTTGGGAAGATGCAGCCTGGAATACATGGATGAACTTAGGTTATGCCGCCTCAGGCTCATCTCCGGAGCTGTCAGCAAAACTGCAATATTTTCTTGAGGATCGGGATGAAACAGTTATGAACCGTGACCGTCTTCTTACACGCGCAATAACATTAATCGGACAGATGCAAGACGACTACGTTGCGCCACAAAAACCCAATTTGAAATTTGCTGATAACAGTCTCTTTGAAAAAATGTCTGACTTTATGCAAACAGGTGTAGAGCGCGGTAACTTCATGCCTCACGATAAAGTGGTAGCAATGACTATTGCTGGTGTAATGATAGACACTGATGGACAAAACAGTGAGGCTACTGAAAATATACTTTACGCTAGGGAGCGTGAAGCTTTTATAAAGCTCGCCAAAACGGACTGCACATATGAACGTATATCGTCAATGCTTGATTATGGTACACCGGTGCGTAACTAAGAAGCCTCATGCCATTTATAGCAAAATTCTGAATCGGCTACGCAATTCTGCGTCCAGGGCGTTGGAAACATGGCTCGGATGTGAATTGGCCAGAATATCTTCTTTGCGTTGCCGCGCCGCCTCTAGCAGGTTTGGTTTGCCAAGCTCTTCCCATTCCTTTGGGCTAGAGCGGTCGGCAATTGCCGGATAGGCATATTCGGTTTGCATCAGATTGATTGTCTGGTTATGGCCAAGATAATGGCCAGGGCCACCCATGCAAATATCCTTCATCACCTGAACGGCCAACGTTTCTTCATTCACCTCGATGCCACGAACACAGCGTAAACATTGCCCCAACATATCATTGTCGATAATCAGACTATCAAGACAAAAGCCAAGCAGTGACGCGTGCATGCCAGCGGCCTCATAGACCATGTTCAGCCCGGATAGTCCCGCCATGACAAGCGTGCTGCCTTTTTCATAGCCAGATTGCGCATCCGGCATTTTGGCATCTGCCATACCGGCAGCGGCACCACCCGGCAAATCATAGTGTTGCAGCATTTGCGCGCAGGCAGCGGTCAACAGCCCCTGTTCACCCGATCCGCCCGACATCGCGCCGGTTCTCAAATCTGAAACAAATGGCCATGTTCCGCAAATGCAGGGGTGACCGGGCTTCATCGCATTGACATAGATCAATCCGGCAATCACCTCAGATAATGCCTGCGCTACCGCACCAGCAATACTAGCTGGCGCTGTTGCCCCTGCTTGCCCTGCGGAAAGCAATAGAACCGGCATGCCGTTATGCACCGCCTCTTCCATCACCAAACAGGATTCGGTGGCAAAACGAAGTGGTGGCACAACAAAGCAATTGCTGTTCGACACAAATGGACGCGCCCGCCATTTGTCTTCACCACCGGCAACGCTATGCAGCATTTCAAAAACCGGTTTCATAAATTCAGCTTCGGTAAAGCTGACGCCAACATGTTTTGTTGTTCCCTTGATCGCCGCATATACCGTATTGAAATCCAGATCAGCCAGATCGGGAATATCGCGCGCAACCATCGGACGCTGAAAGAAATGGATATTATCCATTTGCTCAACAATCCTTGCCGCATCATAAATATCGGCAAGATAAGATTCGCGATATTCATTCTTGGCAACATCAACAACATGAACCGCCGCACCCGCCGTGCCATAGTGAACACGTGACCCTGATAACAGCAAATCATGTTTCGGATTTTGCCCATAAAGCGTGATATTGCGCGCGCATTTGGCAAGCGTATCTTCGACCAATCCCCGCGGGAAACGAAGACGGCCATCATCGCCAAGAATGGCACCAGCATCAGTCATATATTTCACGCCCGAATCTGGCGCTTGGCTAAGGCCGATTTCTTCCAAAATCTGATAGACGGTTGCATCAACCGCCTGAACAGCCGCCGCATCCAGAGGTTTGAAATTCCCCCCTTCAAGCCCGGCGCGTATTGGCTGCAAATCCTCGGCCAATGGCGCTGCACGCAGGTTACGTCTTGCTTCACGGCCACCGCTGCGCCGCGAAGAATATGCGATCAATCTATTCTGGATCATCAACATGATCTCCTTAAAAAGGGGCCATATTTATGGTTTTATCTGACCTATAATTTAACCTGACTTACAATTTGACCTGACTCACAATTTAACCTGTAGGGCCTTTGGGTCATACAAGGGACGCAAACTCACTTCGGCATCGACTAATTTACCGGCAACATCAATCTGGTAATGGGCGTTTAATTGTGTTTCGGCAGTTTCGCCAATGCTGTTGCATTTGACATAGCCAAGCCCGATTGCACCGCCAAGATAATGACCATAATTGCCGCTTGTCAGATAGCCGATCACCGCGCCATCACGGTAAATAGCTTCATTGTGATAAAGCAGCGGATCAGGGTCGGTCAGGCGGAACTGCAACAATCTTTGCGACAGGCCGTCATTGCGTTTAGCCGCAACCGCATCAGCGCCGATCATGCCGCCAAATTTGCTTGGCGTCTTATTTTCCTTAACGGCAAAACCAAGGCCAGCTTCAAGAACATGATCTTCGCTCGAAATATCATGGCCAAAATGGCGAAAGCCTTTTTCAATACGACAACTATCAAGCGCGTGAAGGCCGCACATGGCAATCGGGTGGTCATTGCGGCGTTCGGCAATCGCCTCGAAAACATGCGCTGACATATCGGCAGATACATACAGCTCCCAGCCAAGCTCGCCAACATAGGTAACCCGGTGCGCGCGGGCGACAGCATGGCCAATTTCAATCTGCTGCATCGTGCCAAAGGCGAAATCATCATTGGCAAGGCTTTGCGGGATCATCGGCTGGAGGAAAGATCGCGCCTCTGGCCCCATGACCACCAAAACCGATTCTGACACGGTAACATCAATGGCAATGGCATGTGCATTATCAGGAATATGACCATTGATCCAATGAAGGTCACGTCTGATTGTCGCCGCCGGTGTCACAATCAAAAATTCTTCAAGGCCAAGACGGGTTACCGTCACATCAGCTTCGATATGGCCATCATCATTCAAGAATTGCGTATAGACGATTTTTCCAACCGGAACCGCGACATCATTTGCCGCAATGATTTGCAGCACCGCCTCTGCATCGCGGCCAATCAATTTGATCTTGCCAAAGCTGGACATGTCAAACATCCCCACCTTTTGCCGAACCGCCATATGTTCAGCTGCGCTATAGTCAAACCAGTTCTGCCGACGCCAGCTATATTCATATTCGGCTTTTTTGCCCTTTTCCTTTTCGGATTCTGGCAAAAACCAATTGGCGCGTTCCCATCCGGCAACCTCGCCAAAACACGCGCCTTCAGCCTCAAGATAGCTATGAATTGGTGACCGCCGAACGCCGCGCGCCGACGCAAATTGGCGATAGGGGAAATGATCGGCATAAAGCAACCCAAGCGTTTCTGATACGCGTGTCTGCAAATAGCTTCGATTGGCCTGAAATGGCTGCATCCGCCGGATATCAACATCCCAAAGGTCAATTGGCTGCCGCCCCCGATCCATCCAGTCGGCAAGAACCATACCCGCACCACCAGCCGATTGAATGCCGATTGAGTTAAATCCGGCGGCGACATAAAAATTATCAAGCTCGGGTGCCTCGCCAAGAATATAGCGATCATCCGGCGTAAAGCTCTCTGGCCCATTGAAAAATGTTTGAATGCCAGCCGATGCCAATAGCGGGAAACGCTCGACAGCGCGTTCAAGAATTGGCTCGAAATGATCGAAATCTTCGGGCAGTGAATCAAATTCAAAATCCTCGGGAATACCATTCATTCCCCATGGCTTTGAATTTGGCTCAAACGCCCCAAGCAGAATTTTACCAGCATCTTCTTTGTAGTAAGCGCATTCATCCGGAACCCGCAGTACCGGCAGATTGGCCGCAAGATCGGGCATGGCTTCGGTCACAATATAGAAATGTTCACAAGCATGAAGCGGCACCGCAACATCTGCCATTGCGCCAATTTCCCGACCCCACATGCCACCAGCATTCACCACATAGTCAGCCGCAATCGGCCCATGATCAGTCTCAACACCCGTGACGTGGCCATTGGCCTGCTGGATTGCCGTAACCTTAACCCCTTGCAGAATTGACGCGCCAAAATTGCGCGCCCCCTTCGCCAATGCTTGGGTGATATTGACCGGATCTGCCTGCCCGTCCTTTGGCAACCACACGCCGCCAACAACGTCGCCTGTTGCCAGCCCCGGATAGCGACCGGCAATATCGCCAGGGGTAATTTCGTCAATCTCAACCCCAAAAGCGCGCGCCATCGCTGCCGATCGGCGCAGTTCTTCCATGCGCTCATCGGTGAGGGCCACCGTGATAGAACCATTGCGTTTAAAGCCGGTGGCAACGCCAGTTTCAGCCTCAAGGCCGAAATAAAGTTCTTGTGAATATTTGGCAAGCCGCGTCATATTTTGCGTTGCGCGAAGCTGGGCAATCAAGCCTGCCGCATGCCATGTGGTACCGCAGGTTAGCTGCTTACGTTCCAGCAGCACAACATCCTTCCACCCCAATTTTCCAAGATGATAGGCAATCGAGCAGCCAATAACACCGCCACCAATGATTACGGCACGCGCCTTTGACGGAATCTGCATTGGCTAAACCTTCATCTTTGCATTTTCAGGATCATATAGAACATAGCCTTCAACCATAGTGGCGCGGCGTTTACGCCCCAACACCAAAACTGAAATATCCTTTGCCTTTGCCAAGGCTTGACGATCGACAACAGCCATCGCGATTGACGCGCCAACGCGGTGCCCATAGCCAGCCGATACAACCAGTCCGGCATCAGCGCCATCGATTGAAACATTGCTCAGATAAACCGCCTCGCCAAAGGGGGCGTCATCATCGGGATCATCAAGCGATAAGGGTGACAAATTCTCCCTGGCTACCAGCCTGTTTTTCAGCCTGCAATGCGGCGCGGCCAACGAAATCATCCTTGTTGAAATTCACCCAGCGACCGAGACCGGAGTCAAACATCGTATAATCAGACGTTAAATCTGATTTCCATGAACGATAGCCTTTTTCCAATCGCATTGAATCAAGGGCAAGCATCCCAAAGGGGCGTAATTGATGCGCGGCACCAGCCGCCATAACCGCATCATAAACCGCAACAACATCATCCATCTGGCAATGGATTTCAAATCCGGCTTCGCCTGCAAAAGACACCCGAATGACATTTGCCTGACAACCAGCAAGATCAATCTTGCGGTGGCTAAGCCACGCAAAATCCTCATGCGTCATTGATTGCCCCGTCATATCGGCCAGAATTGCCGGTGCTTTTGGCCCGGTCACAAGCAAGGTTGCCAAATTGCGTGTAACGTCATTTATCGTCACCAACCCACCGGCTGGCAGGCTTGCCATCAACAAATCACGATCATGCCAATAGGCCCCCGCACCGGTCATCAGCAAAAAGTCGTTTTCGGCAAGACGTGTCACCGTCATCTCGGTCAGGATCTTGCCTTTTGGCGAAGCGAAATACGCCAACCCGATGCGCCCAACACGCGGCATATTGCCGGTAATTTGCGTGGTCAGCCATTCATCGGCACCATCGCCAGTGACATGGAATCTCGAAAATCCAGTTAGTTCGAGAATGCCAGCATGTGACGCAACATGGCGACATTCATTGCCAACCGCATCAAACCAATGTTGGCGATCATAACTATCCGCCGGACGGCGATCCGCCGCATTTGCCGGAAACCAGTCAGCGCGTTCCCAGCCGCCATAGCTGCCAAATTCGGCACCCGCTGCCGCCAACCGATCATAAAGCGGCGAATATTTTGATTTGCGACCAGCTGGCCACTGAATTTGCGGAAAATGCATCGCATATTCATGGCTGTATGTTTCAATGGCTTTTGCCGCGGTATAGGCGGTATCAACATGATCGGTAAAGCGGCGCGGATCAACAGCCCAACTGTCACTTTCCGCCTCGCCTTCAATGATGGTTTCCGCCAGCAGCTTGCCAGCACCGCCCGCCTGAACAATACCAAAGGTAAAGACACAAGCCTCAAACGCATTTGGCACGCTTGGCATCGGCCCAATCAATGGCAATCCATCTGGCGTGTAGGGAATAGGGCCATTGACCACCCGCGTGATTCCGGCCGTGCCAAGAATCGGTACGCGTGCGCAGGCATCTTCAATGTACCATTCCAGCCGTTCCAGATCGTCATTATATAGCTGGAACGAAAAATCATCTGGCATCGGATCATCAGAAGACAGCCAATGCGCTCGACAGTTTTTTTCATAAGGACCAAGAAGCAATCCATCTTTTTCCTGACGCAAATAATAAGAGCTATCAGGATCACGCAGCAGCGGCAGCTTTTCATCGCGCGCGGTCAATTCGGCGATTGGCTCGGTAATCAAATATTGATGCGCCAATGACACGCACGGCACATCACGACCAAACATCTTGCCAAGCTCACCAGCCCGATAGCCAGCCGCGTTCACCACATATTCAGCCCTGATTTCACCATTTGGCGTGGTGATTTTCCATTCATCACCAAGCCATTCAACCGCCGTCACTGGACAAAAACGAATAATCTTTGCCCCAAGATCACGTGCACCTTTGGCCAAGGCTTGGGTCAATTGCGCCGGATCAATATCGCCATCCAGTGGGTCAAACTGACCACCATAAAGATCATGCGTTTCCAGAAATGGATAAATTGCCTGCATGTCACCATTTGACATTTCTTCAAATTCAACACCCATATGCCGCCCCATTGCCTGCACATGCCTGAATTCTTCCATACGCTGGCGGCTATGCGCCAAACGGATGGCGCCGGTCACATGATAATTCATCGGATAATCGACAAGATCACCAAGCTTGCGATATAGCTCGGTTGAATAGGACTGGATTTTCATCATCGTCCATGAGCCAACAAAATTAGGGCAATTGCCGGCCGCATGCCATGTTGATCCCGATGTCAGCTCGTTCTTTTCCAACAAAACACAATCAGTCCATCCCATTTCGGCAAGGTGATATAAAACTGAACAGCCAACAGCCCCGCCACCAATCACCACCACACGCGCCGATGCGGGCAATTTGGCCGATGCCTTTAAGTCAGTGTCATTTTCAGCGACTGTTTGATTTGTCATATCAAGATCTCTTTCCTAAGGTTCGACCAAATTTCTGGTCTGCTTTTTTTATTTTGGCCGCAGTGTTAATAAACCGGCGGCGCAATAACCCATATCAAGACCGCATTGGTCTTACCCTCGTTAATCCAGGTGATTTCTTCACCGGCAAAATGGAAACTATCCCCTGGGTAAAGTTCGAAACGAACCCCATCAATGAACAGCACCAGACTGCCCTCAAGAACATAGCCTGCCTCTTCGGTTGGGCGCACGAAAAGGCTCGGGGCATGCTGCCCCTGGTGCAAAAACCGAATGAACAATTTCAAACGCACCGCCCAAATCAGGCGATAACAGGCTTTCCGCCAGCCCCTTTGGGGTGTCACTCATGATGCGCCGCGATCCAGCGCGAACAATATAGGCGGCCTCATCGCTGACAGCGGCATCGGTAAAGAAAAAGCTGACCGGCAGCGAAAACAGTCCGGCAATTTTACGAATATCTTCAAGCGCGGGTTCAGACACATTGCGTTCCACCTGCGATAGCCAGCCAACCGACCGGTCAAGCTGTTCGGCAAGGTCGTTTAAGGTCCAATTGCGCGACCGGCGCAATGCCCGAATATCACTGCCAATCTTACCACTTGAACGTAACGGCGCTTTTTGCAGCGCCTTTTGCCGCAGCGCCACCTTGTCAGTGTTTTTCAGATCAATCAGCATCATTTACCCATATCAGCCTAAAATACCCTGAACAGAGAAAATGAAAATTTCAATGATTTTTTCATCATCACATAATTATTTCTGATTTTTTCACCAAAAAAGGCAAAACACCGCCAATGGCCAGCACAAGCTAGCCGGGTTTGTGACGACGATCGGGCCACAGGCGGTGGGCGCTGTCACACGGTCTTTATGTTTCTGAAATATTTTAAAATTTTGCTGATTTCAAACCGGAAAATAGTGGTTATCTGGCGGTTATTTAACGATCCGTTGGCTTATCGGCCGAATCTTGATCGGCAACAAACATATCCTGTCCGGTTGCACCGGTCATCCAGATAAGCGCGATAAAGGCACCTTTGGCGCGGGGCAAAACAAAATACACCCCGATAAGCGTTACCAGCGCCAGAATGAGAATGGCAAGCCATGGCGAAATGGTTGCATCGCGGCCAAGCAAAATCATCAGCGGCACAACCGCATGACCAACAACCAAAAGCGTTAACCAAGCTGGGCCATCATCGGCGCTAATATAGCGAAAATCTTCACCGCAATGCGAACAGCAAGGTTCTGGCTTTAAATAGCCGGTCAAAAGCGGCCCAACACCACATTGCGGGCATTGTTTCAAAATTCCACGCCACAAAAGCGCAAAGGAGAATTGACGCGTTGCCGCGGCCGGGTCGGCGGGAAGATTGCCGCCGGTTCCATCAAGGCTGCGCGATGCTGGTAGTTTTGTTGGTTCCATGCTTTGTTATGTAGCATGCAGATTTGAAAAATGAAACGCGACAGACGCGCACGCCCCGCAAAGGGGCATGAATGCCGCGCAATTCGTGATAAAACCATATGCCAATAATGCCCGTAAGCCAATAATGAGAGAGACCAAAGATGAGCCGTTTTTTTGAGGAGCTGGATTATCAGCCAACTGCCATTGGCCCGATTTCATTGCGCCGCCGTCGCGAATTGCGGCTTGATGTTGATGTGTTGGAAATTCTGCTTGGTGACGAGCATCTGATGTCCGATCTTTTCACCACATCCGAGGTTGCGCTTGCCGAATATGGGCTTGGCGCCATTGCCGATAACCGGCCTTTGTCTGTGGTTGTCGGCGGGCTTGGCATGGGCTTTACCGCCGATGCCGCATTGAACGATCCACGCATTGAAAGCCTTATCATTGTTGAAAAGCTGGCGCCGGTGATCGGCTGGCATGAAAGCGGGCTGATCTCACTTGGCAAACGCCTCGGCGGTGATCCGAAATGCCGGTTTGTCGAGGGTGATTTTTTCCAGATGGCGGCTGGCAAGACCGGTTTTGATCCGGCTGAACCAGCACGGAAATTTGACGCTATTTTGCTTGATATCGACCATGCGCCTGATTTTCATCTTGCGCCGGCGCATGCAGGGTTTTACCAACCCAACGGCTTGATACAATTGCAACAGCATCTAACCGATGGCGGCATTTTTGCGCTATGGTCAAACGAACCGCCCGATGCGGCATTTACCGCAAGGCTGCAATCGGTGTTTCGTTCGGCAAACGCCGTTGACGTGCCATTTTATAACCCGCTTCAAGATCGCAATTTCATCCAAAGCATCTATATTGCGCATCGCTAGAACGTGCGATTTATCCGGTTACGCGCAATCAATGCAAAGCGTGACAGCCGGATCAACCGCCAAACGGCCAG
This sequence comes from uncultured Candidatus Puniceispirillum sp., assembly GCA_905182545.1. GTDB lineage: Bacteria > Pseudomonadota > Alphaproteobacteria > Puniceispirillales > Puniceispirillaceae > UBA3439. Next base: position 213,115 of record CAJJBY010000008.1, read on the forward strand.
CGGCAATCTTGTCATCACATTTAAGGCAAAAGCCATAATCACCCGATTTGACGCGCCTTAGTGCCGCGGCCAATGTGGCAAGGCGGTGCTGGCGGCGTTCTTCGGTGGCAAGCTCCATTGATTGCTGCTGCATGGCATCCATGCGGGATAGCCGCCCAACTGATTGTTGATCTAATGTAACTGGCGCACGGCTATCTTTTGCCGTTTCACTTAAGTGTTTCAATTGATCCATTTCACTGCAGATCATTGCCACCAGATGATCAATATCTTTATTTTCCTCTGTCATTGCCTGCTCTTTGCGTGGGTCACGCCTCTTGTCATAAAGGGTCAAACCGAAGCATAGTGATGTCAGTGTCCTTGCTATCCATCTTTCACCGCATAAGCCAAAGGCCGGTCACATCATGTTTCGTTCCCATATGAACAAATCTGTAATGTTTAAATATGTTTGGCAAGTGGTGCGGCGTCATTTTGCTGGCAGGCTGATGCGCCTTTGCATTATCGGTCTTACAATGTTTGGCGGGCAAATAATCCCCGCAACCGCAGCACCATTAATCCAGAAAATTGGCGCGCCATTATCACATCCTTGGGGCATGGATTTTCTGGATGAACGGCATTTATTTGTGACCGAACGCAGCGGCAATTTATATCTTGTCGATCTATTCACCGGCACAAGAAACAGCATTGGCAATTTACCAGCGATTGCTGCAGCGCAACAAGGTGGCCTGCTTGATGTCGCGGTTCTTACCAACCAAGATAGCCAAGAAAAAGATGATGCTATTATCTATCTTTGTTACAGCCTCAAAATTGGCAGCCAGACCGTCACCGCCATTGAACGTGCAGGGTTTGATGGCACCAACCTGACCAACAAGCAAACAATTTTCCAAGCCAATAATCCAACAGCACGCGCAATCCATTATGGTTGCCGCCTTGTTCTTGATCAGACCTATCTATACGCCAGCCTTGGTGAACGTGGTGATCGCCATGACGCACAAGACCCATCACGCCATGCGGGGGCGATTATCCGGCTGTTTCATGATGGCAGCATCCCCGCGGATAACCCAAAACAGGCTGGGTGGGCACCAGAATTATTTTCCAAAGGCCATCGCAACCCGCAAGGCCTTGCCATTAATCCCAAAACTGGCGTCATTTGGGCGCATGAACATGGTCCGCGCGGCGGTGATGAAATCAACATCATCCGGGCAGGGCAGAATTACGGCTGGCCAAAAGTCAGCCATGGCGAAGAATATGGTGGCGGCACTATCGGCAGCGGTACAAAGGCGCTCGGCCTAACCGATCCAGTATGGGTCTGGACACCTTCAATTGCGCCGTCAGGAATGGCATTTTACCGCGGTGCCATGTTTCCCAATTTGAACGGGCATCTACTTGTTGGCTCGCTAAAATTCAAACAGCTTTATCTGGTGTTGTTGGAAAAGGGGCTGCCAGTTCAAGACGCAATCATGCTCGATGGTGCGATTGGGAGGGTTCGTGATGTTGCCATTGCCGCCGATGGCAGTGTTCTGCTGCTAAGTGATGAAGAAGATGGAGGGCTTTACCGTATTGCCGAGTCTGGCCTATAAACCGCATCAGCCGCATTGCCAGCGTGATCACAAATAAGACGCTAAAACCGGTTAATCAGCCAGCGCAGCAAAAAGATGATTGAAACCAACGCCATTGAGGCGTAACCAATCGAAATGACAAAAACACATGATCTCACAACAGGCTCGCTTGCTGGACATTTTCTGCGGCTTGCCGTACCGGCTGCCATCGGCATGGTATTTTCAACGCTTTATAATGTTGTTGATGTGTTTTTCGCTGGCTTGATCAGCACCGATGCCCAGGCTGGCCTCGCCATTTCCTTTCAGGCCTTTTTCATTTTTGTCACAATCGGCTTTGGCCTTGGCTCGGCAATGACCGCGCTTGTTGGCAATGCCATTGGCGCAAAAGACACCGCCGAAGCTAGCAAGATTGCGATGCAGGGCATTGGCTTTGCAATTGTAGCGTCGGCCTCGCTGATTATGATTGCACTGTTTCTTGGCCCGCATCTTTTGGCTTTTATTTCCACCGAAGGTGCCTATCGTGATGCTGGCACGGCCTATTTTACCGTCCTACTTTTCAGCCTTCCCAGCTTTATCATGGGATATGGGTTAAACGGCTTATTGCAGGCGCGCGGCGATACGGTTTCGATGCAATATGCGCTTATCGGTGCCTTTTTTGCAAATATCGGGCTGAACCCGCTGATGATGTTTGGCATTCCGGGAATATGGGACGGGATGGGGTTTGACGGCATTGCCGCCGCCACCGTGATTAGCCAGACCGGCGTTATGGTCTTTATCGGCTTTCGGCTTGCCGGATCATCGCTCATCGATCAGAAAAAATTTGTCGATATTCTTCCCGATTTGAGGGTTTACCGGCAAATTCTGGCACAGCTTTTACCAACCACATTTACCATGCTTGTGATGTTTACGGCTGGCTTTATCGTGCAATTCTATTTGAAAACATTTGGCACCTCTGCGGTTGCCGCCTACGGCGTTGCGCTTCGGGTTGAACAATTGTTTCTATTGCCGGTATTTGGCCTGACAGGCGCATTATTGCCAATCGCCGCGCAGAATTTCGGCGCTGGCGAAAAAGAGCGCGTTCGCATTGCATTATTTACCTGCTGGAAATTTGGCTGGCTATTTATGTTTGTTGCCTGCCCAATCCTGTATTTTGCCGCTCCTTTTTTGATGCGCACCTTTACCCCTGATCCAGACGTGATCGAAATTGGCGTCAGCTATCTTCGGGTTGATGGCTTTATTCTGCCGATCTATATGATGCTTTTTGCCATTAATTCTTTTTTACAGGCGTTGAAAAAACCAATCTGGACATTGCTTATCGGCATTTATCGCCAAGCGTTTGGCGTGGCGTTTTTCAGCTATATCTTTGTTTATATCTGGGGGTTTGGCGTGATTGGCGTTTGGTTTGGCATTGCCACTAGTGTTCTGTCTGGCCTGATTTTATCCCTGATCCTTGCCCATCATGCGGCAAAACCGCTGATTGGCGGTATCTTCACCCGAAAACATATGGCTGAAAAAACCGGCTAGCTTTGGCTTTCTTGCCTTTCTTTATCATTGGCATGATTGGTGGCCATTTCGCGCATCATCACCGCAAGCGCATCAGCCGTATCAACATCGCGCAAAATTGCCGGATCGTTACATGGCACAAGATTTTGCACTGCCTGATGATCGTCAAGCAATTGCCGACCGCCGGAATCTCCCGTCATAGCGGCAAGCTCGGGGAAAAACGCCTTTCCCCACAACACTGGATTACCGCGTTTGCCACCGCTGGTCGGCAAGGTGATGCAGCGGTGATGATCATCGCGATCAAGATGGTTTTGCACTAGCGTTTCCAACAATGGCGCTGATAAAAGCGGCATATCACCAAGCGCGATCAACAGATCGGTTATATCAGCATCCAACGCCGCAACCCCGACGCCAACCGAACTTGCCTGACCCTGCGCGTAATCCGGGTTAAACACCAGTTGAACCGGCAACCCATCCAAAGCCGAAGCCACCTTATCCGCCTCATGGCCAATCACAACGATTAGCGGCGACAGGCCAGCGTCGACCAACGCTTCGGCAGCATGGCGGATCAGCGGTTTTCCGGCAATCGGCGCCAATAATTTATTGACCGTCCCCATGCGGCGCGATTGACCCGCAGCCAACAAAATACCTGCCATTTTATCTTTGGCATCTGGGCTGGTCGCAAGCGCACGTGGCATCGGACGTGAAGCAATTTCCATCAACAATCCGCCAGCCGCCATTTCAGCAAGTTCGCCGCGGCGAAGCGGTATATCGGCAAGCACCAATTGCAACACCCAATCAAGCCCGTTCAATTTTGGCGAACGCGCACATCCCGGCATGCCAATCACATGATGATTCCCGAGATCACTGCCAAGCTTGCCAACCATCAGCAGATTGCCCGGATCAACAGCAAGGCCAAATTGATCAATTTCGCCGCCAGCAAGCACCAGCGCTTGCGGCAATTCATCCTGCCGATCAATGATGGCCGAGCCGCCACAAACCAGAATGATTTCAGCACCAGCGGCAACGGCTTGCCGCATTTCGGCGGCAACCACCGTGCGGTCATGAGCGCAAATACGGCTATCAACAAGCTGGCTTCCAAGCTGGGCAACGCGCGCCTCGGTCACCTTTTGCGTAGCGCTGAACAACCGATCCTTTTGCCCTGCAAGCCGGGTTTGAATAAGCCCAAAATTACACTGGCGAAGCGCGTGAAATGAAAATGCTGCCCGATCAACAAATAGATTTTCAACGGCAATGATTGATGACTCTGCAACAAAAAAGGGAATGATCTTTAATGTTGCCGCCATCTGGCTCGCATCAAGAAGCTGGTTATGCTGAACCAGCGCAAAGGTAATCGCCTCGTCAACTTCGTTGAGCTGGCGGATCAAGGCGCGATCATAGCGGATGATGCCGCGTTGTAGGGTACGGATATTGACCCGACCTGTTGCGGCGCGGGTGAACGCAACCGTTGCTGGCGACAGGGCGCGCGCCAAACGTTCGGCCGCCACATCTTCATGGATATCGCCATCTTCGGGCTTGGCGCAAACCAGCGATGTAACTCCATCTTTTTGCAATTGCGCCACCATCTCTGCCGTCAGGATTGTGCCTTTTTTCAGATTGCCGCTGCTGCTTGTTTGGCGATGCGCCAGAACAAGCCCAAGACAATCTGCAAGCGCTAAATCTGCCAGCTTCATGTCGCTGTCTTTCCGCGAAAGGCCGCAACCAATTCGGCCAGAACCGAAATGGCAATCTCTGCTGGTGTTTTTGCGCCAATATCTAATCCGGCAGGCCCTTTAATCTTGGCTGCTACATCAGCGTCAAACCCAGCTGCAGAAAGCCGTTCTAGACGCGCCGCATGGGTTCGCCTGCTGCCAAGACACGCAATATGAAATAGCGGTTTGCCAAGAACAAGATGAAGTGCTGCATCGTCAATTTTTGGATCATGCGTCAAGGCCACAAGCGCAGTTTCCTGATCAAGCACCATTTCGCCAAGAACGCGATCAGGCCAATCGAAAACAAGCTTTATGCCTGGAAATCTTTCCGCCGTGGCAAAGGTTCGCCTTGGATCAACAACGGTTACTTCAAACCCGCTTTGCGTTGCCATCGATGCCAGATGCTGGCTGATATGAACCGCGCCAATGATTATAATTTGCGGCCGCGGTGCCTGCATAAACCAAAATTCATCGTCAACCAGCGCACTGGTTGCTTGTAATGACGCCGCTTGTCGCGCTGGCCCACCATTGACCGGAAGACAAAAACCAACCGGCAATCTTTGCGCCAAGAATTTGGCAGCATCGACAAGAAGTGCCGGCGCAAAACCGGTTTCAGATACCGCCATCACAAGCACCGAAATCTTGCCACCACATGACAAACCGACTTCCCAAGCGGTTGCATCAGCAACGCCAAAATCAAGCCGCTGGCTGCCGCTGGTTTTGATAATTTCGAGCGCGGCATCAATAACCGCGCCTTCGACACAGCCACCCGATACCGAACCGGCAATTTGCGAATCTTCGCGAACCAGCATCAAAGAGCCAACCTGTCGTGGTGATGATCCCCATGTGTGAATCACAAAGGCCAGCGCCAGACGGTGACCCGCACTGTGCCAGTTTGCGGCTTTTGTTAATAGCGCATCATCAGCAAGCATCATATTGCTATCCAGATGGTTGATTTGCTGGTCGCTCATAATACGATTTGTCCCTTTTCTTTTGCATAGGCCGGTGCCAAATCTGCAGCAAGGCTGCCTCGCCGCGCGGCGGTCTGCCATTCAGCCAATTTCGAATCCCCCTGAGTTTGCATCTTTGCAAGGCTGGCCGTCAAATCCGTCATGGCCTGCAACGAATGAATTGGTAGGAAATGATCAACATGCTGGATCATTGTTCGCACCGAATAGCTTTTTGGCGCAAAGCCGTCAAACCGTAAAAGCGGGTTTAACCATAATAATGCCGCTGTTGATTTATGCAGCCTTTTCATATGTATGCCAAGCGCATCATCCCTATTGCGATCAAGACCGTCAGTGATCAATAGGGTTATAGCGCCCTGCCCCATAACGCGGCGCGACCAATCCTGATTAAATGTCTCAAGACTGGCACTGATTCGGGTGCCACCCGACCAGTCATCGACAAGATGCGAAACCGACTGCACAGCCTCATCGACATCACGGTGCCGCATCTGACGACTGATATTGGTCAGGCGTGTGCCAAACAGAAAGCTTGAAACCTGCGGGTGATTGCTGGTCAATGCATGAATGAAATGAAGCATGATCCGGCTATAATGTTCCATTGACCCAGAAATATCACACAGAATGACCAGCGGGCGCGGCTTGGTTATGACCGAACAGAATTTTGGAATAACCATCCCGCCTTGGCGCCCGGCATGCTGCAAGGCGGCGCGCATCGCAATCAACTGGCCGCGTGATGACAGTTTTGACCGCCGCGCAGATCGGCGTGGTAATTTTGGCTGAAGATTGGCAATCGTCTGTTCAGCATGACGCATTTCCGCAGCGGACATCATTTCAAAATCCTTATGTTGAAGCCGGTCGGTATCGGCTGCGGTGCCTTCAGTGTCAAAATCAATTTCCACATCTTCAGCCGCGGTTGGCTTATCGTCGGGCAGATCAGCCAATGCGTCAGTCAGGCGGCGCAGCATCGGTTCGACATCTTCTTGCTGGTGACCGGCCGCTTTGATACTTGGCAGTATCAAATCACGAATTCGTTCATGAAATTTCGGGTTTTGCCAGAACAGATAAAAGGCCTGATCAAATAGCGCCTTATCTTCACGCCGTTTTATCAAACAGCTTACCAACGCATGATACAGAAAATCCTTGTCGGCCACCCCGACCGTTTTCGCCGCATCAATCGCCTCAAGCATGCTTGCCGATCCAAGCTTTAGGCCGATGGCGCGAAGCAAGCGCACAAACAACATGATATTCTGGTCAAGTTTCGGCGTCGGATGTGAAATGCGGGTTGGAACGAATTCGATCATGCCCGCGACAGCTCGCCCTGAACCAATGCCGCTTGGACTTCCGATAGGATACGCGCAGCTTCGCTTCCCTGAATACGGCCAATGTCATCCTGGTATTTCAGCAAAACACCCATCGTGGAATCAACAATTTGCGGGTCGAGTGCAACACAGTTCAATTCAACCAACGCCTGCGCCCAATCAATGGTTTCGGCAACCCCCGGTGATTTGAATAATTGCTGGCCACGAAGGGTTTGCACAAAATCAACCACCTGCGCCTGCAAAACAGCGCCTGCCTCGGGCGCTTTGAGCGCAAGAATTTCGCGTTCAACCTCACGGCTTGGATAATCAACCCAGTGATAAAAACAACGCCGTTTCAACGCATCATGGATTTCACGCGTCCTGTTCGATGTGATGATCACAATCGGCGGCGTTGCGGCGGCGATTGTGCCAAGCTCGGGAATGCTGATCTGCCAGTCCGACAAGAGTTCGAGCAAATAGGCTTCAAACGCCTCATCAGCACGGTCAATTTCATCAATCAGCAGGATCGGTGCACCACGAGGATTAGCGCGCAAGGCACGAAGCAACGGGCGCTCGATCAGGAACTCCTCCCGAAACAGGTTATCCGCAGCCGGTTTCTCATTTTCAGCAGATTGCCGCTGCGCCTGAATTTCAACAAGCTGGCGAGCATAATTCCACTCATAGGCAGCCTGATTAATATCCAGCCCTTCATAACATTGAAGCCTAATTAAATCACGATCAAGCACATGAGCAAGCATTTTGGCAATCTCGGTTTTACCAACGCCAGCCTCGCCCTCAAGGAAAAGTGCCCGTTGTTTTGCCAAGGCCAAAAACAGGCTGACTGCCAATCCGTCACTGGCGATATAGCCCGCAGAACCAAGCTCGCGTTGAACAGCCTCTACGGTATCAAATGCCAACATCAGTTTCACAATCCCCTTTTCCAACAACCCGCAATCCCTATTTCATGTTTACAAATTCAGCGAATCCAGACAAGCTTTTCCTTGAAGTGAAAGCTTCCAATAAATAATTGTTTTTGAATCATCAGACGGGGGAGAGACAAATGCGAACCATTACAATGAAAGTAAATGGGGTCAGCACAAGCCATGATGTCCCAGACAACACGTTGCTTGTTTCATTCCTGCGCGAAACTATGGGACTGACCGGAACGCATATTGGATGTGATACCAGCCAATGCGGTGCCTGTATCGTGCATGTAAATGGCAAATCTACGAAATCATGCACCATTCTGGCCGCCCAGCTTGAGGGCGCTAAAGTGACGACAATCGAAGGGATTGCCAATGGAGATGAATTGCATCCAATGCAGCAGGCGTTCCATGAGAACCATGGTCTGCAATGCGGTTTTTGCACCCCGGGAATGGTGATGAGCGCAATCGAGCTTGTCGAAAAAAATAAAAACCTATCCGAACGCGAAATCCGCGAAGGACTCGAAGGTAATATCTGCCGCTGTACCGGTTATCACAATATCGTGAAATCAGTGCAGGACGCTGCTGGAAAAATGGGAGGGTGAAATGCCAGAAGGAACTGTAAAACAGGGAATTGGCGCATCTGTTCGCCGCAAAGAAGATAAAAGATTTCTAATTGGAAAAGGAAATTACACAGACGATATCAATCGGGCAGGCCAGCTTCACGTCTATTTCCTCCGCTCTCCTGTCGCATTTGCGGACATTGTTTCCATTGACAAGCAGAAAGCTGAAAAAGCGTCTGGTGTCGTGGCAATTCTGACAGGCGAAGATGTAGCTGCCGATAATCTAGGCGGCCCTATTTGTGGATGGGTACCGACTAACAAAGACGGCTCGGCCCCGTCTGAGCCACCGCACCCAATCCTTGCAAATGGACGGGTACGATATGTTGGCGATCATGTTGCAGCGGTGTTTGCCGAAACCCTTGAACAAGCGATGTCTGCGGCTGAGCTTATCGATGTGACCTATTCAGAAATGCCAGCAATCACCGATTTGAAAACAGCAATGGATAAACCGCAAATCCATGATGGTATGGAAAATAATACCTATTTCGATTGGGAACTTGGCGACGAAGCGGCCACCAATGACGCCTTTGACAAGGCCGCAACGATTGTAAAAGTCGACATTCGAAATAACAGGGTGATTCCAAATGCAATGGAGCCGCGCGCTGCGGTTGCCGATTATGACACTGGCGATGAACGCTATACGCTTTTCACCACATCGCAAAACCCCCAGCTGACCCGCCTTGTTATTGGCGCGTTCATGTTGAATATTCCTGAGTCAAAGCTTCGTGTTGTGGCGCCGGATGTTGGTGGCGGATTTGGATCAAAAATTTATGTATATCCTGAAGAAGCCGTTTGTGTATGGGCCTCAAAAAAGCTTCGGCGCGCAGTTAAATGGACCGCCGACAGAACGCAAGCCTTCCTTGGCGATGCACATGGGCGGGATCACATAAGCGACGTCAAGCTTGCCCTCGACAAAAATAACAGAATAACCGGACTAAGAGTTGATACGCTGGCAAATCTTGGTGCCTATCTATCTGCCTTTGCCATGGTGACGCCAACCTATCTCCACGGAACGCTGCTTTCGGGTGTTTATGATATCCCAGCGATCTACACAAATGTGAAAGGTATCTGCACCAATACAGTGAATGTTGACGCCTACCGCGGCGCAGGAAGACCCGAAGCAACCTATCTTCTGGAACGGACAATGGATGTTGCCGCAAAACAGGTCGGTATGGATCCAGCAGAATTCCGGCGCTTAAACTTCATTCCAAAAGATGCATTTCCTTATCAAACAGCCGTAGCACTTCAATATGATGTTGGTGATTATGAGCCACTGTTAGATCGGGCTATGGCAATGATCGATTATAAAAATTTTGAAAATCGGCGGGCTAAATCTGCAAAAAATGGGAAATGCCGCGGCATTGGCATGAGCACCTATATCGAGGCTTGTGGCATTGCACCATCTGCCGTGGTTGGCGCGCTTGGTGGCCGGGTTGGCCTATATGAAAGTGCTGTTGTCCGCGTGGATCCAACCGGCACCATTTCAGTGCTGACAGGCACCCATAGCCATGGTCAGGGCCATGACACAACCTTTGCGCAACTTGTTTGCGACAAGCTTGGCGTCGATATTGAGGCCGTCGAAATTGTCCATGGCGATTCTGACCGAACAGCTTTTGGCATGGGCACATATGGCTCACGTTCACTTGCCGTTGGCGGAACAGCGATATCAAAAGCCTTGGATAAGGTGATTGCCAAGGGCAAGATCATCGCCGCGCATATGCTTGAAGCCGCTGATGCCGATATCGAGTTCAAAGACGGTAAATTTACCGTCACTGGCACGGATCGGGAAAAGTCATTTGGCGAGATTGCCCTATCTGCTTATGTCCCTCACAATTTCCCACATGACCGTCTAGAACCGGGCTTGGAAGAAACATCTTTTTATGACCCGTTAAATTTCACCTATCCATCAGGAACGCATATTGCCGAGGTGGAAATTGATCCGGCAACTGGCGTGGTGGAATTAATGGACTGGGTTTGTTGTGATGACTTTGGAAATCTGATCAACCCAATGGTTGTTGAAGGCCAAGTTCATGGCGGCATCGCCCAAGGTGTCGGTCAGGCATTATATGAAGAAGCAGCTTACAATGATAATGGGCAATTATTATCAGCTTCCTATATGGATTATTGCATGCCGCGAGCGGATCATTTTCCAAGTTTGAAGGTTGAAAATCTGGTGACTGCTTGCACCCATAATGACCTTGGCGTCAAAGGGTGTGGCGAAGCAGGAGCCATTGCATCGCCACCCGCTGTTATCAATGCTGTCGTTGATGCCCTGTCTCCTCTTGGGGTCACAGACATAACAATGCCAGCAACACCGCAAAAGGTTTGGCAGGCAATTCAATCTGCGCAAACCAAAGCAGCCGAATAAGGAGACAGTCCATGTATTCAACAAAATATGTTAAGGCCAAAGACATTGATGACGCTGCCACGATCATGGCATCGGCTGAAGATGGTAAATTTCTGGCTGGTGGCATGACGTTAATCCCAACCTTAAAACAGCGACTTGCCAATCCTGATTGTTTGGTTGATCTGTCAGCTTGTGGATTATCGGCCATTGCTGATGACGGCAGTGCCATCCGCGTTGGCGCGATGACGCGTCATGTTGAAGTTGCCGAGTCAGCGCTTGTGCAAAAAACCATTCCGGCTGTTGCCGATCTAGCTGGTCATATTGGTGACCGGCAAGTTCGCAATTGCGGCACGATTGGCGGTTCACTTGCCAATAATGATCCGGCAGCCTGCTATCCCGCGGCTTTGCTGGCTCTTGGTGGCACGGTTCACACCCAGAGCCGGTCGATCGCTGCCGAGGATTATTTTGACGGCATGTTTGAAACCACGCTTGAAGAGGACGAAGTCATTCGTGAAGTTAGCCTGCCAAAGCCTGAAAAAGCAGCTTATGTCAAATTCCCAAATCCGGCCTCGCGCTATGCAATGGTTGGGGTGTTTGTGGCAAAATTTGCCGATGGCGTTCGTGTTGCCGTAACGGGTGCTGGCGAAGATGGCGTTTTTCGTGCCAGCGATCTTGAGGCAGCACTTGATGCTAATTTCAGCGCTGATGCGATTGCCGATGGGACGGTATCGGCTGATGGTCTGATGAGTGATATTCATGCTTCGGCCGAATATCGGGCGCATCTTATCGGTGAAATGACCCGCCGTGCGGTAACGGCCTGCGGCTGATAAAATATCAAACATAAAATCAAAAAAGGGTCAGCTTGCTGGCCCTTTTTTCTGTGCGTTGATTGCCGTTATCCTTGGGCATTTCGGTTTTGCGCCCATCGCCACCCTAAAAGGGATTTTTTTCACATTGCACAATTGATCATTCTGGAATTTTAATTAGTCTTAAAAACATCTTTCCGCTAGGGGTCGCGCGTTGGCGCAACCACATCATATATTTTGTTCAAGAAAGTCGGTTTCATGTTTCATTACCCGCATAATCATGTCGAAATCCGCGATGCTGTTGCCAAATTATGTACTGATTTTGACGGCAAATATTGGCAGGCCTGTGATGCCGACCGCGCCTATCCCTCTGCGTTTGTGAGGCTTTGACTGGCGCTGGCTATCTATCGGCACTGATCCCTGAAGAATATGGTGGTCTTAGCCTGCCCATTTCGGCTGGTGCGGCCATTTTGGAAGAAATTCACCGTTCGGGCGGCAATGCCGCTGCCTGTCATGCGCAGATGTATACAATGGGAACCGTTTTACGCCACGGATCGGATGCACAAAAACAGCAATATCTGCCTTCGATTGCCGATGGCAGTTTGCGGCTTCAGGCCTTTGGTGTAACCGAACCAACCAGCGGCACCGACACAACTGCGCTTCGCACAACCGCGCGGCGTGATGGCGATGATTATGTGGTCAATGGACAAAAGGTCTGGACATCACGCGCCGAATATTCCGATTTGATGCTGTTACTGGCGCGAACAACACCGCTTGATCAATGCGCCAAAAAAACCGACGGATTGTCGGTGTTTCTGGTCGATATGCGCGAAGTCCGCGGCAAGTCACTAACCATCACGCCAATTCGCACAATGATGAACCATTCATCAACACAGCTATTTTTTGACGATATGCGGATTCCGGCAAGCAGCCTTGTTGGCGAAGAAGGCAAAGGGTTTCGCTATATTCTATCCGGAATGAATGCTGAGAGAATTTTAATTGCTGCGGAATGTATTGGTGATGCCAAATGGTTTATCGAGCGGGCATCAATTTATTCGGGCGAGCGCAGCGTATTTGGACGGCCAATTGGCCAGAATCAGGGGATTCAATTTCCGATCGCACGCGCCTACAGCCAGATGCGCGCCGCCGAATTAATGCTTCAGGAATCAATCCGGCTTTATGAAACTGGCGAAAATCCGGGCGAAGAGGCTAATTTAGCAAAATTGCTTTGCGCCGATGCATCATGGGCAGCCGCCGAAATGTGTGTTCAAACCTATGGCGGCTTTGGCTTTGCCGAAGAATATGATGTTGAACGCAAATTCCGCGAAGCGCGGCTTTATCAGGTAGCGCCAATTTCGACAAATCTGATTCTAAGCTTTATCGCCGAACATGTGCTGAAGCTGCCACGATCCTATTGAAAGACCAGCTTGAATTACAGCGCCAGCAATCCCTCAACCCCAGCCCAGATCAATCTGGCGGCGGCTAGAAACAGGATGGTGTTTAGCACCGGTTTGAAATAGCGCCCGCCAGCTTTGGTGAGAAATCGGCTGCCAATGACCGTGCCAATAAAACCACTAATCACCATGCCAAAGATCAAAATCATGTATGGCCCAAACTGAAAGCCAATCAGGCCAAAAATCAGCACTTTTACAAGATGCTGAAAGGTCATCATCAGGGAATGGGTTGCCACATGCGGCACCGGATCCAGATTCATGCTTTTCACCATCGCCGCAATAAAATTGCCAGTTGCACCGAAAAACATCGTCAAAAAGCTGGAAACAACGCCGCCAAGCAAGATATACCGCTGTTGCTGAATGGGCGGCAGTTTGGCAAACACCGCCCAAATGATGAAAACGCCCAGCGCCAGCTGCACCGCCCATGGCGGCAGTTGAACCACCACCACGGCACCAAGGCCAGCACCGGTCACCGTTCCGATCACAAATGGCATAACTGGTCGCCACACGACTTCTTTCAACATGATGCCAACACGGCCGGCATTTGACCCTAATTGAACAATGCCATGAACCGGGATCAACGCCGCAGGCGGTAATAATAGCGCCAGCAAAGCAATCAGCGTAAAGCCACCGCCAATGCCAAAGGCCGCCGAGATAAAAGACGTCACAAGGCTTGCCGCAACAAGCAGCCCCGCATCAAGCAATGGCATCGCTGGCGGTAACAGGGAAACAAGCTCGTTCACAATAATCAGTCCTTAAGGCAGGCAGGTGACATCAACACCGTGAAGTTTAGCACCGCAGCCAAGACGCCTAAATCATCGCAGTTGTAATCATCATGGTTAAAATCTTTGTATCTTAAATTACGGCATCTAAAACCATGGTAGGGTCAACGCCGGATCAACCGATCCGTTTTGATTGGGGAATCTTAATCAAAACAAATCAAACTGACAATTGCTTGCAATCATTGCACCGGCTATTTTACCTGGTGCTGGCAAAGCTAATTTATAATCGCCAGCCATTGCGCGACAACAACACCATTCAGGAGGCAAGATCAATGAAACCTCAAACCCCACCAAACGGGCCAAAAGACGCCGAGGCACGGCGGCAAATCGCGCCGGTCATTTGTTATCCAACCGATGGCTTGCCGCATCCTGATATGGACATTCTAAACGTGGCCCGTACTAGCCTTGTCAAAACTGGCGAAGTGATCGTGCCACCACGCGATGCCCGCTGTTTTGATGTTCCAAAGGGTCATTTTTTCCGGATTACCAGTATCGAAGGCGCACAAGTTGGCGATTTGAATTTATGGTCGGCGCATGATCTGACCGAACATTTCTATTCAGGAAAGACCCGTGCCCTGCACGGAACGCATCTTTCGACTGGCGACAGGATGTGGTCAAACTTTCCACACATGCGCCCACTTGCCACAATTAGTCACGATACGCTTGATTGGTATGGCTGGGATGATGATGGCGGGTCAGTCCATGATGTGATTGGCACCAGATGCGATCCATATACCGCCAAATTACTTAGCGGTATCGACTATCATCATTGCTGTCATTCAAATTTGCTTCGCGGCTTGGCGGCGCATTGCCAGCTTGACAATGCGCTGCGGAACCATTGGTTCATGATGTGCTAAATGTGTTTATGTGTACTGGATTTACCAAAGACACACATCAATATTTCATGAAAGGAAGTCCAGTTCGCCCAAGTGACTATATCGAGTTTTTTGCCGAGGCTGATTTGATTGGCGGCTTATCGACCTGTCCAGGTGGCGATTGTTCGGCCAAACATTCATCCAATCATGCACCTTGTTTCCCGCTTCTTGTTGAAATTTTTAAACCCGACACCCAAGGCCTTGATCGTTTTCCTTATCTACCCAAATCACCCTATAGCGGTGCGCATCAAGATTAGGCTCGCGCTCATCTGGCAGAGTTCAAGCATGAGCCAGCTCAAAATTTGACCTTAAACTGGCTCTAAAATCACGCATCATGGCTAGTCTTGCACATCTGCCAATTCTTCTGCGATCAACAATAGCAAGCCCAAAGGCCTAGTTTTTGCGAAAACAGCAAATTTGCGAATTAAAAATATTTTTGATTTCACTTAATTATCTGATAATAAACGATAAAAATCACTTTTGGGCACATGAAAATCACTTTTGGCTATGAGGTGGTTTTTAAACTTGCTTTCATCTCGAAAAAGATTCGTAATTAGAGTTCTGAAGCGGCATTTTGCCACAGCTTAGGTGTACGCTTTTCGAGCACAAGTAATACGTTAACGGAGGCACTCTTATGAGTTTGATAACAACAAAAGGCGCGAAAGCATCCCTTTTAGCAGCAGCATTGACGTTAATGCCAGCCGCAGCAAATGCAGCTGACGCTTTAACGCTGAAGGCTGATGATTATGTGGGGATTTCTTTCTGGCTCATCTCGATGGCACTGGTCGCAGCAACGGCTTTTTTCTTCATCGAAACAACCCGCGTACAAGGGAAATGGAAGACATCACTGACAGTGTCAGGTCTTGTTACCCTCGTAGCAGCAGTGCACTACTTTCTACATGCGTGACGTTTGGGTTGCGACCGGCGAAACACCGACCGTCTATCGTTACATCGATTGGCTGATCACGGTTCCGCTGCTTATGGTTGAATTCTACCTAATCCTTCGGGCAGTCACGGCTGTATCAGGCGGCATTTTCTGGCGCCTGATGATTGGTACAGCTTGTCATGCTGGCTGGCGGCTATGCTGGTGAGGTTGGCTACATTGACCCATGGGTTGGTTTCATCATCGGCATGCTCGGTTGGGCTTACATTCTGTACGAAATCTTTGCAGGCGAAGCCAGCCGTGTTGCATCTGAAAAGGCATCTCCAGCAGTACAGTCAGCCTTTTCAACTATGCGTTGGATTGTATCTATCGGTTGGGCAATTTATCCAATCGGCTATTTCATGGGCTACCTCAACGGTGCCGTCAGCGATGAGTCGCTGAACGTGATCTACAACATAGCCGACGTCTGGAACAAGATCGCCTTTGGTGTGATTATCTGGAACGTTGCGGTTACTGAATCCGAATCAAAATAAAAATTTGAGGCGCAGCCAACAATATGGTTGCGCCTTTTTCCTTCCGAAGATGAAAAGTTTTTACCGGAGGTAGCCAATGAATGAATTGTGGACATCACGGAATACTGCTTTTGAGAAAACAACTAGCGCGACAACACCCCGCCCATCTGACAAGGACATTGTTCACAATCTAATTCTAAGCAGGCTTCCAACGATTGATCAGCCGTTGGCAAAAGCCGCTGCCCATCACTTTAACAGCCCTGGGAAAATGCTGCGCGCCACAATGGCGATGCGCGGAGCTCGTGCACTAAATCTCAACCTGCCCGCAGCGACACGCTGGGCAGCGGCGGTTGAAGTTCTGCACAATGCATCGCTGGTTCATGACGATATTTGCGATGGCGACAAGCAACGCCGTGGTCATCAGGCCATCTGGACGAAATTTGGCCGGAATGTCGCGCTAACGCTTGGTGATTGGCTGATTGCTCTATCATTTGAGCTTGCCGCTGAAGCCGCTGAAATTGTCAATTCACCACGTTTACTCCATATCCTTGCAAAACATATGTCACGAACCACTGCTGGCGAAGCCATGGAATTTGAATGGAATGGCAATCTCAGTTGGGACGCCTACCTAACCATCGCCGCCGACAAAACCGCGCCGTTGTTAACCGCACCAATTCAAGGCGTTGCCGTCATGATTGGCGATTATCAGGCCGAGGCAACAATCAGCCATTATTTCCGCGACCTTGGCGAAGCCTACCAAATCGCAAATGACATCTCGAACTATAACGGCAGTGACGGTGCCAAATTGATTGCTGGCGACCTTGCGCGCCGTGCGCCAAATGCCGTCACCCTTTCATTCATTGATGGGCTGAACAGGGATGAAAAAGCACGATTCAATAACTGGTATCACAGCGGCGACATCACCGACCTTGCATCATGGCAAGCGCATATTCTTGGCTCTGACGCAATGCAGGCAGCATCAAACCGGATGTTTGCGACATTGGATCGCGCCACCCATCATGCCAGTGATCTGTCAGCCGAAATTTCCGAGGTCGTTACTCCAGTTCATGGCCTGATCATGCGAGTCTGCGCGACCGCAAGCAAAAATAGCGCGGCTTGATCCTGAAACAATGCCTGATTTTTATTTGCTCTTTTTAAGCCGGACTTTCTTGTCTTGCTAGAAACAAAAGGCAAAGTCATTGTTATCGGAGCTGGCTTTGGTGGGATCGCCGCGGCTTTGCGCATGCGCGCCCGTGGATATGATGTGACACTATTGGACCGGCTATCAGTAATTGGGGGCCGGGCGCAGGTATTTGAACGTGGTGGATTTCGCCACGATGCAGGACCAACAGTAATCACCGCGCCATTTCTGTTTGACGAGCTGTTTGCGCTATTTGGTGAAAAGCGCGAAGATCATGTTGAATTTCGGGCGCTTGACCCCTGGTACCGGTTTTATTTCCATACTGGCGAGCAATTTGATTATCGCCCATCAATTGAAGATACCAATGATGAAATCAGGCGATTTTCACGAGATGATGTCGCTGGCTATGCCAAATTGCTTGACGCATCAAAAGCAATTTTTGAGGTTGGGTTTGAAAAACTTGCCGACAAGCCTTTTTCCAAATTCACTTCAATGCTGGCGCAGATCCCAAGCCTGTTAAGATTACAAAGCTATTTTTCAGTCGCCGGCATTGTGAATAAATATATCAAACACCCATTATTGCGACAGGCCTTCTCGATCCACCCTTTGCTGGTTGGGGGCAATCCTTTCAGCACTACATCAATCTATGCTCTGATCCATTATCTTGAACGGCGCTGGGGGGTGTTTTTTGCCATGGGCGGCACTGGTCGGCTTGTTGCCGAGCTGGATGCGCTATTGCGCCGCGTTGGGGTAGACATTGTTCTTAATACCGATATTGCCAGCATTGATCTAAAGGACGGCAGGGCGATTGGCGCCACAACCGTCGACGGCACGCATTTTGCCGCTGACAGGGTTATTTGCAATGGCGACCCACCAACCGTCTATAGCCAGATGTTGCCAGCAAAAAATGCTGGCCGGAAACGTCTTATGCCAGAATCAATGACCCAATATTCAATGGGCTTGTTTGTTTTGTTTTTCGGCACACGCAAAACCTATGATGACATTGCGCATCACACAATCTGGATGGGGCCGCGTTACAAGGAATTGCTGGCAGATATTTTCGATCGCAAAATCCTTGCCGATGATTTCTCACTTTATCTACATCGACCAACCGCGACCGATAATAGCTTTGCCCCGGAAGGCTGCGACAGTTTTTATGTCTTATGTCCGGTTCCAAATCTACGCGCCAATATTGACTGGAACGTGACAGGGCCTGAATTGCAAAAACGCATCATCAGTGCATTATCCGAAACCAATTTGCCTGATCTGGAAAATGTGATTTCGGATCCGTTCTATATGACACCCGAAGATTTCAAAAATGATTACCGGTCAATGCATGGGGCTGGTTTCTCGATTGCACCAATTTTCATGCAATCAGCATGGTTTCGGTTTCACAATCGTGACCCGCATATTCCCAATCTTTATTTTGCCGCCGCTGGTGCCCATCCGGGCGCTGGTATTCCGGGCGTTTTATGTTCGGCAAAGGTGGTCGAACGCTTGGTTGCAGAAGATGAAGACAAACAGACCATCGCCACAGCCCCTATTGCTGCGCTATGATTGTGATCTAATCATTTCGGAAGTTGGTAGATCATGGTGACCACAGCCCATAGCGAGACAATGACAGCCGATGACGCGCTTGCGGTCTATGGGAAAAGCTTTCATTGGGCGCGGCGCTTTCTAGGCCAGCATATGGGCATAAAGGCAGCGCGGCTTTATCAATTCTGCCGCGTTCTTGATGATATGGCTGATGGTGATATTGAACATGGCCCAAAAAGACTTGGCCGCATCCGCAAGGATCTTTTGACCGCTGGCACTGCTAGCGACCCGCTTTTAACCCATTTCCAGCCCTTTTTGACCAAACAGAAGTTTCCAACAAAGGTTATTGTGGCGCTGATTGATGGGTTGTTGAGTGACCAGAAACCGGTTCGCATCAAATCCGATGCCGAATTGCTGTCCTATGCTTATCATGTTGCCGGAACCGTCGGAATTTTGATGTGTAATGTCCTTGATTGCGACGATGAGCAAGCACTGGCTCATGCCATTGATCTTGGCATTGCCATGCAGCTTACCAATATTGCCCGCGATGTTCTGGAAGATGCTGGCATGGGGCGGCGCTATCTTCCGGCAAGCTGGGTTGGTAATCTTGCCCCTAAACAGATTGTAACGCTGGCAAAAACACCCAATGACGATGCCGCACTGCCGGTCACAAATGCCGTTTCGCGCCTTTTGACCTTGGCCGATGATTATTACAAAAGTGGCATTGCCGGATTATCCTATTTGCCATTGCGCGCGCATTTATCGATTGCCGTTGCCGCGCTTGTCTATCGGCAAATTGGCGTCCAGCTTGCGCAGCAAAACCATCCTTGGCATGGCGGCCGCCAGAGCACCAGCATAAGCACCAAAATAAGATGCAGCTTGCGCGCCTTTGGCTCATTGCGTTTGCGGTTTCAAAAAGCCGTACCGCATGATTCAAATTTGCATAACGCGATAAGAGGTTTGCCACATGTCAGATAAGACATCAAATGATATGGCAGATGATATGGCAAATCGAATGGCCGTTGATTGTCTTGGGGCAGGCTGCGCCAGCTTATCACTTGCCGCCAGAGCGTCTGAATTTGTCAATCATCATTTTACCATTATCGACCCTGGAACGCATAAGGCTGATGATCATATCTGGGGCTTTTGGGCAATGCCGTGGTTGAATAGCGCTAGTGATGGCGCTCGCAAACAATGGTTTAAATGGCGCATCATCAGCTCCGATCGCATTATCGAGAGATCGTCACAAGGTTATCCCTATTCGGCAATACACCGCTATGAGTGGTTGGAAAAATGCCGCAAAAAGGCGCTTGTGGCAGGGGTGGGTTTTCGGTCAAAGCCAGCCCGGAAACAGGCTTTGCAAATATTAGACAGCCGCCCATCACCAATGAAAGATGGGATGATGCTTCAGCATTTTTCCGGCTATGAAATTACCACCGATCGTAATGTTTTTGACAGCACAATAGCAATTTTGATGGATTTTCGCTGCGACCAAAGTCGCGGCGTGCATTTTATTTATTGCCTTCCCTTTAGCGCGCGTAACGCGCTTGTTGAATCAACGTTATTTTCACCTGAATTAGCCCCCGAACCTTTTTATGACTCTGCCATCAGACGTTATTTAAAAGAGATCATTGGCATTGATGACTATCGCATAACCCGCCGTGAAAAAGGCGTTATTCCGATGGCAACCCTGCCGCAGCGCGACCCGCATCTGACCGGCATTGGTGCAAATGGCGGTGCCATCCGACCGTCAAGCGGCTATGCTTTTAGCTTTATCCAGAAGCAAATTGATCAGATCATTGCCAGCGCAAAACCGGGCCAGCCTTTAACCGTCAAAACACCACATAGCCGTTTTGAATTGTTCATGGACGGTATTTTTCTGCGCGTTATTCGCCGTCATCCGGTACTGGCGCCACAGATTTTTACAGCGATGGCAGACCGGCTTACGGGCGATGAGTTTGCCCTTTTCCTTAGTGGCGAGGCAGGGCCACGCCTATGGACAAAACTGGTTCTTGCCATGCCAAAATGGCCATTTCTTTGCGCAGTTTTTCAAAGTGACAAGGCAGGAAAATCATGATTGAAGGGCTGGTCTTACTCGATATGGCAAGCGTGATTGCCCTGCTGTTTGTGGTTTTAATCGGCCTTCCACATGGTGCCTTTGACGGCGCGATTGCCAATCATCTTGTTGCTGGACGGTCATTTGTCGCAGCGGCAAAACTTATGACGAGCTATTGCGCCGCAGCCGCTCTTGTCATTGCGATCTGGATCACGTTTCCCGCTGTCACTTTAACGCTTTTCCTGATTATTTCGATGATCCATTTTGGCAGGGGCGATGCGTCGGCAAAATCGGGGCCGGTTTTCATGACGCAGATTTTACTTCATGGCGGCTTGCCAATTTTTGGCATTATCTATTTCCAGCAATCAAGCGTTATCCCGCTATTCGATGCCTTGACAAATGGCGCTTCGGATCTGGCAATTTTAATTAGTAAAATCATGGTTCCGGTGATGGGGTTGATGGCTGGTCTTTATGGCCTGATGGCATTTCGTGATGCATCACTTCGCGCACGGTTTGCCGAATTCATTTTGCTTGCCGTGGTTTTTGCGATCTTGCCGCCGCTGGTCAGCTTTGCATTGTATTTTTGCATCATCCATACTGGCAGGCATATGCGCCGCATCTGGCATGTGCTAGCCTCCACAACATCGCCAAAAGGGCTTTATCGACAAGCGGCAAGTTTTACCTTGGCAAGCTGGCTTGTTGGCGGCGCAGCCTTTCTATGGCTTGAGACTGGCAATCTTGATGCGGCTTTGCTGCAAGTTGTTTTCATAGGTCTTGCCGCGCTGACCGTGCCGCATATGATTCTTGTTGATGGATTTTTTGCAAAAGGACAAAGGCACCAAACAGAATGACATCGGAAAAAGAGCAAATTTTGACAGGCCATAAAATAGCCGCCGCATCGCGCAAAGATGCGCATATTGATCTGGCGCTTGATCCAGCCACAAAATCAGCCGGCAACAATGGATTTGACCGGCTGCGTTTTGAACATTGCGCTTTGCCTGAAATAGCGCTTTCAGCGATTGATCTTTCGGTTGAATTTTTGGGCAAACCGCTTGCAGCACCAATGATGATTGGCGCAATGACAGGTGGCACGATGCGTGCTGAAGCAATTAATCGCGCCCTTGCCGAGGTGGCTCAAGACCATAAAATTGCCTTTGCCGTTGGCTCGCAACGCGCCGCGCTAGAACTTGGCAAAACCGCGTCGGATCTTCGCATCATTGCCCCAGATATTCCGATCATTGGCAATTTGGGCGGCATTCAATTGGCACAGTCAGGCGGGATTGATTTGGCAAAGGCCGCCATTGACGATTTGCAGGCCGATGCCATAGCGATCCATCTAAACCCGCTTCAAGAGGCGGTTCAGCCTGAGGGCGAGCATGATTGGCGCGGCGTGCGTGATGCCATTTCTGCCCTTGTAAAAGCCGATATGGCGCCGGTTATCGTCAAGGAAGTTGGCGCTGGCATTTCGGCCAGCCTTGCCAGCGATCTTTTTGCCTGCGGCGTTGCGGCGGTTGATGTTGCCGGATTTGGCGGCACCAATTGGGCGCGGATCGAAGCGGCGCGCCGGATGATGATATTACGCCTTTGCACCATTTCTGGATTGGGGCATCCCCACCCTTGATTGCATTATGGCGGTTACTAAATCGCGTCCCAAAACTTTCCGGCAAGAGCATTTGATCATTGCATCAGGCGGGCTTCGGCACGGTCTTGATGCGATGCGTGCCTATTGGCTTGGCGCAGATATGACATCACTTGCAGGACCAATGTTAAAACAGCTTCTTGATGATGACAAAACACCATCACCCGATCAACTTGGTCAATTTGCCGCCCAGTTAAAACAGCAAATGGCACTGACCCTGTTTTTGACTGGCGCGCCAAATCTCGCCAAATTCCGTCGCAAACCGGCATGGCTTGACGGTCAGGCCTTGTGAAAAACCGATAACGCAATCACCCCCTTCCCTTGCCCCTTTCCACATAAAGGCCGATCCAATGACCGAAACAAAACTCCCTCAATTGCATTGCCATTTTGATGCCTGGTGATATGGGGCATGGATGCGCTACCGTTTTCCGCCAGCATGGAATGCGCGTGATTACCTGCCTTAACGGGCGAAGCCAGCGCACCCGCGCCCTTGCCGAAAAAGCTGGTCTTGAGGACATGCCAACGCTTGGCGATGTCATGCAAACGGCCGATCTCATCCTGTCGATCCTGCCGCCCGAATATGCAGTGCAGCAAGCACAAGAGGCCGCCACGGCGATGGAAGCTGCTAAGGCCTATCCCGATTATGTTGATTGTAATGCGATATCCCCTGCCACCACCAAAAAAGTTGCTTCAGCCTTTGATTATATGCCGGTCAATTTCATTGATGGCGGCCTGATCGGGCTAAATCCGGTAAAGGAAAATGAAGGGACGCGGCTTTATGTCAGCGGCAAGGCGACCGCGCTTGTTCGCCAGCTTGATGGCCGTGGCTTGGTGGTTCGTGATCTTGGCGGCGAAATTGGCCGCGCTTCGGCGATGAAAATGGTTTACGCTAGCAGCACCAAAGGCGCATTTTCACTTTTTGCCGCGGTGGCCGTGATGGCCGAACTAACCGGTCTTCGTGATGAAATATTTCAGGAGCTATCCGAAAGCCAGCCAAACACTTTGGCCAGCATTGAACGTATGCTGCCTCGCATTCCGCTGGACGCAAACCGTTGGATTTTTGAAATGGACGAAATTGCCAGCACATATGAATCCTTTGGCGTAACCTCCCATTTTCACAAAGGCGCTGGAGACATAATGCAACTTGCCAACAAAACACCGCTGGCAAACGAAACCCGCGAAACAGCGCAAGATAATCGTACGCTTGCCGATGTTCTGCAAATCTATGTTGATGCGCTGCGGGCAGAGAGCTAATACGGCTTTTGGCGTCACGCTGCTAGATCTGACCTGGATTCACCCTCATAAACTCTGTGCCAGACAAAACGGGCCAATTTTGCGTTTTGTCTCTTGACCCGTTGATAATTGTCTTATCAATTAGACCGGTTGAAAACAGGATATGAGACAGGTGAATGACAGGTGCAATTTGGGCCTTGGCCTATGACATTTCAAATGAAAAATCGTCAGTCCTATCTTGACTGGTTTCACCGGATTCATATTCCGGAAAAGCTGGCAAGACCCGGATATCGCTGGGCCGCCCATTTTGAAGGCAGCGCCACCACGCCAAACATGCAAAGCTATATTGCGTTATTTGGCGGCATTTCAACCCGCATATTCCTTGACCCCAGTCCGGCACAGCTGAAAACAAAACAAGATGACCTAACCCGCGAAATGATGGCGCGGCGGCGCAATCCCTTTGCCACAATTCTGGCGTATGAATGGCGCGATGGCAGCACGCCAAGCACAAGCAATGATGATGCGGTGGCAGCAGAGGCGATCAATTCTGACTGGCTTGATTTTCTGGTGATTGACGCCGCCGGTCAGGGCGAAGCCATTGGCGCATGGGCGGTGCAGAATTTGCTGCCAAAGCTGCAAAAAGACAATCCAGATGCCGCCAAATCCGCCGCCATTACGCATAAGTTGATAAGCGTTACCGGCGCACCGGCGCATATCCTGTTTTATGAAACAAACCGAACCGGATTGGCAGATGATGCCACCACCACCAGCCCTTTTGACCCGCAAGCGTCAATCTTATCTGACATGCCCGAAACAGCATCGCTTTGCCACCGATCAGGCAAGCGCATATGGCCAGTCTGATCAATTTTTATAATCACCAAGGCTGGCTTTGTCACGTCAGCTCAATTTTTTATCACAGTTTATCGATGGGCATTGTTTCAATGAATGCTCAAAGACCCAAAATTGCTGTTGTTGTCTAATTCTTGAACGAGTTGGCGGGGTAATAGGCGAACTGACTATTTCTCCAAGTAAATCATCGGATTGACTCTGGAAACTTGAATTTCTCGCAATTTCTTGCAAATCGGGCAGTTCTGTTTGCGTTGCTAAACTCCAACCTGGGCTACCAACTACTGCAACCTCTGAGCGAGTTTCATAATAATACGCTCTCAAGTTTT
Organism: uncultured Candidatus Puniceispirillum sp.; assembly: GCA_905182545.1. GTDB lineage: Bacteria > Pseudomonadota > Alphaproteobacteria > Puniceispirillales > Puniceispirillaceae > UBA3439. Next base: position 238,137 of record CAJJBY010000008.1, read on the forward strand.
TGAGTGTTTCATTGCCGCTATACTCTCGAACGCCATCAGATAACTTTGAACCAAAAATACCGCCAAATTTCCGACGCGTTTTTTTGCTAGCGTAATGAAATCGATAGTAAGAGAAGTTAGACAACAGATCGATTGAGTCTTCATTGATTTTTTCTTCAATCAGGAACTGGACAACTAACTCAGACGCTCTAACTAATTCTTCGAGTGAAACTTCCTCAAATATTTCAGTCAAACCGCCAGCAAATTTTCTACACGGTTGAGCCATATCAACCCCATATAAAATGAAGTCGCTGACAGATTGCGCAACAACACAATCATAAACCCATACCGGACAGTATTTTTTAGAGAAAACCATTAGCATCCCCTCTGTTTGAGGGTGTTCTACAAAAAATTTAAATTCAACACTTTAATGTACTTATGCTTGGCCATAAGCGCTCATTGTGAGCGAGTTACTGAGTTGCCATCCCCCGATTTGCTGTCAAAGTCCACTTGTTCAGAAAACAGTATGCATCTAATAAATTTAGTAGGCTAGACATGAAGTTCCGCGACGTCAAAAAGCAACTGCTGAGTGTGTCTGTGCTCTTCACATTAGGTTTGGGTGGATGCTCTAACTCCGGAGTGAACGGTGAAACCTCATTAGCCGGTGGGAGCGTATCGCAAACCGCCCAATCAGAAGCAACGAGTACGTCAGAATCCGCTGAACACAATCTATCTTCGCTCCCCGTGCTGACATATTTTGATTTTGACAGTGCTGCGTTAAGCGCAGGGACGACTATGGTTTTGGATAGCGCAGTCGCTAAATTTGCGAAAAATCCGTCTGCTCGTGTTGTTATTAGTGGGCACGCTGATGAGAGAGGAACGCGAGAATATAATCTGGGCCTTGGACATCTGAGGGCATCTGCCGTTGCTGATTACATGCTTGCCAAAGGCATAGACGGCTTAAGAATTAAAAAAGTCTCGTATGGCAAAGAGAGGCCATTGCTCAAAGGCTCAAATGACGAGGCATGGGCAAAAAACAGAAGGGTTGAAATAAATGATGAATGATTTAACTGCTTTTGACCAGGTGCAACGAAATGACTCAGGTCAGCCTGAAGCATATAAAACTGACCGTGTAAAAAATCGATTTGATAAAGGTGTGGTTGTTTTCAAAAAAGATACCGGGATGGCTTTTGAAGTTTGCAAAACGTCTCATGCAAACGGCATTGAACATTTTAATTTACTATGTGCAGAAACCGGTTCTAGTGTTTATCTGTCAAAATTTGCTCTTGAAAAAGACTATAGTCATGATGACGTGGCATCCGAGAAATTTGGCCTGAGGATAGTCAGGCGATTAAGTGAGATGTTGGCTAAATAGAGGTCCGGAACCACTATCAATCTTACCCTGAAACTGCACTTTTGCTTGTTTTACTGGTGTAAAAGTGTTTGAGTCTTATCTTCAGACGGGGGTAATTGTTTTGAGTGAGGAAACTCTCAAGAGAGTGTTTGGTGCCGTTTGGTCGCGCTTTCTCGAATTTGAAATCACTCGGAGCAGAATGATAACCGAGCTTACAGGCAGCTCATCATCTGCTCTCATCCTTCAAGTGGTTGCATATCACAATCTGACCTTGGTTCAATCTACTCTGGATAGTAAAACTTACAGTGAAATACGGGGGGCGTGGGAACTGGGCGACCAAACCTCAAATAGTGAGTTGCCCAAAAAACTTTCATTTGCCGCTATTGCAGATATAACCGGTATCGATAAAGAGACAGTGAGACGCTCCGTAAAAAAACTAGAGGAGCAGGAGTGGCTCTCCATCAATCAAGAAGCCGGATTAGTTACAATCCGTCACAGACGAATCAAGACAAGCTTTTGATTTTGAATGAGTGGGAAGTTACTCATCTTGGTCGTCTGATAAAACGCTTAAATGATGCGGACAACGCGGGCTAAAGTTTTTCTTCCATAAAAGTCAGTTTTTCAAACAATGAAATCTTGAATGCGTTGGTTCTAGCGGTAAAACCCACTGTCCCAATTTAAGATTGTGGAAGTTGCTATCGGCAAAAAACCTAATTTTTAAAATATCCACTTTTCAATCATGACAAGTCAGTAACCCAATAACTACTGGCAAGATACATGAGCTTTTTAATGCCATGTCTTGAAGATAAGTAAAGTATGCAGAAATCATAATGCGATGAGACCGTAATAGAATTTTACTTCTTTGAGTACTGGGTGGCAACGTTCTTGACAGCGGATTACGTTATCAAGATGCTGGCAGTTGTTATGCCGCCGCACAAAACAGTGTTAAAGACTTACAGGAAAAAGGTCTCGCGCCACCCAAGTTCATTTGTGTTCCGGTTGCAAGTAGCAAGGAATTGAAGCTTATTGTTCGCGAACAACAAGGGACTCGGTTCCCTTTCTGAGAACTCAAAGCTTCAAAATATTGGTTGAACTTTTTTGCTGGTCATTAAAATCTGTATTGGCGAAAACTTAAGCTCTGGGGTGTTATGCAGAAAAACGTTGTTTTGTTTCTGATATTTATAGTTTTTATAGCCACGGGTATGCCCGCGATGTCTTACGAGGAACCTCAGTACAAAATCGTCAAGAAAACTGACATCTATGAGGTGCGACGGTATGCACAGCGAACTGTGGCTCAGGCAAAATATCATGGGGAGGACAGCGGCTTCAGAATTTTATTTGACTATATATCCGGGGAAAATGAGAGCGCGACCGATGTTGCAATGACGGTACCCGTCGCTCAATCTACAGACATCAATATGACTGTCCCAGTCACTCAAACTAACAATCATGGAAAAATGGTGATGCAATTTTTCCTACCAAAGAAATACACCAAAGAAACAGCACCCAGACCAAAAGATAGTAGGATCGATATTATTGACCTTCCAGCCACTTATTATGCAGTTATTTCCTATTCAGGATTTGCGTCTGAGGAATACTTTCAAAAACACCGTAAGAAACTAAAAAACGAGCTTGATGAAAATAGCATTACTGTGAGTGGGCCTCCAATCAAAGCGACATACAACTCACCATTTACTCTACCATTCTTTCGCCGCAATGAAGCTATGTACCGACTAAATTGGGATTAGTTTCCCGATTAATAAATCGAGGCTAGGATTCAAAAATCATTATTTTTCAGCCTACTGCCCCGTAGCTTAAGCTCCGGGTTGCTGAGCACTATTCTATTTGGGCTGCAGCCACATTCAAGGCTTGGGATTTGGCGGCATATTCAGCAAAGTGATTATATTGTTCATCGCTGTTTTTTTTACTGAGCAAACTGTTACGGAGCAGTCAGGATGCTCTAAATTTACCATGGAAACTGTGTGCTAGTTCTATCAGAAAATCCATTAATAAAATCGAACAGATTCCGTTTTGATCTTCCTCAGAAGTGTTTTGCCAACTGACAGAGAGGCTCGAGCTTTCAAGGTATTCAGCAATTGCTGTTTTTAAATCAATTACCACAGACAAGTGAAACGCTGACTCTCGGTTTTCAATTCGTCCAGTATTATGAAACTCTAACCACTTCTCATACAGTGAGTCACTCAGTTTTGCGTGATGATTGTCGACATTTTTCTTAATAATGTCCATCAATTCTGAATTACCAGCCATTTGTTCACCTCAATTCATTGCCTTTTATACTTTTACCACCTAACGCGCGCCATGAGGCTGCTGATAGGTTTCTTTACCTGTCTTAAGTAGATATGCTCTGTCCCAGCAACTTAGCTTGCTTCTGTGTTCCATCTGTAACTCTGTTTGCAAGCGTCTGTCAAAGTCTCTTAGAATGTTGGATTTGAATTTATCGCTGAAGGTCATCTGCCCACAATTACTTAACCGGATGAGAAAGGGTTGAGTTAGTAAAAAATGAAACCAAAGAAAAACAGAAGAACAAAGTGGACATCTGAAGAAAGAGAGAGGCTCAAAAATCTATTTGAAAAATTTGATGGTGACATCGTTAAAATATCAACAGAACTCCGCAGAGGTGAGAGATCTGTTCGTATGAACCTATTCTTTATGGATCTAATTAGTGAGAGTGAAGTGAATAAAAAACTGATTATAGACTGTTAAATGTATCCCACAAAACTGCACACCATTATCAAGTTCGGGAGCATCGAAGGCATGCAAGCAATTGGCGCTGACAAGGAATTTACAGAAACCCGCAAGCAAGCAGGTGCGGTTATCGAGAGCGGTGTCATGACCCCAATATCAGACGAGTTCTTCACGAATCATCCAGACGCTTTCATGCAGCATTGGATTGTGAGCGCGAAGCAGAATGTGCCCCTAGCCTCTCTCATTGCCTCCACAAAACGCTGAAACGACCATGCTTATGATTGCTGGCATGTAGTTACGAAACACGCCGTCGCTCTCGATATAAATGCGTTGCGTCAATTCGTAGCATTGATAACCACTTGGCTTGCTAGGCACGATGAGCCTATGCGATAAAACACTTACGTCCTAAATTTGAAAGGTAAAATAATGTCGGTCACCATGCATCTTACTATAACAACTAAAGATGGTTGTTTTGACGAATTTCATGCCCTCGCAAAAGAGGAGCTTGCATTCACTCGAGGATCCGAGGGTTGCATCTCAATCCACACGTCGTCATCGAGAGACACAAATACTCTTAAGTTTGCGGGAGATTGGAAAAGTGAGGATGATTTCAACACCTATTTTGCGAAAAGAGTTGAACGAAGTGGAGAAGACTTTGCTCGCTTGTTAGCAGGACCGCCAGAAAAAGAATGTTTCCAAACCGATGATTGGGGATACGGAAAAGAGTGGCAAAAATAATTTTGATACCTGCAAAAACCGTTTGATAAGAAATTTGTGACCCGCCTATTTTCGGAAAACAGGCGGGTCACATATCATTGAGGCAACAAGACCATGACCGCATTTGTGTTTATTTTTGTGTACTACTTGGGCAGGCCAATATTCGTCAATTTTGGAGTTTCAGATCGCTATCGCTTTTTTACGGCTCTAGCACTTGGCTTAATACTTGAGACCGCAGTCTTTGCTATCACAGGCACCTCAGGATACAAAATGATCAATTGAGAAGGAGGGTAGGATTTAATGCCCTCCCCAAACTCGGGCCGCCTTTGCGTGGTCCTTTTTTTGTGGCAGAAACAAATAAGAGCAAGCGAGGATCATAAACACTATGCAGCAACTATTTATAGATTTCCTGAAAACTAGACGATCAGTCACAGCAAAGAAAATGACAAGGGGCCAAGTTTCTAAGGAACACCTCAAGCAGATCCTTGAGGCAGGAATTCGTGTTCCCGATCATGGGGCTTTGAAGCCATGGAAATTGTCGGTAATAACTGGCGTAAGACAAAAGCAACTCGATGAGGAGGTGATTTTTACCGAATTCATGAAAGAAAACCCTGAAGCAAGCGCAGAGAGCCAATTGATCGAAAAAACCTAGATTGCAAAGAGCTGACGCCGTTATTGCGGTGATCTCATCTCCCGTTCAACACAAGAGTATACCAATATGGGAAATGCAATTGTCTGCAGGAGCCGTTTGCACCACACTATTATACGCCGCACAATCATTGGACTATGCGGCTCAGTGGCTCACGGAATGGTATGCTTATAATGACAACCTGCTAAAAAAACTTGGCGGCGAAACAGGTAAAGACCGAATAGCTGGATTTATTTACATTGGAGAGAAAGTAAGCCCTCCAATGGAACGCACAAGACCCAATTTTGATAGTGTGGTCACGTATTTGTAATCACGGAGGCTGCTGATTAGGAGGACTTGAATTTGAGTCACTTCTCCATGGCCTGAGAGTCAAAGGTAAAAATGAAACTTGTTTTCTCAGCAAAACCCCAAAGTAGCGTAGGTAACGACAAAACATGAGAACAAGCATTAGCTATGGGCTAGAAGTCAATCCTCTGACGCTTCTCTTTCCGAAGCAGATCGAGCAGCTTGGGCTGCCATGTATTTGCGGGCAAAGTAGGCATATTGGCTTTCCGTAGGTTTCGCATCCTTTGGAATCGAAGGCCAAACAACTCCCGGCTTTACTTCAGGCTTAACCAAGTAAAGGCCCATATTCGCGGATGTCTTTTTTGCCATGAAATTTTCCTTTTTTATTAGCTATGGGCTAAAGGTTTATCCTCAGGTCTTTTTTCCTCTAAATTAATAACACCTCTTACAGCGTTTTCTCTTGAACATTTCGTCCCACGCCTTTTCGTTATCAACAACATAATCTAACAAAACTCTAAATGCTTTTGACCGGTCTTTAATTTTGTAGTTATCAACAATCTTGTCCATCATTTCGACATTGTCAGGATTAACTTCTATTGCTATTTCAACTTTTTTTGCCACGCTAATACACCTCTGTTAATAAATTATTTTTCCCTTACAAATGGCTTTAATAAAGACCCCCACCATTACTAATGGTACCAGAATAAATTTCCAAAGCGGCGGTATGATTAAGGCAGTTGATCCAAACAGCGACTGGGACGTGCCCCGCGTTGTAAAAAGTGGAACATGCGTTTTTAATCGCGTCTAGTCTGATCCAGAAAACGTTCGCGTAAACCAGAATCATTTCTAAAAACGCCAGTAAAACGGGTTGTCAGCATCGATACGTCAGGTTTGCGTACCCCGCGAGTGGTCATACATTGATGCTGGGCATCCATCAGAATAGCCACCCCTTTCGGATTTAAAGCTGATTGAATACAGTTTGCAACCTGGGCGGTGAGGGTTTCTTGTGTCTGAAGACGGCGAGCAAAACTGTCGAGCACTCGTGCCAACTTTGAAATACCCACAACACGCTTGTCAGGCATGTAAGCAATATGGGCAACTCCTAAAATGGGTACCATGTGGTGTTCACAATGGCTTTCCATGCGAATGTTGCGCAACATGACCATATCATCATACCCTTCGACTTCGTCAAAGGTGCGCTCAAGCATTTCCATTGGATCTTCTGTATAGCCCACGCAGAATTCTTTCCACGCACGTGCAACCCGTCCGGGTGTTCCGATTAGACCCTCGCGCGTGGGATCGTCTCCAGCCCAGCGCAAAAGCACTTCAACTGCAGCTTCGGCCTCTTCACGACTAGGTACAGCGAATGTGTCTCGGTTAACAGTTTCTGGATTACGTGAAACTGCGTCATCATTGGCATCGTATGGTGTCATTATCTGATTTTCTCTTGGTTAAGGGCCTAGATAATTTTACGTGGGGCGACATTAAGGTTTTGGTAAATATTTCGACGTTTTCTTTATCATTAAGTATGAATTTAGCGAGAAATAACAAGCCAAAATCTAAACTGTTCCTCGTAGATGAAACGGATCAGCATATCCCAACTGCCTATTCCCATATTTCAAAACAAAGATCAGGCGTTGTGCGCCCTTCCCATGTTTTCATGCATTTCCGGTTTTGCAGCAAAATATCCATATTTATCGCACGGTCATGTGTGTAACTGCCATTGATCCGCGTGATTAGTAACTGTTCAACCGCATGTGCACTGGCTTCGTACCACGGTACGCCGCCAACAACGAAGACATCGTTGGTCGGATGTTTGGCTTGCACATCGCAAAGAATTTCATGAGGCTTCATGAGCCGCCAGTTGTAAATACCAAGGCTGCCGGGTGCGACAATGTTACGCGCACTGACAATGTAGAATGCGCGCTTGTCATCTATGGTTGTGATCGAACCAGAGCAGCCAACACGCACAGCATTCAGCGTGTTGTTTAAATACCATTGCTGGTCCTCAATGAAGGTGCCTTCCCAAGGTAGCCTTCCCTCAAGACCAATCTCACCGTTACGCCCAACAGCTACAATCAATTTAATCACGTGTCTGACACCACTTTTGAGTTACACAACAGTTACCCTACCTTTCGAGGTGGGGACTCTGGCGCAAAACTCAACATGCTCGTGCATTTTTTTCATTTTAATGCTGTTTACGTTTTGTATTGGATCGTGTTCATCCACAACGCATCCAATTGTATCAAGGCATCTTTGTCAAAGTGACGAGGATCATCCCAATAACGGCCACTTGGCACGTAATAGTCAAGCTGGGCTTCGCGTTTCAGCGCAATATTAATCTGGAATTCATCAACAGCGTGTGTGGGGAGATGATCGTCACCCAAGGCAAGTGCGTTGATCGACAAACGCGGAAATATAAGTCGAGATATGCCGTCGGAGAGATTGAATAGCTGGCAGTTCTGTTGTGAGGCCAGACTGTAAAGACGCGCCGAACTGGCTTCGAGTGACGTTAGGGTGATGTCGTCACGCAAGGGGTCGGGCGAACCGATACCATAAAAATGCGTTTTGCCCGTATCGGGATAATGCATATCGCAGCCCATGAAGGTTATTTGGGTCGGTTTGTAATGGCCAAGTGCCCAATAGCCTGCAGTGAAAGCCATTGTCGCCCCCGCATAAACAAAGCCACCATAATTATTCTGCACCGGCACAAAAATATGTTCATCAACGATCTGTTGATGCGGCTCTATATGTGGCGGCATGTTTTCGGGGGCAAAGTCATATGGATAGATAATATCATCCCAGTCACCACGAACGCGCCAGGCGTTATTAATCACAACAATCTTATCGAACAATTCTCGTGGCCAGTTGACAGCCTGAAGGCTATTTGGGGCTGACCCAAGAATGAGAATCCGCTGAAAGTTGTCGGGTTTAATTGTTTGTGCAGCAGCTTCAATTAAATCAGTGGCGGGAGGCATGTAAATATCCAGACATAGCTGAGGGAACCAGTATATCCACGTTCGCTGGTGCTGGGACGGATTGCAACCAAATTAGCCGAGACAAGCGTGCCTATCGGCTATTTCACATCGACTCCGCGTTGGTTACGATGAGCTAGAAATACTCAATTATCAAACCATGCTATTTGAACCCACAGGAACTGACGTCAAGGAGCATCAAAAACCCGCGGAAAATAACATTTTATAACTCGCAAAAACCAGTTTTCCCAACCACACTATAAAGGTTGTGTTTTCATAGGTAAAAATTCTACAGATTTTGGGCGTGATGTTATTATTGGACAACGCAAATCTCTAAAATATCGGAATTGCAGAGGTAAGGGTTGTTTCTAAGATACTGTTGATTTCTCGTATTATTTTAATGCTGTGCTTTTGGCAAAATTGTCGCATTTTTCAGCCAGAATAACATCAAGATTACTGATGCCGCCTTTGGAATGCGTTGTCCATCGCATCTGCACCTTGTTATAAACATTCGACCATTCGGGATGATGATCCATCTTATCAGCCGCCAAAGCAACCCGTGCAACAAACCCAAAAGCCGCATTGAAATCGCTAAATTGAAACGTTTTTTCAAGGCCTATGTGATCATCACTTGTTCGCCAGCCATCAAGCGTCCCTAATGCTTTTTCTATAGCATCCTGATTTAATTTTTCAGCTTTTAGTGCCATGGATAGTTCTCCCTTCATTCGATGAATTTCACATGATAGTCAATGGGCTGGGTAATGTGCCAGAAACATTCCAAGAGCGATGCATGGTCGTTTTGTTGACGCACCGCGACACACCCAACCCGGCATCAGCCAATTAATTTCCAATTAATCAAGCCCCCTAATTACCATTGAGGGCATCAAGCCGGCTATCTCGCCCACAGCTAAAGCGATAATATTTATATTTTAATGATCGCTTTTTATAGAAATCTTGATGCTCTTCTCGGACAGGGTAGAAGACGCTCTCAGGTTCAATTGGGACAACAGAGTTTTTAGGCGCTAGACGCTCAGCTATCAGGCGCTCAGAGTCTGTCTTATAATAAATTGCAGGGCTGTAGGAGCGGCCACGGTCACAAAACTGGCCTTCACCATCTTCATAATCAATTGTTGCATAAACATGCCTTACCAATTTTTCATAGGTAATAATATCAGGGTCGTAAATAACTTGCGCTGCTTCCCGGTGATCTCCCCATTTGCCGGGTTCATATCGAGGGCTTGCAGTTGTACCACCTGTGAAGCCACTAATAACTTCGTTTACGCCATCAAGCTTTTCTGTGTCCGCTTCGGTGCACCAAAAACATCCCCCCGAATAGGTAAAGGTTTCAGCGGTTGCAGCAGTTGGTGCCATGCTGGAAAAGAAAAAAAGTGCTGCCGCGGCAAGGGTAATGTTTTTCATGTCCGTATTATCTCATCAGGTGAGCGTTCAAATATCTGTTGGTAATTTACTGTCATAACTTAGCATGGGATTTAAGAGTTAATATTAGTTAATGATTTGGGGGATTATGGCGGAGGGACGGGGATTCGAACCCCGGAGGGGCGTTAACCCCAACACGCTTTCCAGGCGTGCGCCTTAAACCACTCGGCCATCCCTCCCAGTGCGCTACTGTTAATTAGCCGTAAACAGCACAATGGGACGCAAGTTAACAGGCTTGGGTCAGCATGTAAACTGGCCGGAACGGCCTCGAGTAAGCGTTTCCAAACATCCATCCCAAAATGTTAGATCTCAACGTTACAGACACTTGCAAGAGGGCCGACAAACTCCAATCGGTGCCAACATCAGCGATCACTAGAATGTGAAAAGCTGGTGATCAAAAAATACTAACCACTGAAGAATTCTCTTGTGCCTCGGGACAGTTGTGAACATGATGCCTTCATTATGAAGTATTTTTTCCGCATTATCGCAACTCTTGCAGGATTGCTCGCTGCTTATGCTATTTGGCAAGACCTGACCAGCAGCTACAGCGCCAGCGCGCCGCTTGGCAGATTGTGGTATCTATACAGCCCAACGACATTGCAGGCCAGCGAGTCCATTATCAGCCGCTATATTGACCCGTGCGGACTGATTGCAGCATTAGATTGTTCACCCTTTTTATGGCACCCAATTATTGCCACCATTTTAGGCTGGCCAGCCGCCTTGGTTATGATCGGATTCAGCATAATATTCTGGTGGGTTGGTGGCTTGTTTGGCAGAAATGTAACACGCTCAAAAAAGGCCACTCGTTCGCTCAAACGAGATGGTGAAAAATAGCTCAGTAACATGCTAGTTTCAGGCATCCTATTGTAAATCAAAAAAAACAGAAATTGCATGACCATAGACTGCGCCAAAGGCAGGCAAGGGCCGGCGTTAATTATCACCCATTTTTAAGGCTTCGAAAAAGGCGTTCTGCGGAATTTCAACCTTCCCGAATTGACGCATCTTCTTTTTGCCCTCTTTTTGCTTATCGAGAAGCTTTTTCTTACGGCTAATATCGCCGCCATAACATTTTGCCGTTACGTCTTTGCGCAGTGCCGCAATTGTTTCACGCGCGATGACCTTGCCGCCAATCGCGGCTTGCAGCGCCACTTTGAACATTTGACGCGGCACAAGGTCTTTTAGCCTTATACAAATTGCGCGCCCTTTGCCTTCTGCCTGATCACGATGCACAATCATCGACAAGGCATCAACCAGATCGCCATTCACGAGGATTGACACTTTAACAAGATCACCTTCGCGATAGCTATCAAGTGCATAGTCAAAGCTGGCATATCCGCGGGTGATAGATTTCAACCGGTCATAAAAATCGAAAACAACTTCATTCAACGGCAGGCGGTAAACAGCCATTGCCCGATTGCCAGCATAGGTAAGGTCGATCTGTTCGCCGCGCCGCTCGGTACAAAGGGTAAGAACTGGCCCTAAAAATTCATCAGGCGTCATGATGGTGGCTTTGATCCAAGGCTCTTCGATCGAGGCAAGGCGACTAACCTCGGGCATATCGGCCGGATTGTGCAAATATAGATGTTTTCCATCGGTAAGGGTCATTTGATAGACAACCGATGGCGCTGTTGAAATCAGCTCAAGATTAAATTCGCGGCTCAATCGCTCGCGGATCACTTCCATATGGAGAAGACCTAAAAATCCACAGCGAAAGCCAAAGCCAAGCGCAGCTGACGTTTCAGCCTCGAATGAAAAAGACGCATCATTAAGCGACAGTTTTTCAAGCGCCTCACGAAGGCCGCTAAAATCATTTGTATCCACCGGAAACAAGCCGCAGAATACAACCGGAACTGATGGCGCAAATCCGGGCAAGGCTGTGTCGGTCGGGCGGCGTTCTTCGGTGATCGTATCACCCACTTTTGCATCGGCAACGCGTTTCACGCCAGCATTGATAAAGCCAATTTCACCCGGACCAAGCTGATCAAGCGCAATCGGTTTT
>CAJJBY010000009.1 GCA_905182545.1 uncultured Candidatus Puniceispirillum sp.
CATTCATGATGGATAGACAAAAATGGCTTGAATGGACGGGTGTTGGAACAGCAATTCTGTATTCAATGCTGATTGCGTTGAATATCGGCGCGGAATTTATCGGCTTCCTGCTTCTGTTTCTGTCGGCAGGCCTGATTGGACTATGGGCCTATTTTGGCAAACACCGCGGCATCATGCTTCTTCAGGTATTTTATGCCACTGCCGGGCTGATTGGCATGTTTCGCTGGTTTTAATTGAGAAAATCAGGCCAAATGCCCTTGGCTTGCCATGATCAAAATATTACTACTACCTAGTATTATTAGCCTGAGATTGATCGGTGGTGCTGAGTATATTTCCGTCTTTTTTTAATTTTGGTTCAATATATCTATGAAAATTACAAAAACCTCATGAACCAATATTTTTCAAAATTCTTCTTGCATTGGTTTGTGCTTATTTTTCTTGCCTATCTTGGCTTGATCGCAGTCCAATATCTGGTCATCATGCCGATTGAAACAATGATGGTGAAACGCAATGTCGCTTTTGTCAGCCTTTTGTACCTACCCCATGCGGTAAGGGTGCTGGGGGCATGGATGGTTGGGCCAAAATCGGTTTTGGCGCTTATTCCCGCCTCGATCTGCGTCTATTTTGCGACGCGCCCTGACACTGGGCCATTGACGCCGGCTGATTTTGTCATTCCGATGGTTGGCGCATTATGCGCACCGGTTGCGTTCGAATTGATGCGTTTTGTCCGGATTGATGTTTACCCGAAGTCAACTGGTTTGATTAGCTGGCGAACGCTGGTTTTTGCCGGATTTTTAAGCTCGATTATCAATTCCTTTTTCTCAACCCTGTTTCTTGAGGGTCGGGTTCCGATTGAGGATACTTTTGATGTGCTAACGCGTTTCATTATTGGCGATGTTATGGGACTTGTGATAGTATTATTCTTTATTGGATTGCTAAAATTGTTTAGGAGATTTGTCAAGTGTCTAGTCGCCTTGTGTTTGCACGATTGCTTGAAACCATTACCGACATGGAAAAAGACGTTGGCTTGGCTGATTTTACCGCAAATGAACAGCAAGTTTATGCAGCCGTCGTACTGCTATCAAATGATACTAACGAGCCAATATCAATTCATGATATCCGATCGCATTATCTGGTTCGTGCCATTCCAATGCCAACAGTTTACCGGTCATTCAACCGGCTGATTAGCGCGGAAAAGATCACCCATATTGGTGGAGAGCGGTCAGGGCTTTATGCCATCACCGCCTAGCGGTATGTAGCAGCTTTTTATTGGGGCATGTCCCAAAAGGATCATTAATGTCATGTCGGCATGCCCCTTTCGGGTTGGATAGGTGATGGCATAAACCTGCCTTATAATCGGTCAAACCCAACGCAAAGTCTCAAGAAATAAATCTTTTTAGACCGCGTGTCGCAAAGCAAAAATTTGCGCTTTGTATTGCCTAAACTTTATGTTTTACTCCGCCCAAACGGAAGATATTTCCAGTCCCAAAAAATCAAATTTACGTTGCCAATACCGCAACGCCTCGGTAAAAATGAGCCAGAAAGAGTGCTGCTCCCATGTCTATAAACCAAAAAATTGTTAATGATTTTATCAAAAATAAAATCGAATTTGTGACTACTGTGCCATGTAAACAGCTCGCTGGCGTCATTGACGAGATCGAAGGTTCGAAAGACATTTATCATATTCCATCAAATAAGGAAGATGAAGGGATGGGGCTTTGCGCTGGTGCCTATATGGGCGGTAAACGCTCGGCGATCATCATGCAGAATACAGCGATCGGCGTCACCATCAACACGCTGGTGACGTTGATCCAATATTACAATATTCCGCTGCCGATGCTGATCAGCTATCGCGGTGAAATTGGCGAGCCTGTTGCCTGTCAGGTCGAAATGGCGGTTCATACAAAGGCATTGTTGGACCAGTTGAATATTCCAACCTACCATTTTCACACAAAAAGCGACGCTGACGAGCTGGACGCTATTTTAAACCACAGCTTTATGGCGAAAAAGCCTGTTGCCATTCTTACCGATGCCAGCTTTTGGCAGGGAGCATAACCGATGATTAGAAGCGACGTTTTAAAAACACTGATCCCAATGATTTCTGATCAATTGGTTGTCTCTAACATTGGTTTGCCATCACAAGAATTGCATCTGCTTGATGACCAGCCAACCAATTTCTACATGCTTGGCACAATGGGGCTTTCCTCATCAATCGGCCTTGGCCTTGCCCTAGCGCAAAAAGCCAAGGTGATTGCGATTGATGGCGATGGTTCGGTTCTGACCAATTTTGGGACATTGCCAACAATTGCCAATAATCCTGCTGATAATTTCATCCTGCTGATTATCGATAATGGCAGCTATGGCTCAACCGGTGATCAGCCAACCTATGCTGGCATGAAAACATCGCTTGCCAAAGTTGCCGAGGCTTGCGGTTGTGATAATGTTGTTGAATGTCCAGCCGAAGACACTGCGGCGGCGGTTAAAGCGGCGCTTGACGGTGACAAGATGACCATCATTGTCAGCAAATGCGAGTCAGGCAATATCAAGGTGCCTGTTATTGACATGGATGCACCGGTTATCCGCCATCGCTTTATGGCCGAAGTCAGCCGGCGTAACGCGTAAATATGATCCATCAGCCCGCCAGCATAGATATCCAAACAAAGCTGTCTTTTACACCACTGTTTCATGGTGGTGTTGCGGTTTGGAAAGCTGGCGGCGCTTTTATCTCTTTTGCTTTTGGCGGTCAATCTGCCGGCGCGGGCTGATGATGGCCGGTTTGACGGCACGGTTATTTTCCTGCGTCATGCCTTGGCACCTGGCAATGGTGATCCAGCCAATTTCAATCTGAAAGATTGCCAGACCCAGCGCAATCTTGACGAGACTGGACGCAGGCAGGCGCGCGGCATTGGCAAACGCATCGCCGCGGCCAATCTTAATTTGGCGGGTGTTCATTCCAGTGAATGGTGCCGCTGCCTTGAAACCGCCCTTTTGCTGGATCTTGGCCCAGTCACCCCGTTTATTGGGCTGAATTCATTTTATGAAAACCACGCCCCGCGCGATGCAACCTTGACCAAGCTTCAGGCCAAGCTGGACAGCCTGCCCCGTGACGGCGCACCAGTCATTATGGTGACGCATTATGTAACCATTCAGGCCATCACCAATATAGCGGTACCTTCAGGTGGTGCGGTGCTGTTTGATCTTGCCACAGGCTACGCACGCGAATTGTCGTTATTGGCTTTTTCCCCTGCCAACTAACACTTGCCAATTAGCCTGCCGCCTAGCTAGGCCGAGCGATCTGCCGCGCCGAGTGGCAATATCTTTGACCCGCCGGATGGCTGCCCAGACCAAAAAGGCAATAACCGGCACCGACACAGCCTTGATATCGATCAATGACACCCCCCATTCGGCAATTGGCAAGGCTGACAGCAACATAGCCAACAAGCCCGACCCCGTAATAGGTAACCGCAGCAATCGATAATCGTTCAACCATCTGCTGAAGCCGAAGCTGATGCTTGGCGCGTTCATCCATTGATTTCAGCAAATCCCGATTTTGGCGTTGAATGACCAATTCGGTTTGGGTGCGCAGCAATTCACCAGCGCGGCTGATCCGCCGCGACAGGCTTGCAAGCCGCTCAGAAAACGCCGAACAGCTTTGCATCGCCGGCGCCATACGCCGATCAAGAAAACCGCGAACACCCTGAAAACCGGATAGGCGCGTCATCTGCATCCGGTCAAGACGCGACGTCAGAATATTCAGATAGGCCGTTGTCGCCGCCAGCCGGTACGAGGTTTTGGAATAGATATCTTCCACCTCGGCGGCCTGTGACGACAATACCGACAACAAGGCCTGAACCTTGCCATCGGGAAGCTTGATCTGCTCGGCAAGGTCATTGGTCAATGTGCTGAGCAACATCTTCGATTAGGCCAACTCGACCCGAATATTCCTTAACCGTTGCCAACCCCAGCAATGCCAGCAGCCGGTAGGTTTCAACCTCGACGACGCGTTGCACAACGCGCCCCATTCGGGTCGCCTCAATAGCATCGTTGAAAATCACCACCCGCGAAAAACCAGCATCATCAATATCAAACGCAAAATGTACCTGTGCTGCATCATCACTGAACTGGTTTGCCGCCACCACGCGGCTTTGCAGAATCTCCAGCATGCGTGGCTGATCTAGCCCGCGCAGCGGCTTGCCGCCAACCTCGACCCAGATTGCATGAAACAGCGGGGCTGGCGCATTCCGCGCCCAAGAAAACGGCATATGTTCAAGCGCTGTTTCATCAAAGGCATTCGCTGCTAGGCCATTTTTCGCTCGCAAGCTTTTTTCAACAAAGCTGATTGACAGAAATTCAGTGTGGCGTTCAATACGAAGCGCATAGCCAGCCATGTCATGGCGACGGAATTTTTCGCTTGCATCAATTGGGCTTAGGCCTTCGGCAGATAGGAATTTATTGATATAGGCAAGAATTTTGCTGTCGTCACCGCCAACCAGAAAAACAAAGCGAATAAACCGGCCAGCGCCATCAAAATCGTGAAAGGCACGCGCATGTAACTCGTCTGATAAAACGCGGCGAAGGGCATATTCCTGCATGCAAAAAAATCCTAAAAATGAATTCAAAGCAGAGTGCTTTTTAGCAAACTGTCCAGCCCCAAAGCCCAAACCTGCGGCGAAATGCGCCACCGATATCAGGCCATCCGCAAAACAATGACCCCACTGAAAATCATCAAGATGATGCCAGCTTTAAACCATGTCATTTTTTCTTTTAAGAACAGAACACCAAGCGCCACCGCAAACAGAACCGAGGTTTCGCGAAGCGATGACACCACCGCAACAGGCGCCGACAGACAGGCCCAAAGCACCGCAACATAGGCAAAATAAGACGCCGCTCCGCCAATCACAAAGGTGCGTGGCGCATCGCTATACATGCGCGTCAAAACCGTTGGATGAAACCGTGCCAGATACAGCCCCAATAAAACCGCATTGGCCGTGGTCGATGCGCCATAATAGCTGATCGCGCTTTGCGTCAAGCGCGTGCCAGCTGCATCGACAATCGAATAGCTGGCGATAAAACAGCCCGTGATTACCGCCAAAACGATCCCGATAATGCCAACTGCCTTGTTGCGATATTGAACAATGCCATAGGTCATGATCGCCCCCGACACCATGATCACGCCAATCACCTCCATTGGCTTTAAAACACCCGGAACAGTGATCATGGTAAATAGGGTAATCAACAGCGGCGATGCCCCTCGAGCAACCGGATAAATCTGCGTCAGCTC
Organism: uncultured Candidatus Puniceispirillum sp.; assembly: GCA_905182545.1. GTDB lineage: Bacteria > Pseudomonadota > Alphaproteobacteria > Puniceispirillales > Puniceispirillaceae > UBA3439. The sequence continues at coordinate 5,282 of CAJJBY010000009.1, forward strand.
GCCAAAGCGATAAGCATTTAACAAAAATACCTGATAGCCAAGATGCAACACCGCACTTGCCATCACATAAGGCCATGCGCCTTCGGGCGGCAGACCAGCATAGAAAAGACCTATAAAAGCCAGCGGCAAATGGCCAAACATAACCGCCGCCATGCCAAGCGCCTTGTCATGCGTACCACGAACCAGAAAATTCCAAAAAGCGTGCAAAAAGGCCGCGCCAAGCACCACAAGAACAATGCTGATGTCCATAAACAGCCCAACCTTTTGTCTTTTGCGGCTTTTGCGCCCATTATTGGAATAATGACGCGTCAAACACCATCACGCCGGAAATATCAGCATAAACTAGCACATAAAGTCAGCGGGAAAAGCGAAATAGGACGGTCAGATAGATCACTTGGCAAGCGCGGTTTCAATGGCCTTGCGAAGACGGCCACTTTTCGGGCCAGTGGTCGAGGCAAACCAATCAACCAAATCACCATTGCCATCGATCACATGTTTATGAAAATTCCAGCGCGGCACGGCAAGGCCGCCATGCGCATCGGCAATCCATTTATAATAGGGATGCGCGTTTGGGCCTTTGACATGAACAATATTGGCCATCGGGAAATCAATACCGTAATTCAGCGTGCAGAATTCCTTGACCTTTTTGGCATCATCCAATTCCTGCCCGCCAAAATCATCGCTTGGCACACCAAGAACGACAAGCCCCTTATCCTTATATTCAGTCCACAGGCTTTGCAGCCCTTCATATTGGCCGGTAAAGCCACACATCGACGCGGTATTGACCAGCAAAACCACTTTGCCACGATATGTTTCCAATGGCAGATCACCACCATCAATGCTGGTAAAACTAAAATCATGGGCAGTCTAGCAGCAGCGGCAGGCATGATGCCCCCTTCCAGCATAAATAGGGCAAGAAGCAATAAAAACCGATGGGTGAGTTTGCGTGTCATGATCGGTAAATGGTGATCATATTTCACAAGCGCAAGCCCCTTTGCATCATCACCCCGCAAAAACCTAGTGACAGGTGATGATTTTGTTCCTAGGCTTATCCCCATCGTTGCAACAAATTGAAAAGGAGGTGATCTGATGTCTAGTGATAAACGGTTTGGTTCGAAGGACTTGGTTTCTGTTTGGCGGGCTGAGGAGCAGCCTTCTGGGTGCGCCTAGATCAGAAATTGACGGGCATTTCCCCGTAAAACAGGTCTTTTGATGACCGATCACGAAAAGGGGGGCCAAAACCCCCCTTTTTTTCTGCCTTCGCCTTGTGGCGACAGATTTTGATTATTGGCCTTTTCGGACGCTTGCCCAAAGCCCTAGCCTTCAGACTTGCCACCAGCGGCAATCCAATCGGAAATACCGCCAACATTGCACACATTCTGATATCCCATTTCCTTTAGCGTCTTGCCAGCCAGCGCGGCCTGTCCACCAGCACCGCAAACAAGAACAATATCGGCATCTTTGCTTAGGCCTGCATTGAAATAGGGCAGGTTTTCATCAGCCGCAAATTCCAAAAATCCGCGTGGAATCCGAAGCGCACCAGCAATTGTGCCGCTTTTGGCAATATCGCCGCTATCACGAACATCAATGAACAGGCTGTTACCAGCACCATGTTTGGCAATGCCATCAGCGGCGGAGATACGCGGAACGACAGCATTGGCTTCTTGGAGGAACTGTTTGGCATCTTTCATGGGTCGGCCTTTCGGTTTCAGTTGTTTCAGGTTGGTTTTTCGCAAAATTATAAACTTTGTCTGGCTAGTCTGGCAAATCTCAAAAAGCACTGCCAATGGCAATATCCTAGCCAATTAAACGGGTTTTCACCTCGTGCAAATGATCGGGTGAGATACCGCAACAGCCGCCAATAATGCCAGCGCCCGATGCCGCCCATTTCACCGCATAATCAGCATAGGCAGACGGGGTTATATCGGCACGCAGATCATGTAGGCTGGCATTTGCCCCGCCATATGTTTTTTCGATCAAAGGAAAGGCATTGGCCAAAACCCCAACAAGCGGCGGCGTGGCCTTGCCAGCAAAATGTGCAACCACTGTCCGTATTGCATCATCCATCACTTCAGGCTGGCTGCAATTAAACAAAACAGCCGATGGTGGCGCGTCTTCTTTTGCTGCCAATAAATCGGTCAATGGCTCGCCTGACCGTAATTGCGGCGTTCCAGCAAGCGGGTTGGCATCTTCCAATGTGAGTGACAGCCAAACAGGCTTGTCACAATCGGCAAACCCCGACAGAAAACACAAAGCTTCGGCAATCGAGCTATGGGTTTCAGCCATGAAAAAATCGGCATAGGGATCAAGCTTTTGGCGAAACAGCCCAATCATCTCGGCGGCACGGCCAGCGTCAAATTTATCGGGCTGATATGATCCAAACATTGGCGGCACACCTGCGGCGACCTGTACCGGATACGGTGCCGCATCGGCCGCATCACGCGCCAATTGGCCAGCCAAATCCAGTAAAGCACCAGCCTGATCGCGAAACAAATCCTCACCAATATGAAATGGCACAACCGCATAGCTGTTGGTCGTGATAATTGTGGCACCAGACTCGATAAAGGCATCATGCGCGGCGCGCACAAATTCCGGCCCCTCCATCAGCGCCAATGCCGACCATTCCGGCTGGCGAAACGGCGCTCCCATCGCTTTTAACTGGCGGCCAAGCCCCCCATCAAGAATAATCATATGCGCACCTTTTCTTAACAATGATAGACTAGCCCAGACGCGATCTTTGCCATGACAAGTGATCGACAGAAGATAACCTAACGCTAATCGATCGATCCGTCATGATGTTTTCGTGCCACGGCTGGCCGTTACATCATTTCGCGATGATGATCGCCATTTTGTTCTCGGAGCCACCTAAATTATCTTGGAGTCACTATGTATGACCGCGGCCTTGCCACCCGATTACATGAATTGACGGCAACGCTTTTCGACCTTGAAGAAACCCGAATGTTTGGCGGGCTGACCTATATGATGAATGAACATATCTGATTTGCTTTATGGGATGATTATCCGGTCATCCGCGTTGGCAATGAAAGCGCCAGCAAGCTTGTTGGAGATGATCCGCATGCGCGCCTATTTGATCTTAATCACAAAACAAAGAAGGGATGGGTGATGATTGCCACCGACGCACTTGGCGAGGAGGATAATTTACGGAACTATATCGATATTGCAATGTCGTTTACCTTCGCATTTCCGCCAAAAACCACAAAATAGACACCGAAAAGAACGCGGCGCAAAGCTGATTAATTCAGCGTAAACCCGCACATTGCGGCAATCTGGCGAACAATTTCGCTATTGCGAACCGCAAAAGGCAAAATCGCCACCGCCAACAGCACCATGCCAAGCCAAATCAACCATACCGAACGATCGGCAGGGCGAACCAGCTTTTGGTCATCATTCTGCTGATCAGTTTGGGTCATCAAAATCCTTACCCCAGCGTGTTGCTAGCTTCGCATGACAAATTCAAGACCTGATTGGCTGCCAACATAAAGACCCGGTTTTTTCATATAAAGCGAGATCAGCAAACCGCCCTGATCAAGCGCGACATCGACACGGTTTCCCTGAATCCGCACAATTTTGCCCTTGGCCACCTTATCGGTTTCGATACAGGTCAAATCCACTTCTTTGTCTAAGCTTAACATGGGCTGTTATCCTTTTCCATCTGTGAAATCTGACCCGCCGGCATTCCCGATTAATTCAGATCAATTGCATGCGCTTTCAAATCATCAAGCTGGCACACGGCAAGCGTTACCTGATTGGTTGCCGCAAGCCGAACCTTTGGTGCCTTGCCATCAGCCCGCGCTTGCTCCCACCGCGCCGCGCATAAACACCATTGATCACCCGCTTTCAAACCGGGGAACCCGAATTCGGGATGCGGCGTTGACAGATCATTGCCAGCGGCTTTGCTATATTCAAGAAACGCATCGGTCATAATCGCGCATACGGTATGTAGCCCGCGGTCAGATGGGCTTGTATTACAACAGCCATCGCGGAAAAATCCGGTAACCGGATCATGCGAGCAACTGGCAAGTGGGCTGCCAAGAACATTCATTTGCCCTTGCGGGCGACCGGCTGATCCATCCATTTTTATGCCTTTTCCTGATTTTTTATATAGGGCGCATCAAGAATTTCCATACGATCCTCAATACGCTGTTTAAGGGTTGCCATGAAGCTTTTTCGGTCAAGCCCGGGGTCAATTGGATCGAGAAATTCGACCGTCACAAGCCCCGGATATTTCATCCAGCTATTGCGCGGCCAAACATAACCCGAATTCAAGGCCACCGGCACAACCGGCAATCCGGTTGCCTCATATAGCGCGAAAACACCAATCTCATAAGGGTGATCAATACCGGGCGCAATGCGGGTTCCTTGCGGGAAAATCAGCATTGACCGCCCTTTGGCGGCAAGCGTCTTGCCAGCAACGCGCATATCACGAAGCGCCTTCATGCCAGCTGACCGATCAACCGGGATACAGCCGGTTTTCAAAAAGAACCAGCCAATAATTGGCAAGCGCAGCAATTCCCGCTTTAGCACAAAGGCTGGCGCTGATAACAGCCAGCTTAGAGTAATCGTTTCCCATGCCGATTGATGCTTGACCGCATATAAAACCTGCCCGGTCAAGATGGCGGTTACCATGAACCGATTGTTTGATGCCAATCATCGCCAGCAACAAATAGGTCATATAGCCCCAAAAACGCGCAACAGCCCGCGCAAAGCGCGATGGCAACAGCAGCACCGGCCCCATGACAATCACCAAAACACCGGTGCCAACATAGAACAAGCTGTTAAAAACAAGAGATTTCAGATAAACCATGGGCGGATGTTAGGCACAAACCGGTCTGGCTTCAATAGCCAAAACACCGAAAAAACCGGAAAATATCCAGCCTGAACGGCTGGTTTTGGTTGATCATGGATTTGGCCGCATAGGGCGCCAACCTGCCAAGAAGGAACGCATTTGATGCCGCCGTCAACAAATCAGGATCATGTCTGGCAAAGCCGCGCCGAAATGGCGCTAGCCTCAGCCACAAGCCTTGGCCGGATGGTAACCTATGCTGAAATGGCCGATGCGGCTGATATTCCGGCACCGCAACGCATTCATAAATTGACCCTTTGGCTTGAATCAACCATGCGGCAAGACCATGCCGCCGGCCAGCCAATGCGGGCGGCATTGGTCATATCACGCAATCGAAACGGACTTCCCGCACCCGGGTTTTTTCTGCTTTGTCAGGAACTTGGAATTTATCAGGGAGCCGAAACCGGCGCTGATGCGGCGCAGTTTCATCAAACTATGCTTGCCGCGCTGATGCCGCACTAGGCTGATCGGCTGTTAGGCAAGCGCTTTGGCGATACGCATGGTAAAAACACCGTCTTTTGCAACGCTTTCCAGCAGGTCATGGCCACCGGTTTGGCAAAAATGATCAAAATCCAAAGGCGCTGCTGGATCATCGGCAATCACCACCAAAATACCACCGGCGGGCATCTGGCCAATTTGACGGCGCGCCTTTAAAACCGGCAACGGACATTTTAGGCCAGTCAGATCCATGGTGATCAATCCGGCATCATCACCGTCAATCGGCATTGCTTGGGTATTTTTTGTGTCATTCATAATCGCACCATAAATCCAGCCGAGGCGAATTGCCAGCCCCATTTTTGCGAATTCGCCTTGTTGGGTTTCCTAGCAGAACCGCGTGATAAATCTTGCCTTTCGCACCCGTTGCCAGCTAGATAAGGCCATGAGCATTTGGGGCATCATTATTGGCGGCACTGCAGGGTTTGCCCTTGGCGGGCCAATTGGCGGATTGCTTGGCGCGGCGGCTGGTCATGCGGTCGAGTCCAAATTTGTGCCATCTCGCCCTGACCCGCAAGCCACAAAGCGTGTTGCCTTTACCGTTGCAGTGATCGCGCTTTCGGCAAAAATGGCCAAGGCCGATGGCATTGTGACGCGTGATGAAATTGCCGCTTTTCGTGCGCGTGTCCATATCCCGCCATCCGAGGTAAAACAGGTTGGCCGTTTTTGGGATTTGGCGCGCCAAACACCCGACGGGTTTGAAGATTACGCCAAACAGGTGGCACGGCTGTTTGTTCCACGCGCGCCAGTGCTGGAACAATTGCTTGATCTATTGTTTCACATTGCCAAGTCAGATGGTGACATCACCGGCCCAGAATTATCCTATCTGGCAACGGTTGCTGGGATTTTTGGCTTTGATGAGGCCGATTTTGACCGGCTTTTGGCACTGCATCAGTCACATGGCCCCTCGCCCTATGAAATTTTGGGGGTCAGCAGTGACATTGATGATCAGGCGCTTCGCAAACATTGGAAACATCTGGCGCGGACCCATCACCCCGATACATTGACTGCCGATGGCATGCCCGAAGAATTTATCGCCGCCGCGAATGACCGGCTGGCCAAGATCAATGCGGCCTATGATGCCATTGCGCGCCAGCGCGGCCTGTAACCGGTCAGGATAATTATTATGGCACCCCCTCTTTTGACCATTGCCGATGCTGGCGTCAATCTTGGCGACCGCTGGCTACTTCGCGATGCCGATCTATCGCTTCACGCTGGTGACCGACTGGCGCTTGTTGGGCCCAATGGCGCCGGAAAATCAACCTTGATGAAACTTCTTGCCGGTCAGGGCGAGATGGATGAAGGCACGCTATGGATGTCGCCTGGTGCCGAAATTGCCTATTTGCCACAAGCCCCGCAAATTCCGCCGGGCATGAGTCTTCGCGCGCTTGTCACCGCCGGCATGGAAGATGCCAAAATCGGCCATAAGGCCGATGCCATGTTAATGCGCATGGGACTTGATCCGTTGCGGATGAGTGACGGGCTGTCGGGCGGCGAGACGCGGCGCGTATCTTTGGCACGCGCGCTTTACACCGAGCCTGATATCCTGCTTCTTGACGAGCCGACCAACCATATGGATTTGCCAACCATTGAATGGATGGAAGACATGCTTCGCCAGCATCATGGGGCGCTTTTGGTGGTCAGTCACGACCGCGCCTTTTTGCGCAATCTTGGTACTGGCATCATCTGGCTTCATAACAGCAAGCTGCGCCGCCGTGATGGGCATTTTGACGAATTTGAGGCATGGTCAGATGGTATTCTTGCAGATGAGGCGGTGGTGCTTCACAAGATGGATCGCCGCATCGCCAGCGAGACCAAATGGGCGCGCGAAGGCATTTCGGCAAGACGCAAACGCAATCAAGGGCGGCTTCGCGAACTTGCTGGCATGCGGCGCTGAACGCGCCAAGGCTGGCGGGCTTGTCCAACGCACCATGCGCATGGAAACCGGTCCGGCTGATGGCGGTGGTCAATTAGTTCTAGAGGCGATTGACCTTTGCGCCAGCGTGCCAATCACCCAGCATGGCGCGAAAGAGGACGACACCAGCACCGCACTCGAACAACGCCGACAATTGCTGCAACATTTCAATTTGCTGGTGCGGCGAACCGACCGGATTGGCATTGTCGGGCCGAACGGCGTTGGCAAATCAACGCTGGTAAGATTGCTGCTGGATATCACCAAACCCGATAGCGGGCGCGTGCGCCAAGGGTTTGGCCTAATACCTGCCTATTTTGACCAACGCCGCGAAGCACTTGACCGCGATCAATCGCCATGGACAATCCTTAGCGAAGGCGGAAGCGATATGATCGAAGTTGCCGGTCAAAGCAAACATGTCACCAGCTATCTTCGTGATTTCATGTTTGATGATGTGAAAATGACCCAGCGCGTATCCACCCTGTCGGGCGGTGAGCAAAACCGGCTGTTGCTTGCCAAGCTATTTGCCCAGACCCATAATTTTCTGGTTCTTGATGAGCCGACCAATGATCTGGATATTGAAACGCTGGAATTGCTTCAAGAAGTGATTGCCGATTATGACGGCACGGTTCTGATCGTCAGCCATGACCGCGATTTTCTGGATCGCACCGTCACCGGCATTCTGGCTTTTGAAGGCGAGGTAAAGATTGTTGCCCATGCTGGCGGCTATTCTGATTACCTGGCGCGAAAAAAAGCCGCCAAAGCGCGCCAAAACGATAAATCAGACAGCAAAAAACCAAAAAAATCAGCACCTAAAAAACCCAAAACCAACCGGCCTAGCCGCCTGAGTTTCCGCGACAAGCACCGGCTTGATACTTTGCCTGATGAAATTGCCACGATTGACGCCGAAATCGCCGCGATTGAAACCAAACTGACCGTGCCTGATCTGTTTCAAAATGACCCTGACCTGTTTAACCAGCTGTGTAGACATGCTTGCCGCGCAAAAGGACAGCAAGGATCAAAAGGAAATGGAATGGCTGGAAGCGGCCGAAAAGGCCGAAGCCTTGGAACAGGACGTCAATCATGACTAGGAAGGCGGCGCAAAAAGCAATTTTTGTTACATGATGGCTCCGGCCGAAACCGCCAATCCGATAGGCGGTATCACGCGTCTAATATTGACGCCATGCCCCGCCCCGCCCTATAGTCCAGGTCTGTCAGATGGTCGGGTGACTGCTGCCCCAAATCGTAAGATATGGGGGAGAGGAAAGTCCGGGCTCCACAGGATCAGGATGCCGGGTAACGCCCGGCGGGGGCAACCCTAGGGAAAGTGCCACAGAAAATATACCGCCATGGCGTGCCATGGTAAGGGTGAAATGGTGCGGTAAGAGCGCACCGCCGGTCTGGCAACAGAACGGGCATGGTAAACCCCATCCGGAGCAAAACCATATAGGGACATGGGAACGGCTTGTTCGTTCAGATGCGGTCCTGCATCATATCCGGGTAGGTTGCTTGAAGCGGCTGGTAACAGCCGTTCTAGATGAATAGTCGCCAATGCTGGTAACAGCGTTACAGAACCCGGCTTACAGACCATCTGACAGTTTTTTCTATGCGTGATTTCCCAAAATCACCCTACAGGCATTGGCCTGAGACAAGCTTTCCAGAAAATAGAACAAAAGCAGAACATAATATATAAAACTAATATATATTGTTATGATTCAGTGGGTTGTTGAATATTCCTTATTTTTAATATTAACTTACTGAAATAATTAGCTTTTCCCATAAAGAACAAGTCAAACCCCATTGACGTCCATCAATTCCCATGTTATCCCATAATATCCCAGTTTCGGGTTTTCTTGCGGATTTTGGCATTTCTCCCTAGCCAACCCCGCTGAAACCCACAAAAAAACTGGGCCGGGCGGTTTTGGCAACCTTGGTCCCGGATTGGCCGGCACGGGGATGAATAGGAGCTTTGGGTATCGTGGATTTATTTCTATCCACATTTGAGCATCGCATAGATAAGAAGGGGCGCCTGTCCGTGCCGGCTCCTTTTCGGTCTGTGCTTGAGCGCCGCCGTGACCCGCTTTATCTGTTTAAGTCACTCACCGAACCATGCCTTGAGGGCTGTGGGCCCGAGCGCATTGGCCAGATCGTTGACGCGATTGACTCAATGGACAGCCTGTCAGCCGAAGTCGCCACATTGCAAACCATGCTGTCAAGCGCGCAGGAAATGAAGCTTGATTCCGAAGGCCGGATCATGCTGAACGCTGATTTCATGGCCTTTGCCGAATTGAATGATGCCGCGCTTTATGCCGGTATTGGCCGGTCTTTTCAAATTTGGCTGCCCGACCGCTATCGCGGCCGTGAAGCCGAAGCGCGCGCACGCGCCAAAACCAATGGATTGCCGGGCCTTCGCCTTGGCCGAACCAGCCCAACCTCCTCTGATAACGGGGGCAGCTGATGTCTGGACAGACGCTTCACCAATCTGTTCTGTTAAACGAGGTGGTGGATGCGCTTGGCCCGCAAAATGGCGGTTGCTATCTTGACGCAACCTTTGGTAATGGCGGCTATAGCCGCGCCATTCTTCATACCGCCAGCTGCACCCTTCTTGCCATTGACCGTGATCCAGACGCCATTGCCCGTGGCGCGCCAATGCTTGCCGAATATGACGGCCGGTTTCATCTTACCGAAGGTTGTTTTTCCGATATGACCGCGCTGTTGCAGGCGCAATTAACCGGCTTTGATGGGTTGGATGGCGCTGCCTTTGATCTTGGCGTTTGCTCAACCCAGCTTGACCAGCCCGAGCGCGGCTTTTCCTTCCGCGCCGATGGGCCGCTTGACATGCGCATGTCAAAATCAGGACAAAGCGCCGCCGATATCGTTATGCAAACCGACGAAGCCGACCTGGCGCGTATCCTCTGGGAATATGGCGAAGAAAAAGCATCACGCCGCATCGCTAAGGCCATTTGCCGTGTTCGCGAGGAAACCGAAATTACCAGTACCGGCCAATTGGCCGCCATTATCCATAGTGCCATGCCAGCCAAACGACCCGGCCAGATTGATCCGGCAACGCGCAGCTTTCAGGCCTTGCGCATTTTCGTCAATCGCGAACTTGACGAATTGACCGCTGGGCTTGAGGCGGTTGAACGCCTGCTGCGCCCGGGCGGTGTTTTGGCGGTGGTTTCCTTTCATTCGCTTGAAGACCGGATCGTCAAACGCTTTTTGGCCAGCCGCGGCCAGCACGCATCACGGCCATCACGGCACCGGCCGGTGATTGACGGCCCCGCGCCCAGCTTTGAAATTCTAAGCCGCAAGGCCATTCTGCCAATTGAAGATGAGCGCAATCAAAACAGCCGCGCACGTTCAGCCAAATTACGCATTGCCCGCCGCACCGACGCGCCGCCTCTTGGCATGGCCGCAGCACCCTATTCGACCACAAACCAAGCCATCAGATCCCAAAAGGAGCCAAAGCAATGCGGCTAATTCTGCTAAGCGCGCTTATCTTGGTTGGATTGGGAACCACCCTATATCAGGTCAAAACCGGTATTGACGAACGTCAAGACCGGCTGCAGCGGCTTGAGCTTCGCATTGCCGACACCAAACGCGATATCGCCGTTCTCGAGGCCGAATGGGCCTATCTGTCACGCCCCGAGCGGGTGATGACGCTTTCTGGCGATCTGTTGCAGATGAAGCCTATCGGACAAGACCGGATTTTGCCGCTTGATGCCATTCCAATGCGCATTGAATTTGGCCAAACCGACCTCAAGAAAATCGTTTTTGACTCTGCAATTCAGCCTCGAAAGAAAGATCAGGCCGAATGAATGCGCCGCTGCAGAAATTACGGCAGCTAATTTTGCCGCCACGCCCCGATCCGGCTCGTTCGCGCCGCATCGCCGAAGGGCGTTTGATGATCGGCTGTCTTGTCGCCTTAGGGATTTTCATCACCATTGGCGTGCGAATCGTTGGCCTTGCCGATGCCAGTGCCAGCACCCGCCTTGCCCAAAGCGCCGCCGCCATCACCACCGAACGCGGCCGCATTCTTGACCGCAAAGGTCGTTTGCTGGCTGGTAATCTGCCAATTACCGTTCTTCATGCCGACCCTAGCGAGATTATGGATGTGCGCGATGCGGCTGCCAAATTGGCACCCTTATTGAACCAGCATGACCATGCCAGCCTGATCAAATTACTGACCAAGAAAACCCGCTATGTCGAGCTTGACCGGCAATTGCCACCAAAGCGTCATGCGCAAATTCTGCAACTGGGGATTCCGGGGGTCTATTTCGCCAAGGGCGCAATTCGCGTCTATCCGCGCGAACATGCTGCGGCGCATATTCTTGGCCATGTCGATACTGACAATATTGGCATTGCCGGAATCGAAAAATCACTTAACGCCAAGCTGGTGGCAGGCGAAGATGTCACCTTGTCGATTGATCTTGGCTTGCAAGCGGTGATCCGGCATGAAATTCAACAGCAGATTGACTCGTTCAAAGCCATTGGCGGTGCTGGTATTTTACTTGATGTCAAAAGCGGTGAAATGTTGGCGGTCGCATCACTTCCCGATTTCAACCCTAATCAGTTTGCGCTTGCTAGTGATGATATGCGTTTCAATCGCGCCACCAAAGGCCTGTATGAAATGGGGTCTACCTTCAAAGTGCTGAATACTGCCATCGCGCTGGAATCTGGCGCGGCGACAACCAACCAGCGTTTTGAAGTGTCAAAACCAATGCGGGTCTCGCGCTTTACCATCACCGATTACCACCCACATAACAAACCATTGAATGTGCCTGAAATTCTGATCTATTCTTCAAATATCGGATCAGCAAGAATGGCCGAGGCCATTGGTGCCGAAACCCAGCGTGCCTTTATGGACAAGCTTGGGCTGCTTGATCGGCTAGGGCTTGAAATTCCCGAAACATCACGCTCGCTTTCGCCTAGAAGCTGGCACCGCACAACGACAGTTACCGTTTCCTACGGGCATGGCATTTCGATTTCACCAGCCCATCTTGCCAGCGCGGTTGCTGCCGCATCAGGCAATGGTCACTGGATTCAGCCAACCTTGTTAAAACGCCAGACCGGTGACAGCCCCTTGCGTCTTCGCGTCTTTTCCGAACAAACAGCGCGTGCCGTGCGGTCAATGATGCGGCTGGTTATCTCGCATGAAGATGGCACCGGCAATTTAGCCGAGGCCCGCGGATATATGGTTGGCGGCAAAACCGGTACAGCCGAAAAAATTCAGGTTGGCGGCTATAATAAAAAGGCCAATCTTGCCACATTTGTTGCCACCTTCCCCGTTCATGACCCGCGCTATGTGATTGTCATTCTTGTTGATGAGCCCAAAGGACAGAAGCATTCGCACGGTTATGCGACCGCTGGCTGGGTTGTCGCACCGGCCATTCGCCGGATTGTCGAACAGATTGCGCCAATGCTTGGGGTTCTTCCTGTTGACGAAAAATCGCCGCTAATTCGCCAAAAACTGCTGCTTGACTTCACGATTGGTAATGAGGAGGCAACACTTGCATCTTACTGATCTATGTCATGATCTGATCAACATCCCCGATCAAACCGGCGCCATTATGGTGACCGGTCTTGCGGTTGATTCAAAACGCGTTACTGCTGGTAATCTGTTTTTTGCGCTTGCTGGCAGCCACCGTGATGGTCGTGACTTTATTGGTGATGCAATCAAGGCTGGCGCAGCGGCGATTGTAACCGGCATGGCGCCCCTGGCAAAAGATATTGCCAAGCTAGCGCAACAGGCGGCAATCCCAATCCTGCAATGCGAAAACCCACGCCGCGTGATGGCCAAAATGGCCGCCATTCATTGGTCGTCACAACCTGGCATGGTTGCCGCTGTTACCGGCACGAATGGCAAAACATCGACCACCGAATTTTTACGCCAGCTATGGCAACGCGCCACATGGCAGGCCATTGCGGTTGGCACGCTTGGCATCACCGGCACCGATATGATCAAATCTGACGGGGCGCTGTTAAGCCTGCCGCCCCTGACCACGCCAGATAGCATCAGCCTTCACGCAACATTGGCACCCCTGACCAAGGCCGGTGTCACACATCTTGCGCTTGAGGCAAGCAGTCACGGCCTTGAACAGCATCGTCTTGATGGGCTGAATATCCATATTGCCGCCTTTACCAATCTAAGCCGTGACCATCTTGACCATCATATTGATATGGATCGTTATTTTGCCGCCAAACACCGGCTATTTACCGATCTTCTTAGCGAAGGCGGCGCAGCCATCGTCAATCTTGATGACCAATATAGCGCGGCAATCATCGACAGTTTGCAAGACCGTCACATTGTCATCAAAACATTTGGCTATGCTGAAGATGCTGATTTCCGCATCCTATCCATCACCCCATCAGGTGACGGTCTTGATATGAAAGTGATCTATCAAGATCAGACATGGGATATTCCGCTGGCACTTTCCGGCACATTTCAGGCGATTAATGCCCTGACCGCTGCCGTCATGGCGCATCTTAGTGGCTTGCCGCTTCATGATGCGCTTGGCGCTTTGCCATATCTAAAAGCTGCACCAGGCCGTATGCAAACAATCCATGGCCATCCCGCAGGGGCGCGTGTCATTGTTGATTATGCCCATACGCCCGATGCGCTTGCCGCAGCACTTGGCGCTTTGCGCCCTGAGGCCAGTGGCAAGCTTGTTGTGCTTTTTGGCTGTGGCGGCGACCGTGATCCGGGCAAACGCGCAATGATGGGCAAGGTTGCCTGTAAAATTGCCGATGACGTCATCATCACTGATGACAACCCACGAAGCGAAGACCCTGCCAGCATTCGCAGTGCCATTTTGAAATCTTGTGATAAGGCCACCGAAATTGTGCCACGCGATAAAGCCATTGCCAGTGCGCTTGACAATCTTGTTGCTGGCGATGTTTTGCTGATTACTGGCAAGGGCCATGAAACTGGCCAATTGATTGGTAATGAAACCCTGCCATTTGACGATGCGTCGGTTGCCAATAACAAAATCCGAACCATACGGGAGGCCTTGCAATGACGGCACCGCTATGGACTTGTGACGATTTGCTTGCCGGATGCGGCGGCGTATTATTTGACTCTGCTTTTGCTTGCGGTTCGATTTCAGGCATTGAAATTGACAGCCGTAATTGCAAATCGGGTGATTTGTTTGTCGCGCTTGTTGGTGACACACAAGATGGGCATGATTTCATCACCAAGGCCGCCGATGCTGGCGCGGCGGCTTGTCTTGTTAGCCGTCCAAGCGCTGATGCCCCGATTGCGCAAATCATTGTCGATGATCCGCTTGGCGCGCTGGCGCGTCTTGGGCGGGCTGGCCGAAACCGCTTTGCCGGCAAAATGGTTGGCATCACCGGTTCGGTTGGCAAAACTGGCAGCAAAGATATGTTGGCGCATGCTCTTACCGCTTTTGGCAAAACCCATGCCAGCCAGCGCAGCTTTAACAATCACATTGGCGTGCCCATCACCCTTGCCACACTTGCCGATGATTGCGATTTTGCCGTTCAGGAAATGGGCATGAATGCAGCAGGCGAAATTGCCGCCTTGACCGCGCTGGCACGCCCCAACATTGCCTTGATTACGCGGATTGCCAGCACGCATGGTGGCTTTTTTGACAGCCTTGATGATATCGCCAAAGCCAAGGCCGAAATTTTCCAAGGCTTGAATGCTGGCGGAACAGCCATCTTGAATATTGATGATCCGTTCTATGACCAGCTTGCCAGCGCGGCAACCAATGCAGGCGCGGGACGCATTATCAGTTTTAGCCGCAAGGATGACGCCGAGTTTTGTCTTCTTGAGGCACGCCAGCATGAAAATGGCATGACAGTCCATGCCGAAATTGCGGGGCGTGAATTGCGTTTTGAAATGCAAATGCATGGCATTCATTGGGCGCAAAATGCGCTTGGCGTTCTGGCCTGTATCGACGCGCTTGGCTTGTCGGTTGATGACGCTGCGGCACGGCTTGCCAGCTGTCCAACACCAAAGGGACGCGGCGGGCGTTTATCTGGCCGCTATCAAGATTGCAAGATCACGCTGATTGATGACAGCTATAATGCCAGCCCAGCATCAATGGCCGCTGCCTTTGCCAGCATGACAGCAACAGCGCCAACAATCATGATTCTAAGCGAAATGCGGGAATTGGGCGATGCCAACGCAACCGAACATGCGGCGCTGATGCCGCAAATCAATGGCCTATCGCCACGGCTTGTCATTGCCTTGGGATCGGCCATGCATGATGCGCTTGGTGGGCTGGATGACGCCATCGCCACCATCGCCGCGCCAGATACAAAAGCTGCGGTGCAGAGTCTCGAAGATGCCGTTGAAGATGGTGACATCATCTTTATCAAAGGATCGCTTGGGTCGGGATCATGGCGCGTTCGCGATGCCATTCTTGCCAGTTTCGACACCGCATCATCACCCGACACATCATCACAAAATGGAGGGAACAGCCATGCTGCCTGACCTGCTTGTTCCTTTATCTGATCATTTTCAGCCCTTTAACCTGTTCCGCTATATCACCTTCCGGACAGGCGGGGCGACAATCACGGCGCTGTTGATTGCCCTAATCTGCGGGCCTGCCTTTATCCGCTGGCTTAAAACGCATCAGGCCGAGGGCCAGCCAATCCGTGATGACGGGCCACAATCGCATCTTCTTACCAAAATTGGTACGCCAACAATGGGCGGGCTGCTGATCCTGATTGCCTTTGCCGTTTCAACACTTTTATGGATGCCACTATCCAACCCCTATTTATGGCCGGTTCTTCTAATCTCGCTTAGTTTTGGTGCGATTGGCAGCCTTGATGATTGGATGAAACTGCGCAAACGGTCGCATAATGGCATGTCGGCACGCATGAAAATGCTGTTACAGCTTGTAATCGCCTTTTTCGCCACTTTGATTTTCATCGAATTATCGCCAGAACAGCTTCGCTATGGTGTAGCCGTGCCGTTTTTCAAAGACACGCTGCTCGCCATGGGGATGTTTTATGTGCCTTTTTCGATGATGGTTATCGTTGGCGCGTCAAATGCGGTGAATCTCACCGATGGTTTGGATGGGCTTGCCATTGTGCCGGTGATGATTGTCGCGGCCTGTTTTGCGCTGATCGCCTATCTTGCCGGAAATTATAATTTCGCCACTTATCTGCAAATCAATTTTGTTCCCGGTACGGGTGATCTGGCGGTGATGTGCGGTGCCTTGATCGGTGCCGGTCTTGGCTTTTTATGGTTTAACGCTCCGCCGGCGCGGGTATTTATGGGCGATACCGGATCGCTTGCTCTTGGCGGCACCTTGGGCGCGATTGCGGTGGCAACACGTCACGAGCTGGTGCTGGCCATTACGGGCGGCCTGTTCGTTGTTGAAACCCTGTCAGTTATCTTGCAGGTGGCCTCGTTCAAATTGACCGGCAAACGGATTTTCCTGATGGCACCACTTCATCATCATTTTGAGAAAAAAGGTTGGGCCGAGCCAACAATCGTCATTCGTTTCTGGATTATTGCGGTGGTACTGGCTGTGGCTGGCCTGTCATCGCTAAAGCTGCGTTAGGGGAATGGTCTGAATGCTGATTCCACATGACATGAACGGACAGACAGTCGGGGTCTTAGGCCTTGGCGGGTCCGGTGTTGCCGCAGTTGCCGCATTGCAGGCAGCCGGTGCGCATGTCGTTGCCTTTGATGATGGGAAACACCAGCAGGATCTTCCGGCAATTCAGATGACCGATTGGCGCGACTGGCCGTGGCAGGATATGGCGGCAATGGTGATCAGCCCAGGCATCCCGCATCTTCATCCAGAACCGCATCCTGCGGCGGCCCATGCCAACAGCCTTCAAATTGACGTGATCAGCGAAGTCGAACTCGCCTTGCGGGCAAAACCACAAGCCCAGCTTGTTGTGGTAACGGGCACCAACGGTAAATCAACAACAACGGCGTTGATTGGCCATTGCCTTGCAACCGCCGGACGCGCCCATGCGATTGGTGGCAACCTTGGTGATCCAGCCTGCTCGCTTGATGATCCGGGTAAAGATGGCGTTCTTGTTCTTGAACTATCCTCTTATCAGTTGGAAGCCACCTCATCATTGGCACCCGATATCTCGATCCTGCTGAATATCAGCCCCGACCACCTTGACCGGCATGGCGGCATGAACCGCTATATCGCAGCCAAGGCCTTGGTTCTTGACCGGCTTGGGACAGATTGCCTAGCGATTATCGGGGATGGTGATGAGCATGTGAAAACGCTTGCCGCCGCAACCCGCAAGCGCGGAATCAAAACCATGATTGCCAGCCCTGATGACGCCCCCGATGCGCAGCGTCAGTCAGCATCACTTGCCGGATTGCATAATGCCGAAAACGCCGCTGCCGCGGCCTTTGCGCTTGCCGCGCTTGGGATTGATATCGCGATGATCAATCGCGGCGTCAAAAGCTATACCAGCCTGCCACATCGTCTGCAAACCGTTGCCCACTGTGGTAAAATCCAGTTTGTGAATGACTCAAAAGCCACCAACGGCGTTGCTGCGGCAAAGGCATTATCCAGTCTTTGATAATATTTATTGGGTGGCTGGCGGTCTTGCCAAACAAGATGGGCTGGCACCGGCAATGCAACATCTTTGCGCGGTCAAAAAAGCCTATTTGATTGGCGCGGCAGCCACCGAATTTGCCAAAAGCCTTGATGGGCAATGCCCAGCCGCGATTTGTGGTGATCTGGAAAAAGCAACACGCGCTGCATTTGATGATGCCAGCGCGGCAATTGACGGCGGCACCATTCTTTTGGCACCGGCGGCAGCGTCATTTGATCAATTTACCAGCTTTGGTGCCCGCGGCGATGCGTTTGCCGCACTTGCCCAAAATCTTTGCGCCACCAACGCAGGAGGCAATCATGCTTGATCGCACCGATCGTTCGCTTGTTGGTATCTGGTGGTGGACTGTTGATAAATGGCTTTTGGCCAGTGCCTTGCTGATAATGACCCTTGGCGTGATTTTGGTAATGGCCGCCAGCCCTGCGGTGGCCAGCCTGATCAATCTATCATCCCAGCATTTCATTGTGCGCCAGCTTATCTATCTTGCACCGGCGGTGTTGATCATGCTGTTGGTTTCGATGCTCGAGCCGCGCCCCATTCGCGCCTTGTCGCTTGTCGGGCTTGTTCTGGTGATTGGGTTGATGATCCTTGCCATTGTTGTCGGCAGTGAAATCAAGGGCGCAACAAGATGGATATCGGTTGCAGGCTTTACATTACAGCCATCTGAACTGGCCAAACCTTTATTTGCCATTGTTTCGGCATGGTTGCTGACGCTTTGGCGCGAGGGGCAGGATTTCCCGGGCTGGGCCTATGCATCAGGTCTTGCCGCGATCATTGTTGGCATTCTGGTGGCTCAGCCCGATATCGGCATGACAGCTTTGATCTTGATAACATGGGGCTTTCAGATGTTCCTTGCTGGCATGCCAATGCTGTTTGTCATTGGCGCCGCCGGTCTGGCACCAGTTGGGTTCTATCTTGCCTATTTGAACCTGTCGCATGTTCAGCTTCGTGTTGATAAATTCTTTGAGGGCGGGTCATGGCAGGTTGAACGCGCCAAAGAAAGCTTTGCCGAAGGCGGCTATTTTGGCGTTGGGCCGGGTGATGGTGTGGTCAAGCTGCATCTACCTGACGCCCATTCCGATTTCATCTTTGCCGTTGCTGCCGAGGAATATGGTGCCATCGCTTGTCTGGCCTTATTGGGGCTATATGGATTTGTGATCATTCGCGGTTTTGCCCGCGCCCTATCGGGTGAAGGGCTTTTCTGTCTGATCGCCACGGCCAGTTTGGTCATGCAATTTGGCGTTCAGGCCAGCATTCATATGGCATCATCGGTCAATCTGATCCCAACCAAGGGCATGACCTTACCTTTTATCAGCTATGGCGGCTCATCCTTGCTTGCAAGCAGCCTGACTATGGGATTAATCCTTGCCCTGACCCGCAAACGCACCACTATTGATCACTTTGCCGATGGAGGCCGGTCATGAGTGCGGGTATCATCTATCTTGCCGCAGGGGGCACAGGCGGCCATATTTTTCCAGCGCTTGCCGTTGCCGAAGCCATGAACGCTAAGGGCTATCAGACTTGTCTTTTTACCGATAAACGCGGCGCGGCGCTTTTGGCCGATATCGAAAAACTACCGGCTCGCCTTCATGTGATCAGCGCCGCCTCGCCGTTCCAATCGGGCATTTTCCGCCGGATCATGGCGCTTACCAAACTTGGCATGGGAGTGTTACCCTGCCTATGGCATATTGGGCTTCGCCCACCAATGGTGATGATTGGCTTTGGCGGCTATCCATCTTTTGCACCGCTTTTGGTTGCGCGTCTTTTCGGCGTGCCGGTAATGGTGCATGAACAAAATGCCTATCTTGGACGCGCCAATCACGCCCTTGCTGCCCATGCGCGGCTCATCGCGGTTAGCTGGCCGCAAACAAAAAACCTGCCTGATGGCGTTGCAGCCCATATTACCGGCATGCCGGTTCGCACCGCTTTTTTTGCTAAACGGCGGCCTAGCTGTGCTGGTGACAAGCTAGTTCTTAGCGTTCTTGGCGGATCACAAGGTGCAACCATTCTTGGCACGCTTGTGCCGGATGCGCTTGAGATGATTGACACGCCATTGCGCGATAATATCAAAATCTATCAACAAGCCCGCCCCGAACAGATTGATAATCTAAAGGCTCGTTATCGGGCCTTGGGCATCACCGCATCGATCAACTCATTTTTCACCAATATGCCTGATCTATTGGCCAAAAGTGATCTTGTGATCAGCCGGTCAGGGGCATCATCAATTGCCGAACTTGCCGCAACCGGCCGCGCCTCGTTGATGCTGCCTTTGCCAAGCGCGATGGATAACCACCAAAAAGCCAACGCCCTGCAAATGGAACAGGCTGGCGGCGGCTATTGCCTTGACGAAGCCACTATCAGCCCTGCCTTTTTGGCAACACGCATCATGCAGCTATTTGAAGCCCCTGCCGAGCTTGGCAAAATGGCCGCCAATGCCACTAGCTTGGCAAGCCCGCAAGCCGCCAGTGACATCGCCAATCTTGCCGAGGGGCTGATCACCAAACGCAACGCACCACATTTAGGAGCTGTCGCATGAGTGAATTGCCACTATCCATCGGCACCATGCATTTCACCGGCATCGGCGGCATCGGCATGAGTGGGATCGCCGAGATTCTGTTCGAGCTTGGCTATGCTGTTCAGGGAAGTGACATGTCTGACAATGCCAATGTCAGGCGGCTACGCGCCAAGGGCATTCCGATTGTCACCGGCCAAGCTGCGGAAAATATCGATAATGCGGCCTTGGTGGTGATTTCAACCGCGATCAAACCTGACAATCCAGAAGTTGTTGCCGCCCGCGCCAAATTCTTGCCAATCGTGCATCGCGCCGAAATGCTCGGCGAATTGATGCGGCTTCGCTGGTCTATCGCCGTTGCCGGAACGCATGGCAAAACCACAACGACCAGCCTTGTTGCCACCTTGTTAAACAGTGCCAAGATTGATCCAACCGTTATCAATGGCGGCATCATCACCGGATGGGGCAGTAATGCGCGTCTTGGCAAAGGAAGCTGGATGGTGGTCGAAGCCGATGAAAGCGACGGATCTTTTGCCAAGTTGAAACCAACCGTTGCTGTGGTCACCAATATTGATCCCGAACATCTGGATCATCATGGCAGTTTTGAAGCGTTGGAAGCCGCCTTTTTAAATTTCGTTGCCTCGATCCCATTTTACGGCTTTGCCACCCTATGCATCGATCACCCATCAGTTCAGCGCTTGTTGTCAGGCATCAAAGACCGCCGGATCATCACCTATGGCATGAGCGCCAATGCCGATGTGCGGGCGATCAATCTTCGCGTTGATCAGGGCGCCATGCTGTTTGATGTCCAGCTATCCGACCGCATTCAGGGCGATAGTGCCGCCCTGCAAAATGTTCGGTTCCAATGCTTGGCGATCATAATGTGCAAAATTGCCTTGCGGCTATTGGTGTGGCGCTGGAAATGAATATCGATGCATCACGCATTCTTGGCGCATTGGCCGAATTTGGCGGGGTTGGCCGCAGGTTTGAAACCAAAGGCATCAGCAATGGCGTCACCATCATTGATGATTACGGCCATCATCCGGTTGAAATAAAGGCCGCGTTGAAAGCGGGAAGAATGCTTAGCGGCCATCACAAGCTGATCGCCGTTGTTCAACCGCACCGCTATAGCCGCCTTGCCGATCTATTTGCCGATTTCTGCAGTTGTTTTAATGATGCTGACGAAGTTTTGGTAGCCGATATCTATGCTGCTGGCGAAGCCCCGATTGAAGGCGCTGACAAGGCATCCTTGGTTAACGGATTGCGCGACCATGGGCACAAAGCCGCTGCAGGCCTTGACGGGCCGGACAAGCTGGCTGCCGAAATTGCCGCACGAACATCATCAGGTGATGTGGTGATGTGTCTTGGCGCTGGCGATATCACCGCATGGGCCGCCGCCTTGCCGCATGAATTGGATAAATTGGCAGGAGAGAGCGCATGACCTCGATCCTTGACTGGCTTCCAGATGTGCGCGGCAGCTACACGCCAAATGATTTGATGGCGCGCCATACTTGGTTTGGCGTTGGCGGGCCTGCCGATATTCTGTTCAGCCCACTTGATGAACAGGATCTTGCCGCCTTTCTGGCTGATTGCCCAGATGATATTCCGCTATTTGCCGTTGGCGCCGGATCGAATTTGCTGGTTCGTGATGGCGGTGTTGCTGGTGTCGTGATCAAGCTTGGCACCCATCTGAACGCCATCCGCCATGACGGTACGTGCATCATTGCCCAAACCGGTGCAACCGATGCCGATGTTGCCCGCTATGCTCAAAAAGCTGGCATCGCCGGTTTGGAGTTCTTGATCGGCATTCCGGGAACGATTGGCGGCGGCCTGCGGATGAATGCCGGTGCCTATGGAAGCGAATTCAAAGATGTGACAAGCCTTGCGCATGGGTTTGACCGTGCTGGCAAACCTGTTACCGCCACGCCAAGCGCAATGGGCATGGCCTATCGCCATAGCGACGCGCCAGCCGATTGGATTTTCACCTCTGCCGAATTACAGGGGCATGACGGTGATCCGGCTGCCATCAAGGCGCGCATGAGGGACATCATTGCCAGTCGCGGCGAGGCACAACCACGTGGCGTCCGGACAGGCGGCAGCACATTTGCCAATCCTGGTGGCGGCAAAGCATGGCAGGAAATCGAAAAAGCAGGCTGTCGCGGACTTCGCATTGGCGGCGCGCAAGTGTCGGAAAAACACTGCAATTTCTTGATCAATACAGGCACCGCCACAGCCGAAGATATTGAAACGCTTGGCGAGACGGTTCGCGGACGCGTGCTTGCCGGTGGCGGGCCGTCATTAAGATGGGAAATTCGCCGGATTGGACGCAACCAGACCGAGGGGGCAACCGAATGACCGATAATCGTGACCGCGTCGCCGTTTTGATGGGCGGATGGACATCTGAAGCCGCGGTTAGCCGCGTTTCGGCAAGCTTTTGCGGGCAAGCCGCACGCAATGCCGGCTGGGATGCGATCGAGGTTGAGGTTGACCGCGACATTGCTGCCAAACTGAAAGAGCTGAACCCGTCACGCGCCTTTAATGCGCTTCATGGGCAGATTGGCGAGGATGGCAATATTCAGGGTCTGCTGAATATCATGAATATCCCCTATACTCATAGCGGCCTAACCGCATCGGCCATTGCCATGGACAAGCTGTTGGCAAAAACGCTGCTTGCCGGTGCCGGTATTTTGGTGCCGCCAACCTTGGCCTTGGTCGAAGACAGCCATGTCTACCCTGAAGACAGCACCGGTGCCCATGTGATCAAACCACGCAATGACGGATCGAGTTTTGGCGTGGTGATTGTGCCAGATGCCAAAGCACGCCCACCTGCCCGCAACACATGGCCTGCCCATACACAATTGATTTGCGAGCCTTATATCCCGGGGCGCGAATTAACCGTTTCGGTTCTTGATGGCACCGCACTTTGCGTTACCGAAATCACTTCTGAGCGCGAATTTTACGATTTTGACGCAAAATATGCCGTTGGTGGATCAAAACATATTCTGCCTGCCGATATCCCCGAGCCAGTCAGCCTAAAAGCCTGTCTTTGGGCCGAACATGCCTATCGCCAGCTTGGGTGCCGCGGGATCATCCGCGCCGATTATCGCTGGGACGATAAAAATGACCAGCTATTCATGCTTGAAGTGAATACCCAGCCGGGCATGACCGCAACATCGCTTGTACCTGAACAGGCACGCTTTGTCGGCATGTCAGGTGAAGAGTTGGTGAATCATCTATTGGAGATTGCACGATGCGACGACTGATTGGATGGATCAAACCACAATCCCAACCACACAGCCTGTCGCCGCAGACCAGCTTGTGGCGCCGGATCAAGATTGGTTTTTTATCGCTTTTTGCGGTTGCAACAGCAAGCACCATTGGCATGGCGATGCTGGATCGTGAAAAATTGACCAACGATCTTTTGACAATGAGCGGGAACGCCGGATTGGTGTTGACCGATATTCAGGTTCGCGGCCGCGCCCATACGCCGCAATCGCGCCTGTTGGCAGCGTTGAATTTGCAAATTGGTGCGCCAATCCTTGGCATTGATCTGCAAAATCTGCATCGCAATATGAGCCAGATTGGCTGGGTTGAGGATGCCATTATTGAGCGTCGTCTTCCCGGCACGATCCATATCACCCTTCGCGAGCGTGTGCCGATCGCCCTGCTGCAAAATAAAGATAAACATAAATTGATTGATCGAAGCGGTGCCATTATTGATGGCGCTGATCCAAGCCAATTTACCCATCTGGCAGTTGTTGCCGGTGACAGCGCCGCGCCACATGCTGCCGCCATTTTGTCGATTTTGAAAACCGAACCGGAATTATTCAGCGAAGTTTGGGCGGTAAGCTATCGATCAAAGCGGCGCTGGGATGTTCATCTGAAAAACGGCATGGAAGTGCGGCTTCCCGAAATTGATCCCGTATCAGCATGGTCACGTCTTGCCATGATTGATCGCAAAAAAGCCATCACCCATCGCGATCTGGCCGTCATTGATATGCGCGTTCCACAACAATTGATTGTCGAGCCAAATATTCCGGTAAGAGGAAGGGGAAGCAAAACATGATCCTTAGCAAAACCAAAGCCATTACACGGCGCCCCTTTGCGGTTCTGGATATCGGATCGTCAAAAATCTGCTGCATGATTGGCGAGGCCGACGGCGCGGGCGGGGTTCGGCTTCTAGGTCATGGAACGCATGCATCAGCTGGCATACGCAGCGGTGAAGTCAGCGAATTAGAGGCGTTAAGCACGGTGATTGGCAAAACCGTTCAAGCAGCCGAGCGTGATGCCGGTATTTCAGTTACATCAGTCACCGTTGTTGCCCCGGGTGGCACGCCATTTTCAAGCATCTGCAAAAAATCGGTCAGGCTAAGTGATGCGGTGGTTCGGCGGCGTGATATCGACCGGCTAATGGCGCGCAATGACAATTGCAATATTCCAGAAAACTATCAGCCGATGCATCTTCAAACCTTGCAATATGGGCTTGACGATGTGCGCGGCATTGCCGACCCCCGCGGCATGCGCGGCACCAATCTTTCCGTAGATTACACGCTTGTTTGCGGCCTTCGCAGCTCGCTTGCCAATTTGCGTGAAGCGCTGGCGTTAAACCATCTTGAAACCGATCGGTTCCTGCATTCAGCCTATGCAAGCGGTCTTGCCTGTCTTAGTGCCGAAGAGCGCGATCTTGGCAGTGTCATTGTTGATATGGGCGGCGGCACAACGTCAATTGCCATCTTTATGGAAGGCAAGCTTGTTTATGTCGACACGATCAAAATTGGCGGCAACCGCGTCACCACCGATATTGCACGCATTCTATCAACCCCGCTTGCCGATGCTGAAAGGCTAAAGGCGATTGACGGATCGGTCATGCCAACCGATATCACCGGCGTTGCCCCAGATTCACTTCGCGAAGTCGTTCGGCTTGGCCGAAGTGACAATATCACCATTCCCGCGCTTGGCACGACCACCGAAGTGGCCGGCCAAACCATTGAACGCAATTTGCTAAGCGCGATCATCCGGCCGCGCATCGAAGAAATTCTGGAATTACTGCATGGCCGCATGGAACGCGCCCGCATGGAACATACCGCTGGCAGCCGTTATGTGCTGACCGGTGGTGCCAGCCAGCTTACTGGTCTTGCCGATCTATTTGCCAAACAGGCAAAGAAATCAGTTGGCCTTGGCAAACCTATCGGCATTGCCGGTCTTGACGAGGATAGCAGCGGCCCCGGCTTTGCCGCCAGCATTGGCGCGCTGATCCATGTCAGCCGGATTGAGGAAAATGACCCAACAGACAGGCAGACCCGCACCCTGCCACATGGGCCATTCGAACGTATCGGTGCGTGGCTTCGTGACAATCTTTAAGCGAGGAGACGATTGATGATCATATGTTCAAATCCAATTTTCCGCTGGCGACCCGTCCAGCACCATTTAGGACTCCAGCAGATCCACCCTGTCAGTTCCAGCAGTTTATTGCGCCCAAAAAAATCCATTTCAACCCAGAATATCTTAATCCTCAATGAAGGGAGTCAGTCATGACAATCAACCTAACCGTTCCGCAAACAATGCAAGAGCTTCGTCCCCGCATCACCGTTGTCGGCGTTGGTGGCGCTGGCTGTAATGCCGTGAACAATATGATCAACGCCAATCTTGAGGGTGTTGATTTTCTGGTCGCCAATACTGACGGTCAGGCGCTTGCCCATTCACTTTCAAGCCGGAAAATCCAGCTTGGCAGTGCCATCACACAAGGCCTTGGCGCAGGATCAAAGCCCGAGATTGGCCGGTTGGCCGCTGAAGAAAGCCTGCAAGATGTGATGGCTGAATTGGCTGATTGCAACATGGTTTTTATCACCGCAGGCATGGGTGGCGGCACCGGCACAGGCGCCGCACCGGTTATTGCCCGCGCTGCCCGTGAACGGGGCATTCTGACCGTTGGCGTTATCACCAAGCCGTTTGAATTTGAGGGCCAGCGCCGGATGAAACAGGCCGACGAAGGCATTGAAGAATTGCAGGCCTATGTTGACACGCTGATCGTCATTCCAAACCAGAATCTGTTCAGACTGGCGAATGAGCGTACCACCTTTGCCGATGCATTCCATATGGCAGATGCGGTTCTGCACCAAGGCGTGTGTGGTGTCACCGATCTGATGATCAAGCCAGGTCAAATCAATCTTGATTTTGCCGATATTCGCGCTGTTATGGGCGAAATGGGCAAGGCAATGATGGGAACTGGCGAGGCATCAGGCGACGCCCGC
Source organism: uncultured Candidatus Puniceispirillum sp. (assembly GCA_905182545.1). GTDB lineage: Bacteria > Pseudomonadota > Alphaproteobacteria > Puniceispirillales > Puniceispirillaceae > UBA3439. The sequence continues at coordinate 31,879 of CAJJBY010000009.1, forward strand.
GCAACGCAGGCCGCCGAAGCCGCAATCAATAATCCGCTTCTGGACGACACCACAATGAAAGGTGCCAATGCGGTTCTGATCAACATCACCGGCGGTCTTGATATGACCCTGTTTGAAGTTGACGAAGCTGCCAACCGTATCCGCAAAGAAGTTGATCCAGATGCAACCATCATCTTTGGTTCGGCCTTTGATGATAAATTGGAAGGCGTGATGCGTGTATCGGTTGTTGCAACCGGCATTAGCGGTGCCACCCAAATCAACAACCGCCCAAACATGATGCCGCAAAAAACCGAGGCCGTTTCGCCGCGGCCAAGCACAATTCTGCCAAACCCGCTAAGCAGCTTTTTAAGCCCAGCGCGTGAAGCAGGTGCCAAGCCAGCCACTGAATCAATGGCTGATGACACCGCTGATATGCTTGATAGCCAGCTTAGCAATGAACTTGCCAGCGAAGCGATTGCCGAAGTGATCAACACGGCTGAAGATACCGGCCAGCAGATGGATATCACTGATGCCATCAATGCCGCCGCACAAGAGACGGCACCCGCTGATCTTGATCCGGCAGCATCAATTGAAAGTGACGTGCCATCGGCGTGGGGAGACGCACCAACAATGCAGTTAACCATTGCCAATGACGAAGCAGCAGCACCACGGGCAAAGTTTATTCCGGCAGCACCAACAAACATGCCGGACGAAGAAAGCGTAGATGTGGCAGCCCAAACACCGGTCACACGTCCATCAAGCCTGATCAATAGAATTTCGGGATTATGGTCAAGCAAGCCGGAAAGCAAACCTGCCGAATCAAGCGATCAAAGCCGCAGTGAGCCTGCCTTAGACGAAGCTGCAGCCAAAGAGCAGATTGCTGTTTCAATCCTTGATTTGTCACGGTCTGATATGGTTGGAAAAGCGTCAGAAACAGCCCCTGCCAAGGCGCCGAATGCTGATGAAGATGATCTTGATATTCCAGCATTTTTACGCCGTCAGGCCAATTAACAATGCGGCAATGGCAAGCGTTTGCCATTGCTACAAACTGTAACCAAATGTGATTTGGAATGACCTAAGGAAAAGAGTAATCGTATTTTAGGTTTTCGATGGCTCATTATTTTTGGCTAAGACTGTTTAGTAACAGTCCTTTAATATTAGCCTTTGAATTCAAAAATATAGATTTTCGCGATCGGGTTACCCCCCTCGTGATGGCAACAGATGAGAGAGTTACCGCGGCCCCATGCCTGATACGCTTTCCTACAATATGTTTGTTGAACAGCCGTTTCAAACAACGGTTCGCCAGATCGCGCATCTTGAGGGCATCGGCCTGCATTCGGGGCGGTTTGTTCGCATGGCCATTTGCCCTGCCCCTGCCAATAGCGGCATAAAATTTCGCCGCATAGACATTGATGGCCAGCTACAAACAGTTATTGCCCATTCCAGCTATGCCGAACGCGCACGCTTGTGCACACGCATTGTGAATAGCGAAGGCATCACGCTTGAAACCATCGAACATCTGATGGCCGCCTTTGCCGGTGTCGGGCTTGATAATGCCATCATCGAAATTGACGCATCTGAAGCGCCTATTCTAGATGGCAGCAGCCAGCCTGTTCTGGACGCGCTGAACAATGCCGGCCTCGAAATTCTGCCAGCGCGGCGCAAATATATGATCGTCACCAAACCGGTTGACGTTCAGCTTGATTGCGGCGCTTGGGCGCGGCTTGAGCCAGCCGACCAATTGCAAATTGATGTTAAAATCGAATTTGCCGATAGTGCTATTGGCAATCAAAGCTTTAGCTACAGCCATAGCGATGGCAGTTTTGCTGCCGAATTGGCAACCGCGCGGACATTTTGCCAATTGCGGGATGTTGAATTGATGCAGAATGCCGGACTTGCGCTTGGCGGATCATTGAATAACGCCATTGTTGTTGATAATGGCAAAATATTGAATGAAGGCGGCTTGCGCATTGATCATGAATTCGTGCGTCACAAGGTGCTTGATTGTCTTGGCGATCTGTTTTTGATCGGTATGCCGGTCAAAGCCAAAATGACCGCATCACGCCCAGGTCATGCGCTTAGCACCAAATTGGTGCAAACATTATTGAATGACCCGACCGCCTACAAGGTGATCGAGGCTGGCAGTGAACATAGCCGGTCAGACAGCTTTGCCATGCCCGAGCTTGCCGCCGCCGCAATGGCCTAAGCAAACGCCAGTTGATATCTGGCAAAACAGCCTAAAATCCATGCAAAGTTTTGTGAATATGCTACCATTAGCAACGCGCTCTTTTCAGTAAGCTTTTATCGGGCTATTGTGGGGGCTATCGGGATGCGTCTATCCCTTCTATCTTTATCGAAAGCCGCCAGCGGAGCCGGATGTGACCAGTCAAAAGAAAATCCTGATGTTTGCCGCCTGCTGTCTTGTGGCCGCATGTTCAACCAGCCCCGAAATTGTTGAACAGGCCGAACAGCCGGTTGATGTTTTATATCGTGATGCGCTGAATACGGCCATCGTTGGTGATCCAAAAGCCGCTGCGCCAAAATTTGAAGAAGTTGAACGCCAGCATCCCTATTCCGAACTGGCCACCCGCGCCCAGATCATGGCGGCATGGTCATTTTATGAGGCTAATCAATATGCACGCGCCATTCCAGCAATTGATCGGTTTGTCGAGCTAAACCCGGCCGATCCGCTGGTTGAATATGCCTATTATCTGAAGGCCTTGAGCTATTACGAACAGATTGTCGATGTTGAGCGCGATGCGGAAATGACCAAATTGTCGCTCGCCGCCTTTGAAGAACTGGTTCGCCGCTTTCCCAAGGGCACCTATGCTCGTGATGGACAGTTGAAAATCGACCTGACAAAATCGCATCTTGCTAGCAAGGAAATGGCGGTTGGCCGGTTTTATCTGGAGCGCGAGCAATATACCGCCGCGATCCGCCGGTTTAATATCGTTATCAAGATCTATGACACCACCAATCAGGTGCCTGAAGCCCTTTACAGGACTGCCGAAGCCTATTATGCGCTTGGCCTTTCCGATCAATCCGAGCGTCTTTATCAGGTTGCCCAATATAACTATCCGGAATCCGTCTGGACAGAACGGCTGGCCAGTTTGCGTGCCGACCCAGAACAGCCCCCAGAAAAGGGTATGTTTGAGCGATCCATTGACGTGATTACCGATATTTTTAACTGACCATGCTGAGAAGCCTGACTGTTTCCAACATTGTCCTGATTGAGCAATTAACTTTGCAATTCGCACCGGGGTTGACGGTATTGACTGGCGAAACCGGTGCTGGCAAATCGATTCTGCTTGATGCGTTGGGGCTGGCGCTTGGAAGCCGCGCCGATTTTGGCCTGATCCGGCAGGGGCATGACCAAGCCCATGTCAGTGCCAGCTTTGCGCTTCCAGCAAATCATCCAGCATGGCAGCGTGTCGAAGAGGCAGGCATCATACAAGAAGATGAGATGATCCTGCGTCGTCGCCTGAAAAGTGACGGCAAATCATCAGCCAGCATTAATGACATCGCCGTATCGGCTGGTCTATTGCGGCAGGTTGGTGATTTACTGGTTGAAATTCAGGGGCAGTTCGAAGGGCGCGGGCTTTTGGATATTTCGACACATATGACGCTTCTTGATCGCGCCGCAGGGCATCATGATTTACTGGCCAAAACCAGAGAAGGCTGGCAGCAATGGGATATTGCCCGCAAGGCACTTGAGGCGGCGCGTGATGCGCTGGTCAAAGCCAAGGCCGAAGAAGACTGGCTTCGTGACGCGGTTGACGCACTTGACCGGCTTGCCCCCGAAACTGGCGAAGAAGACAGCCTGATCGCCCAGCGCACCCTTTTGGCCAATGTCTCGAAAATCGGTGAAAGCCTATCATTGGCTGAAGAGGCTGTTTTTGGCGAAGTTGGCGCACAAGCAGGGCTTGGCCGTGCCTTGGCTGCATTGGAAAAGGTCGCACCGCTTGCTGGTGGCAAGCTTGATCAGGCGCTTGACGCATTGGCACGCGCTGATGCCGAACTTAGCGAAGCGAACAGCGCCATTCAATCTGCCGGGCATGCGCTTGAGGCCAATCCTAACCTGCTGCAACAGCTCGATGACCGGCTTCATGAATTGCGTCAACAGGCGCGTAAACATGATTGCCACCTCGATGATTTGCCAGCAATCCACCAAACATTGGCAAGCAGACTTGCCGCCATTGAAGATTCATCTGGCATGCTTGGCAAGCTTGGTGAGACAGCGCAGAAATGGCAGGATTACTATCTGGATATGTCAAGCCAGCTTGATGCCAGCCGCAAAAAGGCGGCCATCAACCTTGATCAGGCTGTGCTTGCCGAATTGCCGCCACTGAAACTTGATGGTGCGCGATTCACCACCGCCATCACCCCACTTGATGATGCGCAATGGGGGCCGCGCGGCACCACCGCCGTTCGCTTTGAAGCCAGCACCAATGACGGCATGAATGCAGGGCCAATTGACCGCATTGCCTCAGGTGGTGAGTTAGCCCGCTTCTTACTTGCGCTCAAAGTCTGTTTAGAAGAAAGCAGTCATCCGCGAAGCCTGATTTTCGATGAGGTCGATTCAGGTGTTGGCGGCGCTGTTGCCGCTGCAGTTGGTGATCGGCTAAGCCGTCTTGGTGCCAGCACACAAACCCTTGTCATCACGCATTCACCGCAAGTGGCCGCCCGCGCCAACCAGCATTTGCGCATTGCCAAAACCGCCACTGATAGCGGCGTTGTCAGCGCCACACGCGCATTAAGTGACGACGAAAGAATGGAAGAAATCGCCCGTATGCTAGCTGGAGAAACCGTCACTGCCGAAGCCCGAGCCGCCGCCGCGGCGCTGCTTGAGGGTTAGGCAATGACAAAACCCGCTTTCAGCCTTGGCACCGAAGATCCGGCAAAAATGGATTCAGCGTCGGCCGCCACTGAACTGGCCGCCCTTGCCGCCGAAATTGCCCGCCATGACAAGCTGTATCATGGGCAGGATGCCCCTGAAATATCCGATGCAGATTATGACCGGTTGGTGGCGCGCAATCGTGCCATTGAGGCCGCCTTTCCACTGCTTGTCCGACCCGACAGCCCAAGCGGGCGCGTTGGCACTGGTCTGCCAGCACAAGGCCAGTTTGGCAAAATTCGCCATGCCCGCCCAATGCTGTCGCTTAGCAATGGCTTTAGCGATGACGATATTGAAGATTTTTTCACAAGGGTGCGCAAATTTCTGTCACTTTCCGACGTTGATACTGCGCAATTTGTTGCCGAACCCAAAATTGACGGCCTGTCGCTAAGCCTTCGTTATGAAAACGGCAAGCTGGTTCAAGCGGCCACCCGTGGCGACGGTGCCGAAGGCGAAGATGTCACCGCCAATGTCATGCAGATTGCCAGCCTGCCAAAACAGCTTTCCGGATCGCCGCCTGCGATTTTCGAGGTGCGCGGCGAAATGTATATGGATCGGCATGATTTTCTGGCGCTCAACACGGCGCAGGAAAAGGATGGGAAAAAGATTTTTGCCAATCCGCGCAATGCAGCCGCAGGATCACTTCGGCAGAAAGATGCCAGCATTACCGGCAAGCGCAATTTGCAATTTTTTGCCTATTCGATGGGCGAGACAAGCGCCCCCATTGCCGAAACCCATTGGGGGTTTCTGGCAGACGCTTCGTGATTTTGGGTTTTCGGTCAATGATTTATCTCGCCGATGCGATGATGTTGCTGATTTGCTGGCCACCTATCAGATGATTGGCCGTCAACGCATCGATCTGCCATATGATATTGATGGGGTGGTTTATAAAATTGACCGGCATGATTACCAGCAACGCCTTGGCCAGGTTGCCCGCGCCCCGCGTTGGGCAATGGCGCATAAATTCCCCGCTGAGCAGGCCAAAACCGTGATTGACGCCATCGATATTCAGGTTGGCCGCACTGGCGCGCTTACGCCTGTGGCAAGGCTTGCCCCCATTTCGGTTAGCGGGGTCATTGTTTCAAATGCCACTTTGCATAATGAAGATGAAATCGCGCGTAAAGATATCCGGATTGGCGACCGCGTTATAATCCAGCGGGCTGGTGATGTGATCCCGCAAATTGTCAGGGTGCTAAGTGACGCCCGCACAGGCAATGAAACCATCTTTGACTTTCCTGAATCATGTCCGGTTTGCCATGCTGCCGCAATCCGGCCTGAAGGCGAAGCGGTACGGCGATGCAGTGGCGGGTTGAACTGCGCCGCCCAGCTTTTTGAAGGGCTGAAACATTTTGTTGCGCGTGATGCCTTTGATATCGAGGGGCTTGGCGCCCGCCAGATTGAACAATTTATTGACCTTGGCTGGGTTCAAACACCGGCTGATATCTTCCGGCTTGGCGACAAATCAGCAGCAATGGCCGAGCTTGACGGCTATGGCGATTTATCAATCAAGAAACTGCTTTCAGCCATTGATGTTCGACGCGAAATTGGCCTTGAACGCTTTATCTATGCGCTTGGCATAAGACAGGTTGGACAGGCAACGGCGCGTCTGTTGGCACTTCATTACGGATCTGCCGAGGCAATGCTGGCGCGCTGAATCCCGATCCGATCTTGACGCCGCGCATCAGGCACTTGTTGAAATCGACCAGATTGGCTCGGCGATGGCCAATGACATCACCGCCTTTTTTGGCAATCCAGACCTATATCGATTGATTGTTGATCTCGTCACAGAATTGAACATTTTACCGCCTGAGCGCCCTGCCAAAAACAGCGCGATTAGTGGCAAAACAATTGTCTTTACCGGCACCTTGACCCGCATGTCGCGTGCCGAGGCCAAAGCCAAGGCCGAATCTCTTGGTGCCAAAGTATCAGGCACTGTCTCAGCAAAAACCGATTTTCTGGTCGCGGGTGCGGATGCTGGATCAAAGGCGCGCAAGGCAACCGATCTTTGCATTACCGTTCTTGATGAAGATGGCTATTCGGCGCTGATTGGCAACCAATAACGCCTTGCCAATATCGCTTATAGCAATGGCGTCACAATAGTTGGCGGCAGGCGGCCTCTAACCATGATCTGGCCATTGGCGATAGATGCGGGTGTAATTGCGCGTAAACCGCGCGATGATAGCGGTCAATCCAGTCTATCTCGCCAGCATCAAGAATTGTTTTATCAATCAGGCGGCGATCAAGCGGGCAAAGGGTAATTGTTTCAAATTCCAGAAACCCAGTTTGTTTCGCTGGTGTCACAGCGATCAGATTTTCAATCCGAATGCCCCAATCACCTGTCTGGTAATAGCCCGGTTCATTCGATAAAACCATGCCCGCTTCAAGCGCCACTTCACCGCGTTTGGAAATACTGGCAGGCCCTTCATGAACCGATAGAACATGACCAACACCATGACCGGTGCCATGCGCAAAATCCAGCCCCGCCGCCCATAGCGGCGCACGCGCAATCGCATCTAGCTGTTTGCCATTGGTGCCTGCTGGAAATTTCGCCATGGCCAGATGAATATGGCTTTGCAAAACATGGCTATAGGCCGCAACCGCGCCGTTGGGCGGCGTTCCAATAGCGATGGTACGAGTAATATCTGTTGTGCCATCACGGTAATGGCCGCCCGAATCCAACAATAAAAGATCATCGCTTGCCAGTTCGCGATCCGCCCCCGCAATCGCGCGATAATGAACAATGGCACCATTCGAGCCTGATCCGGAAATGGTGTTAAAGCTTGGTGCCAGAAATCCGTCTTGTTGTTGGCGAAACGCCAATAATTTATCGGCAAGGTCACTTTCGGTAATGCTGGCAGATGGAACGGATACAGCCTGATCAAGCCAGCATAAAAATTCAACCATCGCCGTGCCATCACGCTGGTGCGCGGCGCGAAACCCACGCAATTCAGCCGGTGTCTTGCGGGCTTTTTCAATGGTCAGCGGACAATCAGCCTCAAATGTTTGCACACCGCTTGCCACAATCTGTTCAAACAGCATTTTTGGAAGGCTTGCCGCCTCAATCATCAAACGGCCATCACCCATATCACCAAGCATTGCCGGTAATTGGGTCAAAGGCGCAACGGTGATATCGGGCGTTAAAACCGGCTGGAAGCGCGATTCATCTCCCAAAAGGCAAAGGCCGGTTTCGCGGTGATAAAGCGCGAAACACAGATTGACTGGCGTACAGGGCAAATCTCCGCCCCGCATATTTACCAGCCAATTCACCGAATCCACCCGCGTTAGCAGAACTGCAGCGCACTCTTTGGCATCAAGATAGGCGGCAAGATCATCGCTCTTTTCGGCAAGTGACTTACCGGCATTTTCAACCGGCATTTGCCAGCTTGCCGCAGGCGGCAAAGCCGGACGATCATGCCATTGCTGATCAAGCAGATTTTCTTGATGACAAACAAGCGTTCCACCCGCCGCAAGAACTGATTTTTCAGAGCGTCTAAAGCCTGAAACCGTGACAAGCCTTCCGTCAATGGCGATGATTGCACCACTGGCTAGCCCCACTGTTTTCAGCCAATCTTCGCATGTCACATCGGGAATCGTGTTACAATCCCACTCGGCCGAATTGGTTTGCGCGGGCATTTGCAAACTATAGCGGCCATCACTAAACAGCCCTGCCCGATCGCCAAGCACCACCGCAAAGCCAGCCGATCCGGTAAATCCGGATAAATAGGCAAGCCGTTCATCACCAGCCGGTACTTCTTCGCCCTTATACATATCTTCGCGGCCAATAATCCAGCCGTCAAATCCGGCCGCAGCCATAGCGCCGCGAAGCGTTTCTAACCGCTTGGAGCGGGTTTGATCCTGCTGGCTCACCGTCCACCCCATAATTGCGGCATTGTGCCGGCCGCCGATGGCAGCATCATGATTGTTGTCCAATCGCCAATACGGATTCGGTGCCACACACGAAGCCGCTGTTGTCGATAGGCCACCTCAACCGCGGTTGCCTGTCCATTTAGGACACCTGACAAAATAAGCCAGCCACCCTTTGCCAATCGTGGCGCAAGATCGGGTGCCATCTGGCATAGCGGGCCTGCCAGAATATTGGCAAGCACCAAATCATAAGGCGCATGATTGCAAACAATGCGGCTGCCAAATCCTTGCGAAACGGCAAGCCGCATTTTTGCCGGTGCAATGGTATTCAGCGCCCGATTATGCGCCGCAACCCGAACCGCAACCGGATCATTATCAGCAGCAATTGTCTGGCAGGATGGCCAGAAGTCGCGATGCCGCCATTGCCAGAATTGCCGACCCACAGCCCATATCAAGAACCCGCCGCGGGGCAATCCGCCGGATCATCTGCATGGCGCGCAAACAGCCTTCGGTTGTCGGATGCGTTCCCGAACCAAAGGCCAAGGCAGCATCAATCAATAAAGGCAGGCTTGCCGCCGGACGGGGCATGGTGACATGACTTCCGTAAACCCAAAAACGGCCAATATGCAATGGCGGAAAGGCGGCCCGATTTTCGGCAAGCCAGTCGCGCTGTTCAACCGGTGATATAGTGATTGGAACCGGGGTAATCGATTCACGCTGATAAAGCGGCGCTAGCATCTGATCGATCATGGCCGCATCAGGGGTGAATGTGAACAGGGCTTCGATCTGCCAATCGCCAGCATCATCGCGCTGAAATGATGTGGCGGCGCTGTCCAAAAGCTCGCTAAAAACACCTTCAAAGGCAGCCATTGCCCGATCATCAAGCCGCGCCGGCAGGGTGAGAACAACTGATTGAAGTGCGGTCATGGCTTCCTCACAAATCCTGATACCACTTTTTTATGGCCCGCTTTATCAAATGCAATCAATAGCTTATCTCCATCAATTGTCAAAATATTGCCCATGCCAAATTTCTGGTGAAACACACGGTCGCCGGTTGTAAATTCGGTCTTGTTATTGGCTGGTTCCCAATTGCCATCAGCCAGTTCGGCGCGCCGCGCCGCCATCCGCCGCCAACCCGCACCATAGCCGCCAGCACTATAAGCGCCAGCCCCATAGCCGCATTCGCGCCAAAGCCATTCATGCCGGATTCGTCACCAAGCCGCGCCGCAGTCACACGGCCAAGCCCCATGCCTTGTGCCATATCTTCGATAATATTTTCGGGCGGCAATTCCTGAACAAAGCGTGACGGGATTGACGATTGCCATTGGCCATGGATACGCCGGCTGTTGGCAAAGCTGATGAAAAGATCGCGCCGCGCCCGGGTGATGCCAACATATGCCAAGCGGCGTTCTTCTTCGAGACCAACAGCGCCATTTTCATCCATTGTGCGTTGGCTTGGGAAAACCCCTTCTTCCCAGCCGGGTAAAAACACTGCGTCAAATTCCAGCCCTTTAGCCGCATGAAGTGTCATCAGCGTCACCTCGCCATGTTCAGGGTCGGCATCACCATCGGTAACAAGCGCGATATGTTCCAAAAACCCCTGAAGCGAGTCAAAATCCTGCATCGCATTGATTAATTCGGTCAGATTTTCCAGTCGGCCTTCGGCATCGGGTGACTTATCACGCTGCCACATTTGTGTATAGCCCGACTCATCAAGCACCATTTTGGCAAGATCAGCCTGATGCGTTGATCCGGCAAGATCGCGCCAGCGTTTGATATCCTGCACAAAACTGCCAAGCGCATGACGCGCCGCAGGGCGCAATTCTTCCGTTTGCACAAGATCAATCGCCGCCGCCAAAAGTGGCTTATCCGACGACCGCGCCTGAATATGAACCGCTTGTAAACTAGCCGTGCCAAGGCCGCGTTTCGGCGTATTGATAATCCGCTCGAACGCCAGATCATCGGCGGGTTGGGCGATAAGCCGCAAGTAGGCAATGGCATCGCGAATTTCCGCGCGTTCATAAAACCGCGCACCAACCACCCGATAAGGAAGGCCAATCGTAATAAACCGTTCTTCAAATTCGCGGGTCTGAAATCCGGCACGAACCAGAACGGCAATTTGCGAAAGATGAACGCCATCTTTCATCTTTGTTTCGATCTGGCTAGCGATGTTTCGCGCCTCGTCAGGCCCATCCCAATAGCCATTGACCCGCAGTTTTTCGCCGTCATCCGCCGATGTATATAAGGTTTTGCCAAGCCGCGTTTCATTACGCGCAATGATTTTGGACGCCGCAGCCAGAATATGACCGGTTGACCGGTAATTTTCTTCAAGCCGAACCGTTTTGGCACCGCTAAAATCGCTTTCAAAGCGCAAAATATTGCCAACTTCGGCACCACGCCAGCCATAGATCGACTGATCATCATCGCCAACACAGCAAAGATTGTTCCGGTTGCCGGTCAATAGCCGCAACCACAGATATTGCGCAACATTCGTATCTTGATATTCATCAACCATAATATGGGTGATGCGGTTTTGATAATCGGCCAAAACATCGGCATGGGTGGTGAAAATGCTAAGCATATGAAGCAGCAAATCACCAAAATCGACAGCATTCAGTGCGATAAGGCGGGTCTGATAGCGTTCGTAAAGCGCCCGAACACGGCCATTGGCAATATCACCCGCTTCGGCAAGCCCCACTTTTTCTGGCGGCAGGCCACGGTCTTTCCACCGCGAAATCACACCGCCAAGCATCCGCGCTGGCCAACGTTTGGGATCAATATCTTCAGCTTCCATCAATTGTTTCAGCAGCCTGATCTGATCATCGGTATCAAGAATGGTAAAATCAGAACGCAAACCAACAAGATCGGCATGACGGCGCAGCATTTTGGCAGCAAGCGCGTGAAAGGTGCCAAGCCATACTTGCTCGGCCATCGGCCCAACCAGACTTGCAACGCGCAATTTCATCTCGCGCGCGGCCTTGTTGGTAAAGGTCACCGCCAGAATATTCCACGGCTTTGCCGTGCCGCTGGCAACCAATTCAGCAAGGCGCGAGGTCAATACACGCGTTTTACCTGTACCGGCACCCGACAAAACCAGTAATGGCCCATCAAGGGTTTTCACAGCTTCGCTTTGTGCCGTATTTAGCCCATCAAGCCATGGGCTGGCTGGCGTTTTTACAAGTTCGTTCATGATGTGTTCAAACTCGCAAATGCAGATGGGTGGGTCAATCGCAATGCGATGTCTTGGGTCACTTATTTTTTCATAATTTTACCAGATTTCTATTTGCATAATGTTGAATCATTTTTGCATTCAGCCTTTATTGCGATATATTAGATTTAACGTTTCATAACCACGAAGAGACAGTTATGTTTGCCTTATCAAAATGCAGCCTGAACCGCATTTCGGTCGCCCCTTTTGCGGCTATCTTGCTTTTGGCGGCATGCAGTTCTGTTCCAGACGCCGAAAAAACGGATGCGCGCGACCCTTATGAAGGTTCGAATCGCAAAGCCTTTGCCTTTAACATGGGTCTTGATACGCATATTTTAGAACCAGCCGCCAATGGCTATCGCAATGTCATGCCACCGGTCGGACGCCGCGCCATTGATAGCCATATTGACTGGACAGGCCTTCCGGCCACGACATTCAATTCAACATTGCAGGGTCGGTTTGAAAATGCGGGTCTATCGGCAGTGCATTTTATCGTCAACAGCCTGACCCTTGGATTGGTTGATCTGACCGAAGATCCAAAGGCGGTCAAAAGTCAGGATTTTGGCCAGACCTTGGCATCGTTTGATGTGCCTGAAGGCAATTATCTGATGGTGCCTGTTCTTGGTCCAAATACCAGCCGAAGCCTAACCGGCCGGGTTGTGGACTCGGTAACCAACCCGATGGCGTTTCTAAAAGCTGGTGATGCCATCCAAACATTGCAAACCTTGCGCCCGCCAGTTGCGGCTGTATCAACGCGGGCCAATCTGTTCAAAGCATTTAATGATGTGAAATATAACTCGCTTGACCCTTATTCCCGCACCCGCTCGCTCTATTATCAGAGGCGGGCTGCCCGCATCAATGCCATGGTCGGAAAACCAACCAATAATCGCACCGCTGATGACCAGTTTGAATCATTCCTTGAGGATCCGAAATGACACGCAAAAGCCAAATTGGAATTTTGACCGCTGATTTGCGGGCTTGGATTCGCAGCGGATTTGTTTGTCTATGTCTGTTACCGCTGTTTTTGACCACTTTGCCAGCGCGTGCCAGCGACCAGATTACTGCTGCCAATAATGTCATCACAAGCATGATCAGTGAAGTTGAAACCTATCTGGAAACAGACCCGGGCGATATTGAAAAACGAACCGAAAATATTACAAAACTTCTCGATACACATTTCGATTTACCAGCGATTGCCCGCTTTTCTGCCGGGCCTTACTGGCGCGCCGCCAATGAACAAGAACGTGTTGATTATGTCCAAACCATGCGTGATGTTGTGGTTGACACCGTCGTTCGCAATTTCGATCAATTATCGGGTCTGCGCTTTACCACAATTGATAGTCAGGTCAAGGGTGACAAGATGGTTCTGGTTCGCGGTACATTTAATGACTCAACCGGCAAGCGCCCGCCTGTTTCAGTTGGCTGGCGCGTCATTACACCAGCGATGGCACCGGCAAAGGTTCTGGATGTCGAAATCGAGAATATCTCAATGCTGGTGACCCAGAAACAGGAAAACATCACCATCATCCGCCAGAATGAAGGCCGGTTTTCAGCGCTGATTGAGGCAATGCGCAAACGCCAGCAAGCCCCATAAACCAGCCCGTAAAACTGCCATCAAAAAAGCCGGAACATTCCGGCTTTTTTCATAGGCGTGATATCTGCGGGCTTTTCAGATTATCTGACTAGCGCGAGATTGGCTTATATTTAATGCGGGTTGGCCGATCAGCATCGGCACCAAGGCGCCGCTTTTTATCCACCTCATAGGCTTCATAATTGCCTTCAAACCATTCAACATGGCTGTCGCCTTCAAAGGCCAGAATATGCGTTGCAATCCGGTCAAGGAACCAACGGTCGTGGCTGACCACAACCGCACAGCCGGCAAATTCTAAAAGCGCCTCTTCAAGCGCACGAAGCGTGTCGACATCAAGATCATTTGTCGGCTCATCGAGAAGCAGCAGATTGGCCCCCGATTTCAACATACGCGCCAGATGCACCCTGTTGCGCTCACCGCCTGATAGCTGGCCAACGGTTTTTTGCTGATCGCCGCCCTTGAAATTAAACTGTCCGACATAGGCACGCGATTGCATGGTGCGTTTGCCAAGCTCAATTTCTTCCATACCATCCGATATGACCTGCCAAACCGTCTGTTTATCATCCAACGCATCACGCGACTGGTCGACATAGCCGAGCTTGACGGTATCACCAACGGAAAAATCACCTTCATCAGGCGCTTCATCGCCAGTAATCATGCGGAATAGCGTGGTTTTCCCTGCGCCGTTCGGGCCAATCACCCCAACGATACCACCGGGTGGCAGGCGGAAAGATAAATCATCAATCAACAGCCGATCGCCAAACCCCTTACGAAGCCCATTGGCATTGATCACCACATCGCCAAGCCGTGGGCCAGCCGGAATCGAAATCCGCGCCACATCAACCTGTTTCTGCAGATCATCGGCAAGCAACTTTTCATAGGCATTGATCCGCGCCTTGGATTTGGCCTGACGTGCCTTTGGTGCCGCACGCACCCATTCCAATTCGCGTGACAATGATTTCACCCGCGCATCATCGGCGCGACCTTCTTGTTCAAGCCGTTTTTGCTTTTGTTCAAGCCACCCCGAATAATTCCCCTCATAGGGAATACCGGCACCGCGATCGAGTTCAAGAATCCAGCCAGCAACATCATCAAGGAAATAACGATCATGCGTAATGGTGACAACGGTACCCGGGAAATCATGAAGGAATTTTTGCAGCCATGCGACAGATTCGGCATCCAAATGGTTTGTCGGCTCATCAAGGAGCAACATGTCAGGCGCGCTAAGCAATAGCTGGCAAAGCGCAACACGGCGCTTTTCACCACCTGATAATTTCGTGACATCGGCATCGCCCGGCGGCACGCGAAGCGCATCCATCGCAATTTCGGCTTTGCGCTCTAGATCCCATGCGTCAATGGCATCAATTTCTTCCTGCAACTCGGCCTGTTCGGCAATGACGGCATTCATTTCGTCATCGCTCATTTCTTCGGCAAATTTCGCACTCACTTCGTTAAACCGGTCAACAAGCTGTTTGGCACGACCCATGCCAGCAAGAACATTCCCGGTCACATCCAAAGACGGATCCAATTCAGGTTCTTGCGCAAGATAACCAACTTTGACGCCATCGGCAGCCCATGCTTCACCCTGAAATTCGGTTTCGATTCCAGCCATGATTTTCAGCAAGGTTGATTTACCCGATCCATTCAGACCCAAAACGCCAATTTTGGCACCTGGCAAAAATGACAGGCTGATATTTTTCAGAACCTCCTTACCACCGGGCCATGCCTTGCTTAAGCGGTTCATTACATAAACATATTGATGGCTAGCCATGATTTTTCCAGTTCTCTTTCCGGTCGCGTCTGGGTTTTCGACAAAGCATTTTCAATGATGCGTGGCGTGTCAAAACAGGTAAATTCAGCCCCGCAATGACCAATCGGCAATCGCATCTACTTATGTATCTTTTTTTGACGCATTATACCAGCCCCCGATCAATTCTGGTTGCCGCTTTTCATCGCGCGGGTACAGGATCTTAGGCTTGCATTACGCCCTTTATTCAGTTTTTATGGTGGCAGATACAGCTCGGCATCAATGCTCGCGATTTGGAACCATTTACATGATTACAACCACCCCTCCAATTGGCATTTTGATTGACCTGCCTTTTGGTTTGTTGATGTGGACTAGCTTTGTGCATTTTCTGCTGATCATCGTGATGAATGAAGGATAGTGGCTTTTCGCTGCTTCGGCTGTTGCGCGGGCTAAATGCCCCAATCTATGCCGCGATCAGCTTGATCAAGCCAGCCTTTATCATCAGTCGGCTCTTGCCGCTTTACGCTGCGGTAATCCTGTTTATCATTCGTTATTATATTTTGCCGCTGGCGCTAGGATTTGACGTGTGGAGCTTTGACGACATGCCTCTGGAACGGCTGCTTTTATCGGCCAAATCCGATTTGAGCCTATAGGCAACTAAATGCGTGATTGGCAGATTTTACCGCTGGGGCGCAATGCGGGTTTTGCGCTGAATTTTACCAGATCCATCAAGTTGCCATAATTGCTGGCCAGTTTTATCTTCGATAATGACAAGCATTTTCCCCTTAGCGCCAAGGCTGGCACCGGTGATCCGGCTATCAGCAGGAATCACAAGCTCATTTTGCTGGATTGCCTTGGCCGAATTGGCGGCGG
The DNA here is from genome assembly GCA_905182545.1 of uncultured Candidatus Puniceispirillum sp. Classification (GTDB taxonomy): domain Bacteria; phylum Pseudomonadota; class Alphaproteobacteria; order Puniceispirillales; family Puniceispirillaceae; genus UBA3439. The sequence continues at coordinate 48,035 of CAJJBY010000009.1, forward strand.
TAAGCCGGCTATAGATTGTCACGATAATGACCGCCAATGCCGCCACGATCAAAACCGCCATGATTATGGCCATTGCCTTGATCAGCCTGAGGTTTCGAACAACAGCCGATGGTGCTTCGGTGTTTGTTTCAGATGATTGTGGGGCTATTGTGTTTGTCACTTTTGCTTTATTGTCCTGATCCATGACCTATTCCTCTGACGATCCAACAACCCGTCTTGTTCATCTTGCCGCTGATGATACCCCTGCCAACCGTATTGACCGGTTTCTGGCAGCCCATTTTGGCACGCCAAGCCAGCCTTTGTCACGCAGCCGGATCAAAGCGCTTATCCTTGATGGGCAGCTAAGCGAAGATGGGCGCACCCTAACCGATCCATCAGCACCGGTCAAACCCGGCGCAAGCTATGCGCTGATTTTGCCGCCGCCAGTTGATGCGGTGCCAAAGGCCGAAAATATCGCGCTTGATATTCTGTTTGAAGATTCACATTTGATTGTTTTGAATAAACCGGCAGGGCTGGTTGTGCATCCAGCACCAGGGTCGCTAACCGGCACTTTGGTGAATGCGCTGATTGCCCATTGCGGGCCATCGCTTACCGGCATTGGCGGGGTCATGCGGCCGGGCATTGTCCACCGTCTTGATAAAGACACATCCGGCACAATGGTTGTGGCCAAAACAGATGCGGCGCATCACGGCCTGACAGGAATGTTTGCCGCGCATGATATTGACCGGCGATATCAAGCGCTTGTCTGGGGAACAAGTGTTGAACGTGACGGCACCATTGACCAACCGATCGGCCGCGCCAGCTATGACCGCAAACGCCAAGCCATCACCACCAAAGGCCGTAACGCTGTAACGCATTGGCAATTGCTGCGCCGTTTTCCACCTTTTGGTTCGCATATTGAATGCCGCCTTGAAACTGGCAGGACACATCAGATTCGTGTTCATATGGCGCATATTAATCATGGGGTGATCGGCGATCCATTATATGGGCGGACACCACGTTCGGGACAAATGCCGGATAATCTAGCGCGTGCCGGCCTGTCGCAGATGCGCGATTTTGGTCGTCAGGCGCTGCATGCTGCGCGGCTTGGCTTTGCCCATCCGATTACAGGCGAGGCACTGCATTTTGAGACACCGCTTCCCGACGATATGGCGGGCCTCCTCGCCTTGATGGAACGCACTGTTTCCGACCGTGCGACTGGCAAAACCCATCCTTCTGGCTAGAATTGATTTTTGCTATTACTGCGCGTAATCTTTGGTTTTTAACCGTCTATATGTGCGAAAATTAGAATTATTGAAAAAGAGTTTTGCAAAAAATGGTCTTAATCTAGCCCCGATTAATGGTTAGTTTCGCAGAATTAAATTTCGTGCGCATTAACGTCGCGCTTATTGATGCAAAAATGCCTTACGTAATAGTTTGATCCCGAGGAGAAATGAAGATGGCTGCAAAATCTATGCTTCCGGCGATTAGCCCAGATGGAAATCTGTCGCGCTACCTTGAGCAAATTCGTACCTTCCCAATGCTGGAACCGAGCGAAGAATATATGCTTGGCAAAATCATGGAAAGATAAAGGGACGTCAAGGCAGCGCACAAGCTGGTGACCAGCCATTTGCGGCTTGTCGCCAAAATCGCAATGGGGTATCGCGGCTATGGCCTTCCGGTTGCCGATCTGATCTCCGAGGGCAATCTTGGCATGATGCATGCAGTCAAAAAATTTGAGCCTGAAAAAGGTTTTCGGCTTGCCACCTATGCTATGTGGTGGATCAAAGCGGCCATTCAGGAATATATTTTGCGGTCATGGTCGCTGGTAAAAATCGGCACCACCGCCGGTCAAAAGAAGTTGTTTTTCAATCTGCGCCGCATCAAAGGACAGATCCAAGCGATTGAAGATGGCGATCTAAAGCCCGAACAGGTTACCCAGATTGCCACCCAGCTAGATGTGTCCGAAACCGAAGTGATTTCGATGAATCAGCGTATGGCTGGCAATGACCGGTCGTTGAATGTTCCGCTTAGCCGTGATGGCGAGGGCAGCGGCGAATGGCAGGATTGGCTGGAAGATGACAGCGTGGATCAGGAGACCACCTTTGCCGAACAGGAAGAATATGGCGCACGCCGCAATCTGATGGTTGATGCGATGCAGGGGCTAAACCAGCGTGAACAACGTATTCTTGAAGCGCGACGGCTTGCTGAACCGCCGCTAACACTCGAAGATTTGGCCGCTGAATTTAGCGTCAGCCGCGAACGGATTCGCCAGATTGAAGTTCGCGCCTTTGAAAAGCTGCAAAAAGCCGTCCGCGACAAGGCCGAAGAAATGCAGCTATTGCCGCACCACAGCGAAGCTGAGGCCTAGCCTTCAAACGGGTCTCGAACCAGAATCGTATCATCGCGTTCGGGACTTGTTGATAACAGCGTGACCGGCAATTCGGTCAATTCTTCAACACGGCGGATATATTTGACCACATTGGCTGGTAATTCGGCCCAGCTACGTGCGCCATAGGTGCTGTCTGACCAGCCGGGCATTTCTTCGTAAATTGGCTTGCAGGCGGCCTGTACGCCAGCATCGGATGGGAAAGTAATCCAGAAATTTGTCACTGCCGTCGATTTGATAACCAACGCATATCTTTAAAACGTCAAACCCATCAAGAACATCAAGCTTGGTCAAAGCCATGCCGGTGATGCCAGCAACATGACCTGCCTGACGAACCATAACCGAGTCAAACCAGCCACAACGCCGCTTGCGTCCTGTTACAGTGCCAAATTCACGTCCACGTTCGCCCATACGGTCACCATTGGCACCAAAATCTTCGGTAGGAAATGGGCCACTGCCAACACGGGTTGTATAGGCCTTGGTAATGCCAAGAACAAATCCGATATCGGTTGGGCCGGTACCCGCACCGGTTGCGGCCTGACCTGCTACAGTATTGCTTGAGGTCACAAAAGGATAAGTGCCGTGATCAATATCAAGCATCACCCCTTGGGCGCCTTCAAACAAAACCCGCTTACTTGCAGCGCGCGCATCGGCAAGGCAACGCCAGCTTTGACCAGTATAGGTCAGCAACTCGTCACGCATCGCCAAAAGATCGGCCTTCATCTTGTCAGCATCGGCAAGCGGCTGTTCGGCGGCGGCAAGCCAGACATTGTGATGCGCCACAAGCGCCGCCAGCTTTTCCGTTAGAACCTTTTCCGATGCCAAATCGCCAAGACGAACCGCGCGGCGGGCAATTTTATCCTCATAGGCAGGGCCAATACCGCGACCGGTTGTGCCGATTTTACCAGCACCGCGCAACGCTTCACGCGCCGCATCAACCGCCTGATGAACCGGCAAGATCAAAGCCGCAGATTCAGATACCAAAAGGCTTGCTGGGCTGATCGCCGCGCCCTGACTGCGCAAAATGCCAATTTCCTTGAGCAAATGCGCCGGATCAATCACAACGCCATTGCCAATGACCGACAATTTCCCCGGCCGTACAATGCCGGATGGCAAAAGCGATAATTTATATTCAACACCGTCAATGACAAGCGTATGACCCGCATTATGGCCACCTTGAAATCGGACAACAACATCGGCGCGGCTTGACAGCCAATCGACAATCTTGCCTTTGCCCTCATCACCCCATTGCGCACCAATTACCGCTACATTTGTCATGAAAAACCCTTTGTCCCACCGAGGGGATCGACATCAAGATCGAAAGACAGGAAAGACGCCATGCCGCTGCGCAATTGCAACAGGTCAAGGACGCCTACCTTGAAACCATAGATCATGCCGACGGGCCGCATGAACCGCGGCCGTTTATAGCAGAGTTCACGCGGCAAAGGCAACGGTGCCATGCCAGTGGCAAAGGTTAATCTATCAGTCCCACTTGCCAGCCATAGCCACAGCCGAAAAGCAGCCTATCCACCAACGAAAAATGCCGGTTAGATATCAAGCGCGAAATGCAGCGCATCGGCGCGCACCACCTGATCCAGCGCGCGGATTTCAGGCAACATGGTTTTGGGCAAACCGCCATCAATCTCGACAAGGGCAATCGCCTCGCCGCCTGCTTCACGCCGCCCAAGGTGGAAGGTCGCGATGTTGATTCCATGCTTGCCACAAAGGCTGCCAAGATCACCAATGAAGCCCGGCTTGTCATAATTGCGAAGGTAAAGAAGATGTGGCGGGAAATCTGATTCGACGGCGATATGCTGCACCTCGACAATCCGCGGCTTATTACCACCAACCAAGGTTCCAGCAATCGTTCGATCACCCGATTTATGCGAGACCGTTACCCGAAGCAAAGTTTCATAATCGCACTGGCGATCATGGCGAACTGTTGATACGGCAATGCCATTTGACGAGGCGACCGCAGCGGCATTGACCATATTGACCGATGCCATTGCTGGTCCAAGAAGCCCTGCCAAAGTTGTAGCCACAACCGGTTCTGGATTTAGCGCGGCTGCCTTGCCGTCAAATTCGATCACCACCGCGGTGATGCCATCAGCTTCGACCTGACCCAGAAAGCTGCCAAGCAAGCCGCCAAGCGCCATGTAGGGCTTTAGAATCAGGGCTTCTTCGGCTGAAACAGATGCCATGTTTAAGGCGTTGGTGACTGCCCCTTTCATCAGATAATCAGCCATTTGTTCAGCCACCTGAAGAGCCACTTTTTCCTGCGCTTCGGTTGTGCTGGCACCAAGATGCGGCGTTGCAATGACATTATCAAAACCGAAAAGCACATTATCGGTGGCGGGTTCTACCTCAAACACATCAAAGGCGGCACCAGCGACATGGCCGCTTTTCAATGCTGCCGCCATCGCCAGTTCGTCAACAAGACCACCACGCGCACAATTGACGATCCGAACGCCTTTTTTGGTTTTGTTCAACGCATCGGCGCTAATGATATTACGCGTCGCATCGGTCAATGGCGTGTGAAGGGTGATAAAATCTGCCCGCGCCAATAATTCATCAAGCTCAAGCTTTTCAATGCCAAGCCGGGTTGCATTTTCGGGGCTAAGATAAGGATCATAACCAACAACCCGCATTTTCAGGCCTTGCGCGCGTCAGCAACAATCGTTCCGATATTGCCACAGCCAATCAGACCTAATGTTTTGCTGGTAATTTCAGTTCCCATACAGCGAGATTTTTCCATTTACCAGCTTTGGTGGATTCGTTGGCATCGGGAATTTGCCGCGCCAAGGACAGCATCAAGGTAATGGCATGTTCGGCGGTTGTAACCGCATTGCCATCGGGGTTCATCACATCACACCGCGTTTGGTTGACGCCGCAATATCGACATTTCCACCCGATCCAGCCGGCCAACACTTTCAGATTTGTTGCGCGTCCAAAATATCAACCGTAACCTTGGTCGCTGAACGGATCGCCAGCCCATCATAATCGGCAATAATGGCCTTTAACTCATCAGGTGAAAGCCCCGGCTTGACATCAACATCAATGCCATGTTCCTCAAAAATCGTCGCCGCACGCGGGCTTAATTTGTCACTAATCAATACTTTTGGCATGGTCTCATCTCATTCATTAACTGGCCCCAGAAACAGGGCAATGCATGGCTATCAAAATTCTTATCAATACAGAATTGATATGATGCCAGTCCCGCAGGGTTGCGGTCGTCGATATCACAGATTAGGCAGCAGCCGATTCAGCTTGCCGGATTTCGGCATAGGCCCAATCCAGCCACGGCAATAACGCCTCGACATCACTTGGCTCAACCGTTGGGCCAGCCCAGATGCGCAACCCGGGAGGCGCATCACGATATGATGCGGCGTCAAGCGCAACCCCCTCTTTTTGCAAGGCTTTTTCAAGCCGCGAAGCGACCGCCTTTTTTGCCGCATCATCTAACGCGACAAACCAAGGATCAGTGATCGACAGGGTGATGCCGGTGTTTGAAATTGTCGCTGGATCTTCTGCCAGAAACCCAAAATATGGCGTTTTATCGACCCATGATTTAACCGCATCTAGGCTGGCATTTGACCGCGCGATTAAAGCTGGCAATCCGCCAATTGATTTTGCCCAATTCAGCGCGTCAATCGCATCTTCAACCACCAGCATTGATGGCGTATTGATCGTTGCAGCGCCAACAATGCCTTCATTCAATTTGCCCTTAGAGGTCAAGCGGAACAATTTTGGAATTGGCCATGACGGGGTGTAGCTTTCAAGCCGTTCAACAGCCCGCGGTGACAAGATCAGCACACCATGCCCACCTTCACCGCCAAGCGATTTCTGGAAGCTAAAGGTTACAACATCAAGCTTTTGCCATGGCAAATCCATCGCAAAACAGGCAGATGTTGAATCGGCAATGGTCAAACCGGCACGATCATCGGGGATCCAGTCACCGTTCGGCACTTTGACGCCAGCCGCGGTACCATTCCAAGTGAAAATGACATCATTATTGAAATTGACCGCATTCAGATCAGGCAATTGCCCATAAGGGGCGACATGTGTGACCGGATCAATTTTCAACTGGCTTACCGCATCGGTAATCCAGTCTTTGCCAAAGGCTTCCCACGCCAAAAGTTCAACGCCGCGAGCGCCAAGCATTGACCACATTGCCATCTCAACCGCGCCCGTACCCGAGCCGGGAACAATGCCGATGCGGTAATCATCAGGCAGACCCAGAATCTCGCGGGCGAGGTTCATCGCTGTTTGGATTTTATCTTTTGCAGGTGCTGAACGATGCGACCGACCGGTGCAAGCATCTTCAAGTGCAGCTGGAGACCATCCCGGACGTTTCTTTGTCGGTCCGGAAGAAAAATACGGCGTAACCGGACGGTTTGCCGGTTTGGCATATGTTGACATAACACATTCTCGCACTCAGATTTGGCTATCCGTTGGGGAATAGCGGCCCGCCAAAAGAAGTCGCATAAAATGATATCGCAAGTCAACATGCTGCCTGACCGGTAAAGGGAAATAAATTCCTATCCAGACAAGCATCTGTTTTTAATCATTTTTATTAAGACTCAACTGTAATGCGCAAAATTAACGCGTCCATTGCCTCGGTTAAAAGCGCTTCACTTTCGGCTTCGACCATCACGCGAACCAAAGCTTCGGTTCCGGATGGGCGTACCAGAACACGCCCCTTGCCGTTTAGATTAGCCTCAATGTTGGCAAGGTCGGATTGCAACTTTTTGTCCTGAAGAATAGCCGGATCAATTCCACGCAGATTTTCCAGCCTTTGGGGAATTGGCGAAAAGCTGTTGAACAGCGTGCTGGCTTTTTTGCCGCTTGTCTTGAGCAGGGTTAGCATTTGCAATGCAGTCAGCAAGCCATCACCCGACCGTGCAAAATCGGTCATCAGCATATGGCCTGACGGCTCGCCGCCAAGATTCAGCCCATCTTGCCGCATTTTTTCAAGAATATAACGATCACCAACAGCGACACGGTGCAAATCAATCCCCGCCTTGCCAAGTCTTGTTTCAAGGCCGCGATTGGTCATCACCGTGCCAACAACCGCGTCTTTGACAAGCGTTCCGCGTTCCTGCATGGCAAGGGCAAGACAGCCCAGAATCTGGTCACCATCAATGATTTTGCCCGTTTCATCAGCCATGATCAGCCGGTCAGCATCACCATCAAGGCAAATCCCCGCATCGGCGCCATGCGCCACCACTGCTGCTGCCATCACCTGCGGATGAACAGCACCGCAATTTTCATTAATATTGAAACCGTCAGGCGATACCGCCAACGGCACAATTTCGGCACCAAGTTCATGAAGCGTATCCGGTGCGGTGCGGTAGGCAGCGCCATTCGCACAATCAACAACCAGCTTTAGCCCATCAAGACGGGTGCGCCCGGGCAGGGTGGATTTGGCAAATTCAACATAGCGACCAACCGAATCAAGCATGCGGCGGGCGCGGCCAAGATCAGGCGCGTCAGCAAGCGAAATTGAACCGGCAGCCAATGCCGAAATTTCAGATTCGATCTTGTCATCAAGCTTGAACCCATCGGGGCCAAACAGCTTGATGCCATTGTCATGATGCGGATTATGGCTTGCCGAGATCATCACGCCCAATTCCGCCCGAAGCGAGCGTGTTAAATGCGCCACCGCTGGCGTTGGGATTGGGCCAAGCAACCGGCAATCAAGTCCTATTGAGGTAAAGCCCGCAACCAATGCTGATTCCAACATATAGCCCGAAAGACGCGTATCTTTGCCAATGACAACAATCGGGCGTGCATGGCTGAACCGGTCATTTCGATCAGCAAACCAACGCCCCGCAGCCAAAGCCAGTCTTACAACGGCTTCGGCAGTCATCGGCCCCGTATTGATACGCGCGCGTACGCCATCGGTACCGAATAATCCTGCCATGATGTTTCCTTTGTTATTCTGTCGATCACATTTCGGCAATCGCATTTGCGGCCAAATGGCTGCTTGGGTTTAGGATAGAATAGCTTGCCCCTATTTCACAAGCATTCAAAATAATCCAAAATTAGCTGTCGGTGGCACGCAATGCTGCCTCGACCGCCAGCGCCTGTGCCGTTTCGGCAACATCGTGAACGCGGATAATCTGTGCGCCCTGCCGCCATGCCGCTGCGGCCAATGCCAATGAACCGGCAAGCCGCGCTTCGGCCGGTTCGCCAGCCGATATTTTCGCGATTGATGATTTACGGCTGGCACCAAACAGAACAACGACACCAAGCCCATGAAATAGTGATAACCAATTCACCAATTGCAGATTATGGGTCACTGTCTTGCCAAAGCCAAAGCCAGGATCAATGGCAATTGATGCTGCCGGAATGCCAGCAGCAATGGCCGCCGCAACGCGCTGTTTCAAAAATTCGTAAATTTCTGCCGGTGCAAAATCATAAACCGGATCCTGCTGCATGGTGTCAGGCGTCCCCTTCATATGCATCATGACCACTGGCGCACCGCTTGCCGCTGCGGCCTCCATGGCATCTTCGCCCTGCAATGCTTCAACGTCATTTATGATCGCCGCCCCAGCCGCTGTTGCCCGTGTCATTACCGCGGCATGGCGGGTATCAACCGAAATAAGCAGATCAGCCCGCGCCAGCGCGGTAATTGGCGGCAGAATACGCGCCAATTCCTGATTACGGCTAACCGGCTCGGCGCCCGGACGGGTTGATTCGCCGCCAATATCAATGATTGACGCGCCTGCCGCTGCCATCGCCCTGCCAGCGGCAATTGCCTTGACTGGGCCAAGATTAACCCCGCCATCTGAAAAGCTGTCAGGGGTCACATTCAGCACCCCCATCAAATGCGATTGGCCCATATCAAGACCCGCAAAATTCGGCCGCGCAATGGTCAAATCATCAATGGCCTTGCTTGCCATATTTCGATCATCGGCAAGGGCACAAAGCTGTTCGCAATCCATCCGGCTTGCCACATATCCATCATTGCCATCAGCCATGACAACATCAAGTTGGCTAAAGCTGGCATGTCCGCCTGCCAATTTATGCTGGCCGCCAGATGTGATGATGGGACGAAGCCATGTTGGCTGGCAAAAAGGCGGCACTTTTGGCGCCGCCTCATAGGCTAGTTTAGATGTCGCGTCTGTGTTCATCAAAATACAGGCTTAGGCAGGTTCGCTGCCCGGCTTTTTCGGCCGACCGGTACCAGGAAGGCCAGTCCGCGATTTGCGTTTTGGCTTTTGATTGATTGGCGTGTCCTCGGCATCTTTGCGAACAAGCGTGCCACCTTCAACGATAATCTTGATTTCATTGCCATCAAGCGTTTCATATTCAAGCAAGCCCTGCGCCAAGCGTTCAAGCTCAACATCGTTCTTTTTAAGGATTTTGGTGGCGTCTTTAAAGGCCTCATCAACAATCCGGCGCACTTCATTATCAATGATCGCCGCAGTTGCATCAGCAACATTCTTTTGCTGCGATACCGACCGGCCAAGGAAAACTTCTTGCTCATCGGCGCTATAGGCCATAAAGCCCAGCTTGTCAGACATGCCCCATTCAGTGACCATCCGGCGTGCCATATCGGTAACCATACGGATATCAGATGACGCACCAGTGGTAATTTTGTCATGACCAAAGATCAGATCCTCGGCAATCCGGCCACCACATGCCACCCGCAAATCAGCGTGAATTTTATCACGCGCCAGTGAAATACGATCGCCTTCTGGAAGCCGCATCACCATGCCAAGCGCACGTCCGCGCGGAATGATGGTGGCTTTATGAATTGGATCAGATGCAGGGCAATGCAATGCGACAACAGCATGTCCCGCTTCGTGATAGGCAGTCAGGCGCTTTTCCTCGTCAGTCATCACCATTGACCGGCGTTCGGCACCAAGCATGACCTTATCCTTGGCCTCTTCAAATTCGGCCATCGAAACCGTACGGCGGCCTTTACGCGCTGCCAGCAATGCCGCCTCATTCACCAAATTGGCGAGGTCAGCACCCGAAAAACCGGGGGTGCCACGGGCGATCACGCGCGGCTCGACACCTTCGGAAAGTGGTGTTTTGCGCATATGAACCTTAAGAATTTTTTCGCGGCCAACTACATCTGGATTTGGCACAACAACCTGCCGGTCAAAACGACCCGGGCGAAGCAATGCCGGATCAAGCACGTCAGGACGGTTGGTTGCTGCGATCAGGATCACCCCTTCATTCGCCTCAAAACCATCCATTTCAACAAGCATCTGGTTCAACGTCTGTTCGCGTTCGTCATTGCCACCACCAAGACCGGCACCGCGATGCCGTCCAACCGCGTCGATCTCGTCAATGAAGATGATACAAGGCGCATTTTTCTTGCCCTGTTCAAACATATCGCGAACACGGCTGGCACCAACACCAACAAACATTTCGACAAAATCAGAACCTGAGATCGTAAAGAAGGGCACATTGGCTTCGCCAGCAATCGCCTTGGCAAGCAAGGTTTTACCAGTACCCGGAGGGCCAACAAGCAAAACACCTTTTGGAATTTTGCCGCCAAGACGCTGAAACTTGCCCGGATCCTTGAGGAATTCGACAACTTCTTCCAATTCGGTTTTGGCTTCATCAATACCAGCCACATCTTCAAAAGTGACGCGGCCTTGATGTTCGGTTAGCAATTTCGCCCGCGATTTGCCAAAGCCCATCGCGCCGCGTGACCCGCCCTGCATTTGCCGCATGAAGAAAATCCAGATGCCGATAAACAGCAACATCGGGAACCATGACAGCAAAATCGAGAAGAAGCTTGGCATGCCGCTATCTTCAGGGGTTGCAACGATGCGAACATCATTTTCATCTAAAATTTTCACAACATCAGTTGATGGTGGCATCACCGTTGTGATGACCCGTCCGGCGCTGGATTTACCGCGCAAATTGCGACCATCGATCAATACTTCTTCGATCTGGTTGGTTTTGACCTTCGCCATAAAATCAGAATAGGCCACCTGATCGGCCGGTGTTCCGGTTGATGGGGTTTGGAACATATTGAACAGCCCCATCAGAGCCGCGCCAAAAATGAGCCAGATGATGATATTGCGTGCCAAATTATTCACCAGATTTATCCTATCAATGTATCTGCAAGAAACGTTGGACGTCTTGCCATCCCTAAAAACCGAACGGCCATAGTGGCTGGTGGTTGTTCAATTTCATCTCCTTCTAATTGGGGATAAATCGACCCGCCGTCAAGGGTTGTTAATACAGGAATTGCCTGTCTTGCGCGATGCGGCAGCAAATACCACCCACCCGGCATGGGTTTAGCATGCAAAGCAGCGCCGGAATCGCCCTGTGTTTGCGGTGTATCAGCCGATGCATGCACCATTCCCGCCTGCGCGCTTTTGACCAACCAGCAACCGGCAAAAACCAGCTCTTGGCCAGCGGCGATCGGCATGGCAATCAGCTTGCGGCCAGTTTCGCGAAACAGATGATAGCTAGCCGCTGATGCTTGGCGTGGTGATGGTGCGGTAATCGGACTGAAATGACAGCCGCCAATCGTTGCCGAAACGCCATCATCACAACGCTGGCGAAGCTGATCTAGCGCCATCTTTGCCGCGCCATATTGCCCGCCGCCAACCGCCATAATTAACCGGCGCATGACAAGCGCCCAAAATGATTGTGGCAGATCGGCAAAGTCGACCATTGTCACGCTGGCATAACCCGCCGGATGCCATTCAACCGCTTGGTCAATAATCCGATCACAAACTCTGTCAGCCGCCGCGCTTAGCCGCGCTGCGCCAGCGCCAAGACGGCGCAATTGCCCCGAAGACAGCGCGATATCACCGGTTGCGGCATCTTGGTGATCAAGATCAGCTAGCAATTTACGGATGCGAACGCGTTCAAACTGGTGATTCTGATTGCTTGGATCAATTTCAAAATCGCAATCAAGATGATGGCAAACCGCCTTTAACTGATCTGGCATCCAGCCCAGAACCGGCCGCGCAACAACAACATCATGCTGCATTCGGTGGCAAGCAATCCCGCCAAGACCGTTTAAACCCGATGATTTTAACAAGCGCATTGCCACTGTTTCAGCCTGATCGCCGGCATGATGCGCAAAAAGCAAAGCGGCCTTTTTTTGCCGTGCCGCTGATAACAGCGCGTGATGCCGGTTGATCCGCGCCCACTCCTGCAGTCCGGCTGTCGGACGCGGGTCGGTAATCTGGATAATATCGTTGGCAATGCCAAAGCGGCGAAAACGCGTTTGCACCCTTTCCGCCTCATCGCCCGAACCATCGCGCAAACCATGATCGACAATCACCGCATGATGGTGCTTGCCAGTTGCATCGGCATAACGCTGCGTCAACAAAGCCAGCGCAGTACTATCCGGCCCACCCGACAATGCCGTGACATAGCCTGTGCATTGATCAAGCCCCAGCCTCGCCATGACAGCGGCGAAACTGGCGTCAAAAGCAGTAATCGGGCTAGCTTTTACACTTGGCAGCATCACTAAGGGCGGCAATCTGGGTCATGAAAGTTTCAGGCGGCGTATCAAGAAGCTTTGGCAAGGATGCATAGATTTCACAGGCTTGTTCCGCCGGTGCGAAATGCGAAACTGATTCGGCAATCCACATGGTCGTATCAACAAGCCGTGCATCACCCGGATAGGTGCTGTTAAATTCGGAAAATGTCATTGCGGCCTTTTCATATTCACCGCGCATGAACTGCACCCGCCCCAGCCAGAAAGTGGCATCAGCCTGACGTTCGTGATCCTTGTTTAAGACCCGAAATTCGGCAAAGGCTAATTCGGCTGTTTCCAAATCATTTTGCAAGGCTCGCCCAAGCGCAAAGCGATATTGCTCTTCAGGGCTAACCGCAGGCAAAACCTCAGGTTCGGCAGGTGCCGCAGGAACGGCAGGCGCATCATTTACCGCGACATCCGCGTTTAGGGTGCTTGCATCGCCAGAAACCGTATTATCAGCAGGCAATGCGCTGTTACTGGCTGTTTCAACACCATCTTTGGCGGCAGCGGCATCGGGTGTGTTGGCGGTATCTAATGTCTCAAGCTCGCGGTTAAGCGCGCCTTTTTCAACCGACCATTTGGTAACACCGCTATTGCTTTCGCGGGTCATTTGTACATTTGCTGGCGCATCGGCAGCAGTTGTTTCTTGCTGTGCTGCCGCACTGGCAAGCTCACTGCCACCAAGCGAGATCAGCGTTTGCACCCGCTTTTCCAGACGAAGCAAACGGAATTCGGTATCAGATGTGATTTCAAGTGTGCGTTCCATCCGGCGACTGGTCATTGCCAATGTATCATTCAGCTTTTCCATCTCATTGCGAAGCGCATTCAGATCGGCCACCTGAGCGGTGCCAGCCTGTGCCGAGCTTGACCCAAGCTGTTCAACCTTAAGCTTGATTTCGCGAAGATCCTGTTCAATAACCCCGCGGATTTCTTTCAAACCCTGTTCCAGAATATCCATGCGTTGCTGCTGGCGTGTTAACAGCGCGCTGGCATTTGACGATATCGCATTATCGCTTGCCGCGCTTTGCGCCATCGCATTTGCTGGCAGTAGCAAACTGGCCAACACCAAAAAGACTATCCGTTTATTCATCACTTCAATTCCCAACGCCAAAGAAAATTTGATGATTGCCATCATCTGTTGCAATCATAGTAAAGGTGGTTTTAGGCAGAAATTAGGCAAAAAAAAGAGGAGCGATTGCCCCCCTTTTTCAATCAGGTCAAACTGTTTAGTTCAGAACAGTTGCAGCACGGCGGTTCTTTGCCCATGATTCTTCATTCGAACCAGAAACCGCTGGACGCTCTTTGCCGTATGATACGGTGCGGACACGGGCGGCGTTCAGACCTTTGGCAAGAAGATAATCACGAACAGCCACGGCGCGGCGATCGCCAAGCGCAAGGTTGTATTCGCGGGTGCCACGCTCATCAGCATGACCTTCGATGATGACAACCATGGTTGGGTTCACATTCAAGAAGGCGGCCTGACGATCCAGAGTGGCTTGCGCCTCACCGGCCAGCTCAGAGCTGTCAAATCCAAAATACACCGTGTTACCAACCTGTGCCAGCTTTTCAGCGTCGCTCATCTGTGTTGCTGTCGTTGACTCTTGATGAGCTGCTTCCTGCTCCAGCAGCTGTTGCACTGCTTGATGAACTGCCGGAGGCACTGTCAACGGCGACGTTTGAGGCGGTTTCACAGGCGGTGAAAAGGAAAGCTACTGCACAAATAGCGAGAAATCGTTGAAACATCTGTATGCTCCCAAATTGTTTGTCCGGCACACCGGATGGTTTCTAGTTCGCGTTATTAGGTGACCAGCATAAACAACTCGTCATCTAAATGTCACGATATTCATCTAACGGTCGCACCCACAAGACCAGACTCTAGTGGTCTAAATAATGTGTTCTCTATAGCGCAAATTCATAGCAATTGAAACCAAAAAATTGACCAATCACCTATAAAACTAGAATTTTTTGGAAAGACCATCTATCTTCATCGTCAATTAGCATGACGATCATGGCCTTGTCCAAACATCATCAGACAAACGAAAACCCTTCTCCCAAAGCTTGCAAACAGAGATTGTAAAATTTCTTTAACTCGCCAAATTCGTTTGGTTAGCGCAATATAGGAGACCATGCTGGATCAGACGCATCCGATGGGGTAATGATGCGCTTTTCGTTAAACCCAGTGATATCGATGCGGTAAACATGCGTATCGCCACCACTGCCATCGGTTTCAAAGGGCTGTTGCTTGAAATACATCAAGACGCGGCCATTTGGCGCCCAAGTCGGCCCCTCAACAAGAAACCCGCTTGCAAGAAGCCGCTCACCAGACCCATCAACATTCATCACGCCAATGTAAAATTGGCCATTCGCCATTTTGGTAAAGGCAATGATATCGCCGCGGGGCGACCAAACCGGCGTTGCATAGCGGCCTTGGTTAAAGCTAATGCGCCGGACATTGGCACCATCAGCATCCATCACATAAAGCTGCTGGCTGCCACCACGATCAGAATTGAAAACGATTTTGGAACCATCAGGTGAATAGGATGGCGATGTGTCAATTGACGCTGATTGCGTTAGGCGGTTAATCGCTTGGGTTCGCATATCCATTTCATAGATGTCGGTCATGCCATTTTGCGCAAGGCTCATAATCAATTTATCACCTGATGGTGCAAAGCGGGGCGCAAAGGTCATGCCCGGAAAGGAGCCAAGACGTTCGGTGCGCCCTGTCGCAATTTCGAACAGATAGACATTTGGTTCATCATTGAAATAGTTCAGATAGGCAATTTCATTAGCTGTCGGTGAAAAGCGCGGGGTCAAAACCAGATCAGCACCTGAGGTCAAAAACTGGTGATTATGTCCATCTTGATCCATAATGGCCAACCGCTTTAAACGACGGCTTTGCGAACCCGATTCAGCAACATAGACAACGCGCGTATCAAAATACCCCCTGTCACCAGTGAATTCTTCATAAACAAAATCGGCAATCTGATGCGAAATCCGGCGAATAGCATTTTGATCGGCATTGCCGCCACCGCCAGTGATATTGCGCTGGATCACCACATCCCACAGCACAAATTCCACCTGCAACATGCCCGCCGAATCAACATAGGCCGACCCGACAAGAAGCCCCTTGACCCCCAAAGGGCTCCAATTGGTGAAATTTGGCCGGATTGACGGCGCTTTTGGTGGCTCGATAAAGGCTGCGCTATCAACCGGCGCAAACAGGCCCGAACTTTCCAGATCTTCAGAAATAATCTGGGCGATTTGTTTGCCGACCTCGGACACGACACCATCAGGGCCGGTAAAATTGGCGATCGCTATCGGTGTTGGCGCGACCTGGCCTTCGGTAATATCAATGCGAAGCTGGGCATGGGCGATATTTCCAAACAGACTAAAACAAGTCGCAATCACAGTTACCAATCGCAAAAACATCATCATCGCTAATCTATTCCTATCTATTTACCTGCCGATATGCGCTGTCTGGCGCAAACCATATCACATCATTATCGTGTTAAAAATTTCGGATCAAACCCGAAGATAAAGCTTTTCCATTGTTCATATTTATCCAAAGGCACCGGCAAAGGCGAACATTTAAACATTGTGCGAATGGCCTCATCGGCGGCAACCCGGTATGTCCGGTCGGTGGTAAGTCGCATTTTATTGTCAACCTCGGCAGTCAAAACCTTTCCGTCTCTATCTAACGTGACAATTATGTCAACAATTAGCGTGTTTGCACCTGCCGTGCCAATTGGCGGCGACCAGCATGATGACACATGCTGGCGAATGCGATCAATGTCGGAAAGGCCAAGCGGGCCAACAACCGGCTTTTCCGGGGCGCTAATGGCATTACCAGCCGCCGTTGTCAAATTGCTGGTCAAAGTTTCAGCCGCTTTTTTGCGTTCTTTTTCGCGCCGTTTCTTTTCCGTATCTTCAGATACTGCCTTAGCCTTAGCAAGATTTTGCATCACCCCGCTTAACGCGTCTTTGCGCTGTTTTTGCAACGCTTTCTGGCGTGCCAGCTTATTGATGCGTTTTGGCGGTGATTGCGGCAGGCGTTTTGGCGCTTTGACTGTCGCGGCAGTTTTCGGCTTTGATTTTGGCGGTGCCGGTGGCTGGGCAATTGCCGGCTTTGGCTTTGGCTTGGGCGTGATTTTTTGTGGCAGGATTTCTGCTTTTGGATCAGGTGCCTTTGGGGCTGGCTTGGCAACGGGCTTTGGCGCGGGCGGTTTTGCACGCGGCGGGGCTGGCGGTGGTGGCGGTGGCGGCTTTTTTGATTTTGCTGCCTTTTGTTCCTTTTTTGCCGTATTGGGTTTATCGCCTTGCGTCAGATTTGTCGTTGGCACTGATTGCACCATTTCCATCACCACGATGGGTTGTTCGTCGGGAAGATCACGCTTGATTGACGGCAAGCCAATCCACGCCAGTACCGCAACACTGACGTGCAATCCAACCGAAATAATTAGCGAACGACGATCCATCTCTAGCGTTCCACGCAAATTTCCATCAGGCGACCATTATTTCGCTTCAGGAAGCTGGGCCACTAATGCAACCTTTTCAAATCCGGCTGCCTGAATGCGACCCATAACACCAAGCACATCACCATAGGTCACTGCCTGATCACCCCGCACAAAAATACGAACATCAGGATTGGCGTTGGAAATGGCCTTCAGGCGCGGGATCAAAACCTCGGCGTCAACCGCGGCCTCCTGCAAATAAAGACTGCCATCAGCTTTGATCGAAACCACCAAAGGCGCTGCATCGGCATTGATTGCCCCAGCCTTGGTTTTTGGCAAATCAACCTCAACCCCGACTGTCAAAAGCGGTGCTGTCACCATAAATACAATCAGCAGCACCAGCATAACATCAACAAAGGGGGTGACGTTAATCTCGCCCATTGGACGATGCCGCCGCCCACCGGTTGATCGTTTGACTACCGCCCCCATTATTTGCCGCCTTCATCAAGCTGGCGCGCCAATAGCGTGCTGAATTCCTGCGCAAATGTTTCAAGCCGCGCGCCAAATCGTTCAAGATCACCAGCAAATTTATTATAAGCAACAACCGCCGGAATGGCCGCAGCAAGCCCAAGCGCGGTGGCGAAAAGCGCCTCGGCAATTCCGGGCGCAACAACCGCAAGGCTGGTATTTTTTGACTCGGCAATCGACTGGAACGAACTCATGATTCCCCAGACCGTGCCAAGCAAACCAACAAAAGGCGATACCGAACCGATTGACGCCAGAAGATTCATCCCGCGTTCCATCCGCTCCATTTCACGCGTGATGGTGAAATTCATCGACCGGTCAATCCGGCTGACCAATGACGCGCGCAAATCGGCACGGCCAGAATCGGCAAGCCCGCGCGACGTTGCCCGTCGCCATTCACGCATCGCCGCAACAAACACAATCGACATTGAATCGCGCGGATTGGCGCCGGTATCATCATATAGCTTGTCAAGCGATCCACCTGACCAGAAGGCATCTTCAAAGGCCTGCGCCAAACGCCGCTCACGCCGAATGATGGTAATTTTTTCCACCACAATCGCCCAGCACCAAACCGATGCCAAAATCAAAAGCAACATGACCAGCTTGACGAAAGGATCCGCCGCCCAGAACAACCCCATAATGCTGAGATCTGCACTCGAATGGGTTACCGTCAACTCCACAGAATTCATTTATTCACCCTCTGTTTTCGTCCAAATAGCATTTGCGTTCGCACCTTTCGCCGGTGCTGGTTATCCATCTGACAATGCCAGATCGGAAAATTTGGCTTTGACCGCCGCGGGCAGCCGACATATTTTCGGCCGCGTCCCATCTGCCAACGCGACAAGTCCTATGTCTACGACAAGTCGGGCAAGAATATGGCGGTTTTCACGATTTATGATTTTTTGTTGTAATTTCAGTGATGCGCCGCCAAGCCGAAGCAAGCTGCTTTCAACATCAAGAACATCACCAAAACCAGCAGGAAGATGAAAATCAATCACAATCCGGCGCACAACAAAGCCTAATCCGTCATCGGCAAGCATTGCTGGCTGGTCAATGCCAAGACATCGAAGCCATGCTGATCTGGCGCGTTCGGCAAAGGCCAGATATTGGGCATGATAAACAATGCCGCCAGCGTCGGTATCTTCATATTGAACACGAAGCGGGTAAAGATGATTGCCAGCGTCAAACAGGCCATCAAGCATGGCATCGGCACCGGCTGCCAGATTGGCATGATCGAAGGTTCCTGCCCGATTTTTTTGCCGATCACCCACCATCATACCCTATTCGATATCTTCCTCATCACCGGCGATTTGCGTTAGAAGATCTAGCTGTTTGGCAGCCGATGCGGGCGGCGTCATGCCAAGATAGGCCCAGCCACCAACCGATAGGCACCGCCCGCGCGGTGTTCGCATCAATAATCCGGTTTGCATCAAATAAGGTTCAATCACTTCTTCTAAAACATCACGCTGTTCAGACAATACCGCCGCCAGCGTTTCCACGCCAACCGGCCCACCAGCATAGGATTCGGCCAAACAGGCAAGATAGCGCCGATCCATCTGATCAAGGCCATTGGCATCAACTTCAAGCCGGTGCAAAGCGGCATCGGCAACCGCCGCGGTTACGGTTCCCGCGGCTTCGACCGCCGCAATATCGCGAACCCGCCGCAATAACCGGCCCGCCACACGCGGCGTTCCGCGCGCACGCCCAGCAATTTCGGCCGCCCCATCAGCACCAAGATCAAGCCCAAGCTTGATCGCCTGTTTGGTCAGAATAAGTGACAATTCGTCAGGGGCGTAGAACTGCATCCGCATTTGAATGCCAAACCGGTCACGAAGCGGGGTTGTTAATAGCCCCGATCTTGTAGTGGCACCAACAAGCGTAAATGGCGGCAAATCAATCCGCACTGAACGCGCCGACGGCCCCTCGCCAATGATCAGATCAAGCTGAAAATCTTCCATCGCCGGGTAAAGAACTTCTTCAACCGCAGGCGCAAGACGATGAATTTCGTCAATAAACAACACATCGCGTGGCCGTAAATTGGTAAGCAGCGCTGCCAAATCACCCGCCCGCGCAATCACCGGCCCTGATGTTGCCCGAAAGCCAACACCCAATTCAGCAGCAATAATCTGCGCCAAGGTTGTTTTGCCAAGGCCCGGTGGCCCATGAAGCAAACTGTGATCCATCGCATCACCACGATCGCGCGCGGCATGAATGAATGTTTCAAGATTGCGGCGTCCATTACCCTGCCCGATAAATTCGGCAAGCGAGGTTGGCCGCAAGGCATTATCACTTCGTTCTTGGCTATCAGCACCAATCAGGCGGCTGGGGTCATCTGATTGGGTCATGTTCCCATCTCCCGCAAGGCCGCCGCAATCACATCTGAAAGATTATCATCGCCAGCTTTTGCCTGAACCCGCATTACCGCGCTATGTGCCTCGGCGCGTCCATAGCCAAGATTGACCAGTGCAGAAACCGCATCACCAAATGATCCAGCGGCGGCACCGTCAAGCCCGCCAGCCGCGCCGCCAGCCGTGCCAGCACCAGAATCACCAATCCCCAAGGCCCCACCAAGGCTGGTGATTTTGCCAATTTTCTCCCCAAGTTCATTGACCACACGCTGGGCAATTTTGGGGCCAACACCATCGGCACGCGCCACCATTGCCTTGTCACCTGCGATAATGGCATTGGTCAGATCGCTTGGTGATAAAACCGATAAAATCGCCATCGCCGCCTTGGCACCAACGCCCTGAACCGTGATCAAGAGCCGAAACGCATCGCGTTCAGCCAGATCAAGAAAGCCAAACAGGGTCATGCTGTCTTCGCGAACCTGCATTTCGGTTAAAAGCGTAACCTCACCTGCCATTGTGCCAAGCTGGCCTTGTGTGCGACCAGAAATATTGACCGCATAGCCAACCCCCTGAACATCAAGGATCGTTTGCTGATCATCGGTTCGCACTATTGTGCCACGCAATTGCGCAATCATGTCTTGCCCCCATTGCCGGCATCATCTCGGGCAAGCGCCACTGCGATGGCCGCCAAAAGACCACTGGTCGCTTGTCCCTTGCCCGCTTGTTCCTTCCCCAACTCTACCCCGACTGACGCCGCTGTACCAGCCTCATTGCTGGCGGCAATCGCAATTGCCAGCGCATCGGCAGCATCGGCATTTTGTGCCGTGACTGCCAACAGACGGGTGACCATATCTTGGATTTGTTTTTTATCGGCAGTGCCAGTGCCAGCAACAGCCTTTTTGACCGCACGCGCCGAAATTTCGCCAACGCCAAGCCGATTGACGCCACAAGCAAGAATGCCAACGCCGCGCGCCATGCCAAGCCGAAGCGCCGATCCGGCTGATTTTGCCACAAAAATCTGTTCAATCGCTGCCTGATCGGGCTGGTGAAGGGTGATCACCTCGCAAAGCCCATCAAAAATAATTTGCAGTCGTGACGCATCATCAAGGGTGGGTTTGGGCTGGATGGCACCATTGGCAATATGCTGCAACCGCCCACCATCAACCGCGATAACGCCCCAGCCGGTGCATCGCAATCCGGGATCGATGCCAAGAATCCGCATCATCACCCCCACTTAGGCAAGCTTGGCAATGACATCATCCGAAATGTCAAAATTTGACGATACATTCTGCACATCGTCATTATCATCAAGCGCATCAAGAAGCTTTAACAAGGTAGAGGCCTGCCCCTCATCAACGGCGATCAAATTTTGCGGTTTCCATGTCAGACCTGATTCTTCGGGCGCACCAAATACGGTTTCTAGTGCTTCGCGAACGGCGTTAAAATCATCCGGCGCGCAAGCCACTTCATGCCCAGTTTCATCCGATTCCACATTTTCGGCACCGGCTTCAAGAACCGCTTCGAACATTGTATCAGCATCGGTCACAGCAGCCGGATAGATGATCTGGCCAACCCGATCAAACATAAAGCTAACCGATCCGGTTTCACCAAGTGAACCGCCGAATTTATTAAAGGCGGCGCGCACTTCTGATGCAGTGCGGTTCCGGTTATCGGTCATCGCATCAACGATCAGTGCAGTGCCACCCGGGCCATAGCCCTCATAGCGGATTTCATCATAATTTTCACCCTCACCGCCCTCGGCGCGTTTGAGCACGCGTTCGATATTATCCTTTGGCATATTGGCAGCACGAGCCGCCGATAGAGCCGAGCGCAAGCGCGGGTTTGAATCAGGATCGGTGCTGCTTCGGGCGGCGACGGTCAGTTCTTTAATAAGACGACCGAAAACCCTGGCGCGTTTTTTGTCCTGCGCACCTTTGCGATGCATGATATTTTTGAATTTGGAATGGCCTGCCATGATCTCTTATTGCTTTATCTACTTTATTGCGGGGGTTTGCTTGTCTATTTTCGGCTCAAGCCAACGGCAAGACCCGATCCGCAACGGTATAGCAGATCAAAGCTTAGGGAACCAGCCTTGCCACTCATTTTTCGTCACAACCATTATGGCTGGCAAAGATAATGCATCGGCTAGGCTGACGACAAAACCCCGCCACGGCGAAGCGGATAAATCGCGGTTGCAAGGCCAGTTTCCGCTGTTTCCACAATCACACCGCTTAGCGTTACCGGCCCAAGCGCGACCGAAAGACGGCTATTGCCACGCCCAAGAAAGCGATCGGTTGCCGCGCCCTTATCCATGCCAATCACACTATCATAATCGCCGCACATACCAGCATCGGTCTGATAGGCCGTGCCACCTGCCAAAACGCGGTGATCGGCGGTTGGCACATGCGTATGCGTTCCCACCACAAGCGAGGCTCTGCCATCAGCATAATGAGCCAAGCGCCATTTTTTCCGATGTTGCCTCGCCATGGACGTCAATCAAGATGAAATCGGCATCACGGCCAAGCTTGTTGCGAACCAGCGCATCATTCAATGCCGGAAAAACCGGATCATTTACCGCCATGAATAGATTGGTCATCAGATTCACCGCAACAAGCCGCTTGCCAGCAGCATTCGTCACCTGAACAATGCCTTTTCCCGGGGTGCCTTCAGCCATGTTCAATGGCCGCAGCAACCTTGGTTCAGACGCGATGTAATCAATAATTTCTTTTTTGTCCCAAACATGATTGCCAGTTGTTAGAACATCAGCACCAGCGGCAAAAAGCGCATCACAGATTTTCGGCGTGATGCCAAACCCCCCAGCCGCATTTTCACAATTCACCACGATAAAATCGAGCGCCAACTCATCACGCAGAAGTGGTAATTGTTCAATCACATCATTGCGCGCCGTCCGGCCAACAATATCTCCCAAAAACAAAACGCGCATTACACTCTATCCTTACTGATCTGCCGCCGATTTGCAGCATTGCTTGGCATGTCACGATCACCTTGGCGTCTACCGCCAGCAAACATCAAAAAGCGGCACCCCAACAGCGGAATCAAATCAATTTTGCGGAGGCACCGGCGTGAACAAACCGGTTGGGCACAGAACCGCATCAAGCGGCATGTCGTAGGGGCCAACCGGTATTTTGTCCAGCTTTTGACCATCATAGGCAATGCCGATTACCGATAGATGATGCCCCGCGCCCCTGAGAACAGCAAGCGTGCGATCATAAAAACCACCACCATAGCCAAGCCGCCAGCCAGCCGAATCAAACGCCAGCATCGGTGCCAGAATCACATCAGGACGACAAAGCGGCTGATCTGCAGGCGGTTGTTTGGTGCCATAAGGCCCATCATCAAGCCGATCACCAACCGCCCAGCGATGAAAGCGCAAAGGCTGGCCATCGGCAGGTGTAATGGGCAATGCGGTCGCACAGCCCAAATCGGCAAGCCGCGCCAATAGATCAAGCGGCGATAATTCACTTCGAATGGGGAAATAGGCGGCATAAATGCCTTTGCCAAACCGATCAATCAGACGCTCGGCATGTGTTGCCAGCAAGGGCGCGGCATCGGTTTTACTTGCGGCAAGGTGATTGCGATTTTGCGCCGCCAGCTTGCGGCAGGCCGCTTTGGCTTCGGCTGGATCAAGGTTGGCTTTGGACAAGCCAGACGTCTTTTGTGACATTCAAGCCTCATGGCCAATAGCAAGAAAGCGGCGGCGACCACCTTAACCGTCGTTGTATCATCCTCTGTGACCTGCTTTGCAGGTGGGTGCCACATAACCAAACCACGGCTCGGCCAGAGGCAGCTCCCGAGAGAAAATTTATGGCCCCAGGGATTGAATAACTAATCGCGAAAACGCAGCCGTCGCCTAGGCATCATTTAGGGTTTTGTCGCATCAAATGCAAGCTTTGATGTCAGCTTGGCAATCTTTGTCGCTGCATCTTCCAGAAGCGCCGCAGCCCGATCTTCGGCTGCGTTCGCTTCATCAGCCGATGCGGCTGCCGCGCGGCCGCTGATGCCGCCGCATTGGATGAGCCATTTGCCGCTGCGGCCGTGCTTGCGCGATCGGCCAGAATAAGTGCCACCATAGCCAGCAACCGCGCTTCGCCAATCTGGCCAACCGAATCGACAAGCGACTGCATGATCGATTCAACTTCAGCTCCCAAATTGGCAACATGGTCTTCTTCACCGGCACCGCAGCCGATCTGATAAGGATGGCCGTTCAACCGGATGGTGACAACTGACTGGCTCATTCACTGTCTCCCATGTCGCCAGCATTGGCCGCGCTTGTTTGCGCCGCATCAATATCGGCAATCACCTGCATGGCTTCGCCAAGCTTGGCCTCAATCCCGCTAACCTCGTCAATCAGCGCAGCAAAATCAGCCTTTGATGGAGTCGCCACAATGGCGCTTGAGGCAGACGCCTCGATCGACGATGCAACTGCCGATTCCAATGCCGCAAGGGCATCGCTTAGCTGTTTTTCGGCATTTTGCAATCGCGTCATTACCTGCCAAATCTCTCTTGCTAACCGTGCTTATTGTTTTCCTATGGCATGCATTACCGCCAAAACAGACAAAACAACAGGCCGGTTTTTTCTCTAGAACATAATATGTTACGAACCGAACTTGCCTGATTCACGAATCGAAATAAAGCGCAAAATATGACTTAAGTCAGAAAGACGACCTGTTTGACCACGGTAATCTTGGCGTTGATGCATTGACGAACGCGCCCAACAAGGGCAAATTGCGGCTCATCAATTACTTGTCGATTATGCCAAAAAAAAACAGCATGATCTTGCCTGACATTCAAACCAGCGATCTTTGGAGGCTACAATGCCGAATTCGTCTCAACGTCAAACAATGGCAAATGCGATTCGGGCTCTTGCAATGGATGCTGTCCAAGCCGCCAATTCGGGCCATCCGGGCATGCCAATGGGCATGGCCGATGCTGCAACCGCGCTGTTTTGCGACCATCTGAAATTTGATGCGGCCAGCCCTGACTGGCCTGACCGTGATCGTTTTGTCCTATCTGCCGGACATGGTTCGATGCTGATTTATGCGCTTTTGCATCTTACCGGTTACGAAGATATGACCATCGAGCAGATTCGCAATTTCCGCCAGCTTGGCGCCCACACCGCCGGACATCCCGAATTTGGTCATGCCAAAGGCATTGAAACCACAACCGGCCCGCTTGGTCAGGGCATTGCCAATGCTGTTGGCATGGCGATGGCCGAACGCCATATGGCTGCACGCTATGGCGGTGATCTGGTCAATCACCACACTTATGTCATTGCTGGTGATGGCTGTCTTATGGAAGGCGTTAGCCATGAAGCCGCCTCGATGGCAGGCCATATGAAGCTTGGCCGGTTGATCGTGCTGTTTGACGATAACAACATTTCAATTGACGGCAGCACTGACCTGTCGACATCGGATGATACGAGCGGCCGGTTCGAGGCCTATGGCTGGCAGGTGCTAAGCTGTGACGGGCATGATATGGACGCCGTTTCCGCCGCGATTAGCGCCGCCCAAGCCGATGACCGGCCAAGCCTGATCTGCTGCAAAACCATAATCGGCCTTGGTGCGCCAAACAAACAAGGCACATCCGGCGCTCATGGTGCCCCGCTTGGCGATGCCGAAATTGCGCTGGCGCGCGAAACACTTGGCTGGCCACATGCGGCGTTTGAAATCCCCGCCGATATTCTGGCCGAATGGCGCGCTGTTGGCGCACATGGCGCGGCGGCGCATCAATCATGGCAAGATCGGCATGCCGCAAGCCAAAACAAAACCGCCTTTGATGCCGCGATTGCCAATGATTTTGACAAGGATGTTGCCGCTGCGGTTCTTGCGTGGAAAAACCAATTGGCAAGCGCGCCACAAAAACTGGCAACGCGCGTTGCCAGCCAGAAAGCCATCGAAGCCATTTTGCCAGCCTGCCCAACCCTATTTGGCGGATCGGCCGATCTGACCGGATCGAACAATACCCGGGTTGCCGATCACACGATTTTCGATCATGGCAATTATGGCGGCACCTATATTCATTATGGCGTTCGCGAACATGGCATGGCGGCAGCGATGAATGGCATTACCCTTCATGGCGGCGCCATCCCTTATGGTGGCACTTTTATGGTGTTTACCGATTATTGCCGCCCATCCATTCGTTTGTCGGCACTGATGGAACAGCGCGTTATCTATGTCATGACGCATGATTCTATCGGCCTTGGCGAAGATGGCCCAACGCATCAGCCAGTCGAACATCTTGCCGCGCTTCGCGTGATGCCGAATTTATTCGTATTCCGCCCGGGCGATGCTGTGGAAACCGCCGAAGCGTGGCAAACCGCACTTGAGGCCAAAACCACGCCATCAATTCTGGCATTAAGCCGTCAAGGATTGGCGCAGTTCCGGCATGGTGATATGGCTGAAAACAAAACCGCAAAAGGCGCTTATGTCGCTGTTGATTGTGACGGCACACGCCAGATCACTTTGCTGGCATCAGGATCCGAAGTCAGCATTGCCATTGACGCGCAAAAACAGCTTGCCGATAGCGGTATCAACGCTGCTGTTGTTTCGGTGCCTTGTCTTGATCTTTTTGCCATGCAGGATGCTGCCTATCGGGCGCAGGTGCTCGGCAAGACGCCGCGCATTGCCATTGAGGCTGGGCTGCGGCAAAGCTGGGATTGGCTGCTTGACGAGACTGACAGCTTTATCGGCATGACCGGTTTTGGTGCCTCGGCGCCGATTGATGATCTGTATAATCATTTTGGCATTACCGCTGACGCTGTTGTTGCGGCGGCAAAACGCCAACTTGGATAAACAGACGATACATAAACAGCATAATTTCTAGATGATATCTGGTCAAACCATGATTGGTCAGCCGAACAAACCAAGGAGACAGTCGCGTGACATTAAGATTGGCGATCAGCGGATTTGGCCGCATTGGCCGGATGACACTTCGTGCTTTTCAGGAAATGGGGCATCAGGATATGGAGATTGTGCTGATCAACAGTCCCGGGCCGGTTGAGACCTCGGCACATCTTTATGAATTTGACTCGGTTCATGGACGCGCTGTCGGCACGGTGACACATGGCGAAGATTGGATGGATGTTGGCAGTGGCAAAATCCACATGAGCCGCGAGCGCGATCCGGCCAATATTCCGCATGCAGCACATGGTGTTGATATTGTTCTGGAATGTTCGGGAAAATTCAATAGCCGCGAAGCATCAGTCGCGCATCTTGCCGCTGGCGCGAAAAAAGTGCTTGTGTCCGCACCATGCAAAAACGCCGATCAGACCATTGTTTTTGGCGTCAATGACAGCCTTTTAACGGCTGATGCCGATGTGGTGTCAAACGCGTCCTGCACGACCAATTGTCTTGCCCCTGTTGCCAAGGTTCTGGCCGACACTGTTGGCATTGAAGCTGGCTATATGACGACAATCCACGCCTATACTGGCGATCAGCCAACGCTTGATTCAAGCCATAAGGATTTGCGCCGCGCCCGCGCCGCCGCCATGTCAATGATTCCAACCTCAACCGGCGCCACAAAAGCTGTTGGCGAGGTTCTGCCGCAATTACAAGGCAAGATGTCGGGATCGGCCATTCGGGTTCCAACGGCCAATGTTTCGGTTGTTGACCTGGTGGTCACGACAAGCCGCGATACATCACTTGAAGAAATTAACCAGCTACTCACCGCGGCTGCAAATGGCCCAATGAAAGGCGTTCTTGGCATCAATGTGCGCCCGCTTGTTTCGATTGATTTTAACCATGATCCGCATTCTTCGGTTGCCGACCTGACCCAAACAAGCGTATTGAACAAGCGTTTGGTGCGGGTATTGGCATGGTATGACAATGAATGGGGCTTTTCCTGCCGGATGCTGGATAATGCCGCCGCTATTGGCAAATTTTTGTAAATACGGATAGACCTTTGCTGCAAACCGCAGCTATGCGAACAAGGATTTAGCGATGAAACTCAACGGAAATGCCGTCAAACCCGGCAATGTGATCGAACATAATGGTCGTCTTTGGACAGCGGTAAAAGTGGCGCATGTCAAACCTGGAAAAGGCGGTGCCTTTGCCCAGATCGAATTGCGCGATATCCGCGATGGCACCAAATTGAATGAACGCTTCCGGTCATCAGAAACGGTTGAGCGAGTAATCCTTGATGAAGCTGCCTGTACCTTTCTTTATGACGAAGGCGACCATCTGGTGTTCATGCATTCCGAAACCTTTGAACAAATCAGCATCGTCAAAGACATGGTTGGCGAGCGCGCTGCCTATTTGCAAGATGGCATGGTTGTGACCATGTCCAGCCATGAAGGTGATCCAATTTCAGTTGAGCTTCCCGATACGGTTGTGATGGAAGTTGTCGAGGCCGATGCTGTTGTCAAAGGCCAAACCGCATCATCATCATACAAGCCCGCTATTTTGGAAAATGGCGAGCGTGTCATGGTGCCACCACATATCGAGTCTGGTACACGCATTGTTGTGCGGCCAGAAGATGCAAGCTATGTAGAGCGTGCAAAGAATTAATTTTCAGAGTTACAGGACTTTTTATGGCAACCCGCTCCGCCCTCATTAATGTCATGCACAAGGCGGCCACCGCCGCTAGCCGCAATATGCTTCGCGATTTTGGCGAAGTCGAAAATTTGCAGGTTAGCCGCAAGGGGCCAGCCGATTTTGTTTCGCGCGTTGACACCAATGCCGAACGCATCATCAAGGCTGAATTATCAAAGGCACGCCCCGATTGGGGATTTGAGATGGAAGAAAGCGGCATCACCGCTGGCGCCGATCCTGATGCGCCTTGCTGGATTGTTGACCCGCTTGACGGCACCACAAACTATCTTCATGGCATTCCGCATTTTGCCATTTCGATTGCTGTTCGCGACAAGGGCAAAATCACCGCAGCGTTAGTCTTTGACCCGCTTCGCCATGAATATTTCTTTGCCGAGGCTGGATCAGGTGCCTATATCAATGACCGCAGATTGCGCGTTTCCGGACGTCGCCAGATGGGCGAGTCTATTTTTGCCACCGGCATTCCATTTATCGGGCGCGGCAGTGATGAAGACCATGCGCTTTTTGCCCGCGAATTATTCAATATTATGGGTGTCAGCGCTGGCGTGCGCCGTTTTGGTTCGGCCGCGCTTGACCTTGCTTATGTCGCCGCAGGGCGCTTTGACGGCTATTGGGAACATGGGTTGAAAAGCTGGGATATCGCCGCAGGTATCCTGTTGGTTCGCGAGGCTGGTGGCTTTGTGTCCGACTTTGCGTCGCGCGACCGCGTTTTGCAAAGCGGCGATGTGGTTGCTGGCAATCCGGCCATCCATGCCGAATTGCTAAAGCATCTTGCCAAGGCGCGGGCATAGGCCCTCTTTCTTTTCCTGCCAGATTTCGGAACACGGCCAAAAGGCTGCTTGGCTGTTGCTGTCCAGAATCAGGGTGGTTTTTGCGCCCGTGATTGCAACCTTTCATCCGGCAAGACTTGCGAATATTCACAATCCTGCCATTGTTTCATGACAAGAAACTGCTTGTGGATTTTCGTGCCTGTCTGGCAGTTGCGATCATCCGCATAAAACTGCCGTGACCGACCATGCCTAGGAGATAAGATCATGGAAACCAACCCAAGACGTTATCTTGTCAGAATGTTCATCTTTTTGCTTGGGGTTGGCATTATTGCCGCGCTTTTGGCCGCGCCTTTACAAGCCGCCTTTATGGGAAACCCAGCATTAAATGGCGTTATTCTTGGCGCATTTGGCATTGGTATTCTCTATATCATCCGGCAAACCTTGCGGCTGATGCCCGAACGCAATTGGCTTCTTGCGGTGAAATCCACTGGCAAGCTTGATCCACCCGAACGCCGCCCCGTTCTTTTGGCAACCGTTTATGCAATGCTGGCAGATTCGCGCCATGATGCGCAGCTATCGGCATTGTCGCTGCGTTCGGTTCTTGATGGGGTGGCTGCTCGCCTTGATGAAGGCCGCGAAATTTCCCGCTATATGATTGGCCTATTGGTCTTTTTGGGATTGCTTGGCACTTTTTGGGGGCTGCTTCAAACGATTGGCGCCGTTGGGAATGTTGTGAGTTCAATTGACGCCAACAGCAATAATTTTGAGGCGATGATGGGGCAATTGCGCATTGGACTTGATGCGCCGCTTTCCGGAATGGCAACCGCATTTTCATCATCTTTATTTGGCCTTGCCGGTTCTTTGATCCTTGGGTTTCTTGACCTTCAGCTAGGCCAAGCCATAGGTCGGTTTTTTAACGAACTGGAAGATTGGCTGTCGGCCTTTGCGCGGTTTAACGACAGCAGCCCATCATCAAACGCCCAACAGAGTGCGCTTGCCAGCGGCATGAGCGAAGAAGCCGCCCGCGCGGTTATGGCTTTGTCGCAATCAATTTCAAATGGCGAGGATAACCGCGAACGCCTGCTAGAGCAGGTCTCACAATTGACTGGCACGATGGCGAATTTGAACGAGGCTTTGGCCGATGACCGCCGCATTCGAGAACATCTGGCGCAGCTAAACGCCAATATCATGCAGCTATCTGAAGATTTGCGCGCTGATCGAAACCGGCAAACCGATATTGTGGCCAGTGAATTACGCGGCCTGTCCTCATCAATTGCTGCGATGATTGACGTCAAAACGCGTCGCGGCAAAGGGGAATAGCCACAATGGCGCTGGCACGAATTGGCAATGCGCGTCGGGTCGAAAATTTTACCTGGCCCGGCTTTGTTGACGCCTTAGCAACCTTGCTGATGGTGATCATTTTCGTGCTGATGGTCTTTGTGCTGATTCAGGTAAATTTGGCCTATCGTGTCTCTGGCCAAGATGCCACGCTTGGCGAGATGCGCCAACAATTAGCCTCGCTTGGCGAGCTGTTGAATATTGAGCGCCGTGCAAGCGCCGATCTTGCCGCCAATCTGGCGCAAATCACCAACCAGTTAAATGCCAGCAATGCCAATCATGATGAGCTACAAGTCCAGTTGGCAAGCGTGCAAACCGCCATTGCGGCGCGGAATAGCCAAATTGCAAACCTGACAGCAAAACAGGCCGATACCGAGGCCGCCCTTGCCGCCGCACGGAACAGCCTTGAAGAACGGTTAGGCGCGCTGCAGCTTGCCGAAGGGCAATTGGCAATGGCACAAGCACAAAACCAGAGCGCCGCCAATCGAATTGACGCGTTGCGCGCCGAAACCACCGCGTCAAAAGCCGAAATCGCGCAGATGACCGGCGCCTTGGCCGCCTTGCGGCTTCGCATTGAAGAACTAACCAGCCTTCTTGCCGAAAAAGACCGGCAGACAACGCGTGACAAGGTCGCCATTACCAGTCTTGGGCGGTCATTGAACAATGCCTTGGCAAGCCGTGTTCAGGAGTTACAACGCTTTCGGTCGGAATTTTTTGGACGGTTGCGTGACGTATTGAAAGGGCGCGATGATGTTCAAATTGTTGGCGATCGCTTTGTCTTTCAGTCGGAAGTTCTTTTCGCCCAAGGTCAGGCTGAGATAGGCTCGCAAGGTGAAGAACAGCTTGCCAAGCTAGCAATTACCCTTACCGATATTGCGCAAAAAATTCCAGGCGACATTAATTGGATTTTGCAGGTCGACGGCCATACTGACAATGTGCCAATCCGTGCTGGCCGTTATGCTGATAACTGGGATCTATCAACCGAACGTGCTCTATCGGTAGTGCGCTATTTGAATCAGCAGGGCTTACCTGCCAGTCGGCTTGCTGCTGCCGGTTATGGCGAATATCAACCGCTTGACGCCAGTGACAGCGATAATGCCCGCCGCAAGAACCGTCGGATAGAGATAAAAATCACCCAGCGCGTTACAATAAAGTAATTTGGGCCCGCCCTATTTCCGGATCATCATCAAAGCCACCACCCCTGCCAAAAGCTTATATCTCAGAGAGAAATATTTCTATGCGCCCAGTTTCTAGCAATCATTTCATCATGCGTAACCAGAACCAAGCCAATATTTTTCTCGCTGGAAATCTTGGCCAGCATGTGAAGCGTCTCGTGCTGCGTGATTGGATCAAGTCTTGAAGTAGGTTCATCGCATAACAAAATTTGTGGTTTTGTGATTAAGGCTCTGACGATGGAGATTCTCTGCAACTCACCACCTGACACCTGATTTGGATAGTGTTTCTGCAAACCCAAATAACAACCGAGATGTTGAACCCTCAGCCTGGCTTGTCAGCACCCCAATCAGTGCGTTCGGGTGGGCAAGCCACCACTCACAAGTTTGGGTTTTATTTGTTGCGGCATCTTTGCAACTATTTTGCGTTTATGATCTTTAACACCTCGAGCGTTTAGATTAGATTTCTCACAGCACGGAAAAATAGACAGCCGCAAATCCGGATGAAGCTGGCTGAAGGTGTCAGGTGAGAATGACGCGGCACAGTCAAAGGCGCATTTCAAATCCCAGTAGCAGCGATGTTCAGTGGAAATTTCATGACCCACACAAACACCTGAAATGAAATATGATTGGGCGTTTTGAAACCTAGTAAAAGGTATGTTCCCCTCAATCAGACCTTTGGAATTGAAAATTGCAATTCGGCAAGGGTACGGTAGAGCGCCGACTCACCCATCAGTGTTTCATGGTTACCCTCGGCGATCAGCCGGCCCCGATCCATCAGCAAAATCCGGTCAGCGCGCACCACAGTTGCCAGCCGGTGCGCAATAACCAGGCTGGTGCGGTCGGTCATTAGATACTCCAAGGCATGCTGAACCGCCGCTTCAGATTGCGCATCAAGCGCGCTTGTCGCCTCATCAAGCAACAGCAAGCGCGGATTACGCAAAATTGCCCGTGCAATGGCAATGCGTTGACGCTGCCCCCCTGACAGCCGCACACCTTTTTCCCCAACAAACGCATTATAACCGCCATCGATCGCCATGATAAAATCATGCGCCTGTGCCTGTTTTGCCGCCGCTACAATGTCGGCATCATTAGAGCCTGGCTGGCCAAATGCGATATTGTCACGAAGCGACGCAGAGAAAAGCGCCGACTCTTGCGGAACCAAACCGATGTGCGCGCGAAGATCAGCAAGCGAAAGATCATGAAGATCAATGCCGCCAACCCTGACGGCACCACCAATCGGATCATAAAACCGCAACAGCAGATGAAAAATGGTTGATTTACCCGCCCCGCTTGGCCCAACAATTGCCACCCGCTCACCCGCCTTAATGCTAAAGCCAACGTCACTGATAGCAGGTCGGTTCAGTGCCGCCGAATAGGCAAATTGCACGGCCACAAATTCACAAGCCGTCGCAGCAGCTGAATTGATCCGTTGCGGAGCCGCTGGCTCGGGCAGGCTAGCCTCAGTATCCAGCAACTGGGCAATCCGCTCAGCCGCACCAGCAGCACGCTGCAGGTCACCGGCAAGCTCTGATAAAAAGCCGGTCGAGCTTGCCACCAGAAAAGCATAGAAAATAAACGATGACAGATCGCCAGCGCTGATCCGTCCAGCCATCAGATCCTGTCCGCCAATCCACAGAATGACGCCAATACCACTAAAGACCAGAAAAATCACAATGCCGCTTAACAGACCGCGAAGCCGAACCCGCGCAAGACCAGCATCAAGCGATAGATCAACCGCTCGTTCAAAATGCCCTTTGACATAATCTTCGCGGCCAAAGGCCTGCACCGTGCGAATGGCGCTAACCGTTTCTTCAGCTTCAACCCCGACATCGGCAAGCCGGTCTTGTGCTAATCTTGAGGCAGCGCGTAACCGGCGTCCCATGAAAATCAGCGGCAACACAACCAGCGGCACAACGATCAACACCACAAGCGACATTTTTGGACTGGATAGAACCACCATCACAAGCCCGCCAATCAAAAGCAGGAAATTACGCGCTGCCATTGACAGGGTCGAGGTCATGACCGTTTGGACAATGCTGGTATCGGTTGTAATTCTGGATAGCACATCACCGGTTCGTGCATTTTCAAACCACCCAGCCGATAAGGTAATGGCATGGCCAAAAATCGCGCGGCGAATATCAGCCAGCACCATTTCGCCAATTTTATTCACCATGCTGGTGCGAAGATAGCTACCAAAGGCCAAAACCACGGCAATCATCGCTGTCGCCATCACCGCGCGATCAAGCAAGGCAGGGTCGCGTTTGCCAAGCCCTTCATCAACAAGATAGGCAAGACCACGCCCCATTCCAAGAAGCGCACCAGCAACAAGCACAAGCGCCAAAATGGCAAGCGCGATTCGGAGACGATGCGGCTTGAGATAGGGCCAAAAGACGGCCAATAGCTGGCGGCTGGTGTAACGGCGAGTTGTTTCTAATGTCTGATCCACCAAAAATGCTGTCTGGTGATCAGTTTTCTGCCCGTTATTCATTCATCAACCCCAATTTTTGTTCACCTAGCCCGCTAACCATTTAATTTCTAGGTCGTGGGGCTTGCTTATCATCGCTATAGGGGATATACCACCAGCGCTGTTTGTTGGCGAGGATCATTCTGCTGCATAGCAAATCTAGCATCACGAACAGGCAGTTAAGCATAAAACCGGAGACCGGCATGAAAAAAGATATTCACCCAGATTACCACGAAATCACCGTTGTAATGACCGATGGCAGCGAACATACAACGCGCTCGACTTGGGGAAAGCCTGGCGATGTGTTGAAACTCGACATTGACCCAAAGACCCATCCAGCATGGACCGGCCAGCATCGCATCCTTGACTCAGGTGGTCAGGTTGCCCGCTTTAACAAGCGCTTTGGCGGTCTTGGCATCAAATAAGGCTGTACCAGCCCAATTTCAAACCCAATCTACCCATCGACAAAAGCCAGCATTTGCTGGCTTTTTTCTTGTCTTATCTCTTTTGATGGCAAGGGGCCACGCCGCAACCGAACAGGCGGCGCATTTGTGGCGGCGGTTTATGCTAATAACCGGCGAGGATTAATCGGTTTGGCGGGTTTTGATCGTGGCCTGTGCAGCGGCAAGACGCGCCGCAGGAACGCGGTACGGCGAACAAGACACATAATCAAGACCGACCTTTTCAAAGAACAGAATTGAGTCGCCATCGCCACCATGTTCACCGCAGATACCAAGCTTGATATCAGGGCGGGTTTTGCGGCCACGCTCAACCCCCATTTCAACCAAACTGCCAACCCCTTCAAGGTCAATCGACACAAACGGATCAACCGGATAAATCTCTTTATCAGCATAATCATGAAGGAAAGATCCGGCATCGTCACGGCTGATGCCAAGCGAGGTTTGCGTCAAATCATTCGTCCCAAAGGAGAAGAATTCGGCCTCAACCGCCAGATCAGCAGCACAGATTGACGCACGGGGCAATTCAACCATTGTGCCAACAAGATATGAAATAGTGACGCCCGTTTCAGCCATAACCGCAGCCGCAGCAGCATCAATCTCGGCCTTGCAAAGCGCAATTTCCCGTGCCGTTGCCGCAAGCGGAACCATCACTTCAGGAATTGGTGATGCGCCAGTGTTTTTGGCAACAGCGCAGGCCGCCTCAAAAATGGCGCGGGCTTGCATTCGGCAGATTTCCGGATAAGTCACCGCCAAGCGGCAGCCACGATGACCAAGCATCGGGTTGGTCTCGGCAAGTTTGACCGAGCGTTGACGCGCCGTCTCGATTGTTACGCCAGCGGCGGCGGCAACTTCGGCCAATTCATCGGCCGAATGCGGTAAAAACTCATGTAATGGTGGGTCAAGAAGCCGGATGGTGACTGGCAAGCCAGCCATGATGGTGAATAATTCTTCAAAATCACGGCGCTGCATTGGCAATAATTTGGCAAGCGCCAATTCACGACCTTCAGTATCGGCAGCCATGATCATCTGGCGCATGGCAATGATGCGGTCAGCATCGAAAAACATATGTTCGGTTCGGCATAGGCCAATGCCCTGCGCGCCGAAATCAACGGCAACACGCGCCTCAGTTGGGGTTTCGGCATTGGTGCGCACTTCCATGCGGCGCACCTCGTCAGCCCAGCCCATAACGCTGGCAAAGGCACCTGACATTTTTGGCTGGATCGTATCGACTATACCGGCATAAACCTCGCCGCTAGTGCCATCAATGGTAATGACATCACCTTCGACCAGAACCTTATCGGCGATTAAGACCTTGCCGCTTACCTCGTCAAAGCGCACATCACTTGCACCCGAAACACACGCCCGCCCCATGCCACGAGCAACCACCGCCGCATGGCTTGTCATGCCGCCACGCGCCGTCAGGATACCAGCGGCAGCATGCATACCGTGAATATCTTCAGGGCTGGTTTCAAGACGAACCAGGATCACCGCCTCGCCGCTAGCCGCCAATTCCTCGGCACGATCGGCACTCAGCACAATCTTGCCGCATGCAGCACCTGGTGATGCGGGCAGACCGCGTGCCAGAATGACCTTATCAGCATTGGGATCAAGCGTTGGATGAAGCAGCTGGTCAAGCGAGTTTGGATCAACTCGGCATAAAGCCTCATCACGGGTGATCAGCCCTTCATCAGCCATTTCAACAGCCATGCGAAGCGCGGCTTCGGCAGTGCGTTTTCCACTACGGGTTTGCAGCATATACAGCACGCCCTGCTGGACGGTAAATTCAAGATCCTGCATATCGCGATAATGCGCCTCAAGCTTTTTGCGAACCGCATCAAGCTGATCAAAAGCCGCTGGCATGGCTTCTTGCATCGACAAAGAATCGCCGCCGCCTTTTTCTCGGGCAGCCGCCGTTAATGGTAATGGCGTGCGAATACCGGCAACAACATCTTCGCCTTGCGCATTGATCAAAAACTCGCCGTAAAAGCTGTTTTCACCGGTTGATGGATCGCGCGTAAACGCAACACCAGTTGCGCAATCATCACCCATATTGCCAAAAACCATGGCCTGAATATTGACCGCTGTTCCCCATGCCGCAGGAATGTTATTCAGCCGCCGGTAGGTGATGGCGCGGGTATTCATCCAACTGGTAAACACCGCTCCAATCGCACCCCAAAGCTGTCCCCACGGATCTTGCGGAAAGCCGGTGCCAGCCTCATCTTGAACGATGTCCTTGTAGCTGGCGACCAATGCTTTTAAATCATCACCGGTCAATTCAGTGTCTTCATGAACGCCGCGTTGAAGCTTCATATCCTCAAGCGCATCTTCAAACAGGCCGTGATCGACCCCCATCACAACATCGCTATACATCTGGATAAACCGGCGATAGCTGTCATAGGCAAAACGCGCATCATTGGCGCGGCTAGCAAGGCCTTCGACCGTGACGTCATTCAGTCCA
This sequence comes from uncultured Candidatus Puniceispirillum sp., assembly GCA_905182545.1. Lineage (GTDB taxonomy): Bacteria > Pseudomonadota > Alphaproteobacteria > Puniceispirillales > Puniceispirillaceae > UBA3439. The sequence goes on from CAJJBY010000009.1 coordinate 85,428, forward strand.
AGATTGAGAACCGTGTCCATCATGCCCGGCATCGAGGCACGTGCACCTGACCGAACCGAAACAAGAAGCGGGTTAGCAGAATCGGCAAAACGGGTGCCGGTTTCATTTTCGATTTTCGCAATGGCGTCACGCACCTGCTGATCTAATGTGTCAGGATAGGTTTTGTCATGGTCATAAAAATGCGTGCAAACATCTGTACTAAGGGTAAATCCGGGCGGAACTGGCAGGCCAATACCACTCATTTCGGCGAGATTAGCACCCTTGCCACCAAGAAGATTGCGACGCGATGCATCGCCATCGGTTCCGGTTTTGCCAAAATTATAAACCCATTGTGTCATGTTTCTATCTAGCCTTCTATTTTCGTGAAATCGGCCACAGCCAACATTTTTTCACGAATCATTGCCAATAGCCCAAGTCGATTCAGGCGGATCGCCGAATCATCATCATTCACGACGATTTTTTCAAAAAATAAATCAATGGGGGAACGCAGCGCACCAAGCGCGGCAAGCTGCAACTCAATATTGTCTTGATTCACAACCATTGTCGATAGAGGTTCAAAAAGTGCTTTTTCAGTTTCGGTAAATAGCGCCGGATCAGATATTGCAGCAAAGGCAGTTTTGGCCTTTTTTTCCTCGGCAGCAAGGATGCTGCTGACCCGCCGCCAACCAGCCATCAATCCAGTGCCATCGGCGGCGGCCAAAAAGCCAGCAAGCGCTGACGCGCGTGTCGCCATCAAGCAGATATCATCACCATCATCATCGGCCAAGGCCGCGGCAACCACATCATGCCGCATTTTCTGATCACGAAGATAGCCGCGAAGCCGGTCACGAATGAAGGGCAACAGATCAGCATCAACTTCGGCAAAGCCATAGCCGCTGGCACCCACCTGCAAAATCTTGCCAAGCGGGATGGTTAGCTGTCCATCAACAATGATGCGGATAACGCCCAAGGCCGCACGGCGAAGCGCAAACGGATCTTTTGATCCAGTTGGTTTGGCATCAATGCCAAAAAACCCGACAAGCGTGTCAATCTTGTCCGCCAGCGCAACAACCATGGCTTCGGGTGTTGCTGGCAAATCATCGGCTGGGCCTTGCGGCCGGTAATGCGCGGTGATGGCGTCACAAACGGCTTTATCTTCGCCGCTAGCAGCCGCATAATAGCCACCCATGATGCCCTGCAATTCGGGAAATTCACCAACCATACCCGTGACAAGATCAGCCTTGGCAAGACGGGCGGCGCGTGATGCGGCTTTTTGGTTGGCAGATGGCATATGCGGCGCAATGGCGCTTGCCAGCGTTTCCATCCGGTTTGCCTTATCGTGGATCGAGCCAAGCCCCTCATAAAATGTGACATCGCCGAGCGCGGGAAGATAGCTTTCCAGTTGGCTTGCCTGATCCTGTTGCCAGAAAAATTCGGCATCAGCCAATCGCGCCCGCAACACACGCTGATTACCTGCGATAATCACCTTATCGCGCGCCGCATCTCCAAGCCGATTTGATAGAACGATGAAATTTGACGAGAATTTTCCATCAGCATCACTAAGCGTGATGTATTTCTGATGCGTTGCGATTGTGGCCTGCAGCAATTCTGGCGGCAGCACCATGAACCGGTCTTCGATCTGCCCCATAAGCGGCGTTGGCCATTCGACCAAACCAGCAATATCGGCAAGATAGCTTCCGAGTTGAGCCTCATTAAGATGGCATGACTGGCTGGCGGCTAATTTTTTAGCCTCGCTGATAATCGCATCATGGCGTTCATCTTGGTCAAGCATCACATAGCCAGCGCGTAATCTGGCCTTTACATCATCAAGGCTGGTAACGCCGGTAAGGTCAATATCGTCAGGTGCCTCAAAATAATGGCCACAGCTAGTCGCCCCAAAATTGAGTTGCATCGCCGCCACCCAGATCCAGCGCACCGGCAAGCGGCCTGCCATCAAACAGAATATTGATCCGGTAAAGCGGGCGCACCCAGCGGAATTTACCGCGACCCCATCGTTGGCTTTTTAGCCACGGAAAATGGTTTAAAATATCAACAATGATCGGCACCAACAGCTTGGCTGTATCACCGCCGGTGATTTCGCTTCGCGCAAACAAGAACCGGCCTTTTGGCGTATCTTCTTCAACAAGTTCTTCGCGGCTGACCCCTGCCGAATTCAAAAAACCAGCAATCGCCGCCTCGGGTGCATCAACACGCGGCCCGCGTTTTTCGATAATACGATCCGGCTGCGATGCAGCAATATTGGTGGCATAGGCTAGTAAATGACGCGGCGCACAAAGGCCGGTTGCCACACTGTCATAATGCCAGACGCCAAGCGTTGTTAAGGCCGATTCAATCAGCCGCGCCAGATCACGGCCAGCACCAGCCTGCATGCGGGCAGGAATTTCTTCTGAGACAAATTCAATTACCAGATCAGCCATTGGTTGTGGTCTCCGTTATTTCCATCCATGCTTCGCAGCACCCTTTGGCCAAGTTCCGAACACGCCCGATATAGGCGGCGCGTTCAGTCACCGAAATCACCCCACGCGCATCAAGCATATTAAACAGATGGCTGGCTTTCATACATTGATCATAGGCCGGCAATGCGAGTGGCGTTTCCAGCCCCAGCAAGCGGCCACATTCAATTTCGGCATCACGGAAATGCCCAAGAAGCATATCCGTATCGGCATGTTCAAAATTCCAGCCAGAAAATTCAACCTCAGCGCGTTTGAAAATATCGCCGTAGGTTTTGCCGCCTTCGGCCGCTGGCACACCATCCCAATCAAGGTCATAGACATTTTCGACACCCTGAATATACATCGCCAGCCGTTCCAACCCATAGGTGAGTTCAAGCGGCACCGGATTACATTCAATCCCGCCAACCTGTTGGAAATAGGTGAATTGGGAAATTTCCATGCCATCACACCAGACTTCCCAACCAAGGCCCCATGCGCCAAGCGTTGGGGATTCCCAATCATCTTCGACAAATCGGATATCATGCTTGTCGGGGTCAAGCCCGATTGCCTTTAGCGAGTCTAGATACAGCGCCTGCGATTCCGCTGGTGATGGTTTGAAAATCACCTGAAACTGGTAAAAATGCTGCATCCGGTTTGGGTTTTCACCATAGCGCCCATCCGAAGGCCGCCGCGATGGCTGAACATAGGCCGCGCGCCAAATATCATCGGGGCCAAGCGAACGAAGCGTTGTTGCCGGGTGAAATGTACCCGCGCCAACCTCCATGTCATAGGGCTGCAGGACAACCGCGCCCTGCTTTGCCCAATGGCGTTGTAAATTTAGAATAATCGACTGGAAATCGGTTCTAATTTCGTCGCTTTGTGATGTTGGCATCCGTCACGATTCCTATTGCAAAAGATGCACGGAAATTAGCCGGAAACCATATCAAAAGGCAAGCTGTTGCTGCCGCTAATAGGGACAGTTTTCCCGATCACAGGTCTCGCCGCTTACCCATGCCCCGCAAATTGTGCATTCCTGCAAATCAACCGATGCGTCATTCTGGTCTTTTTTCGCCGCCCCCGCCGCGTCGCCATTTTTGTCTAATGGCTGATCAGCACGGTTTTTCTGGCGTGCCTCGATAAACCGAAATGCCATCCAGACAAGCCAGATCAGGGCAAAAAGACCAAGGATTTTCGGAAGTGAGAGAACCATTATTCAAGCGTCCTTTAAAGGCGTGATGCTACCGGCGTATGCTGGTTTTGCGTAAAGCCAGCCATTGGTCTGCCAGCAAGCAGCAAATATGGCGCTATCCTGACATAACCGGTTTGGCTTTTACAGCCCGAAACGCGAAAAATAAGCACGCTCAATCGCAAGATCGGCGGTTTCTTGAACAAGATGGCTGCTCATTGCCGGAAGTCCAAGCGGCAGGAATTTGCGCTTTGGCTCAACAAACATCACGTCAGTGTCATCGCCAAAGCGTTGAAGCAATGTTTGGCGACATTCACCAAGCCCGTCAATCAATCCCAATTCAAGCGCACGTTGGCCTGTCCAGAACGCACCGCTGAATAATTCATCATGTGCGCCTTTCAGCCGTGATCCACGACGCTGTTCGATATGGCTGATAAATTGATTATGGATATCAGCCTGCAATCCTTTCAGCCGGTCAATTTCTTCATCGCGTTCAGGCTGAAACGGATCAAGCGTCATTTTGGCCTCTCCAGCGGTGTAAACCCGCCGGTCAATGCCAAGCTTGGCAATGGCTTTATCAAAACCGAAACCAGCCGATATCACCCCAATAGACCCAATCACCGATGCCGGATTGGCAAAAATTTCATCGGCTGATGCCGCCAGCCAATAGCCGCCACTCGCCGCCACATCCTCGCAAAAAGCCAAAACCGGCACATCGGCGCGGTTGGCAAGGTCACGAATTCGCTGGCCAATCAATGATGATTGCACCGGCGAGCCTCCAGGCGAGTTAATGATGATGGCTACCGCCTTGGCACGCTTGATCGAAAAGGCCTTTTTCAATTGCGGCTCAACCGATTCAAGCGATAGGCCGCGCCGCCCAAGACTGCCCGATTGCGAGATCACACCGCTTAAGCGCACCACCGGCACAACCGACCTGCGCCGCCGCCAAAACATTATTTTGGACAAAAGTCCCATTTCCCCTATTTCCCTTCATCTGGCATCACTGCCGGTCACGCCTAAACCCTGCGGGCAGGATGCACCATATACAGGCCTTGACCATTCATAATGCGGCTAGCAGCTTCGGTAAAGCTGCCATCATCATTATGCATGATAAGACCGGGTAAAATTGCGCCCGGGCCAGACACCGCCTTGCGCACCTGAATGATCACCCGCCCAGCCGGCACCATTGGCCGCGGCCAAAGCGGGAATTGTAGAACTTCTGAAGCACCTGCCACGGTAAAGAGATGGATCAATTCATCAGCCCGATCAGCCCGGCAAATAAAGCTGATCCGTCCACGCGGTTTTGCAGCCCACATTGCCGATGCAACCCAATCACCAAGCGCCAAACCTTCGCCAATGTGCGCCAAAGCCCGCCGTTTGTCGCGCGGCCTTGTGCCGGTTGCGTAATGATAGGGCGGGTTACTAACAACATGATCAAAACTGCCCGCCAGAACCGATGGCATTTTGACAATATCATCGCGCAGAATACGAAGCCGGTCATCAAAACCATTGGCCGCGACATTCCGCTGCGCCAGTGCCGCCATCACCGGATCAATCTCAATCGCGGTTATCTGCACCGCATCAAGCCGCCGTGCCAAGCACAGGCTGACCCCGCCAACCCCTGCTCCCATATCTAGAACACGGCCACGATTCACCCCAATCGCCGCCGCCAGAAGCACCGCATCAGTGCCAACACGAAACCCACTTTTTGGCTGCATAACCGACACGGTTTTGCCAAGCAAATGATCATGCGTTACCGCCAGATCATCAAGGCCATCAGGCGGTGCGCCATCGCCTGTTTTGGCATCATTTCCGGTTGTCGGATCTTGGCTCATGTTTTTGTCACCCTTATCAGGGGCTGGAGCGTCTGGCTTTGCTGCCAGCCGCTGGACAAACGACCATGATCAATCATCATAAAATTCATTTGCATCCTCAAGCAGCGTTTTTGCCGCCAAAAGCCGTTTCGCCGGTACCATGATCCGGCGCGGAAAAGCCCCAATGCCAGCCTCAAGCGCCGAAATATTTGCATCGAATACATGCGCCTTTATGCCTGCATCACGCAACAGCGCCAGCAAAAATGACAGGCGCACACTATCGGTTGTGCTAACAAGATGTTCCATGAAGCCGCATCATGCCGCATTTTTGGCGAATTACCAAGCGTTGCAACGACAAAAGTCGCCGTGGGTTGGCCTTTTTCCTTGCTAGGCGGTTATACGGCATCGTAATGAATGAGGAGAGATTTTAGACAGGTCATCTACGTGCGCCGCCAATGGCTAGCGCGATGAAGCTGTCGTCAAAAAGCCAAATGGCTTTAATTGCGCAAATACATATTTTCTTTAGGAAGATGGCAATAGCCATTTGGTGAGTTGAAAGAATGAGTGCTAATCCTGTGATCTATAATCACGGCGAACTGGTTTCGCTTGACCCATTGGTCAATCTGCTTGCCGATGATATGAAAGCCGTCAATGCAATGATTTTGCAGCGGCTTGCCAGCGATGTGCCGTTGATCCCCAAACTGGCCGGACATTTGATTGCCGCTGGCGGTAAACGCATCCGCCCGATGATGACACTGGCTGGAGCGCAAATTGCCGGTGGCAGCGCGCATGCAGTGGGGCTGGCAACCGCCGTCGAATTCATCCATTCGGCAACGCTTCTTCATGATGATGTGATTGATGAATCAAATTTACGGCGTGGCCGCGATACGGCAAATGCGCTTTGGGGAAATGAAGCCTCGGTTCTGGTCGGTGATTTTCTGTTTGCCCGCGCCTTTGAATTAATGGTTGAGGCTGGTGATATTACGGTTCTTGGCCAGTTGGCAAACGCGTCGGCGCGGATCACTGAAGGCGAAATCAAACAAATGACCATCGCTGGCATGCCCGACACGCCGCAAGATGCCTATTTCGATGTGATCACAGGCAAAACAGCAATTTTATTCGCCGCCGCCGCCGCCGCTGGAGCCAAGCTGGCAGGCGCAAATGATGATGATGTTGCGGTGATGCATGATTACGGGCTGCAGCTTGGGCTGGCATTCCAGATCATGGATGATGCAATGGATTATGGCGTCAGCAGCAGTGCGATGGGCAAAAATACCGGCGATGATTTCATCGATCAGAAAATCACCCTTCCGATCATTCTGGCATGGCAGGATGGCGATGCAAATGACCGTGAATTCTGGCAACGCACAATGGGTGACGGCAATTTTGCCGATGACGATCTTGCCACCGCACAGGCCATTCTTGCCAGCCATGATGCCATTGACCGTTCGATTGCGATTGCTGGCGATTATGCCAATGCCGCCATTGCCGCGCTGTCGCGGCTGTCATCACCCGATCAAAGCCAGATGCCCATCATCGCCGCGCTTAAGGCCGCCGCTAGGTTTTCAGCAGCGCGGCAAAATTAGTCACCCAATCACCCGCGCCCAATGATCTGCGCCTGATAAGGGGCGTCTTTTAACGCCATTTGTTTTACGGCTTATGCAAGCCGCGAAGCCGTGCGAGCAATATCGGTGGCGCGGTGCCGTGTTTGACGCGCCCAAAGGCTGTTTTCGGCTTCATTAGCCGCCCCATGCCAATTGCCACGATTAATCGCAGCGCGCATCCGCCTAAAACCGGCAAGACACGGCTTACCAAGATTAAATGTCATTGAAATAAGCGCTGCCTGCAGCGCCGGTGTTAAGCAGGCAAAACACGGATATAGATCATGGCAAATATTCAGCGTAATGATCAGATCATTGGCAAATAGATAGTCAATTTCATCATCAGCAAGGCCGCGATCGGTAAGATTGCGACCAACCGCGATGGTTAATTTACCGCGCGTGTCGTAATAGGGGAATTGCCGCCACCCTTCATGGCGTTGCAACAGATCACGGCTGGCGTCAATGATATTCGACAGGGTTTCACGAGCTGCGGTCATGCGGCTGGACCCGTTTGCTATTCAGGCTGGATTTGATTTGCGGCGCGATTTTTTCCACCGACCGCCCAACAACATTACCGCCAAGACCAATTTGCAGTCAGCCCCGCCCGCCACCGCCAGGTATTTTCATTCTTGATGATGGTATTGGCCTTGTTGCCAAACGCATTGAGATTATTCCCAGCACCACACCGCTAATGGTTCGTATTTCCTTAGAAAATTCGGCCTATGGCAGTTACCAGCGGCGGATTGATGAGGTACATATCATCGGGCGTATGGTATAGCTTGCGCGTCGCCTGTAATTAAGCGTTTTTTAATTGAGCATTTTTAATTGGGTGTTTTCTTTCTTGCGCAAATGGCGCATGTCACATTTAACCAATAAGGGCGATCAGCAAATGGCACGCCAATCCAACCGAAAGCCAAGCAAGAAACGGTCGGCAAAATCTAACCAGATGGCTGGCCGCCTGCCTCGCAATGCGCCGCCAATCGAGGTTACAATCAGCCATATAGGTGGGCGCGGCGACGGCATTGCCAAAGCGCTTTATACCCATAATTACAGCGAGGCCGAACATGATGTATTTGTTCCGGCCAGCCTTCCGGGCGAACGCTTGTTAGTTCAGCCGCTTTCCCTGACTCCACAAGGAATCAAGGCGCGCATTATCGAGCTATATACGCCGTCACCCGATCGCCATACACCGCGCTGCGATGCTTTTCCGGCATGTGGTGGATGCCGGTTTCAGCATTGGGATGAAACCAAAATCGGCAGCTGGAAAAGCGCCCTTGTTGCCAATTTCCTCGATCGTGCCAAAATCAAAGCTGGCACGATAAGGCCGCTTTACAGCTCGCCGCTGAAAAGCCGCCGACGCGCCAACTTCCATCTGAAATGCATTGCTGATGGGGCGATTGTCGGTTTTCGCGAACATATGGGTCAACATATTGTCAGCCCTGACGGCTGTGCTGTTCTTCACCCAAACCTGTTGGCACTGCAAGAAGCCTTGCAGGATTTTGCCAGCGCCCATCTTCCTGCTGGCTTTGCCGCAGATGCGCATGCCAACCTTCTTGACCGCAGCACCGGCAATGCAGAAGACAGCAATATCTGTCTCTATATTGAACCAATTTCAGGGGCGCGGCCTTGGAGTCCGGACATGCTTGCAAAATTGGGCAATTGGGCAGCAAGCATAAGATTGGCACGGCTATCAGTTACCGATCATGGCAGTCCGATGACGCTTTTCGCCCCTGAAATTCCTGTGGTTCAATTTGGCAAGATTGGCGTTTCACCTCCTCCGGGTGCTTTTTTACAAGCCACCCGTGATGGCGAAACGATTTTACAAAATGCCATTGCTGAAATCGCTGGATCAGCGCGCCAGATTGTCGATCTTTTTGCCGGATGCGGCACGCTTAGCCTGCCGCTGCTAGATAATATTGCCAATCTTCTGGCCGTTGAGCAAAGCGAGGATGCCCTTGCTGCGTTGAAATTTGGCGTTGACGCCACAGGCATTGGCGGGCAGGTAAAGACCGCCAGCCGCAATTTGTTTGACGCGCCGTTAATGCCTGATGAGTTGGAAGGTTTTGACATGGCCATTCTTGACCCGCCTCGAAGCGGCGCTGCTGCACAATGCCAGATGCTGGCGCAATCCGGCATTGCAACAATCGCGATGGTGTCATGCAATCCGGCAAGCTTTGCGCGGGATGCGGCCATTTTGACAGAAAGCGGGTTTCAGCTTGAATGGGTTCAAGTCATTGATCAATTCTCATTTAGCAATCATCTTGAGCTGATTGGCGCTTTCCGCCGCTAGCACTGATCACTCGCACCGATCACCGGCACCGTCTCAAATCTTGGCCAAGCCACACCTTTGCCAAAGTTGATTTTGCCAAAAACGGGTTTGCCAAAATCGGCCTTAAAGCGCATGATATTACGATGATGATCAAGCGATCCATGACCATTCACGGACACCGGACAAGCGTGTCATTGGAACAGCCTTTTTGGGACGTGCTGCAGGATATTGCAGCCAGTCGTGGGCAATCAATTGCCAGCCTTGTGCAAAATATTGACCGCAAACGTGATGGCGGGCTGTCATCGGCCTTGCGGCTATTCGTTCTGGCCGAATTAAAAAAAGAAACTGCCGCTGTTAAGACAGATATAAAGCCGCTGGATCACTAGCCTTTTTGGGATTATAAGTCGTTTGGGTTGGCATTTTAGTGCCGCAGATAAACGAGTCCTGCGAATAGATAGGAACCATCGCATATGCATATCGCAATTCTTTTGGCGGGTCATACCAACAAGGCGATGCCCCAGCGCTTTCATGATTATAATGATATGTTCAGCGATCTTTTTGCCAGCCTTCCAGTCGGCAAGAATTTCCGATTTACCACATTGGCAGTGGTCGATGACGTGTTTCCAGCGCAAATTGACGATTATGACGGCTATCTTGTTTCCGGTTCCGCCTATGGTGTTTATGACGATGCGCCATTCATTCTGAAATTAATGGATTTTCTGCGCCAGATCTATGCTGCCAAAAAGCCGCTTGCCGGCGTTTGTTTCGGTCATCAGATCATTGCTCATGCGCTTGGCGGCCATGCCCGCAAATGGGATAAAGGCTGGGGTCTTGGCGTCAAGGAACTGGCCTTAACCGACCTTCCAGATTGGATTGAAACCAGCCGTGACAAAATCAATCTGATTCATGTTCATCAAGATCAGGTGACCAGCCTTCCCGATGGGGCACGGCGCATTGCCAGCGCCAACCATTGCGCAAATGCTGCTTTTGTTATCGGGGATGATGTTTTTGCCATTCAGGGTCATCCCGAATTTGACGCTGACTATACCGATGCGCTTTCCAACCTGCTTGTTGATAGGGCCGGTGCCGATTGCGTCAATGAAAGTCGTCAATCGCTTGCCACACCGCATGATGGCAAATTGGTTGCAAGCTGGATTTTAGCGTTTTTTGCCAAACATGCGCCAACAGGATAATCGCATTTGCGGGTGATCGGCGTAATTTGCTACCTGGCACCAAACCAAAAGGAATAATCGCATGTCACTTGTAATCGGCCTTGATACTGGCGGCACCTACACTGATGCGGCGCTTCTTGATGTTGATCGCGGCGTTGTTTTAGCAACCGGCAAGGCGCTGACCACACGCGATGATTTGTCGGTTGGTCTTGGCGGTGCCATTGCCAAAGTTCTTGCCAATTTTGACGGTACGCCAGATGATATCAAGATGGTGTCGCTGTCGACAACGCTTGCCACCAACGCTGTTGTTGAGGGTGTTGGCGGACGCGTTGGCTTGTTTTTGATCGGATTTGACGAGGCTGCGCTTGAACGCGCCGATCTGGCGCGCGCCCTTGGACAGGATCCGGTCTATTTCATCAATGGCGGCCATCGCCCCGATGGCGGCATTCAAGCACCATTAGACATTGCCGCACTCGATGCTGCCGCGCATAAGCTGAAATCCGAAGTCTCGGCCTTTGCGGTTGCTGGTCATTTTGCCACGCGAAACCCACTTCATGAGACTGAAACCCGCGATTTGCTTCGTGAAATAACCGGCCTTCCCATCACCTGCAGCCATGAATTATCTTCATCGCTTGGTGGGCCGCGACGCGCCCTGACCGCGGTGTTGAATGCCCGCCTGATCAATCTTTTGGAACGGCTAATTACCGCCACGCAAAACATCATGTCACAACAAGGCCTGACTTGCCCGCTGATGGTGGTCAAGGGTGATGGCTCGCTGCTTCAGGCCGATTTTGCCCTGTCGCGTCCGGTTGAAACCGTTTTGTCGGGCCCAGCCGCCAGCCTTTCCGGCGCGGCGTTTCTGGCTGGTGCAAAATCAGCCTTGATTGCCGATATTGGCGGCACCACAACCGATATTGCCTTTTTGCATAATGGCACGCCACGCTTGAAAAAAGACGGTGCCTTTGTTGGCGGCTGGCAAACAATGGTCGAGGCCGCCGAGATACGAACCTACGGACTTGGTGGCGACAGCGAGGTCATGCCAATCTTGCGCGGCAGAACGGGCGGGCTTACCCTTGGCCCAAGACGGGCAACGCCGCTGTCCTTGCTGGCGCTGCGCTGGCCGACATTAAAGGACCTTCTTTCCCGCCAGCTTGATCTGGCCGTGCCAATGGCCACTGATGCGCGTTTCGTCTTTCCGATCATGCCTGATGGCGTTCCACAATGGCTTACGCGTTCGGAAATCAGGCTTGCCAAGAAAGCCATTGCCGTTGGCCCCGCGCCGGTTGCTGAACTGGCGGCAACGCAATTGGCGCTTGGCGCGGTTGACCGATTGATCAGCCGCGGGCTTCTTGGCCTGTCCAGCTTTACCCCGACCGATGCTGCGCATGTCTCGGGTGCCTTTACCGAATTTGACGATGAGGCTGCCATGCTTGGCGCAAAATTAATGGCACGCCAGCGCAATGGGGCCGGCATTGCAATTGCGACAACACCGCTAGATCTTGCCGAACTGGCTCTTGATGAATTGCACCGGCGATCGGCTTTGGCACTGACGGATGCCGCCTTGGCGCATGAAGGCGGCGGCGAAGCGGCAATTTCCAGCAATCCGCTTCTGGCACAATCATTTCGCAAAACACCGGCAATAACGACCAGCTTGTCTCGGTTGGGGTAAAATTAAATACTGATCTAATTGCGCTTGGCGCATCAGCCGCCACCCATTACCCTCCAATCGCCAACGCGATGGGGGTTGTGCTGACGGTTCCTAATCATGCCGATGTTGCTGGCGCGGTTGGCGCAGCGGCCGGATCGGTTCGCCAGCGGGTGATGGTTTCGATTACCCAGCCTGCCGAAACAAAATTCCGCATTCATCTTGCCGATGGCCCAATTGATAAATCCAGCCTTGATGACGCGCTTGCCACCGCACGGATTGCGGCAAAACAGCTTGCAGAAGCGCGCGCCAAAAGCGCCGGTGCCACCAAAATTGATCTTCATCTTGAAGAAGACATAAAGCTGGTGCCATTATCATCGAATAAGGACTTGTTTATCGAGGCGCTTATCTATGCCACCGCCAAAGGCCGCGCAATTTAGGCCCCACGCGCGCTAGAGCAAACGCTGGCGCATCACATCACCACCATCAAGATCAACCGTTGCATATGTAGAGCAGTTGGTACCATTCACTGATCGTTGGCTGGCAACTGGCAAAGGCTACCATATCGTATCCGATGCATGCAGGCCACATCGAGAAGTAGATGAGTTCGCAGGATGGTTGGCGGATGAGTTAGTATTTGAAGCTGCTTCATCTTCATAAACGGCTGTGGCCACGCAATCTTCGTGACAGACGATCCAAAATGCAAGGGTTGGTGGGCCCGGCAGGACTCGAACCTGCAACAACACGGTTATGAGCCGTGGGTTCTAACCAATTGAACTACAGGCCCCACCCCTTTGGCGGGTCGATGACAAGCGCTAACGCCAGCCCCTTTCCCCGCAACAGATATATTCACGGCGCGCCCCATCAGGCATGCCGTATAAACCTAGCTTTCGAGAAAGCTACGCAATTTACGCGACCGTGACGGATGCTTTAGCTTGCGAAGCGCCTTGGCCTCGATTTGCCGGATACGTTCGCGCGTTACGCTAAATTGCTGGCCAACTTCTTCCAACGTGTGATCGGTATTCATGCCAATGCCAAACCGCATGCGCAAGACGCGTTCTTCACGCGCTGTCAGGCTGGCCAGAACACGCGTTGTGGTTTCGCGCAAATTGGCATGGATGGCGGCGTCAAGCGGTTGCACAGCATTTTTATCTTCGATGAAATCACCAAGATGGCTGTCTTCCTCATCACCAATTGGGGTTTCAAGACTGATTGGCTCTTTGGCAATCTTCAAAACCTTACGGACTTTATCAATCGGCATAGACAGTTTTTCAGCAAGCTCTTCGGGTGTTGGCTCACGACCAATTTCATGCAGCATCTGGCGCGATGTACGAACCAGCTTGTTGATTGTTTCGATCATATGAACCGGAATCCGGATCGTGCGCGCCTGATCTGCAATCGAGCGCGTGATGGCCTGTCTAATCCACCATGTTGCATAGGTCGAAAATTTATAGCCACGCCGATATTCAAATTTATCAACCGCCTTCATCAGGCCGATGTTGCCCTCTTGAATAAGATCGAGAAATTGTAGGCCGCGATTGGTGTATTTCTTGGCAATCGAAATCACCAGCCGCAAATTGGCTTCGACCATTTCTTTTTTAGCGCGCGCTGCTTCGCGCTGGCCACGCTGGATGGTTTGGATCACTTCACGGAATTCAGGAACCGACAGACCAATATCATCAACAACAAGCTTGATTTTGTCGCGCAGTTCGGCAATTTCATCAGCACTATTGGTCAACAGCTTTTTCCAGGCCTTGTTGTTAAAGCCAGTGCCAGGCCAATCGTCACAAATCTCGCGGCCGTTCCATGCACCAATCATCTGAACGCGGGTTACGCCATTATCGGTGGCAAGGCGCATCAGGCGGCCTTCAACCTGGGTAACATGCCGGTTCAGGGTAAAGACTTGCTCGCTCAAGGCTTCAATCCGGTTCGGGTTGAAAATCACCCCTTCCATCAATTCACACAGCTTGACTTTAATCTCAAAATGCGTGGTTTCGCTTTTTTGGACAAGCGGCTGTTCCTTGGCCATACGGGCAAGGCGACGATCCTGGCTTTTGACAAAGGCCTTATAGGTTGTGCCAACTTCGTCAAGAAGCGCCATCACATCATCACGAACGGCATCTTCCAGCGCGGCAAGCGATAGGTTCAGATCGTCATTTTCATCATTATCATTGTGCGAGTCACGGGTTGATGTGTCGGTATCGCTATCCCGACTTTCATCATCCTCATCTTCGTCTTCTTCTTCTTCTTCGTCTTCAATTTCTTCTTCTTCGTCTTCGAGGTCTATCCTCGAGGTCATTATCAGGAATGTCATCGCCGAGAGGGTTGACGGTGTTCTGGTCGATCAGCGGGTTACCGTTAATTTTGGCGTAAGTGGCTTCAAGATCGATAATATCGCGAAGCGGAACAACGCCATCGGCAATCTGGTCACGCCAATGCATCAAGGCGCGAATGGTCAATGGTGATTCACAAATGCCACCAATCATCATTTCACGGCCAGCTTCGATCCGTTTGGCAATGGCAATTTCGCCCTCGCGCGATAACAGCTCGACACTACCCATTTCGCGGAGATACATCCGCACCGGATCATCGGTACCCGATACATCACTATCGGACAGATTGCCTGCGGCGCGGCCTTCTTCGGTTGCCTCGTCATCACTGTCGCTTTCAGCGCTATCAATAACTGAAACGCCCATCTCGTTCAAAGATGACATCACATCATCAATCTGTTCGGATGTGTAATCTTCGGCAGGGAGCGCCGCGTTCAGCTCGTCATGCGTAACAAAACCGCGTTCCTTGCCAAGCTTCATCAAGGTTTTGATGGTTTGCTGAGCTGCGTCGAGGCTGGCCGCTTCGGCTGCTTCTGGCGTGTTCTGCTCAGGTTCGGCTTGTTTTTTTGCTTTACTGGCCATTTTGTTGCTCATATTCCTGTCCGGCTGCGCACCCAACCGAATGCGCTTGACCCGGTGTTGTTGCATCAAATGTCATTTACCTGCCATTTCGGCAAAGCCTGTGGGCAGAGGCCCGGTATTATCTATTTTTTTGAGGTGCCAGCCTGCGAAAACAATCCGGACTTACCGCCAACAAGTTGAAGTAATTCACCTAGATGCATCGCGGCTTTGTCGTTTGACAATGTGGCTCGGATCAAATGGCAGTCTGGCTTTCATGTCATCCCCCGTCACTGCCGCCAATACATCACCCAAATTCAGATCCCTGTAGATGATAGTTTATCGCTGCTGCGTCAAGGTCTGGATCGCGGATTACCGCGTCAATAAGTGCTTTTTTCAGGCTTTCGAGTGTTTGATCCCCCGAATCGAGCATCAACAAGGCCTCAAAATTGGCAGAAACCAAGGATGGATGCGCCAATAATATTGCCACAACCGCACGATGCCGATTAATCAGCCCTGTTTGCGGCCGAAACGCGCGCCGCGGTGCCACCATTGATGATATGCCACGAATTTGATTACGCATTGCGGCGATTCGGCTTTCGATTTCATCACCATAGGCGCTTCGTACCTGATTATTGCCAATGCTGCGAACATGGCCGCGAACCGCCTGCCAGAATTGCGCCCGCGCCTCGGGCTGGCGAATATCAAATTCGGCCTGTGTCTGTTCCCACAGACTATCAACAAGTGACCGCGCCGTGCCAATCAATTTGCGAAACCCCTCAGGCCCGCTTGCCGCAATTAGATCGTCAGGATCCATGCCTTGAGGAAGCGCCGCCAGCCGCACCGATCGTCCGGGCTCGAGAAGCGGTAAAATCCGTTCAAGGGCGCGCGTTTGCGCCCGTTGTCCGGCAGCATCACCGTCAAAGCACAAAACCGGTTCATCATGCAATTTCCACAACAGCGCAATCTGTTCAGGCGTCAAGGCCGTGCCAAGCGGTGCCACTGCCGCAGCAGCGCCGCTGCGATGAATGGCAATCACATCCATATAGCCCTCAGCAACAACAAGAGGCAGATTCCGGCGAAGCCCTTCACGCGCTTGAACCCATCCATAAAGAACGGCTTTTTTCGAAAAGGTCGGCCCCTCGCCCGAATTCAGATATTTTGGCTGGGCATCACCAAGCGCCCGCGCGCCAAAGGCAATCACCTTGCCTTGTCTGTTTTCGATCGGAAACATGACGCGGTCGCGAAAATAATCATAAAGACTGCCATCACGATCCGACTTACGGATCACACCCGCGGCAAGCATATCCTCATCGGAAAAGCCCTTATCCTTTAACGCGGCACGCAGCCCCATTCGCGGCGAATAGCCAATCCGGTAGGTTTTCACAATCGCCGAATCGAGCCTGCGCTGCTTTAAATAGCGGGTTGCATTGCGGCCACCATCAAGCTGCATTGCGGCTTCGAAAAACAAGGTTGTCTCTTCCAGAATTTCAAGCGCGGCCTTGCGCTGACGTGATGTGGCCAGATCTTGTGGAACTGTGCTCGGCACGGCCAATCCGGCCATTTCGGCAAGACGTTCAACTGCTTCCATAAATTCCAAACCATCCATTTCACGAAGAAACGAAATCGCATCTCCATGAACACCACATCCAAAACAATGGTAAAACCCATCATCATCAACAACGGAAAAAGACGGGGTTTTTTCGGCATGAAACGGACATAGACCGCTGTGACGGCGGCCTTTGCGGATCAGCTTTACCCGCCGCCCAACAACATCGGAAAGCGGCACGCGTTGGCGAAGATCTTCGATAAATTCGGGCGGCACCGCCATAATTTAAAGCTCCGCTTGGCTGGTCAGCTAAAAGAGGTTTCAGTGATGGGGTCACTGTTGGCCAGCAACCATATTTATCGATATCATAAACTGAGGCGTCAAAACCACCAAATTTGGCAAGGTCGATCAACTTGGCATCAGGCGGGCAGGATCAGAACGTCTTAAAACCGCGATAAATAACGAACTTGTTAGGTACAGTGAAAAGGCTGATCAGCTTTTTCCCATCAGGGCTGTCTTGACCGCCTGACTGGCAGCCGAAAAATCCATCTGGCCAGCGTAATTGCTTTTCAAAAAGCCCATCACCTGCCCCATATCCTTGACCGATGCTGCGCTTGTTTGTTCGATGGCAACGGCAATTGCCGACTTCATTTCGTCATCACTTAGCTGGGCTGGCAAAAATCCTTTGATGATGGTAATTTCGGCTTCTTCAGCGTCGGCCAGTTCGGGGCGCCCACCATCATTATACATTTTTGCTGATTCGGTGCGTTGCTTGATCATCGTCTGTAACAGGCCAAGGATATCATCATCGCTGATGCCATCAGGATTGCCATTGCCTCTTGCAGCGATGTCACGATCTTTCAGGGCAGCCATAATAAGCCGCATTGTGCCTAAAGCTGCCTGATCCTTATCCTTTAATGCCTGCTTCATTGCTGCTGCAATATTTTCGCGCATGAGAATGTAATCCTTTATGAAACCAATGAGGTGTCGCTCCAACTAAACGACGCGCTTTTACGTGACTAAAGCAAATGCTGCAAGCCCTCCTGCTTTGGCTTGACCAATTGCGTCTGCTCGGGTATCACAACATCCGTTTGGTAACATCGGTTTGCTAACGGGTTTCTTGTAGCAGGATATAGGATCAAATGGGGCAGAAAATCAAGTCTGGCCAGTATTTTGCTGCGCTTCGCTCCAATCAGTACAATCCGACAGCAGCCCTCGTTCTTGAAGATGGATCTGTCTTCACCGGCTATGGATTCGGTGCCGCCATCACCAATGTTGGCGAAATATGTTTCAACACATCAATGACTGGCTATCAGGAAATCCTGACCGACCCTTCCTATGCTGGACAGATCATCACTTTCACCTTTCCGCATATTGGCAATGTTGGCGCCAATAATCAGGATTTCGAGACCATAAAACCGGCCGCCTTGGGATTGATCGTTCGTCAAGCGGTCACCAATCCGGCAAGCTGGCGGGCAACAAGTGATCTTGATAGCTGGCTGAAAACGCATAATCTGCCCGGGATTAGCGGCATTGACACGCGCGCGCTGACCCGCCGCATTCGCGATCTTGGCGCACCGCGCGGCGCTTTGTGTCATGCGCCTGATGGCAATATTGACATTGACGCGCTTAAGGCACAGGCCGCCGCATGGCCTGGTCTGAAAAACATGGATCTTGCGATTGATGTCACTTGTGACAATCCCCACGATTGGCATCAGGGAAGCTGGCAGATGGACAAATCAATCCACCTTGAAACGCCGTCCAAATATAAAGTCGTGGCCATGGATTTTGGCTGCAAACACAATATTCTGCGCAGTCTTGAAGATGCTGGCTGCGCGGTTCACGTTGTGCCAGCGAATGCCACAGCTGACGAAATCATGGCCTTGCAGCCAGACGGCGTATTTTTATCAAATGGTCCCGGTGATCCGGCTGCAACCGCCGCTTATGCTGGCCCGCAGATTGCTAAGCTGATTGATCAAAATATGCCGGTATTTGGCATTTGTATCGGTCATCAGCTTATGGCCTGGGCGCTTGGTGCCAAAACCCACAAAATGGACCGCGGTCATCGCGGCGCCAATCATCCGGTCAAAGACCTTGCCACTGGCAAGATCGAGATCACCAGCCAGAATCATGGTTTTGTGGTCGATCCGAACAGCCTGCCTGCCACATTGGAAGTGTCGCATATTTCGCTTTTCGATCAATCGATCGAAGGGCTGCGTCACACCAGCAAACCTGCCTTTTGTGTTCAATATCACCCCGAATCATCACCTGGACCACATGATTCGCGGTATCTGTTTGAACGATTTACCGACCTGATGGAAAAAACGAGAGCTTAAGATATGCCGCGCCGCAACGATATCAAATCTATTCTCATCATCGGCGCTGGCCCCATTATTATTGGGCAGGCCTGCGAATTCGACTATTCTGGCGCACAGGCCTGTAAGGCACTCAAGGCCGATGGCTATCGCATCATTCTGGTAAATTCCAATCCAGCAACGATCATGACCGATCCGGACATGGCCGATGCCACCTATATCGAGCCAATCACCCCGGGCACCGTTGCCAAAATCATCGAAGCTGAGCGCCCCGATGCACTGTTGCCGACAATGGGCGGCCAAACTGCGCTGAATACCGCGCTTTCGCTTTATCATGACGGCACTTTGGAAAAATACGGCGTCGAAATGATTGGCGCACGAACCGCCTCAATCGAAATGGCCGAAGACCGCGAATTATTCCGCCTGGCGATGGAACGGATCGGGCTTGAATGCGCCCGCGCCAGCACGGTCAATAATTTTGCCGACGCACTGGCTGCCCTTGATAAGGTTGGTTTGCCAGCGATTATTCGCCCGTCTTTCACCCTTGGTGGTGAAGGTGGCGGCGTTGCCTATAACCGCGCCGAATTTGAGACCATCGTTGGCAATGGTCTTCGTCTGTCGCCGGTGTCCGAAGTGCTGATCGAAGAATCGCTTCTTGGCTGGAAAGAATTTGAGATGGAGGTTGTGCGCGACACGACCGATAATTGCATCATCATCTGTTCAATCGAAAATATTGATCCGATGGGTGTCCATACAGGGGATTCGGTTACCGTTGCCCCTGCCCTGACCCTTACCGACAAGGAATATCAGGTACTTCGTAATGCGTCATTGGCGGTGCTTCGTGAAATTGGCGTCGATACTGGCGGGTCAAATGTACAATTTGCCGTTTGCCCAAATACCGGCCGTGTCATTGTGATCGAGATGAACCCGCGCGTCAGCCGCTCATCAGCACTTGCTTCAAAGGCAACCGGTTTTCCGATTGCCAAAGTCGCTGCCAAATTGGCAGTTGGGTATCGGCTTGACGAGCTGGTCAATGACATTACCGGCGTCACCCCAGCCAGTTTTGAGCCAACCATCGATTATGTTGTGACCAAAATCCCGCGCTTTACCTTTGAAAAATTTGCTGGTGCCGAACAAAATCTTTCGACCTCGATGAAGTCGGTTGGTGAGGCCATGGCGGTTGGCCGGTCATTTGAAGAAAGCCTGCAAAAGGCGCTTCGGTCGATGGAAATTGGCCTGACAGGTTTGAATAATGTCGATATGCCTGCACCTGACAGCGCGCTTGGCGAAGACCCGCTCCGCGGCTGGCTTGGCGAGCTGGTTCCAAACCGGATTTTGCGCATTGCGATGGCATTGCGAAGCGGCATGTCAATTGCCGAAGTGCATAGCGCAACAAGTTGGGATATCTGGTTTCTGGAACGGATTGCGGCCATCATTGAGGCTGAAAACGCCATTATCAATAATGGCTTGCCAGATGATGCGGTATCACTTCGCCATCTGAAAACGCTTGGCTTTGCCGATAGCCGCCTTGCCGAGCTTGCCAATCTTGATGATGCCACCGTTCGGGCGATGCGCGTAACCGCAGGGGTCAAACCTGTCTATAAGCGGATCGATACCTGCGCTGCCGAATTTGCATCTGATACCGCCTATATGTATTCAACCTATGAAGTCACCGATCAGGCCGAATGTGAGTCTGATCCAAGTGACCGGAAAAAAATTGTCATCCTTGGTGGCGGGCCAAACCGCATTGGTCAGGGAATCGAATTTGACTATTGCTGTGTTCATGCTTGCTATGCGCTGTCCGAGGCTGGCTATGAAACCATCATGATCAATTGTAATCCGGAAACAGTTTCAACCGATTATGACACGTCCGACCGGCTGTATTTTGAGCCTTTGACCGACGAAGATGTGATTTCTGTCATCAAGCGCGAGGCCGAAAATGGCGATCTGCGCGGCGTTATCGTCCAGCTTGGCGGGCAAACTCCGCTGAAAATCGCCGCCGCTTTGGAAGCCGAAGGCATCCCCATCCTTGGTACCAGCCCAGATGCAATCGACCTTGCCGAAGACCGCGAACGCTTTCAAAAACTATTGCAAAAGCTGGATCTGTTGCAGCCCGAAAATGGCATTGCCCATTCGGCCGAAGAAGCCCGCGCGATTGTTGACCGTATTGGCCTGCCGGTTGTCATCCGGCCATCCTATGTTCTTGGTGGGCGGGCGATGGAAGTCGTTCACCAAATCACCGATCTTGAACGCTATATGCGTGATGCGGTTGTTGTATCGGGAGCCAACCCTGTGTTGATTGACCGCTTTCTCAATAATGCCATCGAAGTTGATGTTGATGCGCTATGCGATGGCACTGATGTCTATATTGGTGGCATCATGGAACATATCGAAGAAGCTGGTATTCATTCTGGCGATTCTGCCTGTTCCTTACCGCCACAGCATTTATCCGACGAAATTCTTGCCGAAATCCGCCACCAAACCTCAGAGCTTGCCTTTGCGCTGAATGTTGTCGGTTTGATGAATATCCAATTCGCCATCCGCGAAGATAAAATCTATCTTCTTGAAGTTAATCCGCGCGGCAGTCGCACGGTGCCGTTTGTCGCAAAAACCACCGGCGTTCCACTTGCCAAAATCGCCTCACGCGTGATGGCTGGCGAAAAGCTGGCAAGCTTTAATCTCAAGGATTTTGATTTGCCGCATGTTGCGGTGAAAGAAGCGGTCTTCCCATTTGCCCGGTTCCCGGGTGTTGATGTGTTCCTTGGCCCTGAAATGAAATCAACTGGCGAGGTCATGGGCATTGACCGCAGCTTTGGCGCGGCATTTTCCAAAAGCCAGCAAGGTGCCGGTGTTGATTTGCCGCTATCGGGCACTGTCTTTATTTCGGTCAGGGATGAAGATAAACAAGCGTTTGTCGAAATTTGTCGAAGCCTTGTCAAAGATGGCTTTAAGGTTCTGGCAACAGGCGGCACCACCGATGCCTTGAATGAGGCTGGTGTTCCGGCAACACGGATCAATAAGGTGATGGAAGGCAGGCCGCATGCTGTTGATGCGATGCTGTCTGGCGAGATTCAGCTTGTTTTCAACACCGCCAAGGGTGCTGGGGCTATCAAGGATTCTTTCTCGCTTCGGCATAACGCCCTTACCAATAAAATCCCCTATTACACAACGGTTTCAGGAAGCCGCGCCGCGGCTGAAGCCATTCGCGCCCTTCGTCAAGGACAGCTTGGTGTCCGCACCTTGCAGGATTATCTTGCAGATATTAAGCGTTAACCGTTAACCTACGGTAAGACTATTGGTTAACGCCGCTTTGCGGCTCGCGTAGATGGATTTGTAAAACGATGGAAAAAATACCTTTCACCCCACAGGGGCTCGATGTCATTAAAGAAGAGCTTGCGCATCTAAAAGGCACTGAGCGTCAGGCCGTGATTAATGCCATTGCCGTTGCCCGCGAGCATGGTGATCTGTCGGAAAATGCCGAATATCACGCTGCGCGTGAAAAACAATCATTCATCGAAGGTCGCATTTCTGAGCTTGAAGATGTGACAAGCCGCGCCGAAGTTATCGATGCGGAAAAATTAAATGGTGAAAAAGTGACATTTGGCACAAGCGTTGGTGTTGTTGACGAAGAAACCGACGAAGAATCGCTGTATCATATTGTCGGGCCTTACGAAACTGATATTTCCAAACGCATGATTTCAACATCATCACCCGTTGCGCGTGCCGTCATTGGCAAAAGCGTTGGCGACTCGGTTGAGGTGCAAACCCCGGGCGGCGTGCGGTCTTATGAGATATTGACGATTGCCTTATTTGACATCACCAAGGTCTAATAAAACCAAACACGCATGAGCAAAACCAACCAAGGTTTGGCATTAGCTAGGCTTGGTTGATTGGCACGCCATCAAGCTGTTTTGCCGACCGGATCGACAAGGCGGTTTTCACATGGCTGACATTTTTTGCTGGTGTCAGATAGCTTGTCAGGAATTTCTGGAAATCATCCCAATCATGCGCAACTATTTTCAATAGAAAATCGGTTTCGCCCATCAGCATATGGCATTCGCGCACTTGCGGCCATGTCGATACCAGCGTTTCAAAATCCTGCAAATCGGTTTCGGCCTGACTGGTCAGACCAACAAAGGCAAACACCTGAACGCTATAGCCAAGCGCGTCCGAATCAATATCGGCATGATAGCCTTTGATAATACCAGCATCTTCTAATGCGCGAACCCGCCGAAGACATGGCGGTGCCGAAATACCGGCATTTTTGGCAAGATCGACATTCGTCATGCGCCCATGATCTTGCAAATCATGCAAAATCTGCCGATCAACCGAGTCCAGTTTGATTTTTTCAGCCATAAATACAGCGCCAGCATTAATAAAGCGTTACGATAAGATATGCATAATAGACGCGCCACGCATCATTCGACAAGCGATATTGCGTAATATTATTGCCTGAAGACCGCGCCCAAGTTACTTATAGTTATCAAACCGACCAAGATGGAGACATCGCCTTGCCCGCATCCACCCCTTTGCCCTCCTCGGGCAAAACTAACGAAACCAACGGTGAAAATTCCCAGATTTGGGTGATTAGCGATGGCACGGCAGGCATGCGGCTGCAGGCAATTGCGCTTGGCGATGCGTTGATCGCTGCCGACATAACAAACCAGACCAGCCTTGCCGATATCATCAGTAAACCATCTTGGTGGCTTCGGCACTTGCCGCGGCTTGTTCCTTTCCTGCCGAAAACCTTGTTATCGTCTTGGCTTGGGTCAATTGCCGGTCGCCTAAGCAAGGACAAACCGGCAATCATCATCACTTGTGGTCGGCGTATGGCGGGAACTTCGATCGCCCTCAAACAGCTTTCAAAGGCACATGCGGTTGGCACACGCACAATCCATATTCAAGATCCGCGCTTGCCGCCACATTATTTTGATATTTTGATCGTGCCACAGCATGATCCGGCACGCGGCGCAAATGTCCTAACAAACATGGCATCGTTAAACCGTCTTGATATGCCTAAGATCGCCGATGCGGCAAATCAGCTTGGCAAGAAATGGCGCGCCCTTCCCGCGCCGCGGGTGGCGGTGCTGCTTGGCGGGGCCAATCGGCGCTATGATATTTCGGCGATCATGGCAAAGGATATGGCGAGCCGGCTTGCCGATTTTGCCACCAAAACAGGGGCCAGCCTTGCGCTGATCCCATCACGGCGCACACCTGCCAATCTTGTTACCCAGCTTACAGCCGCGCTTGGGCCATTGCCCTATGCGGTCATGGATCAGGCCGAAAATAACCCCTATCCGGGGATTTTGGGGCTAGTTGATGCGGTGATTGTCACATCTGATTCGGTCAATATGATTTCTGAGGCAACAATCACCAGCCTGCCAATTCTGATTGCCGAATGGAAAAGCGAAACCGGCCGGATTGGCGCGTTTCATGATGCAATGATGGCAGCGGGGCATATTGCGCCATTGCGCGAGAAGATTCCGCAAGACGGCTTTACCCCGCTTTTTGAAATGCCCGCTATTGTAAAATCGGTTTTGGCGCGGCTTAACAGCTAGAGTGCCGCCAGCCAAGCCAAGGGTAATCAGTGAAATAATTTGCGGTCATCATTGGGGAACATGCCATCATAAAGACCGGCAACCTGTTCACCATATCCGTTATAGATTTGCGTTCTCACATTCTTATTACTGCCAAGCAGCCGTTCGGTTTTTTGTGACCAACGCGGATGCGGCACATCAGGATTCACATTTGCCCAAAACCCATATTCACGCGCATTCAACTGTTCCCAAAAAGACACGGGCTGTTGGTCGGTAAAGGTAAAGCGCGTAATCGATTTGACCGATTTAAAACCATATTTCCACGGTGTCACCAACCGGATTGGCGCACCGTTCTGCGCTGGCATTGGTTTACCATAAATGCCAGTTGCCAAAAAGGCCAATTCATTTGTGGCTTCGGCAAGGGTTAGCCCCTCAACATAGGGCCATGGATACCAGCTTTGCTTTTGTCCAGGGGCAATTGACGGGTCAAAAAAGGTTTCCATCTGCAAATATTTAGCTTCGGGTTTTGGGTTTGCCAGCTTGACCAAATTGGCCAATGGCACGCCACTCCACGGCACAGCCATCGCCCATGCCTCAACACAGCGATGCCGGTAAAGTCGTTCTTCCAGCCCGCCCGCCTTGGCGATCATATCTTCGGCATCTAGCTGCATTTCAGTTTCAACCAAGCCGTCAATTGTGACCATCCACGGATCAGTAACCAGCTTTTGCGCCCGTTTCAAGATATTCTTTGATGATCCGAATTCGTAAAAATTCGTATAGGTTGTTGCATCATCTTCGGGCGTGATATCGCGGTCTAGCCGATAGGCCATATTGCGCGGCGCTGGATAACCTTCGATGGCAGCCGCCGCAGCCGCCGCAAACCCGCCAACGCCAGTCAAGGCAGTCGTCAGTCCAAGACCAGCAAAGCCTGCAGCGCGAAGCCATTCTCGGCGGTTTAGGTAAATATGCTCAGATGTCGCATCGGCTTCAGCCATAGCCCAGCTTGGGCATTTTTTGATCAGCATTGGCTATCTCCTTCGGCGACAAGGCGTTGGTGATCTCTATCCCTACTGAGCCAATATGGCAACTATGCGGCATAATCTTGCGGCATCCGCACCAATCGCAACATCAGATGTTTCAAGATAGACTGGCAGTTACTTTGGCAATTCTTTGCATCGCATCGGCCAAAACATCATCCGCCGCGGCATAAGAGATTCTGAAATAGGGCGACAGACCAAACGCAACTCCCGGCACCACCGCCACTTCACCCACCTCAAGAAGATAGCTGACAAAATCGCTATCGCTTTCGATGATTTTACCATCAGGCTGCTTTTTCCCAATCAATTTGGCAATTGAGGGATAGACATAAAAAGCCCCTTCGGGGAGCGGGCAATCAATCCCGTCAATATTGTTCAGCGCATTACAAACAAGCTGGCGACGGCGGGCAAAGGCAGCGCAGTTTTCAGCCATGAAATCCAACGGCCCATCCAGTGCGGCAATCGCAGCATATTGCGCCATTGAATTCGGGCTTGATGTTGATTGCGATTGCACCTTTGCCATTGCCTTGATCAATGGCACTGGCCCACTGCCATAGCCAATGCGCCACCGGTCATGCAATAGGATTTCGACACGCCATTTACGGTTAGAATACGGTCTTGCAGATCCGGCGTAATCGTTGCCATGGTCGTAAATTTGAAATCGTCATAGACCAGATGTTCATAGATATCGTCACTGATCAAATGCAATTGCGGGTGGCGGCGCATGACCGCGGCAAACGCCATCAAATCATCTGCATCATAGCCAACCCCACCCGGGTTTGATGGGCTGTTCAAGATAAGCCATTTGCTATTTGGCGTGATGGCTGCTTCCAGATCTTCGGCGCTAATCTTCATGGGATTGGCACCGCTTCCCTTCACAAAGACCGGTTTTGCCTCGCAAATTTCGACAATGCCGGCAAAGCTAACCCAATAGGGTGTTGGGATAATCACCTCATCACTTGGGTTCAAACTGGCCATTAACGCGTTAAACAAAACCTGCTTGCCACCGGTGCTAACCGTAATCATATCCGCCGTGCAGCTAACGTTGTTTTCACGCGCAAATTTCCGGCAGATCGCTTCTTTTAATTCAGGGATACCGTCAACTTGCGTATATTTCGTTTTGCCTGCCTTCATCGCTGCAATCGCAGCATCCTTAATATGCTGCGGCGTATCAAAATCAGGCTCACCAGCAGCAAGCCCAATCACCTTGCGGCCTGCGGCTTTCATATTCAATGCCATGTCGGTAATCGACACTGTTGGTGATGGCGCGATGCGGTTTAGCCTGTCCGAAATAAGGCCCATTGATCCGGTCTCCTTTTCCCTTTCAAATTTATGGGGTGCTTTGTGGTTTAGGACAAGTGCTTTTCGCCGCGCCCCCTTTCTTCTTTGGTCGAACATGCCTATCTTAGGGGCATGAACGAAACCAGTAACGACAACCTCATTATCACCCGATCAAGCGGCCCGGCAAATTTTGACCTAAACTCAGAATTTAAACCAGCTGGTGATCAGCCAACCGCCATTGCCGAATTGATCGAAGGCATTCAAACCGGCGAACGCGATCAGGTTCTGCTTGGGGTGACAGGATCAGGCAAAACCTTTACCGCCGCGCATGTCATCCAGCAGATCAAGCGGCCAACGCTTATTCTGGCACCAAACAAAACATTGGCAGCCCAGCTATATGGCGAGATGCGGTCGCTATTCCCCAATAATGCAGTCGAATTTTTCGTTTCCTATTATGATTATTACCAGCCCGAAGCCTATGTGCCTCGATCCGATACCTATATCGAAAAAGAGTCGTCAATCAATGAGCAGATTGACAGGATGCGCCATTCGGCAACCCGCTCCCTTCTTGAGCGTGACGATGTCATCATTGTCGCGTCGGTATCATGTATCTATGGCATTGGTTCGGTTGAAACCTATTCCAGCATGACGATGAAACTCACCACTGGTGAAACTGTTTCACGGCAAGATTTACTGCGCCAGCTGACCGAGCTTCAATATCGCCGCAATGATACAAATTTTGTGCGTGGCACATTTCGGGTTCGCGGTGACTCGGTTGAATTATTTCCAGCTCACCTTGAAGATAGCGCATGGCGCATTTCGCTTTTTGGCGATGCGATCGAAGCCATTTTTGAATTTGACCCGCTAACCGGGTCAAAAAATGCGACATTGGATAGCATCACGATCTTTGCCAATTCGCATTATGTGACGCCGCGGCCAACCTTGCAGCAAGCCTGCAAACAGATCAAACAGGAACTCAAAGGCCGTATTGCCGAATTCACCGCCAATAATCAGCTTCTCGAAGCCCAGCGCATCGAACAACGCACACAATTTGATGTTGAGATGATCGAGGCGACTGGTGCTTGTGCCGGTATTGAAAATTATTCGCGCTATCTTTCCGGTCGTGGGCCGGGCGAGCCGCCGCCAACGCTGTTTGAATATCTGCCAGAAAATGCGCTTTTGATCATTGATGAAAGCCATGTCACGGTTCCCCAGCTTGGCGCGATGTATAAAGGCGATTTTGCGCGCAAATCAACCTTGTCAAATTATGGCTTTAGGCTGCCATCATGCCTTGATAACCGGCCTTTGAAATTCGAAGAATGGGAAGGATTCCGGCCACAAACCATTTTTGTTTCAGCCACCCCGGGCAAATGGGAGCTAGAGCGAACCGGCGGTGTCTTTAGCGAACAGGTGGTAAGGCCAACAGGGTTGATTGATCCGAATTGTGTTGTCCGGCCAACGGTCAATCAGGTTGATGATATCATTGCCGAATGCCGTGACGTTGCCGCCAAGGGTCAGCGGGCGCTAATTACGACCCTGACCAAAAAAATGGCCGAGGCCTTGTCCGAATATATGTATGAATCAGGATTGCGCGTTCGCTATCTCCATTCCGATATCGATACGCTGGAACGGATCGAAATCATGCGTGATCTGCGCCTTGGTGTGTTTGACGTGTTGATCGGCATTAACCTGCTTCGTGAGGGGCTTGATATCCCCGAATGTTCGCTTGTTGGCATTCTGGACGCTGACAAGGAAGGCTTCCTTCGGTCGCGAACATCACTTATCCAAACCATCGGGCGCGCCGCGCGAAATCTTGATGGCCGTGTTATCCTTTACGGCGACCGCGTGACCGATTCAATGCAATATGCGCTGGATGAAACCAACCGGCGGCGCGAACGCCAAACAGCCTATAACATCGCCCATGGCATTACGCCTGAATCGGTTCGCAAAGAAATCGCTGATGTTCTGGATTCGGTTTATGAACGTGGTGATCATCTAACGCCGCAAGCTGGTGCCAAATCAGGCGATCTGATCGGCAGTAACTTCAAAACCGTGCTTACTGATCTTGAAACCAATATGAAAGCCGCTGCCGCTAATCTGGAATTTGAAGAAGCGGCGAGGTTGCGCGATGAAATTCGCCGCATGGAAGCCGCCCAGCTGGGCCTGTTTGAACCCGGGGTTCCATCCGCCATTGCCGAAAGGCATGGGTTTCCTGCTGGCACCCCCGGCGCGCCAATTAAAAAGCGTGGACGGCGACGCTAAGGCTGATAAAGATCAAAGAACCAAGGCGTCACACCGCTTTGCGCCAATCGCAAGAATCACCGTAAAACAGCCGCTAATCACCAGTGGTTTTGCACAAGTTCTGCAAAAATGCCTTGATTCGGTTAGGTGACTTTAAAATTTACGCCGATTGAACGTCTTTTTGCCCTTGAAATATATTAACTATCTGTAATAATTATGTTTTAATTTTATGCCTATTTTTTAGGCAAAGGGTAATTTTTCGTAGAAAAACAGTACGCCATAAAAAAAATTAGAGGTTTTTCCACAGGTTTATCCACAGCAATCGGGGAAAACAATTTTTACCATTTCCGAAGATGAAATCTAGCTGATTCGCAAATTCCACATTCGCGCAGCTAGACGGTAACCATATCCTTGTATTCGGGCGTAAATCATCGATTGATCATAGATCATTCTCGGTCGAGGATCATCGGCATGACTTGAAAATCGCCTCATTCCCGACTGCGGCAATGACTTTTCTTGGGAAATTTTTTATACTGAACCTTTCATACGCCCCGAACGCCGATCGCAATTCTTCACCCCGAAACGCCGCCAAACCCCAATAGGTGAGACATAAAGTGGAAGACACACCAAACATGCCACCAAATTTGAAACGCGGCATTGCCTATTTGAAAACCGAGCTTAAGACCTTGCCAAGTCAGCCTGGGGTTTACCGCATGCAGAATGCGGCTGGTGAGGTGCTTTATGTTGGCAAGGCGCGCAATCTTGTTCGCCGTGTCACAAACTATACCCAACCAAATCGCCTATCCAACCGGATCATGCGCATGGTTGGCGAAACCCAAAAATTAGAAGTGATTGTCACAAAATCTGAAATCGAAGCGCTGCTTCTTGAGTCAAATCTGATCAAGAAAATGCAGCCACGATATAATATCCTGCTTCGTGACGACAAAAGCCTGCCGCAAATTCTGCTAACCGACGATCATGAATTTGGCCAATTGACCAAACATCGTGGCCGGAAAAACCGCAAAGGCGATTATTTTGGGCCATTTGCCTCGGCCGGATCGGTCAATCGCACCGTGGCCGACCTTGCCCGCGCTTTTATGCTTCGCACCTGTTCTGACAACGTGTTCGCAAGTCGCACACGCCCCTGTTTGCAATATCAAATCAAACGCTGCTCAGGGCCTTGTGTTGGGCTTGTCACCCGCGAAGATTACGCCAAGCAAATGGCGCAAGCCCGCCGTTTCCTTAATGGCGAATCTGCTGATGTGCAACGCGAATATGCCGCCCGCATGCATGCGGCGGCTGAAACGCTGGAATTTGAAACAGCCGCCATCTGGCGCAACCGCATTCGCGCCTTGACCGGCATTCAGGCCAATCAAGACATCAATCTGCCAAGTGTTAGTGATGCTGATATCATCGCTGTGGCGCGAAGTGGCGAGCGAAGCTGCATTCAGATTTTCTTTATTCGTGGCGGATCAAATTATGGCAACCGATCCTATTTTCTGACACATCTTGCTGATACCCCAGCCAATGAGGTGATTAGTGCCTTTATCGGCCAATTTTATGAAGATAAAGAACCGCCTGCCGAAATCATGCTTAGCGAAATGCCCGAAGATCACCGCCTTCTAAGCGAGGCATTGACCCGTAATGCAGGCCATAAGGTCACGCTTAGCTGTCCCGTGCGCGGCAATCGGCGCAAAGTCACAACAATGGCGCTTAAAAATGCCGAAGAAGCGCTTGCCCGCCATCTTGCCAATGCATCATCACAACGCCGTCTTTTGCGCGAACTGGCAGTGGCGCTTGATCTGGGTGAACCACCAACGCGCATTGAAATTTATGATAATTCGCATATTCAAGGCAAACATGCGGTTGGCGGCATGGTTGTTGCGGGGCCGGAAGGTTTCGAAAAAGGTGCCTATCGCCGCTTTAACATCAAGGATGAAGGCAAATTTGCAACCGCCATTGGTGATGATTTTGCCATGATGCGGCAGGTCATTCATCGGCGATTTTCACGCGCCTTAAAAGAAGATGCCGACCGCCAGTCGGGAAATTGGCCTGATTTGCTGTTGATTGATGGCGGGGTTGGCCAGCTATCGGCCGTGCATGAGGCGCTTGATGATCTTGGGCTTGTTGATCTAAACGTCGTTGCCATCTCAAAAGGGCCTGACCGGCATGCTGGACGCGAACAATTTCATATCCGTGGCCGTGCCAGCTTTACCCTCGCACCCAACAGCGCAGCGATGCATTTTTTGCAACGGCTTCGCGACGAATCACATCGCTATGCCATCGGCACGCATCGCGCCAAACGAACCAAGACCGAGTTCACCAATCCATTGGACGCTGTTCCAGGCATTGGGCCAAAGCGCAAAAAGGCGCTTTTGGCGCATTTTGGCTCGGCGCGGGCGGTTTCTGCCGCTGGGCTTAGCGATTTAGAAGCGGTTGAGGGAATTTCGAAAAAATATGCTCAACAAATCTATGATTGGTTCTATAGTGGCTCTTAGATAGTCCAGTTGGTTCACCTGAACCGTCTTAAAGGGCTAGATTATAAACAAGGCTTTTCGCAAAGGATCGCAGGCGCATTCATGTTTACACTTGCTTCGCTTCCAAATTGGATGACCGTTATGCGCATTGCCATCACGCCGCTGATTGCGGTCTTGATCTGGAGTGATGTAGCGCCCTTCTATTACCAATTGGCGCTGTATCTCTATACAATCGCCAGCGTCACTGATTATGTCGACGGCTATATTGCGCGGCGGCTTAAAGTTGAATCGCCGTTTGGCGAGATGCTGGATCCAATCGCCGATAAATTGCTAATCGCGGCGGTATTGCTGGCGCTTGCCAGTGTGCAAACAAGTGGATGGCTGTTTTTAGTGCCAGCTTTGATAATTCTCATTCGTGAATTTATGATTTCGGGATTGCGCGAATATCTGGCCAAACAAAATGTATCAGCGCCAGTCACCAAGCTTGCCAAATGGAAAACAACCGCGCAGATTCTGGCGCTAGGCTTTTTGATGGGCGCACCGGGCTTTCCGGGCTTTCCTTATGCGCATGAGATTGGGCTGATCCTTTTATGGATTGCCGCGATTCTGACCGTACAAACTGGGTCAGGCTATGTCAGGGGTGCCTTGGGGCATGTAAATAGCCTTCGCTAGGCTGCATCATTGCCGCAAAATCACGATTAGGCCTTGATTGACAGCATCGGCTGTTGAATCATAGCTAGGCACAATTGGCAGCTGCGTCATCAGCGGCTGCCCAACAATGATAAATGAGACCATAGATAATGAAAATTATGTATTTTGCATGGCTAAAGGAACATACCGGCTGTTCATTTGAAGATATGCCCATCCCGGATGGCGTTGATACAGTTGGCGCCTTGATCCCGCATATCACATGCAAATCAGCTGGTCACAAAACCGCTTTACAAAACCTTGATGCAGTTCGGGTTGCGGTAAACCGTGTTTATGGTGATCTTGCTACACCGATTAGCGATCGTGACGAAATTGCCTTTTTCCCACCAGTTACAGGCGGCTAACAAAAAGCCACCAACCGCATACGGTTCGTGGCTATTGCAATCTTCAGATCATTTCGGATGCTTGTTCTATCAGGCGTGAACCAATGCGCTATAGCCTTCAACCATCTTGCGGCAAACATCACCTGGGGTGAATTGATAGTCACCGACCCTAGAAACTGGCGTGACCTCGGCTGCCGTGCCAGTTAAGAAACATTCCTGCATCGAGCCTAATTCTTCTGGCTTGATATGCCGTTCGACCACTTCAATTTGCATTGATTTTGCCATGGCAATCACGCTTTGGCGAGTGATGCCATTCAAGAAACAATCGGCAATCGGCGTATGAAGCGTGCCTGCATCATCAACAAAAAACACATTGGCACCGGTGGCTTCGGCAATATAGCCACGATAATCCATCATCAACGCATCTTGAAAGCCCTTGCGCTCGGCCTCATGTTTCGACAGCGTACAAATCATATAAAGACCGGCTGCCTTGGCATGAACAGGTGCTGATTCGGGCGATGGCCGTTTCCAGCTAGCAATATCAAGCGTAATGCCCTTCATCTTGGTTTCAGGGTCAAAATAGCTTGGCCATTCCCATGCAGCAATCGCCAGATGCGCGGTTGTTTGCTGCGCCGAAATCGCCATCATTTCGGAACCGCGCCAACAATAGGCCCGCACATAACCATCAACAATATTATTGGCTTCGATAACCGCCTGTTTGGCAGCATCCAACGCATCATCTGAAATTGGCAGATCAAAATCCAGCAATTTGCTTGATTGCCGAAGCCGAACAGTATGTTCACGCTCTTTAAAGATTTTACCGGCATAGACGCGCTCGCCTTCAAACACCAGACTGGCGTAATGCAGCCCGTGGCTTAGCGTATGCGCTTTTGCATCGCGCCATGGCACAATCTCGCCATCCATCCAAATGCTACCATCGCGA
This sequence comes from uncultured Candidatus Puniceispirillum sp., assembly GCA_905182545.1. GTDB lineage: Bacteria > Pseudomonadota > Alphaproteobacteria > Puniceispirillales > Puniceispirillaceae > UBA3439. Next base: position 118,846 of record CAJJBY010000009.1, read on the forward strand.
TCATCAAACGGAATCAATGCCATATCATGCTCTCCCTAAAAACAGCCAAAGCTTTTATCTCACGAATTTAAATGGTTCCATTTCGGCCATTTCATGCTAAAGACTAGAGATTTTTACCACTCACATTCTATATTGGTCAACATGGCTGACGTAAAACCAATTGGCAAGGCTCTTTTTCTCCGCGAAGAAGAATTGCGCCGCGGCATTGAATTAATGTTTTTCGCTTACCGCGATTTCACCGGTGAAGCCGACTCAATTCTTGCTGAGCAGAATATGGGGCGTGCGCATCATCGGGCAATCTATTTTATTGGCCGCAACCCCGGAATCACGGTCAGTGATCTTTTGACCATTCTTTGCATCACCAAACAAAGCCTGTCGCGTGTTCTGTCTGGATTAATGCAAGATGGCTATGTCATTCAAAAACCAGGGGCAACTGACCGCCGCCAGCGTTTGCTATATCTTACCGAAACCGGCATCGCGCTTGAATCACGCCTAACCTCATTACAGGGGCGCCGTTTTGCCGCTGCCTATCGTGAAGCCGGTGTTGATGCGGTTGATGGGTTCCAACGGGTATTGCAGGGATTGCTCGACAGCGATACGATTGACCAGATCGCGCAACAAGATCAGAACAAGCGATATCTGATTGCGATGATTGCGCCAGTCGAATCGAAATGACCAAAATTACGCTAAATTGAATTGACGGGCCTTAAATTCACTTAACCCAGCATTCAATCATAGAGGGGCTTTATGTCAGAGCATCACATCCTTGTCATCGATGATGATGAACGGCTTCGCGTTCTGCTTCGCCGGTTTCTCGAAGAAAGCGGCTTTCGCGTCACTGATGCTGGCAATGCCAGCGAAGCACGCAAAATTCTGCAAGGCATTGCCTTTGACCTTTTGGTTGTCGATATCATGATGCCTGGTGAAACGGGGCTTGAATTTCTAGCTGATATTCGCAAAGACAATGCAGTTCCTGCGCTGTTTCTGACAGCAATGTCCGATACGGAAAATCGCATTGAAGGGCTAGAGGCTGGTGCTGATGATTATATGTCAAAGCCATTTGAGCCGCGCGAACTTGTGCTGCGGATCAAACGTATTCTCCAGCGCAATCGCAGCAATGACCATTTTGACATGCAAATCAATTTTGGCCCCTTTCTGTTTGATCCCGATACCGGCATGTTATCAAAATCAGGCGACCGGCTGCATATCACAACAGCTGAGCAGCAGCTTTTGACCAGTTTTGGCAAACGCCCAAATCAAATCCTATCGCGTGATGATCTTGGCGCGGCGCTTGATGGACGTATGGAAGGCCGGTCAATTGATGTGGCTGTTGCCCGACTTCGCCGCAAGCTAGAGCCTGACCCGCGCCATCCTGTTTACCTGCAAACTGTGCGGAACCGTGGCTGGATGCTGCGCACCGACACTGCTGCACCAAAACGTTAGGCAGGGCTGATCATGCAATTGCGCGAATTTCTTCCCAAAACCCTGTTTGGCCGAATGCTGTCGATCATCTTGATGCCGATGATTTTTGTGCAGGTCATTACCGTTTTCATTTTCTATGAACGTCACTGGGATACTGTCACCCGCCATATGGCGCAAAATCTAGCTGGCGAAATGGCCTTGCTGGTCAGTGATATCGGCACAAATCCGGATCCGGCCAGCATCGCGGCTATTACCGAAAAAGGCTGGCAATATTTCAGCTTTCCGATCGATTTTCAAGCGGGCGCGGTTTTGCCTGCCACCTCAATTGACCCGCCAGAAACCTATGCCGAAACCATGCTTCGGCGTGAATTGAAACGACAGATCAAACTGCCTTGGATTCTTGATATCAGCACTGATCCAAATCTGATTTTCATTGATCTGCAAATGGAAAATGGCGTTTTGCGGATTTACGCAAGTCGCAAACGAATCTTTAGCTCAACAAGCTGGACCTTTATTGGCTGGACAGTTGGCAGCTCGATCATTCTGTTTGGCATCGCCTTGATGTTCCTTCGCGGACAGGTGCGCCCGATCCACCGTTTGGCTGCAGCGGCGCGCCAGCTTGGGCTTGGACGCGCTGCCCCCGATTACCGGCTTGAAGGCGCGCGCGAGGTTCGGCTTGCTGGCCGTGCGTTTCAGGCGATGCGCTATCGCATCATGCGGCAATTGAATGAACGCACCGAAATGCTTGCCGGTGTTAGCCATGATTTGCGCACCCCACTGACCCGCATGCGTCTTCAACTGGCCTTGATGACCGATAATGAAGACACCAAAGCCATCAGCAGCGATATCAGCGAGATGGAAGAAATGATTGACGGCTATCTTGCTTTTGCCGCTGGCGAGGGTGATGAGACCCCGCAAGAGCTGGCGGTTGATGACCTTTTGAACCGGCTGGTTATACAAGCGCACAAAAGCCACAAATTTGATATCACCCTATCGCCGGTCAAAGATGAGATTCCGGCGTTCCCGATGCGGCGCAATGCCATCCAGCGCGCCTTTTCCAACATCATTTCCAATGCCATTCGCTATTCAACCAAAACAATTGTGGCAGTCCGCATGCGCAATGATGAGGTGATCATCACCTTTGATGATAATGGCGCTGGCATTCCGCAAGAACGCCGCGCCGACGCAATCCGCCCCTTTATCCGGCTTGAAAAGTCACGCAACCGACGCACCGGCGGTGCCGGTCTTGGCCTGTCGATTACCAGTGATGTGATCCTAAGCCATGGCGGCGAGCTAACGCTTGGTGACTCGCCGCTTGGCGGGCTTCGTGTTGCGGTCAAATTACCCGTCTAGAATAGTTTCCCGCCATCTGGAACCGGCTGATCTGGCGTGACCAACACAACCTCGCCTGTGGCATCCGGCACACCAAGCGTCAACACTTCTGACATAAATGGCCCAATCTGGCGCGGCGGAAAATTAACCACTGCCATGACTTTTTTGCCAATCAATTCATCTAGCTGGTAATGGGTGGTGATTTGCGCTGATGATTTGCGCGTTCCAAGCGGCGCGCCAAAATCAATCTCCAGCTTATAGGCGGGTTTGCGCGCTTCGGGAAAGGACGTGGCCGCAACAATCGTTCCGCATCTGATATCGAGTTTCAGAAAATCTTCAAATGACACCTCAGTCATTATCAACACCATACCGCCCGCTGACGCGTCATCATGATGATCTTGATCGGCTGATCGCCATGCTTGCCACCAAACAGGCGAAGGCTGACACCCCATTCTTCGGCTTTCACCATCCGTTGATCGAGCATTTTCATCGTTGCTGCAAGATCAGGGCTGTCATCTTTCATCCAAACGCGTGCTGTTGCCAAAAATACCGCAACAACCCCCTTGACCCGCAACATGCCTTTTAACCCATGCGCAGGATCACCGGCCATCACAAGAACACGCCGAACCACGGCTTCCAGCCCATCAAGCAAGCACAACGCCAATTCAGGATGGCGGCGTGCCGACCGGTTCAACTGATCAATCTGCGCGCGATATGGGGCATAGGTCTCAAACCGGTGAAGCAAGCCTTCGATGATTTTCTCACGGATAGATACCTCGCCAGCATCTTCAATATCGTCAAAGCTCTCCATGACTGATTGGTGATCCAGCGCGGCCATCTTGGCCAGAACCAACCGTTGCACACTGCCGCCAAGCGCTCCTGCCAAACCATGTTCAATACCTCCCATATCGGCAACCATATCAAGGCCAATCTTATCGATATCATGCGTGGCCAAAAGCGCCCATGCCGCATCGGCAAGCACGGCGCGTTTTTCATCATTTGAGTGCGGCGAGGCAGAATCCTGCAACATCAGACATCCTTTTCATAAAATTTTAAAACAGTCTGAACAGATGATGGCACCGTCCAGCAGGTGCAACGAACATAGCACAGATTCGGCACGAAATCTAAATAGAGGATATTTTGGCTGTCTTTTGGCCTATTCGCCAAGTTCGATTGACCGCGCTTTTGCCGCGGCAACCGCCTTTGTCATCAGGCTGGCCAACCCATCATCGGCCATCAAAACCGCCAGTGCTGCCGCCGTTGTGCCGCCTTTGCTTGTCACATTTTCGCGCAGAATAGCAGGCGCTGTATCGACCGCCGCCATCAGCGCGCCAGCTCCGCAAACCGTTGCCTTTGCTAATTCACCCGCCAAATCATCGGGAAGCCCTGCTTTGATGCCTGCTTCGGTCATGGCTTCGACCAGTAAAAACACATAGGCAGGCCCCGATCCAGACAAAGCGGTAACGCCATCCATCAGGGCTTCATCTTGAACATGCACAACCTGCCCAACAGCCGCCAAAAGCTGGCCTGCCAGATCACGCGCCCGATTGGGTGCCTGATTTGATGCATGATTTGGCGCATCGGCATAAAGCGCGGTGATACCTTTGCCAATCGCCGCCGGTGTATTCGGCATCGCCCTGATGACAATCGCATCATCACCAAGCCGTTGTTTCAACCAGCCTGTTGAAATGCCAGCAGCGATCGAAAGATAGGCGCAATCAGCATGTTTCATCACGCCAAGACCGGCGATGGCGTCATCCATCATTTGTGGTTTAACGGCAAGTACGATCATTGTGCTGACCGGTGCGCCATCGGCAATCGCCGCCGCACAATCGGCATAAAGCCGAACAGTTTTTTGCCCTTCCAGCCAGCCAAGATGGGTTTGATGCGGTTCGATAATGGTAAAATTGGCGTCAAGGTTGGTGTCGGCAAGCCAGCCTTGCAGCATTGCGCTTCCCATTTTGCCACACCCCAACAGCGTGATCTGCTGCTGCGCCATGATAATTAGGCCTCACCCTCGGTGGTAAATAATGCCGCCGCTGCCGCATCACTTGCCGACAGCTGGTTACTCGCCACCTGAAAAATTGCTGGAAAACAATGTTCACATTCGCCAAGCATGATATCGACAACATCTTCAATCTGTTCAGGTGTTGCCCCGCCAGCTCCGCGAAGCGGCAAAGTATGTCGCAATTCCAGTTCACCAGTGCCAATATCCAATGCCAGATGCCCCATGAATATCTGCTGGTTCAATAATGCGGCAAGAAGGGCAATCTCGCCAAGACGATCATTTTCACATTGAACATCAATGCGGCAGGTGACCTGCATCGCTTCTTCATTATGCTGCCAAGTCACCGCCAATTGGTAATCACACCATTTGCCAGGCACCTCGACAAGAACCGCATTTTCGGCACGTCGTTGCAACAACCAGTCCTGATTGGTGACAAAACGCGTGACCAATTCGATGGGATCGCCAAGAAGGATATCATGCTGATTTTGGCTAGGTGCCATGCGATGCGTTCCGAAACTCTGGGTTCGGCTTCATTGCCGACTACCATCCTAAAATGCCAAATTCGGATCGCGCATTCAATCTAATTCAATACAATATTTTGTGGTTCAAACAGGCATGACCCACATCAAATTGTGTTTTTTCCGCCTTTTCCGCTGATTCGCGGTGGGTTCAAACCGCTGATTATTTTCCGGTCTTTTTTGCCGCTGACTTGGCTTTTGCCGCTGGTTTAGCAGCCGCAGCAGCCTTGCCCGCCGACTCGGCCGGTGATGCCATTGTCGATTCGAAAAATGCCAACCGTGCCGCAAGCGCCTCATGACGGGTGCGAAGCGCGTCAAATTCTTCGCGCGTAACAAGGCCACGGGCATTCAAGCTTCGTTCCATACGTTGGCGAATCAGATTATCCACTTCTTCGCGCATCCCGCCAAAGGCTGACGCCGCACCATTTGCCATTTGCGCAATATCGGCCATGAAATTTGAACGCGGTGCCATCATAAATCTCCTGTTACGATCCTGCCGGTTTATGCCTCCGGTGATTGTCGCGATCTTTTCGCGTGACTGATGTTTCTTATCATAGATAATGCCGCTAGAGTAGCGTTGCAATCGTTGTTGATGGCGACAAATCGTGTCGCAGATGCATATTTTGATGACAAATGCCATTGCGGCGCTGCCAAAAGACCGAAAGACACGATATGACAATCCAGCCGAAACCTGTTGAATTTCTCCATGGCGCCATCACGCTTCCTGAATTTAATGTCTTTGCCATTGAATTTGGGGGGGTTGGCATTCGCTGGTATGCGCTTGCCTATATCGCTGGGTTGCTTATCGGCATTTATATTCTGCGCCGTGAAACACGATCACCCCATGCGGTTATGACAGCCGACCAGACGGATTGGCTGCTCAATTATCTATTGATAGGTATCATTCTTGGTGGGCGGCTTGGTTATGTGTTTTTCTATAATGCTGCCTATTATTTGGAAAACCCGCTTTCGATCCTGCATGTCTGGCAAGGCGGCATGTCCTTTCACGGCGCGTTGATCGGCGTTGGGCTTGCGCTTTTCACGATGGCAAAACGGCATAATATTGCGTTTCTGGCCTTAAGCGACAGGGTGGCGATGGTCACACCAATTGGCCTGTTTTTGGGGCGCTTGTCCAATTTCATCAATGGCGAGCTTTATGGCCGCGTTACCGATGTGCCTTGGGCGATGATCTTTCCGCATAGTGATGGCCTGCCGCGCCACCCAAGCCAGCTTTATGAGGCTGGGCTTGAAGGGATTCTGCTTGGGCTTGCCATGTATCTATGCTGGCGCCGGGGCTGGCTAAAAGCAGCCGGACGGCTGACCGGCCTGTTCTTATTTGGCTATGGTCTGGCACGGTTTCTTGTCGAACTGGTGCGCCAACCCGATGCGCATATCGGCCTTCTTGCAGGCGGGCTTAGCATGGGGCAGATATTGTCATTGCCGATGATGCTTTTGGGATTATATCTGCTTCGTCATGCCTTGCGGCCAAGCCGTGATCAAGGGCGTGATCATGAATGAGCCGCATCTTTCGCAAACCGCACAAGGCACCGCCCTATTTGAGACAATCACCAGCCAGATTGAACATGACGGGCCAATATCACTGGCAAATTATATCGGCCTTGCGCTTGGTGATGCGGATCACGGCTTTTATCACAAACAAGACCCGTTTGGGGCAGATGGCGATTTTACCACTGCACCTGAAATTTCCGGCCTGTTTGGCGAGATGTGCGGGCTTTATCTTGCGTATATGGCCGATCTGTCAGGCCTCAAACAACCGGCTATTCTAGAGCTTGGCCCGGGCCGCGGCAGTCTGATGGCCGATATGCGGCATGTCTGGTCACAAATCATGCCGCAACTGGCCGAGGCACCTGTGCATCTTGTCGAAACCAGCCCCGCGCTTCGCCAACGGCAAAAAGACCGGTTAGCGCCAGCCGATCTTTATTGGCATATAGGTCTTGACGATTTACCAGCCACGCCGGTTTTTGGCATTGCCAATGAATTTTTCGATGCCTTGCCAATTGACCAAGCCATTTGGCGCGACGGTCAAAATGGCACCACCGGCTCATGGCGGCACCGGCCTGTCGGACTTATTGATGGGCGGCTTGGCTTTGTTGATGGCGCGCCGCTTAGCAAAGCCGAAATCGACATTTGGCATTTGGCGTCACTAGCCGCACCAGCCGATGGCAGCATTGCCGAATATTGCGCGATGGCTGATGCCTATGCAGCCAAGCTGGCAACACATATTGCATCTTATGGCGGGGCTTGCTTAATTATTGATTATGGGCGTGACGGGCCAAGTGGCGACAGCCTGCAAGCCGTTGCCAATCACCAGCCCGTTGACGTGTTTCACCAGCCAGGAGATGCCGATTTGTCGCATTGGGTTGATTTCAGTGCTTTACGCCAATCCGCGGTAAATAACGGTGCCCGCCTTGTGGGGCCCGTGACGCAGGGTGATTTTCTGCAAGCCATTGGCATTGCCCAACGAACCGAAGCGGTCGCAAAACTTGCCGATGCCGAAACAAGGCGCGGCCTGTTTGCCGCGGTTGACCGGCTTGTTAGCAGCCAACAAATGGGATCGGCTTTCAAAGTTGCCATGATGCTTCCATCTGGAACTGGCCTGCCGCCCGGCTTTGCAGATGATCAAGGGTCAACAGCATGACCGCCACGGTGCCAGTCAATCTTGAAGGTGGACCACAATGTTATCAGCATGCTGGCTGGCAGGATGGCGCGGCGCAGAAATGTCACATAAGACATGGGTTTTTCACCGCCAATGGCGGGGTAAGCACCGGTCTTTATCAAAGTTTGAATTGCGGTTTTGGATCAAATGATGATCCGGCACTAATTGCCGAGAACCGGCGGCGCGTTGCCAACAGCCTTGGGTTTCGGCCTGACCAGATGTTTGGCCTTCGCCAAACTCACTCGGCATGCGTTGTGAAGATTGATTTGACCAGCGACGCCAGCATTGATGTCCGCGCCAACGCCGATGCCCTGATCACAAACAACAGCGGTCATGCGCTTGCAATCCTAACCGCCGATTGCGTTCCAGTGCTGTTTGCCGCACCGGGAATGGGGGTGATCGGTGCCGCGCATGCGGGATGGCGCGGTGCGGTTGATGGTGTTTTGGAAGCAACCATTGCCATGATGGCCAAACAAGGGATCACACCAGATCAAATTGAAGCCGTCATCGGCCCCGCCATTCAACAGGCCAATTATCAGGTTGGTGATGATCTTCGCCATGCCGTTCTTGCAGCGCATGATGATGCTTACGGTTTTTTTGATCCGGATCAGGACATGGACGGGAAATACCGGTTTGATCTTCCCGGATTTGTCCAATCGCGCCTTCGCAAGGCAGGGTTGGTTAATGTGACCGATCTTGGCATTGATACTTATGGCGAATCATCTGACCTGTTTTCGCATCGTCACGCAACACATGCGGCTTTGCCCGATTCAGGCCGCCAAATTTCAGTGATCGGCCTTGTGCAAAACCCAACCCCAAAAATGACATAAAAGAGACAGTAACCATGCCGCATCTCTATATTTTCCTTGGATTGATGTTTCTTGCATTGATGGCATCTTGCTTTATTTCCTAGTCATGATCAGACAGTTTTTAACAAAATTCTGGCATATCTTCTTGCCCCGTCCGACCGTGATTGCTATAGCAAGCTTCCGAGACAAAGCGGATCGTCCTACACAGGGTTTTGACGCATGAAGATTTTATCCTGCAATAGCAACCGACCGCTGGCTGAGGCTATCGCCGCCTATTTGGATGTTTCCCTTACCAAAGCCGATGTAAAACGCTTTGCCGATATGGAAGTTTTTGTCGAGATTGGCGAAAATGTCCGCGGCGAAGATGTGTTTGTTGTGCAATCAACATGTTTTCCGGCAAATGACAATGTGATGGAACTTTTGGTGGCACTTGATGCGCTTCGGCGTGGATCTGCACGCCGGATTACTGCTGTTGTCCCTTATTACGGCTATGCACGCCAAGACCGTAAATCGGGCCCGCGTACGCCAATTTCGGCTAAATTGCTGGCCAATCTTATCACCTCGGCGGGGGCTGACCGCGTTTTGACGATTGATCTTCACGCTGGGCAGATACAGGGCTTTTTCGATATTCCAACCGATAATCTGTTTGCCGCACCGGTTTTTGTAAGGGATATCAAAGAACGTTATGACGGCTCGAAACTGATGATCGTATCGCCTGATGTTGGTGGTGTTGTGCGTGCGCGGTCATTGGCGCGCCGCCTCGAAGCCGATCTTGCCATTATTGATAAACGCCGGCCAAAAGCAGGGGTTTCTGAAGTGATGAATATCATTGGCGATGTCGAAGACCGCCATTGCATCATGGTTGATGATATTGTCGACTCCGGCGGCACTTTATGCAACGCTGCGGTCGCGTTGATGAAAGCTGGTGCGCTTTCGGTTGATGCCTATGTGACACATGGTGTTTTGTCTGGTGGTGCGGTTAGCCGTGTTGCCGCTTCACCGCTGAATTCGCTTGTCACAACCGACTCGATTCCGGCCACCGAAGCGGTTCGGGTTGCGCGGAATATTCGGCAATTGTCGATTGCACCGCTTCTTGGCGAAGCCATGCTTCGGATCAATGAAGAACGGTCAGTTTCGACGCTGTTCTAGGCGGCTTTGTGAATCACCGCTGAAAACGCAAAAATGCTTGTATTTTCCCGATAATAAGCCTACTAATCCGCTGCTGCGCACCCCTGGAGGCGCGGTGCATTGTTTTTTAAAGGAGTTAGCAATGTCTGACAATACAACCATTAGCGCAGAACAGCGCGAACGGGTCGGTAAGGGGTCCGCCCGTGCGGTACGCCGTGCAGGTCGAGTCCCTGCCGTCATTTATGGCGACAAAAAGGACCCATTGGGCATCACCCTAGAGACACGTGAGATCACTAAGATTGTTCATCAGCCCGGCATTTATGGTCGGCTTTTAGATATTCAGGTTGGCGGCGGTAAACATACTGTTCTAACCCGTGATATTCAGTTTCATCCGGTGTCCGATAATGTCCTTCATCTGGATTTCCTCCGCATATCAGGCTCGGCCAAAGTGGCTGTTGCTGTTGCTGTTGAATTCATCAATGAAGATGAATGCCCTGGAATCAAGGTTGGCGGCGTATTGAACGTTGTTCGTTACGAAGTTGAACTGCTATGTCCAGCAACGACAATTCCGGAAAAAATCACGGTTGACCTCAGCGGCTTGAAGATTGGTGATTCGGTTCATATCAGCACCATCGAATTGCCGGATAGCGTTACCCCGACAATTACCGATCGTGACTTCACCGTTGCGACCATCGCCTCACCTGGCGGCGGGGTGAAGAATGAAGATGAAGAAGATGCCGAAGCTGGTGAAGGCGAAGACGCCAATGCCGCAGAAGATAGCGCCTCTGACGACTAGGCTTTTGCCTATCCAACCCGAACGGGACAATCATGCGTCTATTTGCAGGACTGGGAAACCCCGGATCAAACTATGCCATGAATCGGCACAATGTCGGTTTTTTGGCTGTTGATCGTCTTGCCGACCGGCACGGATGTTCACCGTGGAAAAAAAGGGGGCCATCGCTGATTAGTGATGGCCGCATCGGGTCAGAGAAAATCATCCTTGTGAAACCGCAAAGCTTTATGAACAAATCTGGCCAACCAATTGCCGAGATTGCGCGGTTTCACAAGATTGATACCAATGATATTTTTGTGTTCCATGACGAGCTTGATCTTGCAGCAGGAAAGCTGCGTGTCAAAACCGGTGGCGGCCATGGCGGTCATAATGGGCTTCGTGATACTGACCGGCATATTGGTGTTGATTATTGGCGCGTCAGAATTGGCATTGGCCGGCCGCCGCATGAGGCAATGGATGTCAAATCATGGGTTTTAGCTGATTTCGGCCGCGACGAACAAACGGGCTGGCTGCCAACGCTTTTGGATGCAATGGCGGATGAAGCCGACCGGCTTGTTGAGCATGATAATGACGGCTTTATGAGCCGTGTTTCCTATCTCGCACCGGCACCCCAGCCAAAAGGCGATAACGGCAAAGACAAACCCGCTAGCGCCGTATCAAAACAAAATTAACCAAAGACAGGATTTACCGGATATGGGATTTAATTGTGGTATTGTTGGCCTGCCAAATGTTGGAAAATCGACCCTGTTCAACGCTTTGACCCAAACAGCGGCGGCCGAAGCGGCCAATTATCCGTTCTGTACAATCGAGCCTAATACCGGACGTGTTGCGGTACCAGATATCCGGCTTACTGCATTGGCCGAGCTTGCAAATTCAAAAACTGTCATTCCAACTCATCTCGAATTTGTTGATATTGCCGGCCTTGTTCGCGGCGCATCCAAAGGCGAAGGACTTGGCAATCAGTTTCTTGGCAATATCCGCGAAGTCGATGCGATTGCGCATGTTTTGCGCTGTTTTGAAGATGGCGAAATCACGCATGTTGATGGTGATGTTGATCCGGTTCGCGATGCTGCCACTGTTGAAACCGAATTGATGCTTGCCGATATTGATTCGCTTGAACGCCGGATGACCGCGCTGGTGAAAAAATCGCGGGGCGGTGACAAGGACTCAAAGGCCAATCTGGCCATTATGGAAAAGATCTTTGCCCATCTATCAGATGGCCAGCCTGCCCACAGCACCCCCAGCCTGACCAACGACGAGACCGCCCGCCTTCCGCATTTACAGCTATTGACCGCAAAGCCAGTTCTTTATGTCTGTAACGTTGCTGAAAGCGATGCAGCAACCGGCAATGCCTTTTGCCAGCTTGTTGCCGATAAAGCCGCTGCAGAAGGCGCCGCCTATGTGATTGTTTCGGCCGCGATTGAATCTGAAATTGCCCAGCTTGACGAGACGGACAAAACCGAATTTTTGGGCGAGCTTGGGCTTGAAGAAGCCGGATTGGCGCGGCTTATTCGTGCTGGTTACAGCTTGCTTGATCTTTTGACCTTTTTCACCGTTGGCCCAAAAGAGGCACGCGCATGGACGGTTGCCAAAGGCGCAAGCGCACCACAAGCAGCAGGCGCAATCCACACTGATTTCCAACGTGGCTTCATTCGAGCGGAAACAATCGCCTATGCTGATTATCTGGCCTGTAAGGGCGAAAACGGCGCCAAGGAAGCTGGCAAATTACGCATCGAAGGAAGCGACTATAAAGTCGTTGATGGCGATGTGTTCCATTTCCGCTTTAACGTCTAGCCCGCCACTTAAGCTAACAGTTAAGCTGCCTTTTAAGCCGCTAGTTAAGCCAAGATCGAAAAACCCTAAACCAAATAATGCGGCTCAAATAATTGCCCCCAAAACTCGTCTCGAAAACGCATTTCGGAAACGTGCCGCTGAAAACCGGCAAGAAAAAACCCCGCCACAAAGATGGGGGGTTTTCTTTTCAATATCTAGCCTTTTGATGGGGCTTGTTCCTTAATGGACGTCAGCCCATACACGGCGTTTTGCCATATATGACACCACCACAAAAACCCCAAGGAAGAACACAGCAGCAACACCAATGCGTTTTCGGACTTCCATCTTTGGTTCGGCAGCCCACATCAAGAACTGCACCAAATCACTGGAAATACCCTCAATCGAATCATCAGCGCCACCGCTATAGGTCACATCTTCGCCATAAAGTGGCTGTGGCATCGCAATCAGATGGCCGGGATAAGCCGCGTTATAATACATGCCATCTGGCACTGCTGTGCCTTCAGGTGCGTCTTTATAACCGGCAAGAAGGCTAAACAGATAATCTGGGCCGTTACCACGCGCCTTGGCGATCAACGACAAGTCGGGTGGCAAGGCACCGTTATTGCTCGCACGGGCGGCATTGTCATTGGCATAGGGTAATGGAATACGGTCGGCAGCAATACCGGGACGCATAAACATTTCGCCATCGTCATTTGGGCCATCCTGCACTTCATATTCGGCGGCAATGGCCTTGATCTCGTCATTGTTATAACCAAGATCAGCAAAATTACGGAATGCAATCAACTTCATTCCATGACAGCCAGCACAAACTTCACGATAGGCCTGAAATCCACGCTGCATGGCGGCTTTGTCAAAGGTACCGAACGGGCCAGAAAAGCTCCAGTCAAGCTTCTGCAATTCAACATCGCTACCAGCGGCCATTGCCGGAGTGGTCAGAAATAGAGCGATCATAACTACTGAAAAATGTTTGATCATTCTGCTGGCTCCAATCCAGCCCCCAGTGGGGGTGCACGCTTCAAGGTTTCTTTTAAAACCGGTTCCGAAATTGATTTCGGCAAAGGTTTTGTTGTTTCAAACATGCTCAATAGCGGCAGGATGGCAAGGAAATGCAGGAAGTACCAAGCTGTCGCAACTCTTGACAAAATAACGTATATTCCTTCAGCAGGTTTGCCGCCAAGATAGCCAAGCGCGATGGCATCGACAAAGAATAGCCAGAAGAAAATACGGAACAAAGGCCTGAACCGTGCCGAGCGAACAGGCGATCTGTCAAGCCAGGGCAGGATAAACAGAACGGCAATCGCACCAAACATCAACAAGACACCGCCAAGCTTGTCAGGCACCGCCCGCAAGATCGCATAGAACGGCAAGAAGTACCATTCAGGAACGATATGCGCCGGAGTTTGCATTGCATTTGCTGGAATATAATTGTCTGGGTGGCCCATTGCATTCGGGAAGAAAAACACAACCATGGCCAACAAAAGCAAGAAGACGGCAATGCCAAACACATCTTTGATTGTGTAATAAGGGTGGAATGAAATCGTGTCTTGCGGGCCTTTTGTGTCAATGCCGATTGGGTTGTTTGACCCAAATCTGTGCAAGGCAACGATATGAAGAACCACAACACCGGCAATGATAAATGGCATCAAATAATGCAAGGAGAAGAACCGATTTAATGTTGCATTATCTACCGAGAACCCGCCCCACAATAAGGTAACGATGCTTTCACCAACATAAGGAATGGCCGAAAACAAGGTTGGTAATAACGGTCGCACCCCAAAAGCTCATCTGGCCCCAAGGTAGAACATAGCCCATGAAAGCAGTTGCCATCATTAGCAAGAAAATAACCACCCCAAGCATCCACAACAACTCACGCGGTGCTTTGTAGGAGCCATAGTAAAGCCCCCGGAACATATGAAGATAAATGACAATGAAGAAGAAGCTCGCCGTATTCATATGAATATAGCGGATCATCCATCCATGGTTAACATCGCGCATGATTCGTTCGACTGAGTCGAATGCGTAATCAACATGAGCCGTGTAGCTCATGGCAAGCACGATACCTGTAACAATCATGATGGCCAGCGATAGGCCTGCAAGGCTGCCAAAATTCCACATGTAATTGAGGTTTTTGGGCGTTGGATAATCATGCGCTGTATGATGCAACATTGAAAAAACAGGTAGCCTATGATCAATCCATCTTACGACCGGGCTTTTAAACTGGTGGGCAGACATCGTTTTTGCACCTTCAATTTTGAGTGATTAGATAAATTATTTAGCCGATACGGACTACCGTATCGGATAAGAAACTATAAGGCGGAACTTCTAGGTTTGTCGGCGCAGGACCTTTACGGATCCTGCCTGATGTATCATAGTGTGATCCATGGCAAGGGCAGAACCAACCATCATAGTCACCCCGCACTTCGCCAGTTTTTTGACCAAGTGGAACGCAACCAAGATGCGTACAAACCCCAACCAAGACCAGATATTCCGGCTTTTCAGCGCGTGCTGTATCAACTTGCGGGTCGCGCAGGTTATCTAGATTCGTGGCATTTGCACGAACTATTTCATCAGCGGTACGATGCCGGATAAAGACCGGCTTGCCGCGCCATTTCACAGTGATCGACTGGCCAACAGAGATTTTCGAGATATCAACTTCGATATTAGCAAGCGCCAAAGTATCGGCAGCTGGGTTCAACTGATCAATCAGTGGCCAAGCAACCGCAGCAGCGCCAAGGCCTGCCATGGCATAGGTTGCCACAACGATAAAATCTCGACGTCCCGGTTCTTGATCACCGCCTTTAGCGGAATTTTTGTTTGTGTCCGATTTAGCCATCTTGTCCTCTTTAACGCTGTTTTCCGAACATGTTATTCGACATTGATAAAAGTCGATTCGATCTTGTTGGATCAAACATGCTGGGTGGCAAAATTTATTGATGATTTCCTAGCATGGTCGTGTCCTGTTTTCCTACCCTAATTTGCATGATTCGCGCAAAAATTTGCTGAAAATAAGCCAGTCCAGTGATTTTAAATGCCAATACCATCACGGCCAGCGCACTTCAGGCGGTAAACTCATCAAAATCGCTTCGATATTTCCGCCGGTTTTCAAACCAAATAACGTACCACGGTCATAGAGCAAATTGAATTCAACATAACGGCCGCGGCGCACAAGCTGGGCATGACGATCTTCGTCAGTCCAGGGTAAATCCATGCGGCTTTTGACAATCTCGGCATAGCCATTTTTAAATGCGGTTCCAACGTCACGGGTAAAGGCAAAATCCTTGGCCCAATCGCCGCTACTCAAATTATCATAAAAAATCCCACCAGCGCCGCGCGGCTCGTCACGATGTGGTAAATAGAAATATTCATCACACCATTTTTTATATTTTGGGTAATAATCAGGATTATGGCTGTCACAGGCCGCTTTTAACGCTGCATGAAATTCAGCACCCGCCGCCGCATCTGGCAAAAGCGGGGTCAAATCACCGCCGCCGCCAAACCAATTTTTCGAAGTCGCGATAAATCTTGTATTCATATGGGCAGCCGGCACATGCGGATTGCGCATGTGCGCCACCAATGAAATGCCGGACGCCCAGAACTGGCCATCCTCTTCGGCACCACTGATCTGGCCTTTAAAATCATCTGAAAATGTGCCGAACACGGTAGAGATATTCACCCCAACCTTTTCAAATACGCGGCCATGCATGAGGCTGATCTCGCCGCCACCACCGCCATCGCGTTGCCAGTCCTTGCGCGCGAAACGGCCAGCCGGAACATCATCATCTCGGCCTGCATCTTCAATCGCTTCAAAAACCGCACAAATCTCATCGCGAAGTGTTCGAAACCAGTCGCTTGCGTCAGTCTTTCTTTGCGCAATTGATGGCGTGGTTTGGCTTGCTGTTGCGGCCATGATTACCTTCACCTAATTTCCAAAAAGCCATTCCAGCAACGTCGCTTTTCCAAGCGTGAAATTTGACGTTACCCACCGCCGTTCGGCTTCGTTTAACATCTTGCCCAGACCGGGCCATTGTCAACGCCATGCGACAATAAGTCTGCCCCGCAGATTGGGTTTTGTGGTGGCGTCCATGAGGTGAATTCGGCAAGGCGTGACGCATCTAGCGCATGGCCATTGCGCCATGATTGAACGGCAAAAAGCAGTGCCGCCATATCGCCGAGATAATAGGCAACTTGCCGCCATCTTGCGCCGCTTAGCATCGTCATGTCATCATCGCCAAGACCAAGATCAAGCCGGGTAAGACAACGTTCTTCAGCGCGGCTTAGCCGCAACCGCTTTGCCAAAAGCGCGGCTGATCCAGACGGCATGGCCACAGCAAGATTTACCAGCCATGCAAAATCGACATTCGCGCCAAGACCAGCGATCATTGACGCGATTTCATCATCATTTGCCAGTCGCGATGGATCAAACGATAGGCCAAGCGCGGCTTGGTCTATTTTGGTGTCTTGCATCAAGCCAATGACATCTTTTAAGCGGCCACCAACCATAATGCGTCGCATTTCATTGGCAATACGCTCACCAGACAAACCGGCGCATTTGCTGGCATGTTTGCGCAACGCCGTTTGGGCCTGCGGGTCAATACCCGTTGCAGCAAAGCGCGGCAAAAACCGGCAATAGCGAATGATGCGCAATGCATCTTCTTGCACACGCAGGCCGGCATCACCAGCAAAGCGTAACCGGCCAGCCTG
The DNA here is from genome assembly GCA_905182545.1 of uncultured Candidatus Puniceispirillum sp. Classification (GTDB taxonomy): domain Bacteria; phylum Pseudomonadota; class Alphaproteobacteria; order Puniceispirillales; family Puniceispirillaceae; genus UBA3439. The sequence goes on from CAJJBY010000009.1 coordinate 136,028, forward strand.
CAAATCTGCCTTGCCGTCAAGCGGATCAAAAATGCCGCCAGATGAATCAAGATATAAGGCATTAATGGTAAAATCGCGCCGCGCCGCATCACGAACCCAATCCTGATCATGCGCCACAATTGCATGGCGCCCATCGGTTTCCAGATCGACGCGTGTTTGGGTCAATTCGATTTGGTCATCATTGTCATAAAGCGTGATTGTGCCATGTTTCATGCCAGTTTCAGCAACGCACATATCGCATGCCATCATATGGCTTGCCACGGTTTCGATTGGCAAATTAATCGCCATATCAATATCACCAACCGGATAACCGGCAAGCCAATCACGAACCGCCCCACCAACGATGCGCGCCTCACCGCCTAGCGCAAGAGCTTGGGCAAAAATCTGCATGACAAGCGGCCGCTGCGCCCAATCGGGTAAGCCGCCAAAATCACGGTCACTTCTGCTGCTCAAAGCCGCCCCCAGTCACTGTTCCACTCTCAATTTTAGCAGGAGAATAAGTTGCATTCGCCGGTGCGCTATCTGATTCCAGCCACCATGCGCCAAGCGCAAACACGACGATCCCGACAAGCGCCCCCAAAATGTAATTATTATTGATCGCTTCACGTGGCTTACCGGTTTTAATGGCCTTTCGCATCTGCCAGCTTCGTACATATCCCATAACCAGCAATGCCGCACCAAGGGCGGACAAAATCACCAATAAGGCTCGCATCTTAAATCCACTCCAATGTTGTTTTTGTTTCGTGTCACCATTTTGGTGATCACCTTACCGCTAACCTCTCTATATATGGGGTTTGCCTGCGGCAAGATCAAACGGTCATGCCAATGCGCCGATGAAGATCGTTCAATACGCGCGCCGAAAGCCCCCAAATCAGATGATTATCATGGTCAACAACCCAATAATCATTGCGCCGACCATCGGTTTCGCGCGGCACCAAACGGAAATTGCTGGGATTGATGACATGCGACAGGGGAAGGGTAAAAATTAAATCAACTTCGGCCGGATCAGCCACCAAACCATCCAGACCATCATCACCGCCAACAATACCAACAATTGGCTGGACGATAAATCCCGCCGGACTGCGCACCGCGTCAAGCCCGCCAGCAATGCTTACCGATTGTGGCATCAGGCGCACTTCTTCAAAAGCCTCACGAAGCGCCGCCGAAACCGGCCCATCATCATCAGGTTCGACCTTGCCACCGGGAAAGCTGATCTGTCCTGCATGATGCGCCAGATGTTCGGCACGCTTGGTCATCAGAACATGCCATTGACCCGCCGATCGCAACAAAGGAACCAGAATGGCGGCAGGCCGATCAGGCACTGGCGCCGCTTCAAGCCCCATTGCCGCCATATCGGCAAGCGGGTTCAAACAGGAACCAAGACGCTGTTGCAAATCCAGATGGGTGATTTGCAAAGTGGTGGCTGTTGTTATGGCTGGATTATCAGACAAACGGGACATCAGGCCTCTAAAGCAAAAAATTGATTGTGGCTCCATACACCAAGTCGGCCATCTGGCCCAACCTCGGCATAATCAGCAAGCTGGTAATAGACCGGCCGTGATAATTTAGCCAGCAAGCCGTCGCGCACCTCAATATAGGGGCGAAGGTCGGGCGATTGCGCGGCAGCGCGCAATTGCAGCGGATGCTTTATGTCCAGCAAAACCGTTTCATCAATGTTAGCTTTGAAAGCATATTTCATTTTGCTGGGATCGGGCGCCGGTTTTTACCGTCATATCACGAATGATAAAAGGCGCGTCATCAACCGTAATTCGTCCCTTTTCAGCAGGCGTTGCCAGCCAGTAATCACCCTTATCATCTCGAACCAGAATTGAGGCAAATAATTTGACCAGCTCGATACGCCGAATTTCATCACCGTCATGAAACCAACGGCCATCACTGGCAATCCGAATATCAAATTGCTGCGCGGCAACATGGCGCAAACGTTCAAGGCTAATTTTAGGTGAAATTGGTGTTTTCATAAACCCAGTTTAGCAACTCTTGTTCTCATACCAACAAGATTTTAAAAAAACACAGCCAAGAAACGCATGACTCACCGCATGGCGCGCAAAATTTTGTCATGGGCATAAACCTTTTATAAACCCTTTTCTGTCATGGTTTGTTTCGGGGCTGGCGAGAAGCAGACCAAAGAAGTGGATTGCCCTTGCATCGAATGGCACTCTATGCGACACCGAGCTAGCAAAACGGTCTCATGTTTTTTGGGTTTTCACCGACCTGCCCTTTTGCGTCAATTCCACATTCGTGATGCTGGCATCAATGTATATTTATTTACCTATTGCTGAAATTTCGATGCATATCGGCATCATCATCGGCCTTGGCGGCGGTGTTGGTTTCCTATCGGGGCTTTTTGGCGTTGGTGGCGGCTTCTTAATGACGCCATTATTGATCTTTTTTGGCATTCCACCAGCAGTTGCGGTTGCGACTGAGGCCAATCAGATCGTGGCATCATCAGTATCGGGCGGATTGGCGCATATGCGGCGCGGCAATGTCGATTTCAAAATGGGCGGTATTTTGCTGCTTGGTGGTGTCGTCGGATCATCCTTTGGCGTGATGCTGTTTGCCTCGCTTCGTGAAATGGGTCAGATTGATCTTGTGATCAAGCTGTCATATGTCGTGTTTCTTGGCATCATTGGGTTTTTGATGCTTTTGGAGAGTGTGCGAACCATTTTGCGCACGCGCCGCCCGGGCGGGCGCAAAACCAAATTGCATCAGCATAATTGGCTTCACGGCTTACCGTTAAAGATGCGGTTCCGCCGATCAAAGCTATATATCAGCGCACTTTTGCCGCTTGCGATTGGCGCCTTTGTTGGTGTTTTGGCGGCGATCATGGGTGTCGGTGGCGGCTTTATCATGGTGCCAGCAATGATCTATCTTCTTGGCATGCCAACCTCGATTGTTGTTGGCACATCTTTGTTCCAGATTATTTTCGTGACAGCAAACGTCACTTTCCTGCAATCGGTACAAACCCAGACGGTTGATTTCATGCTTGCCGGTTTGCTGTTGTTTGGCGCAGTTATTGGCGCGCAGTTCGGCACAAGGGCAAGCGCATTATTGCGCGGCGAACAGCTTCGCGGGCTATTGGCGCTGATGGTGCTGGCGGTCTGTATCAAGCTTGGGTTTGATCTCGCCCTTCGGCCTGATCATTTGTTTAGCGTGGAACTGTTGAAATGATCCGCGCACGCCAACTTATTCTTGGCTTTATTCTGCTGCTTGGCATGACCAGTCTTGCCGCTGCAAATTCCGGCCGCTTGGTTGCTGATCTATCAAAATCAAATATCGCCATTACCAGTGGGTTCCACGGTACCGATTTATTGTTATTCGGTGCGGTTGATGGCGCGGCTGGAGATGATATTCTGGTCGTGATTAGCGGCCCGCCAACCGATATCGCCCAGCGGCGAAAAGCAAACCGTGCTGGCATTTGGATTAATGTCGAAACCAATATTTGGCAAAAAGTACCAAGCCTTTACACCATTCTTGCCACCAGCCCGATCGACAAGATTGCCAGCCCCAAAACGCTTGCCTCGCTTGCGATTGGTACAAATAATATTGGGTTGGAAATCGCGGCCAAGACGCCCATTGCTGGCCAGTCGAAACCAACGGCAAATGAATTTATTGCTGCGCTTCAGACCAATATGGCAAACATTGATCTATGGCCAGATCAAACTGGCAATGTCACCTTGACCGAAAACGCCCTGTTCCGCGCTGAGGTGAAATTGCCAGCAAATATTCTGTCTGGTACTTATGATGTTCGGGTTCTGCAATTCCGCAATGGTGTTGCAATCAGTGAGGACATTACCAATCTCTATATCAATAAAGGGGGGTTGAGTGCTGGCATTTACAATTTCGCACATAATTATTCAGCGTTGTATGGAATATTTGCAATCCTATTTGCGGTTGCTGCTGGTTGGTTGGCCGCAGCGGCATTCCGGCGCAGCTAAGCCTTCATGCCCCCGATGATAGTGGAGATCTAGATATTATGGCAAAAGCAACGGCGAAACCAAAACAACCAGTCTTTCTTGTTGTTGTTGATGATAGCGAGGAAATGCATCAGGCATTGCAATTTGCTTGTGGACGCGCCCGATCTGTAGGTGGTCGTGTGGCATTGATGTATTGCATTGTTCCTGCTGAATTCGAATATTGGGCCGGTGTCGGTGAATTAATGCGCGAAGAAGCGCGTGTAGAAGCCGAAGCCAAGATGGCCATCCATGCCGATTATGCGAAAAAGCTGACCAACGGAACACCAATCCTCTATGTCCGCGAAGGTGATATCCGTGACGAATTGTTGGAATTGATTGATCAGGAACATGAGATTAGCCTTCTTGTTCTTGGTGCCGATACGCAGTCGGAAACGGCTGGCCCTTTGATTACGTTCCTGATGGCAAACGGCGCATCTCGTTGCCGTGTTCCCATTACTGTTGTTCCCGGGAATCTGACAGACGAACAGCTTGACGCTCTGTTCTAGTCACATTGCCTTTTCTGTAAGGATTTTGGTATGAAGTCTTTTCTATTACGCCTGCTAGGAGTTGGATTTTTAATCATGAGTGAAACAAGCGTGGCCGCGACCGGGTCAAACCTTCTACTTGAAACAAGTCAGGGACAGATTGAAATCAAACTGCTTCCCGACATTGCCCCGAACCATGTTGCCCGCATTTCCGAACTGGCAGCGTCTGGATTTTATGACGGCATTATTTTCCATCGTGTCATTCCAGGATTTATGGCGCAAACAGGCGATCCAACAGGCACCGGCATGGGCGGATCAGGAAGCAAATTAACAGCCGAATTTAGCGATTACGAATATCGCAATGGCACTGTTGGTATGGCACGTTCGTCGAGCCCTGATAGCGGTGACAGCCAGTTCTTTATCTGCTTTGATGGCTGCGGCCACCTAACTGGTCAATATACTGTTTGGGGACAGGTTGAAAATGGCATGGATACAGTTCAAAAGCTGGCTGTTGGTGAGCCGCCTGCCGAACCCGATCAAATCATTTCAGCAAAATTAATCGATTAGGCAAACGCCAATCGCATGATCGCAAAACAAAAGCCGGACATTTGTCTGGCTTTTTTGTACCCCACTTCAAAACGCCCCGCATCAAGACACCCAAATTTTACTGCGCCGGAACGGCAAGCCGCGCCGCCCGCGCCCGTGTTGTAAAATAAACCGCAATCCCGATCCATATCAGCCCAAAGGCCAGTAAATCACGCGGCATAAATTCTTCGGAAAAAACCACCACACCAAGCAAAAGCTGCATGGTGGGATTGCTGTAAAACAATAGGCTTGCCATCGTCATATTCAGCGCACGATTACCCTTTAAAAACAGCACAAGCGGCAGAACCGTAATGCCACCAGCCAGCAGCGCCAGCGCAACATTGACCGCACCACCGCCAAAAAATGGCACTTGTCCATTTGCCGCCATCCAAAATAGAAAGCCAATGGCAAAAGGCAGTAAAAATAGGGTCTCGACAAACAGCCCTTGCAAAGGATCTATATCCATCCGTTTGCGAATGACGGCATAAAGCGAAAAGCTGCCAGCCAGCGCCAAAGAAATCCATGGCACATCCATAATCATCATCGCCTTTGCCATCACGCCAAGACAAACAAGCCCAATGGCAAGCCACGCCCATTTATCAAGCCGTTCGCCAAGCACAAGAATGCTAAGCAACACCGAGCAAAGCGGATAAATGAAATAGCCAAGCGCCGCCGACACCACCTGTCCGGTTTGCACGGCATAGACATAAACACCCCAATTCAGGGATAAAAAGAATGTTGTGATAAAAAAAATTAACAAATTCTTGCGCTGTTTGATCGTTACCCAAATCTTGCCAAGCTGACCCGAAATCCAGCAAATGATAAACAGCAACACAGCCGACCAAAGCGATCGATGCGCGACAATTTCATAAGGATCGTCAACATCAATGAATTTGATATAAAGAGGAACAATTCCCCATAAAATTCCGGCACTTAGTGAGAAACAAATGCCAGCTGTACTGTTTTTCTTGGGATTTTCCATAAATCGCCATCCACCACCAAATTGCGACATTCATTGATCATTTAGATTGAAATCAGGCCATCGCTTTAGGCGTTACGACCCCTTCATTTTTACGCAGACAAACAGTCCCGACGCCAGCACTCAAGCCATCGAAGATCATTTATTGTTTGACATTATATATTGCTGTTCCCATATGTATTCTGCCGAAAAGGCTTTATGAGACTAGAATCCAACGAAGGATCGATGCCACATAGAAGTCGTGTTAAAAAGATAATGGGCTTGGATCACCGGCAGATCAAGGCTGAAGTTGGAGACTAGATAATATGGCACAGGGTACTGTGAAGTGGTTTAACACCCAAAAAGGTTATGGCTTTATCAATCCAGATGATGACGGCAATGATGTATTTGTACATATCACTGCTGTCCAGAATTCAGGCCTGAACGGTTTGAACGAAGGTCAGAAGGTATCTTACGAACTCGAAGAACAGCGTAACGGCAAAATGGCCGCCGTTGGTCTTTCAGTCGTCGAGTAAGCTATCGCCTTATGCGATAAAACAAATTGTACTTTGGCCATGTTAATCATGGACTAAATGCAGGTAGGTCGCCCGATGATGTGGGGCGACCTTTTTTTGGCTGTTCAGGCTCGGCTTGATTGGGCGGCAGCGCAACAGGATCATGAATTCGATAGCGAAGCACCAGATAATGAAGCACCTACTCCATAAGGGTGATAAAAACTGGCTAGCCGCAATCGCCACCAGCAGGGAATCTGCTTCAAAACTCGAGAAAATGTCTGATGCGACCCCGCTTGTTGTCAGAATAAAGCTGAACTCGCCAATTTGTGGCGCGACCATTTGCATGACCGCCCCTCACGCAACCCTCCGCGCAATCCCTAAAGAAAAGGAAGCGGCACGATTCTGGCTGACCGCGGGCCATCATCCATATAGATTGTTACCGTTTGCCCCTTGTCAATCGGGGCGGTTGACACCATACCAACGCCAATATTTTCACCAACGCGCGGTGAGTAAACACAAGCACTAACATAGCCAGCATTTTCCCCGTCAAAGCTGACCAAAAGCCGGTCTTCATTTGTTGCGGCAAGGGTTGGACCATCAATGATGAACCCCATGAACCTGCGGCTGATACCCACCTTTTTCATGGCGATCAGCGCATCCTTGCCAATAAAATCATGTGGCTGGTCGAGCGCGATGAATTTATCCATGCCAAGTTCAAATGGGTTGGTTCTGGAATCAGTATCAGCACCATAGGAAATCAGGCCACTTTCAATCCGTTCAATGTAATTTGGCGCACCCGGCCCAATATTATAAGGCTTGCCAGCTTCGGCAACACGCGCCCACAAATCATCGCCGCGGTTAAAATCACGAAGATATAGCTCATAGCCGCCTTGCTTTGACCAGCCAGAGCGCGCCACAACCAGCGGAATGCCATCAAGTTCAGTGGCGCGAAATCCAAAATATTTCAATTCACGAACCCAATCACCGAACAAGTCAGACACGACATCAACTGCCTTTGGCCCTTGAATGCCAAGCGGCGAGACATCCGGCTCATAAACATCGACATCGAGCTTTAACGTGCCAGCAACAGCGCTTGCCCATAATTGAATATCGCTATCGGCAATTGACAGCCAGATTTCATCTTCAGCCACTTGCATCAATACCGGATCATTGATGATTGCGCCGCTGTGATTGCAGATTGGTACATATTTTCCCTGCCCAATGACCAAACCATCAAGATTGCGCGGGGTCAGCAACCGCGCCAATGCCAGCGCGTCCGGCCCTTTCAGCGCAACCTGCCGCTCAACCGCAACATCCCACATGGCGACATCACTGATCAGCCGGTGATATTCAGCCTCCGGATCGCCATAGCTTGTTGGCATATACATATGATTATAGACACTAGCCGCGGTCAGACCGGCCTTACAGCTCGCCTGAAAAAACGGGCTTTTGCGAACCCGCGCACCAATTGATAATTGTACCGCCATGACAGCCTTTCAAAAACAGACAACTAACCACTCTAAACCGGCATGATGCATGCCATAAGTTAGGCCGAAGCAATTATTCCCTTTACGCCATCTTATCGGCTGTTTTTGTTCAAATGCGCCCTATTGAAAAAAATTAGCAAGTTCAGCAGCAAATTGATCAGCCGCTTTCACATCAATATCAAGATGGGTAACAAGCCGGATCACGCGATCACCACCACCAAGTAAAATGCCACGCGACGCTAAATGCGTCCGAAGCGGGTCTGCCGCCCCTTCGGGAACCGCCATAAACAACATATTTGTTTCAACCAGATCAGCATCAACCGCGATTGGCCCAATTTCATTCAACTGATCGGCAAGTCGCCGCGCCATCGCATGATCATCGGCAAGCCGGTCAACATGGTGATTAAGCGCATAAATACCAGCCGCCGCTAGAATACCAACCTGACGCATGCCACCGCCAACCAATTTGCGCATCCGGCGCGCCCGTGCAATAAAATCATGAGAGCCAACAAGAACCGATCCCGCCGGTGTGCCAAGCCCCTTTGAGAGGCATAGGGACACACTATCAACCGGATCAACAATCTGCTTGGCAGGCACACCAAGCTTGACCGCCGCATTCATCAACCTTGCCCCATCAAGGTGCACGCCAAGCCCACTATCTTTTCCAGCTTTGGCAAGACTCGCAATAACCTCCACATCATGGACATGACCAGATATGGTATTTTCAAGACATAGCAAACGGCTAATCGGGCAATGCGGATCGTCCGGCTTGACGGCCTTGGTGATTTGCGATGGTGTCATCAAACCACGATGGTCGGTTCCAATCGCCTCCATCATCACGCCGCCAAGAACCGAAACACCGCCAGCCTCATAGCGATGAACATGATAGCAATCACCGACCAGCAATTCATCACCGCGTTGGCAATGTGATAATAGCGCGACAAGATTAGACTGGGTACCACTCGCAACAAATAGACCAGCCTGTTTGCCAAGAAGCGTAGCAACCCTGTCCTGAAGTTCATTGACCGTGGGGTCATCCCCATAAACATCATCACCCACATCGGCTGTTGCCATGGCTTGGCGCATTGCCGCTGTTGGTTTTGTTACAGTGTCGCTTCTAAGATCGATAAGCGCCGGTTTATTATGCAAGGCCGCGTCGTGATAATTCATTTTTTATTACCTGCCGCAATAAAGGCCTTGAGATCAAAATCGCAATTGCCAATATCGTCAGGATCAGGCGACAGCGCAAGATCAAGGCATTTCTTGCCAAGCATATAGCCTGCCGGGTCACGAACAGCCTCAACCGCGGCCAATTGCCCTTTATCACCATAGCTCCAGACGGAAAAACCACCTTCGCGTTTCCCCGGCCGCATCTGATGGCGCAGATCGGGCGATGCCAGCGGCACAATACCTGCCGATTGTAGGCGAACATCAAATTGTTCTGACCAGAACCACGGCGCTGCAATTGCTGGTTGGGCAAGGCCGCAAATTGCAGCCGCAGCCCGTACCGCGGTCATTTGAGCATTATCAACCGATTCGATACGCAAAGCCGAACCATCAATCAGCGCCACATCACCAATCGCAAAAATATCCTGAACCGAGCTTTGCATCATTGCATCAACCAGAATGCCATTGCCCGTCATAATTCCCCGCTGACTCTGCCAGATCCAGATCAGGTAGAACGCCAATACCGACAAGCAATAATTCAGCCACAATTTGGCTGCCATCATCAAGCTGCACACCGATAAAGGCACCGTCTTTTTGCAAAATTTCCTGACAATTTGCACCAATATGCAGCCCAACATCATGACTTTGATGCAATTCGGCAAAAAACGCCGAAATCTGCGGGCTTGCCACCCGCGCTAACAGCCGGTCAGCCATTTCAATCACATCAACGCGAAGTCCAAGCTTGGTCAAGCTTGCCGCAACTTCCAGTCCGATATAACCGCCGCCAATCACCACAGCATGCTGGCGACCCGAAACCGCCTCGCGCAAAGCATGTGCATCATCAGGATGGCGAAGCACAAACACCCCATCAAGACTAGCCGCCGCCGCAAGCTGTCGCGGCACCGCGCCAGTTGCAAGCACCAGCTTGTCATAGCAATGCTGACTGCCATCATCGAGATTTAGTTTTTTTTGCAGCGGATCAATCGACAACGCATCCCGCCCATCAAGCAACTCAATATCATGTGCGGCAAACCAATCGGGTCGCCGTAAAAGAAATTTGGCATCATCATGACCATCCGCCTGCAAAAAAGCCTTTGATAATGGCGGGCGTTCAAGCGGCGCACCAACCAGCCGGTCTATGATGCAGATTCGGCCAGCATAACCATTTGCCCGCAATTGTTCAGCGCAGGAAATCCCTGCATGACTGGCACCAACAATATTGATTTGATCTGCCATGATAATCCTATCCGCAAATTCCAGAGTTAGCGCAAAGACCGCTGCGCCATTAAGGCAGGCAATTGGTTAATCCTGCCAATAACATTCTCGTGATGAATATCTTGATGTGGGCGGTTGTCAACGCTGTCGGCAACACAGATGAAATCACCTGCCTTTGCCGCAATGGCCGCGCCATAATCAGCCATCGTATCACCGACCATAATGCTTGCCGCTGGCGTCACACCGGCAATCTGACAACAATGCAAAAATCCGTGCGGCTCAGGTTTTGACCCAAAGCCACTATCCGCACCAACTACTGTACAAAATAAATCCAGAACGCCAATATCCTGCATGCTTCTTTTGGCGCTGCTTTCGCTGTCGTTGGTCAGAATCGCAAGCCGATAGCCAACCTTGTGAAGCTGGCGAAGTGGCGCTTCAACCTCGCCTTTTGGCACGGTTTGATTGCGCCCATGCCGATCGACCAATATCTGCACATCCTGTTGATAGCGATCATCTTGATCAAGCTTGATCATATGGCTTGGCAGCATTTTCTGCCAACAGCTGCGAATATCAGCAAAAGAACCCGCGGCAAAAATACCGCGTGAGTCAATTTGGCCGGCAGCTTCATCAACGCCAATTGCCGACAGCAATTCATCACCCGCCAATATCGCCATCCCAATCATCGGGAATACGGCTTGCTGTATAATGCGCCACAGCCCGCGCAACCGGCAGCCATGTCGCCTCCAGATCAAGGATCACCCCATCTTTATCAAACACGATTAAATCAGTCATCAATATCCACAGCCCATAAACGGGGCTCAAAAAGTGCGGCCCAATAAAATGGACGGGAAATATCTTGCCTGATAGAATGACCTATCTTGCCGCCATAACCAAGCCGCTTTTGCAAAATACCGCCGGTCATTCACTGGCAATAATAAAGCTTCGCCCTGCAAGCCGCGCATAGGCGGTCATGATCTGCCCATCATCACACATCTGACGAGCAAGGCAAGCGCCAGCGGCAAGCGCATGATCAATTTCACCTGCGCTCAAAGGGCCAACATCAACGGTAATAAGCTGGTCTTTTAAATCACTATCGGGCACAAGGCTGGCCGCAGGCTGGCGTGTAATTGCCGGTGACGATATGGTGATCGCATTGGCAATCAAACTGGCGGCAACATCAGCAGCAGCCGCATTTTGCGCCAACACCGTAACGGAATCTGCAATCCCAAGTGATAGGCTTCGCCCCCGCCAACCGCTTGTCGCAATACCGCCAATGCGATCATGATCATGCAGCCTGATCCGGCCATGAAGGGGCATGCGCCCGCCATCACCACCCGAAGCCGCCATTGCTAAATCGCTAAGATGCGTGTCACGGTCATCGGCAATGCCTATATCGAAAAAGGCCTCCTCGCCAAGATATAGCGCGATATCGCCGCCATTATTGACCGAAGCCCGATAGAGCTGATCGCCCATTGCCAGCAAAATTTCATCGGCAACGCTTCCCGCCACGGCAATCATTGGGGTGATGAAATCAGCCTTGTCATGGCGCGGCAAATGCGGGTTGATCGCCACCACCATGCGTTTGGCAACTGGCCCTTTTAGGCTGTTGATAATGGTGGGGTCGGCTGGCAATCGCAGCATCGTCAATTCATCGACCAACAGATCAAGAAGGCCGCAAAACGCATCTGCTGCGCGGGCATAGGCGGCGGCGACTTCGGCTTTGTCGCCTTCAGCA
>CAJJBY010000010.1 GCA_905182545.1 uncultured Candidatus Puniceispirillum sp.
GATCCCTGGATACCTAAAGTGTCCCTTAGTACTATGAGTGTATAGTTACTAAGAGAGTTATTAAGTCTAAGAGTGTTGCTATAAGTTAATTATCTTTAATAACCTTCTTCTTAGTACCCTTAGTACCCTTAGTATCCTCAGGTCTCTAGGTATCCGTTAGATCTATGAACTCTTAAAGAACACCTTAGTGTTCCAGTCGAGTTTCAAACAAGTATCATCGCCTGTGTCCACCACAGCAGATTACTTAGATTTACCCGATCTGATAAACATCTATGTTACTGATTCAGTTATATTAAGTAGATACACTGCTTAGATATGCCTTTAATGACTCATAGAGAGTCACTGAGAGCCTCTAGAGGCCTCTGGAGTATACTGATAGCCCTATACGCCCTAGCGACTCTGTGTGAGTCTCCTAGGGCCTTTTAGGTTTGAGGGTAATTGGTGTTCTCTTTACCTGATTGTTTGAGTGTGTGTATGGTTTCCACATGAGATCTAATTATTTTTTGATAATAATGTTGTCGATATTCGTTTCGAATGCACATGCACAAACGCCGCGATACTCCGAGTTAGAGTGCGTTGCTAATGCTCAAGCCATTGCGTTGGACTATGGGAAGGAAGAGCTAAACAAGCAAATGACTATCAATTTCAGCAGAGGGCTCGCGATGGACCTCCATAGGTGGCTGATGTCTGAGGCCTCCAAAATCACCTCACAACAGCAACTCAAGAAATACAATCTTAGGGTTTCAGACTACCGATTGGATAATTACAATCGAAGAATGGAGAGAGTTGGTTATTGTCTCTCGTGGTATGTGATGGAGTAAAGGCATGCAAAACTTAAAATTGATTAATGAATATTTGTTTCCTTTCCCTGTTAGCTGTTTATGACCTCAGCGCTTACGGGCGCAGGCATTCCAGAGTTTCTTGAGGCGATCTCAAAAACGCTTAGTTGTTGGTTACTCGCAAACTTACAAGGAAGGCCACGCGTCATTCGAATATGTGGAAGTGAATGGAAAGCGTTATAATAAAATTTATCAAAGAGGCTTTGGGCTGCCAGGCGACACCCCACATATTGTCATAGAAAAACAAAAGGACAAAAGGGTAAAGCTAGAGTTCCATCAATCATCCTCTTACTGGGGGTACGCCTCTGAGGGGGTGGCAGTAGTCATTGAAACAAAAAGTTTTAGTGAAAAAGATGGACCAAAATGGGAAAGGGACAGGAGATACTGTGAAAAACAATAGACAAGCAAAACAACCAGAAATCTCCATTGAAAAGGTAGTTGCAAGACGATTAGGGATATTGCTTTTTGGTTAGCGCTAGCGTTGATTGCCACAAACGTGGGCGCACAGACATATAAAGAAAAATGCTGTCTGCCTTGTTCAACCTTTCGATGGTCAAACCCGAGAATCGTGTAAATGTTTTAGTAACAAAAGGCATCGCAGCAATAATGCATGTAGAGGGTGACTATAAAACATTTCTATCCAAGCCCCATGTTTTGCAGATCGAGTTGAGCAAACAAATTGAGAACATGGCCACCCACAGGTTAGAGGATGGATCTGTGTTTGCTATCGACTTTAAATCTGGTGAGGCAATCTATTACAAACCGCCAATCAAAAAAGGTGGCGTGAGGTACAGATGTCAGGAAGTTCAGCTAGTTCAAGAATAAGTTATGTTTCATTAACCCGACCTTTGCTGATCCAAAGAAATTCGACATTTAGCTTTTGGGCTACTGTATGAATTTGGTGTTCAATGTTACCCCTGCGTTTATGGTACCTGTAGATAAAATAATTGGTTTTTTATTTGTAATGCCAGACGCAAAAACTGCTTGTTGTATGCTGTCAAGGCTACTTCTTTTATCCAAGCCCCCCTCAATTACATATTTCTCTGTGACAATATCAACTATGACATATACGCGCTCCGCTAAGTTTGGAACGGTATAATATATTCGAACCTCTCTTTGGCCCCGCAGTTTAAGAGCAAGGCTGTCATTGAAATAGGACTCGGACTGAATTTCTTTTGGTAATGAAGCTGGCTCATTTTTGCCACTCGTGGGCCTGTGGCAATGATATTCTTTGGTTTTATGATTGTTGTGACACCCTTCTTTATTAAGGCCCCCACCATGTGCAAAAGCATTAGACACAATCAACAATACAGTTATGAAAAAAAGAATGTGTTGCACTAACAACGTTCACTATGGGACTGCGGAAACTTTATCAGCCAATAAATAAAAGTAATGTGTAGCCCCAACATTAGTTAACACTTCCAGTGATAATCATCCAAGAGCCGTCCATCTGATATTTAACGTGCTTGGGAGCAACATCATTAAACCTAGTTACAATAAAATCTAACATCATTCGATTGAAGCTTTTGGAGTCAGAGATGCCCCATTGCCTGGTCACTGCTCTCGAGATTGGCTTCAAGAGATTTGTAATATCGGCCGTTACTTTGTATTTGGAAATTTTATTACCAGACCGACTGAATTCTATAAATCCTGGTGGCTTTGGGCATTTGTAATCAAATTGACCATATTGTTTTTTGCATGATCCTCCTGTTTCCTTAAAAATCTGCTTTGCAGCCATTGAAGAATGCATGAACTGATCAAACGAAGAAAATGGATGCACAGAGGGAAGTTTATTATAAATCACCGCTAAATCATTCCGTGAAATGACTTTTGTTCCAATGGTGACAATACAAACACACTTTCTGATGTTGCTGGGAGCACCATTCCTTATACAAATAGAAAATATAATCAGGAGTTTTAAATAACTCCGAACTGGTAAACAAAAATTAAGAATGATTTGTTTTAGATCAGTCAGTAATCCATCCCCACAAGCCACGGCTTTCAACACACTTATTTTTCTCAGTATCTAAAAACCAGCCGTTGTAGCACTTACCACCATTTTTAATGTAACGTTTCCCTGATGATGTGGAATTATCACCATGTGGTGCGTGGCAACGCCCTTCAACATTGTGCCAACCATTATAACATTTACCTGCGTTGGGGGTTCCGTTTGCAACAGCATTTGAGTGAGAAAAAGCAATTGCAAATAAAACCAACGAAATTAGCCTAAAGGAAAACCTGCGCATAACGCACCCCCCATAAATGAAATATTGACCGCCAAATTATTGTGTCGCTTGACCAAGCTTGTCAACCAAATCACCAACCCACCACCGTAGAGCACCCATCACCAGCCCTACACCCAGCCACCAGGCACAACTTGGGCTCATTACAATATTGCCATCACTGCTGCAAAAAAAACAAAGTCAATAATAAAAATTGATGAGAGTAGTATTTTTTCATCGCCCCTACTATCATATAGTGCTCTGCAAGAGTTCCTTATCCTAATATTACGTGTGCAATGATTACAGTCCCGACAACATGTAATAGTAAGTATGTTAGCAACTCCATATGTCGCTCCTCTTGAATAGTGGTCCAAGCGCTTACAATAGAACCCAGACTGTGATTATTGTTTCTAACTCTTCTAACTCCACTTCTTGCTATTATGTTTTTTTCACCCATTCATAAGAATATTGCGACTATTAGAGAGTATATAAATATTTCTAACATCACTTTCTCTCCGTCTAATTTTCTAAACTGATTAAATTGGGAGAAACATATCGAGCGCTAAAAAAAAGATGGTCCACTCCAAAAATGTCACTGACTCTCTCCTTCCCTTGCTGTCGAATTCACTTCGGTACTGTGCTGTTAGGTCTAATCCTAAACTTTAGTAATTTGGTTTCATGTCAGAATGACCACAATAAGAGCGTTCAGAAGTAACAAGCCTAAAAATTCCATTGCTAACTCCAACAGGACTGATAAGTGAGCTGCGTCCATAGTTCTAATTGTGGAAGGTAGCTGTAGAATTAGTCTTAAATGTGAAAAATTGAGGCTATTGTGGGGCAAAGCATAGTCTTCTAAATCTGATCAGATCTCACCGACTTCTTTTTACCTTAGCTGTGAAGAAACACAGCCGACTCCAAGACCAGTATCTAAATGAAAGTGATCATGATGTGCTCTGTCTGTTTCTGGTGTGAGGACATTAGAGAAATGCTTGCAGGCTATTGCAGCTGTTTCAGCAAGCCTTTGTCCCTTGAATGTACTACTACCCCATTCAGCTTTTATGTCCGCTCCATCCACCTTTGAGATGTCGATAGCAGTTCCAAAGCTATGTTCACTTAAGAGCCCAGAGCCCCTCATTTTCCTGCAGTTAACTGTTCCCATGTGTGTGAAGGATTTGACTTGAGCATCCTGCAACCAGCTGGTGAGTTTTAATGCTGTTGGACAGGACAAGACGAATGGGCTTGATGCAACGATGTTCTCAAAGCCCTCCACTCTAACAGCATTCATTACAGGGCAGATGTCTGACCCCTGATTGCCAAGGGTCCTAAACTTAACACCACGTTTTCTGAGTGAGGATATACATTGCTCTCCACCCCCAGTCAGCAGGGTAGGCCTATAAGCATTGAATAATCTGATTAGATCACTGCTTAACAAGGAAGTTAAACTACTGCTGATCAATCCAAACAATGAGACTACCAATAACAACATTTATTGATTTAATACTGACGTATCATGCACCCATTAGTATGTTTTCGACGGTCATAATCCAAGTGGTAGCATCAGCGTTTGTTGAGGCTACGAGTAGTGCGATATACACCATTACTGAAGCCATTGTCCCAAGCACCCATTTTAGTAATTCTGTCATCAAACTCTCCTAAGATTGTATTAGGTAAATTTGGATGCTGAATATGCCGAAAGTTAGTTGGAATTATGATATTTGGTGTTCTTTTTGTGTTCTTAAAGCGTCAAACCACCCCTCTCCATAAGTACCCAACGTCAGTTCCACACCCCCACCACCAGACACACCAGAGACTCTCTAGAGACCTATAGGAGTTCCTTAAGTACCCCTGAGTATCAGGGTGCTCAGAGAGTTCTTTAAGAGTTATGTACATACTCGTGTACATTATGTGCGTGTTGACAGTGACTCACAGTATCCTAAAGTGAAGCTATTGCTTATTTAGCAGTGAGACTGGTGCAGTATTGAAGCGTAGAACTGCTTCCCGAGCGCGCCATTTCCTTAGAGATACTCTTGGATAACTCATTGTTCTGTAAGCATTCCGTGTGTTTACCGAGCAAGGGATGTGTCCTTTGAAGCTTTTTAAAAAACATAAAATATTGAGCAGGATCCAAGAAGAAGCTCTTTATGCATTTGTAATGCAGCAGATCGACACCGAGCCTCAACGAACTGGGTTATACGCTTTAGCTCTTGTTGAGGCAGAGGGTGATGAGAAAAAAGCTTATGCGGCTTACATTAGACGCAGAGTTCAGGCAACAAAAGATGCATTTACGATCGATGAAATCATAGCAGAGGAATACAAAAAGGCTAAAGTTGAAGAAGATGGCTTTACACAACCAGGCGTGAGCCAAGCTGAAGAATACAGAGGCTACCAATACGTCAAGCGAGGCGGACAATTGATTATTACTGGACAGCCCCCATCTGATTCCTCAAAAACTGTCTGTGGACTTGAGTTTTCTAACTTTGATCAACTAAAATTCTTTGTTGATAAGCGATGTGACGATTGAGTCCCATCAGTAATAGTCACCCATCCATTTGATCCACTTACCCAACACCTCCAACGAATACCCCTCCCCATATCCTTGACCAACACCAGCTGTTCTCCAGCCTCCAATAGCATCCACAATGTCACTAGGACACTCAACTGCTCTTAATCTGTCTCTGATACTGTGTCTGAAGCTATGAACAACACATCCATCAGGTACATGTTCATGCAACCACTTGTTTAATCCACCACTAGCTGAGTTAGTCTTTACACGCCTGTTCATTGCAGTATCTTGGAAAACAGAACAGTACTATCATCTGTTGATTCACTAGACGTTTAGCAGCCCATAAGAGACCAACGAAGAGGTATCTGTCGTTGACTGCCTTTGGTCTTTAGTGTCCTCCATGGATGAGGCTTTAAGGTCTATGTGTGGGATTGGATCATCTAGTTTGATATCAGATTTCAACAAGCCTGCTGCCTCACCTAATCTCATTCCTGTGTCACTGATAAGTGCTATCAACCACCTCATGTCATCATCTTGAGACTGACACAAAGCTTGTATCTTTTTTATGTCATCTGCTGGGATAGGTTTCGAGTAACTGCTTTATCATCTTCAGGGAAGTAGGTCTTTGAGAATGCATTTGAGCAACCTAAACCTTCTTCTGTGATTAGATATTGATGATTGCTCTAACAGATGAGAAGACACGCTTTACTGTCTTGATACTCATGCCTTGGTCTATCAACCAGTCTCTGAATACAGAAGCATCAGCAGATGAGTATTGTTCAATAGACCTATTGCCTAAAACCTTAACTACATACTCAACATTCCTAGTTGCTGTTCTGATAAACACCTTGTCCTTACCAACACCTTTCAGCTTCAGGTAAAGCTCTAATGCATCAGATAATGTGGGTGTATTGCCTCTTCAGCAGCTGCATCAGACCTGACAAGATGAATAGCAGGTATATCCATCTTCTGAAGTCTCAGACCAAGCCAGTAATCTTCTAACCTTTGAAGGATAGAGTTGCACGCTCTCAGAGCTCTAGCTAAAGATCTGGTCTTCAGGCTGAAGGAAATACGTTTTGATGAGTAATAAGGCTGCACATCAACAGGAACACGCCTTACGAAATAGAAGATACCATCCTTAGATTGGATGTATTGCTGGGTATAATTGTACATGAGCTTTGGACACATCCCTTGCTCGGTAAACACACGGAATGCTTACAGAACAATGAGTTATCCAAGAGTATCTCTAAGGAAATGGCGCGCTCGGGAAGATTCGAACTCCCGACCCCTAGATTCGTAGTCTAGTGCTCTATCCAGCTGAGCTACGAGCGCGTCTTTAGCCTTTGGCCGTTCACCAGCTTACCTTGCGGCTTTGGCAGTGAACGCCGATCAACGTGGCGCAACATAGGTCAAGCCCGAAGCGCTTGCAAGTGAATATTCGCCCGACTTTACCGACTTTTTTATTGATCATTCCAATTGGTCTTTTTACATAGACTAAATCGGCTATAAAAAAATACCGGATCAAGCATATGCTTTGGCTTTGCAGCTTTTGCGGCAAACCGATATGATGGCGCCCACAAAAGGCCCCTGGGGCTTTGTCTTTGGTCAAAGGTGGGAATCATGACAGAACAGCGTATCAAATCATTTCCGGTTTCATGGGAAGAATTACATCGCACCTCAAAGGCTTTGGCCTGGCGGCTGCTGGAGCTTGGCCCGTTTGACGGACTGATTGCGGTCACGCGTGGCGGGCTTGTGCCAGCGGCGATTGTTGCCCGTGAATTGGAAATCCGGCTGATCGATACTGCCTGCATTTCATCCTATGCCGGCAATGAGCGTGGCAAGCTTGATGTTCTGAAACCATCGCTCTTGGCCGGCGATGGCAGCGGCTGGTTGATTGTTGATGATCTTGTCGATACGGGCGAAACCGCCAAGGCGCTAAAGCTGATGTTGCCAAAGGCGCATCTAGCAACCGTATATGCAAAACCGGCTGGGCGGCCACTTGTCGATACATTTGTAACCGAAGTCTCGCAAGATACTTGGATTTTCTTTCCGTGGGATCTTGAACCGCAGCCATCAACCCCAATCATTGGCCAACGCTAGACTAAAATTCATGCGAAGCATGTAAAAAACCAGCGATATAGCTTGTAGAGGTAATTATACGCGGCAATGTTTGCTGCTATTTTGTAAAATAGCGCGCCAAAATCATTACTGGCCCAATGCAAATATCATTGACAGATGCAGCCATGCGGCCTATACCCCGCACTCAGTAATTTTCTATATTCACTTTCATAAAGGAGCGTTCAAATGAAACGCACCTATCAGCCTAGCGTATTGGTTCGCAAGCGCCGTCACGGTTTTCGTTCACGCATGGCCACTGTTGGTGGTCGTCGGGTCATTCAGGCTCGTCGTGCAAAGGGTCGTGCGCGCCTCTCAGCGTAACTATATCCACAAGGATACCTGTGTTTGGTGTCTGACATGAAAACCATACCGTCGCGCGCCGGATTCCTTGCGGCGCGGTCCAAGGGCGAAAAAGCCCTTGCCAGAGGCCTTGTGATCCAAGCCGTCACCCACGATTTGGATGTTTGGCGGATCGGGCTAACCGCTACCAAAAAAATTGGCAATGCCGTCACCCGTAATCGGGCTCGACGGCGTATGCGCGCTTTGGCGCGTGATCATCTGTCACCATTAGCAAAAAATGGCATTGATTATGTGTTGATTGCCCGTCATGACACCGCAACGGCGAATTGGCAGGACATGATTAATGGGTTGCAAAAAGCAATCCGCTATCTTCACCGCACCATCGCCACTGGCACAAATCCAGGGGCAAGTCAAATGCTAAGCCAAACGCCAAGCCCGACCCCAAGCCAATGGCGGACAGACAATCACAGGATAAATCATGAACCGGTTTGGCGCTTTTACGCAAAAGGTGGCGGCCGGTTTCCTTCTTGGGCTGATTGCAATTTATCGTTTATTTATCTCGCCACTTTTGGGAGCAAATTGTCGGCATTTGCCAACATGCTCACAATATGCGAAAGATGCGGTAATCGCACACGGACCCTTGCATGGATCTTACTATGCGCTAAAACGTATTTTGCGCTGTCACCCTTGGGCCGAACCAAAGGTCGATCCGGTGCCACCATTCTTGAACAGGCAGAAAGCCATTAAAAATATTAATGCCAAAAACCAAAGGTTAGGTGAATGACTCCCGAAAATCGTAATCTGATTCTAGCCGTTGCGCTGTCAATGGCTGTTTTGTTTGGCTGGCAGATATTGGTCATTCAGCCCGAACTGGAAAAAGAACAGGCGCAACAAGCCCTGATCGCGGAACAGCAGGCGGCAACTGCCAAGACACAGAATGTTGATGGCACGCCAGCAATCACCAGCACCGGTGATGCACCCAATCTGACGCCAGGCTTGGCAGGACAGGATGCCGCAACAGCCGATACCGCCAAACGCGTCACCATTGACGCGCCATTGGTTCAAGGTTCGTTCTCGCTTCAGGGCGCGCGGATAGATGATGTTATTCTGACCAGCTATCGCGAAACTTTGGATGCCGAATCAGATAATATTCACTTTTTGAAAAAGACCAGTTCACAAGCACCCTTTTTCGCCGAATTTGGCTGGGCCAGTTCAGATGCAGGCCAGCCAATGCCATCAGCGCAAACCCTATGGGCGTCTGATCGCGATCTGTTATCACCATCAAGTCCGGTGACGCTGCGCTGGGACAATGGCAAAGGTTTGGTTTTCACCCGCAAGATTTCGATCAATGACGATTATCTGATCACTTATGATGACGCGGTTGCCAGCGGCCTTAGCACGGCAATTACCATGTATCATTTTGGTTTGGTACGCCGTCAAGGAACACCGCCAACTAGCGGCATCTATATTCTGCATGAAGGAGCGCTTGGCGTTTTTGACGAAACCCTAAAAGAAGAAGATTATTCTGACTTAAGAGACGCACCTGCGGGCGGCATTAAAGTCGCACCAGAGGCTGCCGGTGGCTGGATCGGTATTACCGATAAATATTGGCTTGCCGCATTATTGCCATCACAGCAGGAAAAATTCACCTACAGCTTTCAATCACTACCGGGCAAGACCGACCGTTATCAGGTCGATTACATCGATAATGTTGGTTTGACCTTGGCTGCCGGTTCGGCAGTCAGCACCCAAGGACGGCTTTTTGCCGGTGCCAAAAAAGTGGCTTTGCTAGATTACTATAAAGAAGAATTGGGGATTCCAAATTTCGATCTGGCGATTGATTTTGGCTGGTTCTATTTCCTGACCAAGCCGTTCTTCTATGCTATTGACTGGCTGTTTGATTTGTTTGGTAATTTTGGCGTGGCGACACTGGCCTTTACCGTTGTTGTAAAGCTTGCCTTTTTCCCACTTGCAAATAAATCCTATCGCTCGATGGCAAAGATGCGGATTCTGACACCCAAACTGCAATCGCTTCGCGAACGGTTTGGTGATGACAGAATGAAACTGAACCAAGAAATGATGGCGCTTTATAAGGCTGAAAAAGTCAATCCGGCGGCAGGCTGTTTGCCTGTGCTATTGCAGATTCCAGTCTTTTTCGCGCTTTACAAGGTTTTGTTTGTGACCATCGAAATGCGGCACGCACCATTTTTTGGGTGGATCGCTGATTTGTCAGCACCTGACCCAACTTCAATTTTTAATGTGTTTGGCTTGTTACCCTATTCCGTCGATTTTCTGCCGCCATTTTTACAATTGGGCTTATGGCCAATTTTCATGGGTATTTCCATGTTTCTGCAAATGCGCTTGAATCCGACGCCACCTGATCCTATTCAGGCTAAAATTTTCCAGTGGATGCCAGTGTTTTTTACCTTCCTGCTAGCCACTTTCCCAGCTGGTTTGGTGATTTACTGGACATGGAACAACCTTCTTTCAATGGCGCAGCAATGGTACATTTTGAAACAAGTGGCGAAGAGCAGCTAGCCATCGCAAATGAAGCTGGTCGGCTGCTTTTTGCCGGCCAGTGTGATTTTATCGCTGCCGCCAATAATATGAAGGCATTGCCGCCGGTTACCTTGCCGGAAATCTGCTTTGCTGGCCGATCGAATGTTGGCAAATCCTCATTGGTGAATGGATTGACCGGACGGCGAATGCTGGCGCGAACATCACAAACGCCAGGTCGGACGCGGCAATTGATTTTTTTCAATCTTGCCGATCGTCTGCAACTGGTTGATTTGCCCGGCTATGGCTATGCCTCGGCGCCAAAAACCGACATTAAGGCTTGGACCAATCTGACCCGCAAATATCTTGCTGGCCGCCCATCCTTGCAGCGGGTGTTTTTGCTGATTGATAGTCGGCGCGGTATTGGCCCAGCCGATCATGATATCATGGCACTTCTTGATGAAACGGCGGTGTCATGGGCGGTGGTGATAACCAAAGCCGATAAACAAAAAGCTGAGTCCTTGGCGAAAACATGCAAAGAAACCAAAACAAAAATCAGTAAATATGTTGCTGCCTATCCCGAATTATTCATCACCTCATCTGAAGATGGAACCGGCATTGAGGCATTGCGGGCGCATTTGTCGGGATTTGCCCTGCCAAAGGCCGATCGAACCAACCCCTAAAGCGGAAAACGCGATTAAACACCCGAAACCAAATTAAATTGCGCCAAGCTATTGCGCTCTTGGCCGGATTGCCGATAATCAGCGCGGTAAATAGGCGCAAGGCCTTTGGCATCTGCGCTCTTTTTTCAAAAAATCCGGCCTGATATGGCCTTTGCTGTAAAGGCGATGAAGATGGAAAACTCAACTGACCAGATGCAGGTTGATCTGCTGGCAAAAACCGGAATGCTTATCGAGGCCCTTCCGTTTATGCGCCGCTATTCTGGCAAAACCATCCTGATTAAATTTGGCGGCCATGCGATGGGCAAGGCTGATTATGTGAATGCCTTTGCCGCTGATATCGCTTTGCTGGATCAGGTTGGCGCGCTTCCGGTTGTGGTGCATGGCGGCGGACCACAAATTGGTGAGATGCTAAAAAAATTACAAATCGAATCAAGCTTTATTGATGGTCTGCGGGTAACCGATGAGGCCACAATTTCGATTGTTGAAATGGTTCTTGCTGGCGGCATTAACAAGGCGCTTGTCGCCGCCATTGCTGGTGCTGGAGGGCGCGCCGTTGGTGTGTCTGGCAAAGATGGCGGGCTGATTACCGCACGCAAATTGATGGCAATGGCAAAAGCCAGCGACAGTGCGATTCAACAAGCGGTTGATCTTGGCTTTGTTGGCGAGCCGTCACATGTTGATGTGACTGTGTTAAATGCGCTGATGCAGCATCATTTGATTCCGGTTGTCGCACCGGTTGGCAGTGGCGAAGATGGCAAGACCTATAATATCAATGCTGATACCGCAGCCGGTGCCATTGCCGCGGCTTTGAATGCAACGCGTATGTTAATGCTTACCGATGTAACAGGTGTTTTGGACAAAAACGGCAAATTGATTAGCAGCCTGACGATTAGTCAAGCCGAAGCCTTGATCCATGACGGCACGGTTTCTGGCGGCATGATTCCAAAAGTTAAAACCTGTATTGATGCTGTTCAAGGCGGCGCTGAAGGCGCGGTGATCATGGATGGCCGCGCACCACATGCGCTTCTTGTAGAATTATTCACCGAACATGGTATGGGAACCATGATCACCGCCGATTAATGTATTTTTGATTAGGAAGAATGATAACCGCCATGACCGCTGCTTTTCCAACCCAATCGATCGGTGACTGGATTTTCGATCTTGATAACACCATCTATCCGGCCAAAACAAATCTGTTTCGCCGCGTTTCGGTTCGGATTACCGAATTTGTTGCGGCGCATTATAATGTTGCTGATGATGATGCGCGGGTGATCCAAAAGGATTTGTTTCACCGCTATGGAACCACAATGCGCGGCATGATGAGCGAAGAAAATATTCAGCCCAAAGCCTATCTTGATTATGTTCATGATATTGATGTCAGTGATCTTGACCATGACCAAGAGCTTGATTCAATGTTAACCGCTTTGCCCGGGCGGAAACATATTTTCACCAACGGTACCATACCGCATGCGGAAAATATTCTATCGGCCTATGGTGTTCGTCATCACTTTGATCAGATTTTTGATATTGTTGCCGCCGATTATATTCCCAAGCCAGATCAATATGCCTTTGATTGTTTTTTAAAGCAGACCGGCATTGACCCTAATGGTGCGGTCATGATCGAAGATATGGCCGCTAATCTACAGCCCGCAGCCGCGCTTGGCATGCGCACGGTTTGGCTGGCAAGTGATATTGAATGGGCTAATCGCGGCTCAGATGAAGCTTATGTGCATTTTAAAGCCGATGACCTAAAAGGGTTTTTGCGCTCGCTTGCCCTTGCTGGGTGATTAATGGAAAAGACTGAAGGGAAGGCATCATGGACGCATGGGCCGGGAAACGCTATAACGACAAGGGCGGGCAATTGGTCTGTCAAACGTAAGGAGAAAAAGCATGGATTTGGCGCAACTTGAAACCGAAATTAACGCCGCATGGGATAATCGTGATGCGGTAAATACCTCGACCAAAGGGGCGGTTTGTGACGCGGTTGCAACGGCGCTTGCTTTGCTTGATTCGGGAACGGCGCGTGTCGCAGAACCGGCTGGCGATCATCAATGGGCGGTGAATCAATGGCTGAAAAAGGCGGTGCTTTTATCATTCCGTCTGAATGACATGCAAGCCATCCCAAGCGGAACCATTTATGAAGGTGCGGGCGAATCTGTATGGTGGGACAAGGTGCCACCAAAATTTAGCGGCTGGGATGAAGCGCGTTTCCGCGAAGCCGGATTTCGCGCCGTGCCGGGCTGTATTGTTCGCCATTCGGCCTTTATTGCGCCAAATGCCGTCTTGATGCCAAGCTTTGTGAATCTTGGCGCCTATGTTGGCAGCGGAACAATGGTTGATACATGGGCAACGGTTGGATCATGCGCACAGATTGGCAAGAATGTTCATCTGTCAGGCGGGGCTGGCATTGGCGGGGTTCTGGAACCATTACAGGCCGGACCGGTTATTATCGAAGATGATTGCTTTATCGGTGCCCGTTCAGAAGTTGTTGAAGGTGTGGTTGTTGAAACTGGTGCGGTTTTGTCGATGGGTGTGTTTATTGGCGCCTCGACCAAAATTGTTGATCGGGTAACAGGTGAAGTGCATATTGGTCGCGTACCAGCCTATTCAGTTGTTGTACCTGGCAGCCTTCCCGGCAAGCCATTGGCCGATGGATCACCTGGCCCGTCGCTTTATTGCGCCGTAATCATCAAGAAAGTTGACGAAAAGACCCGTGCAAAAACATCTGTAAATGATCTTTTGAGAGATTAAAACCATGCCATCCTTCGCGGTTCAACTTGCGCAAAGACTTGTGCGCTGCCCATCGGTAACGCCCGTTGAAGGCGGAGCGCTTGATCTGTTGCAGGATGAATTCACCAAGCTTGGTTTTGACTGCACAAGATTGCCTTTTGGCGCTGGGGAAAAGCGGATCGATAATCTGTTTGCCCACCGCGGAAAAGGTGGGCGTCATTTTGCCTTTGCTGGTCACACTGATGTTGTGCCGGTTGGTGATGCCGCGCAATGGCAGCATGACCCTTTTGGCGGCGCGCTTGTTGATGGCAAATTATATGGCCGTGGCACAGCTGATATGAAAGGCGGCATCGCCGCTTTTGTTGCCGCCGTATCCAGCCTTGACGGCGCTGACGATGCCGGCTCGATCAGCTTTATCATCACCGGTGATGAAGAGGGCGATGCTGATTTCGGCACGGTTAAGATGGTTGAATGGTTACAGGCGAATGATCAAGTGCCGGATGTGTGCGTTGTTGGCGAGCCAACCAATCCATCACGCCTTGGCGATGTGATTAAAAACGGCCGCCGTGGCAGCCTGTCCTGCCAGTTGCGCGTTGATGGGGCGCAAGGCCATGTTGCCTATCCGCATCTAGCCGATAACCCGATTACCCGCTTGATCGCGATGTTAGCACCAGTGAATGGCACCGCGCTTGATGGCGGCAATGATTATTTTGACCCGTCAACAGCGAATGTGACCAGCATCGATACCGGCAATGAGGCTGGCAATATCATTCCCGCATCAGTATCGGCCAAATTCAATATCCGGTTTAATACCGAACATAATTCAGATGATTTAACTGGCTGGCTGGAAGAACATTTCAACCGTGTTGGTGGCGATTGGACGGCGAAATGGCGTGCCTCAGCACAGCCCTTTTTGACGCCTGCCGGCAGCTTTACCGAATTGATGCAGACAGCAATTGAATCGGTTACAGGGCAAAAGCCAATTCTGTCAACAAGTGGCGGCACATCGGATGCACGCTTTATTACAAATATCTGTCCCGTTGCCGAATTTGGCCTTGTTGGTCAAACCATGCATCAGGTTGATGAGCATGTTGACGCAGCTGACATCGACCAGCTTGCGAAAATCTATCATGAAATGCTGGTTCGTTTTTTTAAGGGTGACTCTTAAATGGCATCATTGCCCAATCTATCACCATCAAGCCTGTTCGCACTGATTCGGGTGACATTGCTTGTCATGCTTGGCCGAAAGCCAGCGATTGGCAGTTATGCCACATCACCAGCGGGGATTTGGCAAGCGATTGCAGCATCGATTGTCTTTACGCTTTTGGTCACGATTTATCCGGGGCTTGAGGCGACCCCAAGCCTGTTTTTTGCCGCGCTTCTTCTGCAATTGATTGGCGTTGTCCTGCTGGTGCTTTTGATCAATCTGTTATTAAAAGCACTTGGCAGACCAGATAAATTATTACCGTTTATCGTGCCATTTTTATGGATTGAAAATCTACAACAGCTTCTTGGCGGCATTGTTCAAAGCCTGACCGTAATGACCGGTGATCAAACGCTAATGATTTTGATTTTGCCGGTTGCGGTCTGGACTTGCTATTGGTTGTGGCGCATTGGCCGCGATATTGTCGGCAAGGGCGGCTTGGTAGCGGCAGGTTTCATCACCCTGTCATTCATGATCGATGTCAGCCTTCTTTATATGCTTCAGTCGCGACTGCCAGCCATCGGCGGATAATCAACACCAACAAGATACAAGCCTTCGGGCGGGGCGGTTGGGCCAGCGGCACTGCGGTCACAGGCAGAAAGCGCGGTTTTCACATCATCAGCGTGCCATTTCCCCGTGCCAACAAGCGCCAATGTTCCAGTGATATTGCGCACTTGGTGATGCAGGAATGACCGCGCCTCGGCATGAATGTGAATTTCATCACCAACCTTTTCAACATCCAAACGATCAAGCGTCCGCAAGGGTGATTCAGCCTGACATTGGCTTGCCCGAAAGCTGGTGAAATCATGTCGCCCAATCAAATGTTTGGCAGCGCTTGCCATCGACATTGGATCAAGCGGGTGTTTGTGATGCCAAACCCGCCCAGCATCAAGCGCTGGCGGTTGGCGGCGCGGCAAAATCCGGTATAGATAGCGCCTGCCAATGGCACTGAATCGGGCATGAAATTCAGCTGGCACCTCAACCGCATGTCGAATGCTGATCGGCATTCTGGCAAGATGGGCGTTCAGCGCCTCCATCACCCTGTTGGCGGTGAATTTATCGGGAACATCAAGATGCGCTGCCTGCGCGGTGGCATGAACCCCCGAATCGGTGCGCCCTGCCCCGGCAACCGCAATTGGTGCCAGCAAAAAAGCCGCAGCGGCATCTTCAATTCGAGCCTGAACCGAATCGGCATTTTCCTGACGCTGCCATCCTGAAAAAGGGCCGCCATCATATTCAATGGTGATCAGAATACGCCGCGTCATATGTTTTCTGGGCTGGTTTCAGGATGAAAAAACGCACCAATCGCCAGCGCGGCCCCGTTCAGAAAATCACTTGCCGTCATGCTGGTTTTTCCCGCCGGTTGTACCTTTGTGATCTTCAGCGCATCTTGCCCACAAGCAATCATCATAGCGCCATCGGCGGTCTTGCCTAGAAAGCTGCCGGCCGGCGCAATCTTTGGCGCTGCTGGCAGCGCCATAGGGCTTGCCTCTAAAATGCGTAATCGTCCTTTTGGCGCATAACACCATGCGCCTGGATAGGGTGCAAAAGCACGGATATGACAATCAAGAACATCGGCAGGCTGCTGCCAATCAATCATCGCCTCGGCCGAGCTGATTTTGGCAGCATAGATGATGCCGTCATCAGCTTGCGGTGTTGGTGATGCCAAACTATTTGGCACGCCGTCAATCACCGCACCAAGACATTCCGCGGTCAGATCGGCCAACCGGTCATGCAGGCTGGCGGCATTATCATGCTTGCTGATTGCTGTCTGGCGAACGCCAACAACCGGGCCAGTATCAAGTCCAGTTTCCATAATCATTGCCGAAATGCCAGTTTCGCTGTCGCCAGCTTGGATGGCACGCTGAATCGGTGCGGCACCACGCCACCGCGGCAATAAAGATGCATGCCCGTTCAAACAGCCAAACCGCGGAATGGCCAAAACGGTTGCTGGCAATAACAGCCCATAGGCGACAACAACGAATAAATCGGCATCATGGCTTGTAAGCTGCGCCTCAATTTCAGCAGATTTTAAACTATCGGGGGTAAAAATTGGCAAGCCCTCAGCATCGGCATAGGCGGCAACTGGCAACGGCGTTGTTTTCATGCCACGGCCAGATTTTTTGGCAGGCTGGCTATAGACAGCGCAAACCTCATGCGTTTTGACGAGATGATCAAGCGTCGGAATGGCAAAGGCCGGACTGCCCATAAAGACAATCCGCTGTTTTGCGCTTTTCTGGGGTGGCGTACCGGCCATTTTAGCATCTACCATTTCAGCGTCTGCCATTTCAGCATCTGAATGCGAGGCGGTCATGCATGACCTCCGTTTAGTTGCGCGATGTCGTTTGACGCATTTCCTTCATGACCCGTCGCAAAATCATATCACGTTTCAAGCGGGAAATATGATCGATAAACAGCACGCCATTCAAATGATCAATCTCATGCTGAACACAGGCCGCCAACAGCCCATTGGCAACAAGTGACTGCATCTCACCAGCCTCGTCAAGATAGCGCACTTCAACTTCGGCTGGTCGTTCAACATCGGCCGTTTGGTCGGGAATAGAAAGACAGCCTTCTTCCAAGATGGCGCGGGCATCTGATTCGCGAATAATTTCAGGATTAATCATTTTGAATAATTCGGGCGCATCATCCTTACCACAATCCATGACAATGACACGCTGGCCAATATTAACCTGCGGCGCAGCAAGGCCAATGCCCGGCGCGTCATACATGGTTGCCGCCATATCATCCAGAAGCTGGCGAATGCCATCGGTGATTTCGGTCACCGGCTTTGCCGTTTCGCGTAAAATCGGATCTGGCACTTTGCTAATTGGTATAAGCTTGGCAGTGGCTGGCATAAGTAAAATTCCTAAATGTGACTTCGGCCAAAGGAAACGGGCATTGCTGTTTGGTGCGACACCGTTTAATCCGGTTTGGTCAGTTTCGGTTTTCATGGATTAGAAGATGGTGTCGTTGCAGTCAAGTTGCTAGCATGTCAAACTTGGCGCTGGGAAAAGCCAGACCATTTTTGAAACGGCTTTACAGGTGATGAAGATGACTGGCATGGAACTGATTTTGATCGCAGGCTTGTTTGGCGTGATTGGGCTTGGCGTGCTGTTTTTACGACGTGGGAAACTGCCGGAAAATCGTCAAGATTTTGCCGAATTGCGTGGCCAGCTTGCCCAAATGGCAGGCCAGTCTAATGAATTGCAACGGCTGATTGCCGAACAGATGGCGCAAAGCGAAGGCCGCCTTGGCAACCGGCTTGAACAATCGCTTCGTGACCAGAATGACCGAACGACCAAATCATTGACCGGCATGGCGGAAAAGCTGGCGGTCATCACCGAGGCCAACACCCATATTTCGGCGTTAACCAATCAGGTAACGCAGCTTCAAAATATTTTATCCAACAAACAGGCGCGTGGCAGTTTTGGCGAGGTGCAGTTGGAAAATCTGGTTCGTGATGCGCTTCCGGAAAATGCGTTTGATTTTCAGGCAACGCTTGGCAATGGTCGGCGCGTCGATTGTTTGCTTCGCCTGCCAAATCCACCCGGGCCAATCGCCATTGATTCGAAATTTCCGCTTGAGGCCTATCGCCGTTTGACCAGCGCGGCGAATGATGCCGAACGTGACGCGGCAAAGCGGTTGCTGGAAAATGATGTGAAAAAACATATTCAGGATATTGCCGAAAAATATATTATCCCGGGTGAAACCGCCGAAAGCGCCATTTTATTTTTACCGTCCGAATCGGTTTATGCCGAAATCAATATTCAATTGCCAAAGCTGGTCGAGGCCAGCCGCAAGGCGCGTGTCTATATGGCAGGGCCGGATAATCTGATGCTGTTGCTGCATACGGTCAGAGCCATTTTGCGTGATGCCCGCATGCATGAGGCGGCAGGTCTGATCCAGACACAGGTCGATCTGATGATGAAGGATGTGCATCGTCTCGAAGATCGTGTTGCCAAATTGGCAACGCATTTTTCCCAAGCCGAAAAAGATATTTCAGATATCCAAACATCGACTGGCAAGATTATTTCACGCGGCAATAAAATTGACGAAATCGAAGTTCTGGATGCCGATGAGGCAACACCAGCCGTGCCAAAAACTGATTTGATAAGCTAGGCGCGGGCTTGGTTGCAAAGATACAATGATATGGCGTGATTATATGGCATGGCTGGGGGCGTAATTATGCCGGCTAAAATTCTAGCTTGGCGCGCGCTTTTAACGCCTGTGCCAGCGTGCCATCATCAAGATAATCCAGCTCGCCACCAACCGGCATTCCATGCGCCAATCGGGTGATATCAAGCGACAGATTTGCCAGTTTTTCGCCGATATAATGCGCCGTGGTTTGCCCATCAACTGTTGCTGATAACGCCAGAATAATTTCGGCAATATCGGCATGTCCGGCGCGGCGAACCAAGCGGTCAATATGCAAATCTTCAGGCCCACGCCCATCAAGCGCGCTAAGCGTGCCGCCTAGAACATGATACAGCCCACGATAAACCGACGCCCGCTCCATCGCCCATAAATCGCCAACATCCTCAACAACACAAATGCGGCTACGGTCACGACGGCTATCAGCGCAGATGCTGCAATGATCGGTGATATCAAGGTTGCCACATTCAACACAGGCGCGAACATTGCTGGCCACATTATGCAGCTCTTCGGCAAGTGGCAGCATAAGACGGTCGCGATTTTTCAGCAAAAACAAGACAGCTCGCCGCGCCGATCTTGGCCCAAGCCCCGGAAGGCGGCCAAGCCTGCGGATTAGATTTTCAAGCGAATTATGCATTTCAGAACGGCAGATTCATACCAGGTGGAAGCGGCAGCCCGCCGGTAATATCTCTCAGCAGACGCGCCTTTTCACTCGCTGCCTCTTCAAGCGCGTTATTCGTGGCAAGACAGATCATATCTTCCAGCATATCAACATCATCAGGTGTCAAAGCTGCCGGATCAAGCTTTAGCCGAACCAGCTTGCCATCGCCGCTAACCGTTGCGCTGACAACACCGCCACCAACCATTGCGGTAAATTCCATCGCGGCAAGATCGGCATGCATGCTTTCCATCCGGCCTTGCATTTCTTGCACTTTTTTCATCATGCCAGCCATATTGCGCATCATCCCGACATCTCCTCATCATCATCATTATTTTGTCCAGCTTCCAAAAGCCCATTATCATCTGCAAGCGTAACTGCCGCATCCGTGGCTTCGGGGTTTTTGATTTCATCAATGCTGGCACCGGGAAAAATATCTAGAATCTGCGCCACTAAAGGCTCGCTAGCGATGGTGTCGCGAAGTTTTTCATCAGCATCGCGCTGTTCTTCGGCAAGGGTTTGCGCACCGCCAGATTCGGACAGTGACACAAGCCAGCGTTGACCTGTCCATTGGCTAAGATATCGGGCAATATCGCCTGCCAGTTGATCAGGCGCGGCACCAACAAGACCGATTTGTAAATTGCCCGGTTTTAATGACACCAGCTTTACATGATTGCGGACTCGGGCTGCCAACAACATCTCGCCATTGGTTTCGGCAAGCGCCACAATCTCGGCAAGCGAGCTTGGCATGCCCACCCCTGTGTCGATTGGGGCTGTCTTGATTTCTGTTGTGTAATTGGCGCTGTCTCGACTGATGATGCAACAGGTGCCGATGGTGCCGGCGCTGCTGTTGCCGATGATGCGCTTGGCGGCGATGATGGGCTGGTCTTTGGCAATTTCTGCATCAATTCGCCCGGGGTTGGCATATGCGCTGTATGCGCCAGCCGAATGATCAGCATTTCACAAGCCGCGCCGGATTGGGCGCTTGGCCAAGCTCGCCATGGCCTTTTAGCAATAGCTGCCATGCCCGTCCAAGGCGGGCGATGCCTGACTCGGCAAGACCGGCAATCATTTCGCGTTCGCTTTCGATCAGGGCGCTCATCACTCCACCTGCGGCCTGCATGCTGGCAAGATGGATCAGATCCAAAAGATCAGTGACCAGCATTTCCGGCTCGGCACCACGGCTATAGGCAATGTTAAAAGCGGCAAGCGCCGAAGGGGCATCACCAGCCAGCGCGGCCGTGAGAACAGTTTGTGACTCGCGCCGTCCGGGTCGCCCAAGCATATCAGCAACCATATCATTGGTCAGCTTGTCCGCGGTCATTGCCGCGGCCTGATCAAGCAAGGATAGCGCGTCACGAACCGATCCTTCGGCGGCGCGCGCAATGGCAGCAAGCGCATCTTCATCCGCCGCAATCGATTCGCGTTGGCAGATCATGCCAAGATGTCCAGCCAGCATGGCCGCCGGAACACGGCGCAAATCATAGCGCTGGCACCGCGATAAAATCGTGACCGGCACTTTTCTGATTTCGGTTGTGGCAAAGATGAATTTTACCGCGTCAGGCGGTTCTTCCAAGGTTTTCAAAAGCGCGTTAAAGGCGCTTTTCGACATCATATGCACTTCGTCAATAATATAGATTTTATAGCGTGCCGAAACGGGCCGATAGCCAACACCTTCGATAATTTCGCGGGCATCATCAACACCGGTATGGCTGGCAGCGTCAATTTCCAGAACATCAACATGACGTCCTGCCGCGATGGATTTGCATGGCTCGCACTGACCACATGGTTCAAGCGTGGCGTCACCATTCCCATCAGCACCAATGCAGTTCAGCCCTTTGGCAAGAAGGCGGGCCGTTGATGTTTTGCCAATGCCGCGAACACCGGTCAGCACAAAAGCATGCGCAAGCCTGCCAAGTGAAAGAGCATTACCAAGCGTGCGAACAAGCGCATCCTGACCAATCAGTTCGGAAAAAGTATCGGGACGATATTTGCGGGCCAATACGCGATAGGCTGGCTTGGCGGTGTCAGTCATCGGCTGGTAAACACCTATCTCTTGCTCATGGCCACGCGAAGATTTGTGACCGGTCGGATCAGTCGCAATTGGCGTTATCAAGCTGGCGCCATCTTCAGCCAAGCCGAATCCCGATAACGGGAAAGGCCATTGGGGCCATGCCAAGCGAAATGCGCCAAAACGCCAAAAGTCAGTGGAAGACTGGATGACCCGTAAACATCCTACTGCGGCTGCTTCCTTTCGGACCTGACCGGATTGGCAGGGGCAACGTCCGCCCAGCCTTCCTGCCTATCTGTATGAAACAAAGCAGCGGTTTCGACAAGTTTTTTATGGCCAAAGGCTGGGTTATTACCGCAATAAATGCTGAATTCGGACTTGTGGTTATGACCGTGATGGGCTTGCCGGATAGCTGCCTAGAACATGGACTTCGTCTTTGCTGCAATAAAAGCGCAATTCTTCCATCGCGTTCTGCATTGCCGGATCATCAATATGTGCCTGAACATCCATATAGAATTGCGCCTGCTCGGCAACGCCAGCACGAATATAGGATTCAAGCTTGGTCAGATTAACCCCATTTGTTGCGAATCCGCCCAAAGCTTTATAAAGTGCGGCTGGCACGCTTCGCAATTGAAACACCAGCGTTGTGATCATATCGCCGCCAGCGACTGGAACCGATGGTGTTGCCGACATGAGCAAAAATCGCGTGGTGTTATGTTCATCATCTTCAGCCGATTCAAACAGAATATCGAGACCATAGATTTCAGATGCCAAGCGCGATGCAATGGCGCCAATTTTCGGATCACCAGCGGCGGCAACATCCTTGGCCGCGCCTGCGGTATCGGGATGCATGACGGGGGTTAGGCCAAGCGCACGAACACGGTTGCGGCATTGCGCAAGCCCCTGTGCATGGCTGTGAACATGGGTCAATTGATCAAGCGTCGCACCGCGCGGTGCCATGATGTGATGATTGACCCGGTGAAAATGCTCACCAATGATATAAAGCCCGGATGATGGCAATAGATGATGGATATCGGCAACGCGCCCAGCAATCGAATTTTCGACAGGCACCATCGCAAGGCTGGCGCGTCCATCTTGAACTTCGGTCAGCATATCTTCAAATGACGCGCAGGCAACAGGCTCCATATCTAGCTTTACGGCCTGACATGCCATATGCGAATAGGCACCGGGGACGCCTTGAAAGGCGATTTTGTTAGCTGCATCTGACATCGAATTTCCTCTGGCTTAACGGGCTTATATCACGGTCTGATCATCCCTGCCGTCATCAAGACCGGCCCGAAGCGCCGTTTTTACGAGGGTGACGCTGTGCTGTCAATCTTTGTGGTGCGCTGCGGCAGCGCGCATGCGGGCCGCTTCAAGATCTTCGGCTGTATCAATACCGCCAGGTGCGGTATCAATTTTGCCAATGGCAATGGTCATTCCAGCCTCAAGCGCGCGAAGCTGTTCCAGCTTTTCCGCCTGCTCTAATGGCGATGGTGGCAGTGCAACAAAACGGGCAAGCGCATCACGGCGCCAGCCATAGACGCCAATATGATGAAATAAGGCTGTTGTACCAGTGGGAATGGCAGCGCGGCTAAAATAAAGCGCGGTTCCAAAATCGGCATCTTGCCAGCTAACAACGGCTTTGACCACTTGCGGCCTTGCGGCTTCTTCAGCGCTGGCTGGCGTGACCAGCGTTGCCAGATCGGTTTCGCCACGATCGAGCGTCGCGCCAAGCAAATGCGGAATTTCGGGCAACAAATCGGGAAGATCGCCTTGCAAATTCAAAATCTGCGTAAAGCGCCTATCCGGATCAATTGTTTCGATGGCTTCAAAAACCCGATCAGATCCAGATGGGTGATCGGTACGGGTCATAACCGCCTTACCACCGGCAGATATGATCACATCGGCAATGGCGCGATCATCTGTCGCAACATAGACTGGTGCCAAATCGGCCGCCATTGCGCGTTCCCAAACATGCTGAATCATAGCTTTTCCACCGATTTCAGCAAGTGGTTTGCCTGGCAAACGGCTTGCTGCGAGCCGTGCCGGAATAATGATGATTTTTGCGTCATTTTTTGCCATGATTTCGGCAATTCATCACATATTTCGGTTTTGCGCAAAGCAATTTATCGAAATAACGTGACGAAGCATGAGATAGGGGGTTGAGGGGCGGCTCGATTTTCGCTAATTAACCACGCATTAGTTGGTTTTTCGACCGCATGATTTTCGACCACAGGCCTTGCCCTTGCGGGCTGGTTCAAATTGGGAGCCCGGTTTCGGGAATGACGCATGGATGAATTGCGCTTGAATAAAGTGTTTGCAGGGTTTTTGTTTGCTGCCTTGTTGTTAATGGCAGGCGTCAAGATCGCTGATGTGATGGTGCCGCATCAAGAACTTGCTGAAAATGCCTATGTTATCGAGGTTGCTGAAACCACCGATACAGCCGCTGCAGCACCGGTTGATACCGGCCCTGAGCCAATTCTGGCGCTTTTGGCGGGTGCCGATCTTGGTGCTGGCGAAAAATTATCGAAGAAATGTTCGGCTTGTCATGTCTTTGATGCTGGCGGCCAAAACAAAGTTGGTCCGGCATTGTGGAATGTTGTGAACCGGCCATTGGGCGCATCTGAAGGCTATGCCTATTCTGACGCGCTTGCCGGTTTTGGCGGCGCTTGGGACTATGCCGCGCTGAACGCATTTCTGGCCAAACCAAAAGGCTATATCAGCGGCACAAAGATGAATTTTGCCGGATTGAAAAAGCCACAAGACAGGGCGAATTTGATCGCATGGATGCGGGCCAAGGCTGATAGCCCTGCCGCATTGCCAAGCGCCGATGATATCGCAGCTGAAGGTGCCAACTAGCCCATCTGACATGACGCCTGAACTGACCGGATCTGCCGGTCAGTGTACACCGGCTGACATGATTGCCTTTCTGGCCGATTTGCCGTTGGTAAGCCGGCCTGTTATTTCCAAATGGTTCCGCCAGAATCCGGCGATTGAAACCAAACAGGATTCATCCCCCGTTACGATTGCCGACCAAAGCGTTGAACGCGATTTGCGCGCCACCATTGCCGCACGATTCCCCGATGACATGATCATGGGTGAAGAATTTGCCACCACTGGCAATCAAGACAGCGCCTATTGCTGGATCATTGATCCCATTGATGGCACCAAGGCCTTTATCAGTGGCAAGCCTGCCTTTGGAACACTAGTCGGGCTTTTACATCACAATCTGCCTGTTGCCGGTCTTGTTGATATGCCGGTTTTTACCGAATGCTATATCGGCTTAAACGGATTTTCGGGCAAGCATCACGCCGAATTAAACGGCACCGCCATTGCCCCCAGCGGGCAAAGCGCGCTTGACGCCGCCAGATTGGCAACAACATCGCCGCGCGCATTAAGCGCCGAACGTTTGGTTGATTTTGACCGGCTTGCCGATCAGGTGGCGGTCACCAATTACGGTGGTGATTGTCACAATTACGCATTGCTTGCGGCGGGTCATATTGATCTGGTGATGGAAGATAGTCTTGCCGCGCATGACATGATGGCGGTTGTTGCCCTGATGCTGGCGGCAGGCGCTACCGTCAGTGATCTTGACGGCCAGCCAATCCAGCTTGGTCAATCCACCAGCATTCTTGCCGCCGCAACACCGCAATTGCATCAAGCGGCCTTGGCCTTGATATCGGCACGCGACTAATCGGCGGTTCCACATTTCCGTCACGAGCAACAAGGAATATCCCATGACGACAATCGGATTTTATGGCGGTTCAAAAATTGACGGATGGCGAACCAAGCTTGGCCGTCATCTTGATGATTTCACCCTTGTCGATCTGATGTCACCTGAGGGCCAGCTTGCCGATATTGCACTTGTTTGGGCACCGCCAAAAGGCCAGCTTGCCAAGATGCCGAATTTGCGCGGCATCATCATGCAGGGTCAGGGTGTGGACTATATGATGCGCGATCAAACCGTACCGCGCGATGTTCCACTGGTACGGCTGGTTGATCCCGATATGTCAAATGCGCTGAGCCATTGGGCTATTTTGGCGGCACTCGATTTCTGGCGCGACGCCGCCTATTACCGTGATTGTCAAACCAGCAAAACATGGCAACCCATTGTGCAAAGACCGGCAAGCGGTGCGAAAATCGGCATCATGGGCGTTGGTGCCATTGGCGGCATTATGGCACAGCGTTTTGCCGCGCTTGGATTTGATGTACGCGGCTGGGCGCGCAGCATGCGGCAGATTGACAATGTTGAAATCTTTGCTGGTGATGACGGTCTTGCGCCCTTTCTTGATGGGCTGAATATTCTGGTTTCGGTATTGCCGCTAACACCGGCAACAACAGGCATTATGAATCACCAGCTTTTCAATCAGCTTGCCAAAGGCGCCTATATCATTAATGGTGGCCGCGGCCCGCAATTGGTCGAGGCAGATTTGCTTGACGCCATTGGCACTGGGCAGATTGCCGGTGCGGCTTTGGACGTGTTTGCCATTGAACCTTTGCCAGCCGATCATGCCTTTTGGTCACATCCCAAAATCACCATCTGGCCGCATGTTGCCGCACAAACCAATCCAAACACCGCCGCCATGCAGGTGGCAGCGGCGATCACCGCCATCATGGCCGGACGCGAACCCGAAAACAGGGTCGATTGGGCGCGCGGCTATTAAGCGGTCTGAAAGGATTCGATAAAGCCATAAAGCGCGCGAAGCCCCATCGCCTCGCCGCCCTTTGGCCGACCCGGACGCGATGCCAAATTCCACGCCATCACATCAATATGCGCCCAATTGGTGTTTTTACCGGCAAAGCGGCGCAAGAAAAGCGCGGCCGTAATCGCCCCGCCATATCCCGACAGGCCGGTGCTCGACAAGGCCGCATAGCCAGCATCAAGATGCCGGTCATAATCATCAAATAAAGGCAATCGCCACAGCGGATCTTCGGCCACATCTGCCGCGCCAAAATTGCCGCCGCGGTATTGTCATGGTTACAGAACAGGGCTGGC
Source organism: uncultured Candidatus Puniceispirillum sp. (assembly GCA_905182545.1). Classification (GTDB taxonomy): domain Bacteria; phylum Pseudomonadota; class Alphaproteobacteria; order Puniceispirillales; family Puniceispirillaceae; genus UBA3439. The sequence goes on from CAJJBY010000010.1 coordinate 26,919, forward strand.
AATTCAGTTCCCAGCGCAACCCGCGCAGCACCGGTAAGGGTGGCAAAATCAATCAGGAAATCAGGCGCATCTTCCAACGCATAGGCAATCGCATCAGCAAGAACCAACCGCCCCTCAGCATCGGTATTGCCAACTTCAACCTTGAGGCCAGCGCGGGTGTCGATGATATCAAGCGGGCGCATTGACCGGTCGGAAACGGCATTTTCGGCCGCCGCCACAAGAACACGAAGCTGGATATCAACATGGCTTGCCATCAATGCTGCGGCAAGACCAAGAACCGTTGCCGCCCCGCCCATATCTTTTTTCATCATCTCCATTGCCTTTGATGGTTTCAGGTCAAGCCCGCCCGAATCAAAGGTGATGCCCTTGCCAATGAGGGTAATCTTCGGGCCTTTTTTTCCCCAGCGAAGATCCATCAGCCTTGGCCCAATTTCGGCAGCGCGGCCAACAATATTGATTGCCGGAAATTCGGTTTCCAAGGCTGCTCCGCTATGCGTTTCTAGCGTGGCATCATGCGTTTTAGCCAAGGTCTCCATTGTCGTTTGCAACGCTGCAGGTGTCATATGGTTTGGTGGCTGGTTAATCAGATCACGGCAAAGATAAATCCCGCCCATCTGGCCAATCAAACGGTCGGCATGAATGCCATCTGGCAGGGTCAGGTAATTGACAGCCGGCGCAGGGGCGCTTCGATAGGCATGAAACTGATATTGCCCAAGCCCCCATCCAAGCGCGAGGCTTTCCAGCAAGCCAGCGTCAAGATCATCCGATGCGGCGGTAAATTGCCAATGGCCTTTTGGCAGGCTGGCCGCCAAGGCAGCGCCATCCCAAACAGCATGATTGCCAAAAATGCCAATGGCAAAATCAATGCGCCCATCAGTGGCGGCAAAATAGATCGATTTACCGGGTTTGGCGTGAAAATTCTGCGCGCTGATCCAGCCTTGATGGGCATCACTGGCCTTGGCTTGCCAGATTGCAAAATCATCCGCTGTCATCAGGTGAATTTCGGTTCCCGCTGATCCGGCGCTTTTCAGGCCAAAATTTTCGATCATTTTGTTAAATCCTTTTCAAAAATCGCTATTGATTTGACCCGACAAAACCACAGATCAAAATTGCCAATATGCCGCCAAAAATGACCCATAGCCGGCCGTGCAGCCGTTACCAAACTAACAGATTAATCGCCAATGCCAACAGCTTTAGCCTTGTTGTGAACATGGTCAATCATCCACCAAAGGCTTAGGCCGCGAAGCGCAAGATAGCCAACAAAACTGGCCATTAATCCAGTCAAACCAAAGGATAGATAAAAAATGGCCATGGCAAAGCTGGCCGAGGCAATGATCATCGCATTACGCATCTGGGTGCCGCATGTCGCACCAACAAAAATACCATCCATCTGAAAGGCCAGAAAAGACGCCAGCGGAAGGCTGACAACCCAAGGCCAATAGGCATCGGCAAATGCAATCAAGGCTGGTTGGCTTGTCATGAGTGACAGAATAAGCGGCTGGCCCACCCACAGCAAAACCGATAATAGCAAGGCCATCATACCGGCAAGATAATTTGTTCGGCGAATCACAATGCGAAGCATGGTCGGATTCTTCCGGCCAATCGCCTCGCCAACAAGCGCTTCAGCAGCATGTGCAAATCCATCAATGGCAAAAGCAAGAAGTCCAAAAATCGACAGCATAATCTGACAGGTGGCAAGCGCCAGATCATCCATTTTCGCAGCTTCATTTAGCAACAAGGCCTCACTGCCAATCAGCAAGATGGTGCGAATGAAAATATCGCGGCCAAGCGTGAAAAACTGGCGATAAGCCGCAAAATCAAGCCATAAGGGCAGGCGCGCACCAGCAAGCGGCCTTATCAATCGTCCAAGCTGGCCTGGCCAGATGCAGGTGATGCGCCAGATCATAAATCCAAACCCGCCCCATTGCGCCACCACTGATGCCATGGCAACACCATCCTGACCAGTGCCATACATTTGGGCAACAAGACCGGTTGTTCCCATCCGCAAAAAGCCAAGCCCAAAATAGATGAAATTAAACACGATCATGCCAAGCCCAACACCGCCGATAAACACCGGATCATCAAGCCGTCCCATCATCGCCACATCAACCGCCCCAACAAGCGGGATGGTGACATTGGATAACATGATCGGCCATGCCAGCTGCCAGATATGGCGCCATCGGGTATGATCTAGCGAGCTGGTGGCGGTTTTGGATATGCGCATTTCATGTCCGTTGATAGTGGGGCGGGCGTGGCGGTGATGTCAGCACAAAAAATGTCTGCCGCCAAGATGGGTCATGCGCCTTGCCATCAGACCAATGGCAAAATCATGGTTTAAAAGACAAGATAGGAAATGCCAAATTGCGGCAAGACATAAATATGACAGGATCAAACGCCGCACCGCCCCGCAATCATCGGGCATGTTTGATGCATCTTTGACGCATTATTCGATGATCCGCATTGCCTAACCCTTACGAAACTTGTTATGCCTTGCCTATGCTTTTTGCATTTGCGGCATAAGAGGATTACGGATTTTGCCCTTCTTTCATTCGCGTCTGGCTCTATATGCCCTTATGGCAATCCTGTCAGTGGTGGTTTTGATCGGCCATCAGGCCTTACCGCCAATGGATCGTGACGAATCACGTTTCGCACAAGCCAGCAAACAGATGCAGCAAACCGGTGATTATGTCACGGTTCGGTTTCAAGATGAATTGCGGGCGAAAAAACCAGCTGGCATTTACTGGCTGCAATCATCATTTGCCCGCATTTTGGGGCCGGATGCGATTGCCTCTTACCGTTTTGTGAATCTATTGGCGCTATTGGGGGCTGTTTTTGCGCTTTATCATATTGGCTTGCAGCTATATGACCCGCGATCAGCCTTGGCGGCGGCGGCGCTATTTTCAGGCGGATTTCTGGTGCTTGGCGAAGTGCATCTTGCCAAAACCGATACGGTTTTAATGGCGCTGGCGCTTGCCCAGCAATGGGCGTTGATGAAGCTTTATCTGGCATGGCAACAGGGCCAGCCGCCACCGCGTCATGGCTGGCTATGGTTTTGGCTTGCCATGGCCGCAGGGATTTTGGTCAAAGGGCCGGTTCTGCCGGTTCTGGCATTGCTTAGCGTGGCAGCGCTATGCCTGTGGCATCGACAGTTTCGCTGGCTTGCCATAATTCGGTTCTGGCGCGGATTTGCGATCGTTCTTCTTTTATGTTTGCCATGGGCGCTGCTGGTATCAGCGGCAACGGATGGCGCCTTTTTATCAACAGCAATATCGGGTGATTTGCTTGCCAAGGTCAAATCAGGGCAGGAATCCCACGGCGCCTCACCAGGTACATATGCGCTTGTTCTGGCTATATTGATCTGGCCAGCAACGCCGCTTTTGATATGGGCAGCCGGTCAGGTTAAAACCTTTACTGGCCGCGCTGAAACACGGTTTTTACTGGCTTGGATTGTGCCATTCTGGGTGATGATCGAGCTGATTCCAACCAAATTACCGCATTACCCTTTACCGGTTTTGCCAGCGCTGATTTTACTATTGATTGGCGGGGTTGCCGTTCTTGCCAAACCCGCAGATGGCACCGCCAAATGGCGGTATTATCTTGGCATCAGCCTTCGGTATCTTGGCGTTGCGGTTGGGCTGGTGATGGCGCTGGTGGTCATTTGGGGGGCAATGACATTTGGCGGCGAGACAAGCCGTCAGGCGCTTGGTTTCGCCTTTTTTGGTTTGCTTGCCGCGGCGTTGGCAGCATGGTTTGGCCATTTATGGATTCGCCAAGCCCTGTGGCGCCCCTTTTTTGGCATGATTGGCGCCGCAATGCTGTTTCATATGATTGTCTTTTCAGGGGTCTTTCCAGCCTTATCCCGCATTCATATTTCCAGCGCGATTGCCGCGAAGATCGCCGCCTTCCCCACCCCGACCAGCCGCAATTGCGACAAGCGGCTATCAGGAACCGTCACTGGTATTTCTGCTTGGCCGCGACCTGTTGCTTCTTGACCCAACAGAAGCGGCGCTATTCTTGATCGAGGCACCGGGCGGGCTGGCGATTATCGAACAACGGCACCAAGCCGCTTTTCTTGACGCTGCCAGCCAGTTGAAACTTGGGCTTGCCGCACCGGTACAATTATCCGGATTTAACATATCAAAAGGCCAAGAAGTGGTTATTTTATTGTATCGTACCGAGATATTTGACGCGACTGTTAGCAAGGAGTAAAAGCAGAGACCTTTAACAGTCGACGTAATAGTTCCAGTAATGGCATCAAATCCAGCTTCAAAAACCACCAAACGAAAAGTCGCCAAACCAAAGGCCGCCCAAAAGGTTGTTTCCGCATCGGTGCGGGCAAACCGCAACCCTGTCGAGATTTCCATTCTGGTACCCGTTATGAATGAGGCTGGCAATATTCGGCCATTGATTGATGAAATTTGTACCGCCTTTGCCGGTCGTCATTTCGAAATAATCTATATTGATGATGCCAGCAATGATGCCACCGCAGATGAATTGACTGCAGCACTTGACGCGGTTCTGCAATTGCGGGTGCTTCGTCACACGCAACGCGCTGGGCAAAGCGCGGCAATCCGATCTGGCCTGTTGCAGGCAAATGGCGATCTGATTGGCGTTCTAGATGGTGATGGTCAAAATGTACCAGCCGATTTTCCAGCATTGGAATCTTCGGTTATCGCGGCAAGCAAAGATGGCAAAATAGTCATGGCAGCAGGCATTCGCCAACGCCGTGATGATAGCGCCATGCGTCTATTAGCATCGCGTGGGGCAAAATGGGTGCGGGCAAGCCTTCTTGCCGATACCCATCCAGATTCAGGTTGTGGAATCAAGATTCTGCCACGCGCATTGTTTTTGCAATTGCCCTTTTTCAATCATATGCATCGGTTTATGCCAAGTCTGGTTCGCCGCCATGGCGGGGTGGTTCTTGGTGTGCCGGTGGCGCATCGCCCACGCATTGCAGGCACGTCGAAATATCGTATTCTTGACCGGTTGCTTGTTGGCATTTCCGATGTTTTGGGGGTGATCTGGCTATTGCGCCGCGCGCCCGCCCAAGGTGCGGTTCATGAAGTGATGGCGACGCCGCCCACAAACAAAAAGACCAAACCAAAGGAAGCAGCGCAATGATCGCTTTTTTGTCGGCATCAATCGAAATGGCGGTGCGCAGCTTTGCCAATGCGTTGCTGGCGATATTTCCGTTTTTACCAGCCAGCCTTGCAACCAATCCCGAACAGATCATGATCATAATTGGCTTTGCCGGACAGGGGCTATTTGCCATGCGCTTTATTGTGCAATGGCTAACCTCCGAAGGTCAGGGTCGGTCAGTTATCCCGATTGCTTTTTGGTATTTTTCGATTGGTGGCGGGTCGGTTTTGCTTCTTTACGCAATTTGGCGGCAAGATCCAGTGATCATTTGCGGACAGGGGCTTGGCCTATTCATCTATCTTCGCAATCTGTTTTTGATCCGAAAATCGCAAAGCAATGCCGTCGAAGCTGATAAGGCCTAAAGGCTGGTTTTGCCCATTTCCATAATGATTGCCCATTGTTCGGCTGAAACTGGCGTAACTGATAGGCGTGACTGGCGCACCAAAGCCATGTCGACCAACCGGTCGTCAGATTTGATTTGCGCAAGCGTCACCGGCACCGCCATCGGCTTTATCGCCCGAATATTGACCATGCCAAACCGGCCGCTGGCATCGGTTGGATCAGGATGATAGAGCGCCGAAACTTCAGCAATACCGACAATCTGTTTTTCATTGACCGAATGATAGAAAAACACCAAATCGCCAATTTCCATGGCTTTCATATTATTGGATGCCTGATAATTGCGAACACCATCCCAGCCTTCGCCAGCCGCGCCACGATCCATCTGGTTTTGCCATGACCATGATGATGGTTCAGATTTCATAAGCCAATATTGCATCATACTGTCTTGCTGATTATCGGTTAATCGAGCCTATTCGGCACCGGCACGGCGGGCAAGCAAGCTTGCCACAACCGCATGTAAATTCTGACCATCATTAACCAGATTGTCCACCGCATTTGTGATCGGCAGATCTACCCCTTTGGCTTTTGCCAATGCGGCAAGCTGGGCAACAGTACGACTTCCTTCGGCAAGCTTGGCTGGCGGTGCTTCGCCGCGCCCAAGTGCCATGCCAAATGCCATATTGCGCGAATGTGGCCCAGCGCAAGTCAAGGCCAGATCGCCAACACCAGCAAGCCCGAAAATCGTATCAGGCTTGGCACCCATCAAACTGGCAAATCGGGCGATTTCGGCAAGCCCGCGTGTCAGAATGGCGGCCTTGGCATTATCGCCAAATCCGGCACCAACAGCGCAGCCTGCGGCGATCGCAATGACATTTTTCATGGCACCGGCAAGCGCAACACCAACCGGATCATCATTGCTGTAAAGCCGTAAATTACTGCCTTCAAAAGCGTCTTGAATGCGGTTGGCGGTTGCCAGGTCATTGCTTGCTGCAACCAATGCTGCTGGCAATCCGGCAAAAACCTCATCAGCAAAGCTTGGCCCCGAAAACACCACCAATGGATGGTCTGGCAGCAATCGCGACGCAAGGTCGGTAAGCAGCATGGCGCTGCCATCATCAGCCTTGCCAATGCCTTTTGCACAGAGACTAACCGCCGCTGGTGGGTGATTTTTCTGACGCTCGGCGATCATCATAAAACTGGCTTGATTGGCCACCACCGGAACCGCAACAAAAATCAGCTCGGCATCATCAAGACAGGCCGGATCAAGCGTTGCGGCAATGGGCGCTGCTGGCGGCGAATCTGGCAATTGCAAACAACGACCAATTGCCAGCGCATCAACACTTTCCTGACGGCGCGCCAAAACCATTGTTTGCTGGCCAGCGCGGTTCAACGCGGTGGCGATGGCCACTCCCCAACTGCCTGCGCCAATCACAACAGCACGAGCCACAATAGCGCGGGTCATTGGCGCACCCCCCGACCGGGTGGTGGGCTGGCATCAGGATCAAGCGGCCATCTGGGGCTCGGCGCAAAAGCCAAATCATCGGGCCGGTCAAACCGTTCAAGCGCCGCCCAAGCAATCATCGCCGCATTATCGGTGCATAATTTGGCTGGCGGCACCGAAAGGCGGAAATTGGCATCGGTTGCAACACGCTGCAAAACCGCAAAAATATGCTGATTGGCAGCAACACCCCCAGCAATGACAAGCACTGGCTGATTGGCATCATCATGCGGAAATTCTTCTCGCGAAAGCGGGTTAATGCCGCCTTGGTGCGATCGGCAAGACAATCAGCAATCGCCGCTTGCAAACTGGCAGCAAGATCGGCAATCGGTGCCGCCTCAGGCCCGCCAAGCTGGCTTAGCCGATTGACCAAAGCCGTTTTCAAACCGGAAAAGGAAAAATGGCATCCGGCACTGCCCTTTAGCGGACGTGGCAGCGCAATTACTTTTGCATCACCCGATTTGGCAGCCGCTTCAATCGCAGGCCCACCCGGATAGCCAAGCCCCATTGCCTTGGCGCATTTATCAAAAGCCTCGCCAGCCGCATCATCCATGGTTGTGCCATAGCGGCGATAATCACCAGGCCCCACTACCGCCAATAGCTGGGTATGACCGCCTGAAACCAAAAGCAGCAAATAGGGAAAAGCCACATCATCGGCAAGCCGCGGACTAAGCGCATGGCCTTCAAGATGGTTAACCGCAAAATAGGGAATCTGCCGTGCAGCGGCAATCGCCTTGGCGGTGACAGTGCCAACCGCAACCCCGCCAATCAGCCCGGGCCCACCGGTTGCCGCAACAGCGTCGATATCACCCATCGTCAAACCAGCCGTGGCAAGCGCGTCACGAATCACCTGATCAATCATTTCCAGATGCGCCCGCGCGGCAACTTCGGGAACAACACCGCCATGTTTTGCATGGGATTCGATTTGTGACGCAATTTCATTGGCGTAAATGGTTTTGTCAGCCGCAACAATCGCCGCAGCGGTTTCGTCGCAACTGCTTTCAATGCCAAGCATAATTACGGGGCTTTGGGCCATGAATGATATTCCTCTAAAAAACTTATTCACCTTATCCGAAGCCGGATTGAGATGCCAGTCCTGTCAACAAAACAGCCAAACATGGCGGTTTTTCTGAAAAGCTGGTTTTTTGGCTTTGCATTTGCGAGCCAGCCCTTTAGATATGGCGTGCTATGGAAGTTGATGTTTCTTTTTTTGATGCTAATCCAGTGCGGTTGGCAAGCCGTGCGTCGCAGCTGGCGATGGTGCAGGCTGAAATGGTTTGCACCGCGCTTCAGCCAGCCGCCGTGACGGTGCGTCCAGTAACAAGTGAAGGCGACCGAATTCTCGATCGCTCGCTTGTTGAGGCTGGCGGCAAAGGGCTGTTTATCAAAGAACTTGAACGGTCAATTCTGGCTGGCGAATCCGACGCTGCTGTTCATTCAATGAAAGATATGGAAACGCATTTTGCCGCTGGTACCGAAATCGGGGCTGTCATGGTGCGCGAAGATCGCCGTGATGCGCTTGTCGGGCCATATCGCAGCCTTGATGATTTGCCAAAAGGCGCCCGCATTGGCACCGCCTCGGTACGCCGCGCCGCAATCCTGCTTCATTACCGGCCTGATCTTCAAATCAATCTCATCCGTGGCAATTTGAACCGGCGGCTTGGTTTGCTGGCGGCGGGTGATTATGACGCCCTTATTCTTGCCGTTGCTGGCATTAAACGGCTTGGGGTTGATATTGCTTATGCGCCAATTGACGCCGAGATCATGCCATCGGCGGTGGCACAAGGCGCACTTGCCATTCAGATCGCCGCAGCCGATACGCCGCGCGCCATTGCGGTCAAAAATCTTGTTTCGACTTTGACCTGTCCAACCGCGCTTGTTGAAGTCACCGCCGAACGCGCACTTTTAGGCTTTCTTGATGGATCATGCCAAACGCCTATTTCGGCAAGCGCCGTTTTAGATGCGACCGGCCATATCACGCTTGATGGCATGGTTTTGCGCCCTGATGGCAGTGCGGCGCATCGAAAGCAAATGCGCGCCCCTGCTGATCAAGCTGAGACATTGGGCGCTGAATTGGGCGCTGAATTGATTGGCCTTGCCGGTGGCCGCAAATTTTTGGTTTAATTCTTTCTAGTTTAAATTTACCGGTCTTAACCTCAATGGCGCAAAAGGGATGATAATGGCAAAATTCACCCTGATTATCCGGCCGCAACCGGATGCTGATCGTGATGTTGGCTGGCTAAACCGCTATGGCGTGCCAGCGCTTGCCGGTCCGGTGATGATTGGCGCGCCGGTTTCGTCCCCCTCATTGGCGCATGATCTTGGGAATCCGGCAGATTTTACCGGCATTATTTTCACCAGCCGCCATGCGGTTGACGCGGTTGCCAAGGCGACCGATGCCACCCCATGGATTTCAAAACCAGCCTTTGTTGTCGGATCGGCAACAGCCACCGCAGCAAAACAAGCCAGATTTAAAAACATCATCATTGGCAGTGGCGGCGGCGCAGGCTTGGTTGAACCGATCCGGCAAGCTTTGGCAGATACCAGTCGTGCAAAACCGCAAAAGGCCAATTTATTATGGCCAAGTGCGCTTGAGATTAGTTTTGATATGACAGCGGCCATGCGCCGCCATGATATCGCTGTTCAGCGTTGGCCAGCCTATCAGATGACGGCCAATGCCGATCTTGCGCCGCCGGTTTGTGCGGCGCTGGCAAAAAATTGCATTTCCGCAGTGGTTGCGATGTCGCCAAGATCGATCCAGATTTTGCGGGAAAATATGGACACTGCTGGGCTGGGGTCTGCCCGAAACAAGATTGACCTGATCGCTGGCAGTGACGCGATTGCTGCCGCGGCAGGTGATGGGTGGAACCATGTCTATGCAGCACGCCACCCGCGCCGAAGCCGGCTTCTGGCGATTGCGGTTCTGCGTCATCGGCGATTTGATCTAGTATAAACCAGCATGCAGATTTTGTGTCGGCCATATGCGGTGACGCTGGTATCTTGTCATGCGGCTATGATATGATTTGTGAAGATATGGTTTGCGGGGATTGGCTCTGCCAATGATCGCATCCAATCATGGCAGGCAAACGGCACATAAGGTTCAGCAAAAAGCATCATGGCAAAATCAAAGCAACCATCCGCCAAAATGGGCGATACGATTGACGGCGATGCGGTTGAAAAACCCGCAAGACAAACGGCGCCGCCACATGCCAGCACATCAAAAGATAGCCAGACCGAACCATCCCCTAGAGGCCCTTCTTATAGCGCTAGCTCTTTGATCGCGCTTGCGGCCTTGGCCTTGTCGGTTTTTGCCGTTGGTCTTGCCGGTTTTATCATTTGGCAGCAACGCCAAAACACAGCGGATATCGCCACCCTTATGCCGGTTAGCAACAGCGATGCAGGGGAATTGGCGGATATTGCGAATTCAGATCTTGTTGACCGACTTGCCGCACTTGAAAGCCAGCTTGCCACCGACCGGCAAAGCCAGCAATCGGCACTTGAAGCCTTGCAAGGCCAGATGGCCGCGCCATCACCAACACCCAACGATAACAGCCAAAATAATGATTTTCGCAGCGATGCCAAAGCAGATATTGCCACCATTCGCAATGATATGGATCAGCGCTTTGCCGCGCTTGAAGCAGCACTCGCCAGCCAAGCCCTGCCAGTAAAAGCGGGTGAAGGATGCCAGCGATAATGCCGATAGCCTGCCAGCGGCCGACACGCAACCCGCCAGCGCCGGCAAGCAAATGACCGCGCCAACAGGTCTTCTGATTGTCAGCGGCCTTCTTGCCGATAATCTGGCTGGCCAGCCGCTTGATCGCTGGTTGTCATTGCTACAGGGCCTTGCCGATCGCGGTGCCAACATAACCGGCCTTGCGCCATTGCAAAACGCGGCAAATCCGATGCCAGACAGCCCAGCTTCAATTGCTGCAAAAAGCCTATGATTTGGTGCCGCAAATGACCGCCGCGTTAAATCATGCTGCCGATAATGCCGGATTTTTGGAAAAAACCGGTGCCAAGCTTGGCCAGCTTGTCCAGCTTCGGGAAATTGGCGATGGCGCTGGTGGCAATGCCGCCGCGCTTGACGATTTTGAAACGGCCCTTGCGCTAAAGGATCTTGGCAGCGCGATCAATGCTGCGGGTCAATGGTCAGGGCCTGATCTGCCATCACTTGATGCGTGGCTGGCCGCCGCCAAGGCGCGTCAGACACTTGATAAGGCGGTCAATGGGCTGGTGACAGGCTATCTTGCTACTGCCATTGATGTTCAATAATGCCAAGAGCTGGATTGCACTTAGATCATGTTTAAAAAGCTTCTGATTCTGTTTACGATCGTCATTGCCGCCGCCGCTGCGGCAAGTTGGCTTGCCAGCCAGCCAGGGGTGGTGCAGATCGAATGGCTTGGCTGGCGCATGGAATTACCAACAAGTCTGGCTGTTGCGCTGATTGTTATCTTTGCGCTTATTCTGGTGTTTTTTGATCGGCTATTGCGCGCCATCCACTCGATACCGCGCTGGCTTGGCGGACGGCTTCGTCAACGCCGTGACGATGCTGGCCATCGTGCGCTGACATTGGGGTTAATGGCGGTATCAGCAGGCGAACCGGCCGAGGCGCGCAAACATGCCAGCCGCGCCGAGCGGTTGTTGAAAGAACCAAAACTCACCGGCCTTTTGGTGGCGCAAGCAGCACATCTTGCCGGTGATCACCAAGCAGCGCGGCGTTATTTCACCTCGATTCTGGATGATCGCGAAACAGCCTTTCTTGGCCATATCGGGTTAATGCGATTGGCGCTTGATGACCATGATCCGATCAAAGCTCGCCAATCGGCAAAAGCTGCGCTGGCGCTCAAGCCAAATTCGGTGCTGGCGGCTGATCATCTTTTCAAGCTGGAGACTGGCCGCAATGATTGGAACGCGGCGCTTCCAGCGTTGGACGTGATGGCGCGCCAGCAGAAAAAAACCAAATCAAAAACAGCGCCTGATCAATCGGCGCTTATCGCACGTCAGCGTTGCGCGCTGCATTTTTTAAAAGCTGGTGAATTGCTGGACGAGTGATCGCAAATCAGCCGATAAAGAGCTTTTGACAGCGTTAAAGATTGACCCGGGATTCCTGCCAGCCGTGACCATGCTTGCCGATCATTATCTTGATGACAAAGCGCATGGGCGCGCAGCAAAAATTCTGGAAACAGCGTTCAAAATTCACCCCCATGACAGCATTGCAACAAGGCTAAAGGCGGCATGGAAAAGCAATGATGGCCAATTTATTGCAAAGCTGACCAAACTGTTGGCACAGATTGAGTCAACCCAACAGAAAACGGCCCATTATCTGGTTGCCAAACAGGCACGCGATGCGGGTCTTGATGGTGAGGCTGAACGATTATTCAGCGCGGCGCGCGATCTTGATGGCGGTGATGAAGATGCCAATTCACTATGGCACTGCACATCTTGCAAAAGCAGGCATGATGATTGGCAGGCATTTTGCCCCGCTTGTGATGAATTTGCCACTTTGGTTTGGCAGCGGCCAGCCGGAACAAGCCCGCTTATCAAACATGATTCATAGCCCGACAGCTATCCACGCATTCATGGCGTGCTATCGACAGTTTCACGCGGAATTGTTGATGTCTCAACGCAAAATATTGCGCTAGTTTGTCGCGTTTATCCGAAGCGTTACCCACGAATAATATTTGCGATAAACATACTTGTTCTTGGGTAATAGGCATAGGGCTTGGCAATAAGTCAGACCGCCTATTGCGGTGGTAACCTTAATTCAGCCGCAACATGATGTTGATCAAGTGAGTTTTGAATACCCCCGTTCGCAATCAACTCGCCAATAACATTATTTAGAAACGCAACGGCTGCTTGTTTGGTCTTGGCGACGCCGCAGGCTTGCAGAACACTTGTGAAAGGTGGCTCAATGATCCGGTAGTCGCTGTCTGTGGCAATCTCACCCAATAATTTTGACTTCAGGCTCGCCAGAACATTCGCGCCCCCAGATTTGAATAATTCATGCGATGCCGCAATTGTCGGTGTCCGTATCATGTTGGCATTCGCGAAATTGCTGGTCAGCCAAAGATCATAGGCACTGCGCCCATAGGCGGCGATGGAAATGCCGCGCTGATCGATTTCGGCATTCGTGCGATAGGGATCATTCTTGCGAACCATGAAATTGGCATCGATCTGAACATAGGGCCGCGTGAAGGCAATCTGTTTGGCACGGGCAGGCTCGACAGCAATATTGCCAATATCCCAAATATTTTCATTCACGCAATCAGCCAATTGGCCAGGATTTTCAAAACAGATGAAGTCACAAGGCACATCTAGCTTGACGGCAATCTGGCGGGCAAGATCAGGCGAAACCCCATCTAGTGTGCCATCAGGGCCCTGACCTGTTACCAGCAGGAAATTAGCCATGTTTATGCCAACCCGAAGCCTGCCTGTCGGTGCCAATAAAGCGCGAAGATTCTGGGTCATTTAATGAGCCTCTTTAGCGGCAAAATTACAGATCAACCTGCGGAATATGGCAATGGATGATATGCCCTGGTGCGATTTCCTGTGCAGTGGGTATATCGGTTTTGCAAATGCTACCAAGCTTGCGCGGGCATCGTCGCTGGAACGGGCAGCCCGTTTTCGGTGGTGATAATTCAACCGCATCATCAGCCGTCAGGCGTGGCGCAACATCCGGATCAGGTTCCAGCACCGCCCCAAGAAGCGCATCGGTGTAGGGATGGAAGGGCGCCGAATAAACCGCAGCAACTGGGCCAATTTCACAAATGCGGCCCTGATATAAAACGGCCACCCGATCTGAAATGGCCTTCACCACAGCAAGATCATGTGACACGAAAATATAGGTTGTTCCGTCTTGCCGTTTCAACACATCAAGAAGATCAAGCACGGCCGCCTGTACCGATACATCAAGTGCCGATGTCACTTCATCACAAAGAATGATTTCCGGGTCTGCAGCAAAAGCGCGGGCGATTGCAACACGTTGCTTTTCGCCGCCCGAAAGCTGGCTTGGGAGGCGTTCAAGATAATGTTCGCCAAGCCGAACCTGTTCGAGGATGGCGATGCTACGGTCGCGAAGGGCCGTGCCAGAAAGCCCGTAATAGAGGCGAAGTGGCTGCGCCAGAATCTGGGCAACCGTATGACGCGGATTAAGGCTATCATCAGGATTTTGGAAGATGATTTGCACTTGACGAAGATAGGCTGCTGGCCGTTTTTCGACCATCGTGTCCAATGGTTCGGTCTGGTTCAAAATGATGTTGCCTGATTGAGCTGGCACCATTCCGGCAATGGTTTTCAAGATGGTTGATTTGCCACTGCCGCTCTCGCCAACCAGCCCCAATGTTTCGCCCTTTTTTATGTCAATCGTGATCCTGTCAACGGTGCTTGGCGGGGTGTCTTGCGGTGCAAACAGCTTTGAACAAAAGCCCGGGTCGGCTATAGCTAACCGCCAGATTGGCAAGTGAAAGAGCGCTGTCCTTATCCGCGGCAACGGGATTTGACCTTGCTGATTTTTCAGGCTTTCGATTGAGCTGGCCGATCTGGTCATGATGAAAACAGCGAACGGCCTCGCCACTATCAAGATGATCCAGTGGCGGCAGTGATGAATGGCAGGTTTGATCAGCCAGCTTGCACCGATCAGCAAAAGCGCAGCCCGTAATGGTTTCGCTTGGCATTGGTGGCCGTCCGTCCAGTGCCTGCGGCAGGCTGGCTTCATTTAGCCGTGGTATTGATGCCAGCAGACCATGTGCATAGGGGTGACGCGGCGATAAAAGCACCTGTTTTGCGCTACCGGTCAAAACGGTTTCGCCAGCATACATCACCATGACTTTGTTGCAGACGCGTGCGATTGCGCCAAGATCATGGCTGACATACAGCATCGCAAGATTTCGGTCTTTCGCCAAATCACGAAGCAGCTCCATGATATGGGCTTGCGTGGTGACATCAAGACCGGTGGTTGGCTCGTCAAGAAGCAACGCTTCGGGGTTGCTGGCAAGCGCCATTGCAATGGCCACTCGTTGTTGCTGGCCGCCCGACAATTCATGCGGATAGCGATCGGTAAGCCCAACCGGATCCGGAAGGCGAACCTGACTCAAAAGATCAATGACACCAGCGTCAAAGCCTGTTGCCGGAAGATCGCTATGCAGGCGCAAGGCTTCGCTGATCTGCTGTCCAATGCGCAGATTCGGGGTCAAGGACTGTCCTGAATTTTGTGGGATCAGCGCAAGCCGCCCCCCGCGAAGGCGTTGCAGCGCATTGCGCTCAATATCCAGCATGTCGATCCCGTCAAACTGAACCTGTCCTGAAATCACATGAAGCCCACGTTTGAAATACCCCATCGCGGCCAGCGCCAAGGTGCTTTTCCCCGATCCGCTTTCCCCAACAAGCCCAATGCTATCGCCTCTGGTAATGCTCAGATTTACATCACGCAGAACCGGAATGGTTTTGCCGCTTCGGCTAGTATAGCCAACTGAGAGATCCTTTATGTCAATGAATGGACTTTGTGGCATTTTACATCGGTGCCTTTTGTGCGCGGTCAATACCAAGCGCCTTGGCCAAGGCATCGGCAGACAGGTTAATGCCAATAATCAGTGATGACAGGCCAATGACCGGTGCGATAACCCCCCATGGGGCAAAGGACATAAAACCGCGCGCATCCGAGACCATCAATCCCCAATCAGGAGTTGGCGGTGACACGCCAAAGCCAAGAAAGGAAAGCGAGGAAAAGGCAAGCAGCATCCATGACCAGCGCATGGCACCTTCAACCATCAATGTATCAAGAACATTGGGCAGAAGTTCGCGCCAGATAATGCTGATCCGGCTATGGCCTCGTGCCTTTGCCGCCCAAACAAAATCGCGCGCAATGATGTCATGTGTTGCGGCGCGGGCAACGCGTATCACAGGAATCCCGTAAAAGAACGTCAAGGTTGGAATCAGCACGCCGATACCAGTGCCAAAAGTGACAATCAAGACCAGCATTTTCAGAATCCACGGCAATGACAAGAACGCATCGACAATCCGCATCAACACTTCATCAACACGTCCACCGACAAGCCCAAGTAAAATGCCAATAAACCCGCCCCAGATCACGGCAAGCGGTGTTGCAATGCCGGTCACAAGCAAGGCCTCGCGCCCACCCATCAAAGTGCGTGACAAAATATCCCGGCCCAGATGATCCGCGCCAAGCCAATGTTCGCTGGACGGAGGGCTTAACATCAGGCTTGAGTTCTGCAATTTGAAATCATACGGCGCAATCGAGGGGCTTAGCAGTGCGAGCAAGATATGAAACAGCACCAAACTCAGGCCGATACGCCCTGATGGCCGTGCCAGAATATCCTTCATAACCGTAATAAAACGACCATGTTCCTGCTGATGGCTGGTAGAAGATACGGTCATTATTTTCTCATATACATCGTGCGGAGTTTAGGATTGGCAATCATCGTCAACAGATCCGCTGCAAGATTCACGCATACATAAACGCTGGCAACGATCAGTGCGATTGACTGCACAACCGGCAGGTTTCGGTCAGAAATTGAATCGATCATCAGCCGCCCAAGGCCGGGATAGTTGAAAACGACTTCGATCACAACAACACCGCCGAGCAACCAAGCGATGGTCAATGCCACAACATTGATCGCCGGCAATAACGCGTTAGGAAGCGCATGCCGAAACACCATCTGCCAATAGGGAACGCCTTTCAAAGTTGCCATCTGAACATAGTCGCTGGCCATCACATCGATAACCGATGAGCGCACCATGCGCATGATATGAGCGCACATCACAAAGGATAAAACGATCACCGGCAGCAGAGATTTCAGGAAAGAATTCGCTTGCTGGTGCCGCTGCCGAGGTCAGGACAATGCCAGGCAGCCAGCCAAGCCAGACACTAAACACAAGAATAAGCAATGTTGCTGAAACAAATTCGGGAATGGTCATGGCAAAAATAGCCAAAGTTGACGCGATGATGTCGGGAATACGGTCACGCCATAGGCCGCTGATCACACCAAGAAGCAGCGCCAGCGGAATGCCCACAGCCATGGCGCAGAAAGCCAGAAGGAGAGAGTTTTTCAGCCGGTCGCCGACAATTGTGCTGATTTTGGTTGTGCCATCGGCGGCAAGACCAAGATCGCCAGTAATCGCGCCCTGTGTCCATTCGGCAAAGCGGTCAATCGGCGGCCGATTTAGATCAAGATCCTTGCGGCATTGAGCAAGAAGCTCTTCATCCGCCTGATATTCACCAAGAAACTGAGTGCAGGCATCGCCTGGAAGCATCTCAACACCAGCAAAAATGATGAGAGAAACAATACATACCGTCACGCCACCAAGGAAAACCCGTCTTATCAGCATGAAAAGCACAGCACATCTACCTTTTGCTTGTTGGTTTGGTTCCCATAAAAAAGGGCCAGCTCTACAGCGTGTTGCGCCATCAAGCTGGCCCCATCATGTTTAGATGAGTGGGTCCAATTATTTGACCGTTACTTTATGCCAACGGATAGAATGGTTTTCTACCGCATCAATGCCGTTAACATTGGCACCCATCACATAAAGCTTGGACACATGATAAGGAATCAATGTACCAGCGGTTTGGTAAAGATGCTCTTGTGCCTGAACGTAAAGCGCCCGGCGTTTGTCAAAATTCAACTCACGGCGTGCCTTGCCTAGAAGGGCATCAAAATCAGCATCTTTATAATAGGATTCGTTCCATTTTGCTGTTGAAAGATAGATTTCATGCAAGGCCGAGTCAGCTGGACGCTCGTTCCAGCGTGTTGCCGAAACTGGCTTTTGCATCCATGTATCTTTCCAATATCCATCGGATGGTACCTGTTTGATATTCACCCGGATACCCGCCTTTGCGGCCTGCTGCTGATAGGCCTCGGCAAGGGTTGGCCAAGTTGGTTCCAATGTTGCCACATAGACATCCACATCAATACCATTGGCAAAACCCGCTTCGCTTAGAAGTTTTTTTGCACCGGCAATATCTTGTGGACATTTAATATCAGCACGATACTGGTCATCAGGCTTTACCGGCGTGTCACAGGCAATCGTGGCCGATCCGCCCATGATAAGCTTGACCAGTTCACCGCGGTCTGCCGCCATACGAACCGCTTGGCGAACACGAATGTCGCTAAAAGGAGCAACATCAGTCCGGAACACCAGACCGCGCCAATTGCCGGTCGGCACTTCCATCATTTTGAATTTATTGTTGCTAGCAAACATAGGCTTTTGCTGATTGGTCACCTTATCCTCAAAGTGAATCTGTCCGCCAAGCAAAGCTTGCAAGCGTGCCTGACCATCACCAATGCCGATGATTTCCATCTTTGCAACGCCCGGCGCACCTTCCCAATAATCCATATTGGCTTCGAGCTTGGTAGTGCCAGCAGCGTCAAATTTTACCAGCTTGAACGGGCCAGTGCCAATGCCTGATGCCGCGATGCTGTCGCCTGATCCCTCTGGGATAATCCGCAAACGATAATCCATCAGCTGAAGTGGTAAATCGGCAAATGGTGTCGACAGTTTAAAGGTTATTGTTGATTTGTCCGGTGCTTCCATCTTTTCAATCATCTTGATGGCCGATCGCGCTGGCGATTTATTTTCCGGATCCAGGACACGGTTGAATGTGTAGATAACATCGCCAGAATCAAAGGCGCTGCCATCGTGAAATTTAACGCCATCGCGCAACTTCAAAGTCCATTCGGTGGCTTGTGAATTTGCTGACCATGAAACGGCAAGATCCGGGCTTGGTGACCCCTTCATATCCGGCCGGATAAGGCGGCTCATCAGCTTTTCCGTAATCTGCATGACACGGCCGCGTGAAGCCGGATCAAGGCTGGATTTGTCGCCAAACCCATATTCATGGGCCTGTATGAAAGTGCCGCTTGGCGCGGCGATTGCACCGCCACTAGCGAACACAATCAGTGTTGCTGCAATAAGGTATTTTTTCATTGCGAATTCCTCCTCGTGATGCAGTCCCTTTATAATTCAAATGAATCAGTGACTTGCATTTGACTATGCAGAAAATCAGTCGACCGACAGACTCTTGCTTTACCCAATTATTGGCATTCAACTATGGGATTGCCGAGAATTGATAACAAATATAATTTGCAAATAAATACATTTGTATAACGTATAGGTTTTATTTTTTAATTCGGATTGCCTATTCAGACAAAACTGCCCAACATTTTAATGATGGGCTAACGCTTCAAGGTTACGCTCTATCTTGCGACCTATCGGGTCAGAGAGACTTATCGGATCATTATCTGGTTAGCAAAGACGGGAGCCAGGTGGAGGCTTCGGGAATCAGGATCATCAAAATCCCATAAAGAATGCCAACGCCGACAAAAAGTGGCACCTCGCGGAATGCCTTGGCCGGGTTTTCCTGAATGACGCTGGCGCTTGTGTAAATGCCGACACAGACCGGCGGGGTGATCATGCCGATCCCGGCAAAGGCGACGAACACCACATATAGGTGCAGCAGGCTCTGGTTGAAGGACAGGGTGATCGCGGCAAAGATCGGCACGGTGAGATAAAAAACTGGAACGATCTCGACAAAGGTTCCGAGCAGCAGGCAAATGATCGCCAGCGCCACCCAGAACAGCGCAAACGTCGCGCCCATATCGGTGAAATAACTGACGATCTGTTGCGGGATCTGGCTGTAGGTCAGGACCACGCTGAGGAAGGTGGCGGTCGCAATGATGGCGAAAATGATCGCTGTGATCGTCGCCGTTTCTTTGAGCGCAAGGCACAGCGATGCGAAGGTCAGTTCCCGGTAGATGAAAAATCCCATCACGATCGCCCAAACGCCAGCAACTGCTGCTGACTCAGATGGGGTCAGCAGGCCAGCATAAATGCCGCCAAGAATGATAATTGGGGTGAATAATCCGGGCAGCGCGCCAAGAAAGCTGCGCCAGCGTTCCGCCGCCGAGGCCGGTTCCGGGTTCCGGATGTTGCGGCATTTGATCAGGACAACAATGACCATGAAGGCGAGAAGGATCAGCCCCGGGATGACCCCGGCAGCAAAGGTCTGCGAGACCGGAACATTGGTAAGGGCGCTGAACAATATCGCGGCATTTGAGGGTGGGATCAGAGCTTCGAGAAGCGCGGCCGAGGCCGCCAGAACAATGACAAAGGGTCTGGGATAACCCTGATCGAGCATCTTTGGCATCATGATCGTGCCTACAGCCGTGATAGCGGCCAGAATGGAGCCACAGAAAGCGGCAAAAAACCCCATGGCGATAACCATGGCAATGCCAAGACCGCCCGGCCAATGGCCGACAAGCGCCGTGGCAAAATCCACCAGGCGTTTGGCAGCGCCGCCACGGAGCATCACCATCCCGGCGAAAATGAACAAAGGCACGGCAACCAGAATGTGCTTTGTCATCGCGCCGAAGGAGACCTGAATCAAGGTTGACCAGGGCAGGCCAAGACCGAGAATGGCGGCGGCCGAGCTGCCAATACCGAATACCAAAAAGATCGGCACCGACATTAGCAACAGCAGGAGCGAAGAGAAGATTGCAAGCGCGTACATGGGTTAAATCTTCTCCAGGCTTTTGGTTGGGCTAGTCTGGGACGGATCATTGGGCGTTGGGCCACCCAGCGCCACGAGTTCAGCCAGAATCAGCTCCAGCGCGAATAAGATCATTATCCCAAAGCCGCAAGGAAAGGCCAGATACACCCACCATACCGGGATTTCGATTTCCAGCTCCATGACCTGTCCCAGCATAAAATAGAGGCTGGTGGCCTCAACCCCTGCGACAAGAAAGACGATGGATGACAGCAGGGCGATCACCGCAATAATCAGTCTGAGGACCGATAATTGCCGTGGGGCCAGAAGATTGTTCAGGATATCCACCTTGATATGGGCGCCGGATTTCAACAACGGCCCCAGAAGTGGGAAGACAAGCCAGCTAGTGAGGATTGGTGGCAGTTCGATGAACCAATCATAGCCAGTGCCGGAGGCATATCTGATGAGCGCGCTCAAGAACAGCGCAAGCACCATGTTGGCAACAATGAAAATCGCCAGCAGATAAATCGCTTTCTCAAGCCATTCATTCAGCTTGGACAAAGACGCAAGCGCGGCTTTCAACACAGCGCCTGCCTTGTTGTTTTGAGTGCGGGATGCAAGCTAGTTGGCAGCATATTGCTGGGCCTTGACCAGCGTATCCTCATCGAACATGTCTGCCATTGCCGGCATCACCTCATCCTGCATCAATTTATTGAACTTTGCTTTCTCGGCACCGCTGAGTTCGGTGACAACGCCGCCACGCTCAATAAATTTCTTCAAGGTATCCTCACCCGCGCCCAGAATGTTATCGGTTGCGATCTGGCCGACTTCAGCGCCAACAGTCAAAACCAGCTCCCGCAAATCATCAGGCAGGCTGCTCATCCAATCGCGGTTGGCCATGATGTAAGCATCGGCAAAATACTGATAGGGCTTTTGACCATAGGCCAGATATTCCCACCAGCTGTAGGCTTCAATTGATCCCGGAGGGCTGTTGATCGTGTCGATCATGCCGGTCTGAAGCGAAGTGTAGACCTCACCAGTTGGCAGTGAGACAGCGTTGGCACCAAGCGCCTTCCACATCGGAAGCTCACTCTTCAACAGGCGGCGGGCTTTCAGCCCCTTCATCACGTCAATGCCGGTCAATTCACGGGCGCTGCTGAAGGTCATCACCGGACCAACAGGGTTATACATGATCAGCTGCGATTTGCTCTTTCTGGTGATATCCCCCCAGATTTCCTGGCCCTTGTCCGAATTCAGGAAAAATCCACGCTGCTGTTCATAGGAGGCAAACAGACCGGGATAGGAGGCAACATTGAAATTCTTGTTGATCGGCGGAAAGCTGACAACGCCGACAACGCCGCCAAGTTCAACAGCGCCGGAGGTGATGGCGCCAAGAACCTCTCTGATGCCGAAAAGCTGTTTGGAGGGGTAATATTCGATCTTTAGCCGCCCACCGGACCTTTTTGTCACCTCATCGGCAAACATCTGTGAATGGATCGAGCTTTGATGGGTTGGACTCCAATGTCCAGACATGCGCGCGACAATCTGGTCAGCAACGGCCTGAAATGAAGTGAGCGATATTGTCAGGGCAATGCCCAATGCAACCGGTTTGGTGGCGCCACGCAAGGTGGCCGAAAGAAGCCTTCTCATTTATTCCTCCTCGTGATGCAGTCCCTTTATAATCCAAATGAATCAGTGACTTGCATTTGACTATGCAGAAAATCGGTCGACCGACAGACTCTTGCTTTACCCAATTATTGGCATTTCAACTATGGGATTACCAAGAATTGATAACAAATATAATTTGCAAATAAATACATTTGTATAACGTATAGGTTTTATTTTTTAATTCGGATTGCCTATTCAGACAAAACTGCTCAGACTAATTTGCTTGCAAGATGAAACAGTAACCAAAGCGAAGGGCCCGACGTGACGCCAAAGCTGCTGGATGACGAAGACCATAACCAGATTTTAGGGAATAATATGCGTGGGCTGGTTCAGATATTTGCTGTTGGCGGCGGAGGCTTTACCCATTCGCAAGATGGTGGCGGCAGTGATGGGCTGCTTGAAGATCGTCTGCTGGCGTTGGTTGGGCCGGTTGCCAAACTGAAAATCGGCTATATCGGCCACGCCAATAATGATCGGGCGGATCGTCTCAAGGCTTTTTATGCGCGGTTTGAGGGCTGTGCGCGAACAACGCATTTGCCGATAACGGCAGATGCGGCGATGGCACAGGATTTTTTGCAGGATCTGGATATTCTTTATGTTGGCGGGGGAACAACAACAGCAATGCTGTCACATTGGCGCAAATCAGGCATTGCCGATTTATTGGTGGCAGCGATACGCCGGGGGCTTGTCGCATCCGGGGTTAGTGCCGGAGCGATTTGCTGGTTTTCCGACTTGCTGTTGAAAACCGGAGATGATTGTTTTGAACCCCAGTTTGAACAGCATAAGGGGCTTGGGCTTATTGCCGGAAGCGCCTGCCCGCATTTCAGTAGCGAGCCAGCCCGAAAACAGGCCTTTGAAGCGGCGATTGCCAGTCAGAAATTACAATCAGGAATCGCCATTGATGATGGTGTTGGCGTGCATATTATCAATGGTGTTGTTGCCGAGATTGTGTGCGCCCGCAGCAGCGGGTCGGCTTATCTGCTAGCACCAGATGGTGACATGAATACCCATCAGGCGCTCACTGACGGTCATCGGCTTGGAATGGGGTCAACAAACGGGGATGCAAGCGTATGAGACGGGGTGAAGGGTCGGGCCGATCAAGAATGGGGCGCAACAGGCGGGACAAAAACGCCGCTGTTAACCCTGTCGAAAGCGAGATGATATTGCGCAAGGCACTTCCTATTTTGCTGCCGCCAAGAGATCAAACCTAAGGCGCAGATTTGATAATCGAATCATTTTTGAAAGCTGTGATTATGATGTCTGCCAATTGTCTGGTTTCCTGCGTCATCATGTCAATGCCACGGGTAATGATCGCAATGTGATATTTCATATTCTGCACAATCGGCCGGATCATAACGCCACCTGACGCAACCGACATGCGCGCCGAAAACGGATCAACAATGGCCGGAACACCAGCCTCACGAACCAGTGCTGCACCAGCCAGAACATTGGCAACACTATAGCGCGCATTGCTCTGAAATTTTTCAGCGAGGCTGGCGTCCATGCCTTGCATTTCAAGCGGGTAGACACTGCCAAATGTCACAAATTCTACCTGGCCGGCAACATCCCTTAAATCGATGGGGTCTTCTGATTTTGCCAGAATATGATCCTCAGGGATTAAGGCGACATAATTCACCATGGTCTGGTAAAGGATATCCACACCAACATAAGGCGGCGACCGCGAGACAATGCCAAGGTCAAATTGCTGCAGCCGGATTGCGTCGACAATGGCCGGTGTATTATGCGTATATATGATCGAATGGGTCAAATCATCTTGCCGGCGCATCTGGCCAAGAACCCGCGGCAAAAGCGATGTCGAAAATGTTGGAATGACACCAATGGAAATCTTGCCAACCGCCTTTTTGCGAATTGAGGCTGCCAGATCATCAAGCCGCTCAATATTGAGGAACGTGCTTTCAACCGCCAAATGAAAACGTCGTGCCTCAACAGTCGCGATAATGCCGCGCCCCTGACGAACAAAAAGGGCAAAACCAAGATTTAATTCAAGGTCGCGAATAAGCCGCGTGACACTTGGCTGTGAGACCAGCATTTGCTTTGCTGCACCAGTAATCGAACCAGTTTGCATAACAGCGTTAAAGGCCTTGAGTTGGCGAAAATTCATTTTATCCCCTTTTGCTTAATCATACCTTTTTTCTATCAATTCATCCAATAATTATATTTGCCTAATGATTAAGCCGACTGATAGCGTTTGTGCATGGCATCGACTGGGGTGGGTATTGGGCAAACAACTATTTTCTGTAGCTGAGGCACGGCAAGTCGCAAAACGGCGGCTGCCGCGCATGATGTTTGATTTTATCGATGGCGCATCGGGTGATGAATCACTGCGTGATCTCAATTCAGCAATGATTGACCATATCAGATTGATGCCCCGCGTTCTGATTGATATTTCTGAGCGCGCAATGTCGGCATCTATTCTGGGACAGGAAACAGGTCTTCCTTTCGGGATCGCGCCAATGGGTATGTGCGCGCTGTCATGGCCGGGGGCTGATTTCAGTCTGGCGCGTGAAGCGGCAAAGCGGCGCATTCCT
This sequence comes from uncultured Candidatus Puniceispirillum sp., assembly GCA_905182545.1. Lineage (GTDB taxonomy): Bacteria > Pseudomonadota > Alphaproteobacteria > Puniceispirillales > Puniceispirillaceae > UBA3439. Next base: position 51,613 of record CAJJBY010000010.1, read on the forward strand.
TTATGTGTGTCAACAGCATCGTCAATGGCGCTTGAACAGGTAATCGAGCTAGCCGAGGGTCATGCTTGGTTTCAGCTTTATGCTGATCAGTCAAACGGGTTTGTTGATGAATTGATCGACCGCGCCATTGCTGCCGATTATAAAGTGCTGATCCTGACCGTTGATGTGCCCATCCCTTCAGTGCGGACACGCGACAAACGCAACGGGTTTTCCTTTCCAATGAACTGGGGCGCGTCACAGATATGGGACTTTGCCAGCCACCCTAGATGGTCGCTTGAAACCGCGCTCCACGCGATCCGGCATCAAATGCCACAGCCAATGAACTATGCCACATCAAGCCAGAAGACAACCTTTGTGCGGAATGCTAGCCGAGCCGGTGCCGACTGGAATTTTCTTGCCACTTTGCGTGACCGCTGGCCGGGTAAGCTGGTGGTCAAAGGGGTGCAATCGGTTGAGGATGCATTTCGCATAAAGACAATCGGGGCTGATGCCATTTATGTGTCGAACCATGGTGGCCGCCAGCTTAATGCCGCGCCGGTGGCAATTGACTCGCTTGTCGAAATCCGCAATGCGGTTGGTGGCACGTTTCCGTTGATTTTTGATGGCGGTATCCGCAATGGCGAACATGTCATCAAAGCGCTAGCTGCTGGGGCAGATTTTGTCATGCTGGGTCGCAGTGTGATGTATGGCCTTGGTGCAGGCGGTGCGGCTGGTCTTGGGCAAATTCTGGATTTGATCGAAGCTGAAGCAAGTTCGGTGATGGGTTTGCTTGGATGCCGAAATATTGCCGAACTGGGCGCTGCAAATTTAGCTGAAAATTATGAAACATTGATGTTGCGAACGATGCTGGAAAGGGCTGCCGAATGACGCCACCCAAAAAGATAAGGGGCGGCGCATTGCTTGCGCGTGCCTTGCAGGAAAAGGGCGTTGAACATGTGTTCACCCTGTCAGGCGGGTTTTGCAATCCTGCGCTTGAAGGATTTATGGAATGCCAGATGAAGGTGATCAACTGCCCGCATGAGCAGGTGGCTGGACATTTCGCCGACGGCCATACGCGGATCACGCGCAAACCTGCGGTTTGTCTTGTCGGGCCAGAGGGCTTTGCGAATGCCGTGCCAGCAATGATGGAGGCTTGGGGCGAACGTTCACCGGTGATTTTTGTCACTGGATCAAGCACGTTGAAACGTCAAGGTGCAGGCGGATTCAAGGAAATTGACGATGTTGCAATCGCCGCGCCACTAACGAAATATAGCGCCACCATAACCGATGGCGAACGCATCAATGAATTTGTTGACCGCGCCGTCAAAATTGCCACCAACGGCTATCCCGGGGCGGTTCATCTTAGCCTTCCTGTTGATATTATGTTTTCCCATTTTGCCGAAGATGCTGGCCGTGATGAGCGGCCATTTGATCTGAGCATACAACTGCCAGCGCGCGCATGGCCAGAACCAGCACGCCTTCAGCAATTGCTGCAAAAGCTCAATGCTTCCAAACGGCCGGTTCTGATTGGCGGACATGGTGTTTGGTGGGCCAAGGCCGAGGCAAAGCTTGAAGAGGCTGGCCGCCTGCTTGGCATTCCGGTGTTTAACATCCCCTATCACCAAAAACTGCTAGGCGAAGAATGCGAAGCCTATATGGGGCTTGCCGATATCCATCAATATCATCCTTCCGCCGATGCGTTTCGTGACGCTGATCTGGTGCTGATGGTTGGTGGCCGACTTGATAATCAGATGAATTTTGGCAATCCACCATTATTTCCGTCAAGCGCCGAACTGGTATGTGTCAACGGATCGCACGAAGAAATAGAGTTTAACCGCGCGGCTGATTTTGCCTTGTTATGTGATCCGGCTGCGTTTCTGGAAACCTTGGTTGCGCATCGGCAGAATCCCGATTTTCGCCTGCCCCGCGATTGGTATGATTTGAACCGGCAATGGCGCGCCGAATGGGTTGATAAGATGCTTGCCGATCTTGACCATGAAACGGCGCAGCCAGCATTTGAGGGTCGGATTCATCCCTTGCAATTAGCCCTTGATGTGCAGGGCGCGATGGGTGATGGCGACTGGCTGGTGATTGATGGTGGCAACACGCATTTCTGGTCGGAAATTGCAGTAAATATTGCCGGCTTTCAGGGGAAAAAACTTGGTGGGATTTTGCATCCGGGCACCTTTAGCCTTTTGGGGGTTGGCGTGTCGTTTGCGGTATCGGCAAAAAATGTTGATCCCAACCGCAATGTTGTGCTGATCAGCGGCGATGGTGCCTTTCTGTCAGGGGGGTTGTCGATTGAGGCTGCCTTTCAAGAAAATCGTCCCATCGTAGTCGTGATTGATAATAATGGCGGGCTTGACTGTATTTCCCAGCAGCAGGAAAGGCTATTTGCCAGCGGCACGCATTATGCCACCGATTTCCGTGATATTCCGTTTCACGCGATGTTTGAGGGGCTTGGCGGGCATGGTGAATTGGTCACAAGGCGCGAAGACATCATTCCGGCGGTGCAACGTGCCATGGCTAGTGGCAAGACGGCTTGTGTGAATGTCAAAGTGAAGGGGGTTATCAGCCCGATTGTTTTGGCAACCACATCAAAACGCGACAAGGCGTCAATTGAATAACCGTGAACAGGGGGCAAATTATGGCCGTTTTATCTTCTCACTTTTTGAACGCAATCGATGGAACCCATGCTGGCGCAGTGGCGGTTAGGCTGATGTCAATTGGCGATGATGGCCAGCGCGAAACGTTATTCACCGCCGAAAGTGACGCGCATGGACGATTTTCCCTTGGCTTTGATGCTGTCAGTGGGCAATCATATGAAATGGTGATCGCCAGCGGTGCCTATTTCAAGACAGCGGATTTACCAAGGTCAGGGGCACAGATTCTCGACGAAATCGTGGTGCGCTTTACCACGCCTGATCCGGACAGCAGCTATCATATTCCCGTCATCATGGCACCCAACAGCTATTCATGCTGGTGGTCGGCTTAATGGTCATAATATATAGTGAGGCGTAACTGATGAGCGAATCAGGGCTAAACATGTCGAGCCGTATCCGGCGCACCCCTTATACTGACAAGGTTGAACAGCATGGTGTTCGCGGGTTCAGTGTGGTCAATCATATGCTGTTGCCAAAGGCCTTTGCAGCTTCGGTTGAAGAGGATTACTGGCATCTTCGCCAAGATGTTCAAATCTGGGATGTTGCCTGCCAAAGGCAGGTTGAAATTTCGGGGCCTGATGCGACACATTTGATTCAGTTAATGACGCCGCGCGACCTTCGCCAAGCGCGTGTTGGGCAAGGGCTTTATGTCCCGCTGATCGACGAGCATGCTGGCATCGTGAATGATCCGGTGCTGTTGAAACTGGCTGAAGACCGTTTTTGGCTGTCGATTGCCGACTCGGATGTTCTGCTGTGGGCAAAGGGGCTGGCGGTGGGCGCAGGTCTTGATGTGATTGTCAATGAAGCTGATGTCGCGCCACTTGCCGTTCAAGGGCCAAAGGCCGACCAGTTAATGGCTAGTCTGGTTGGGGATCAGATACAGCAATTGCCCTATTTTGGGTTTGCCATGTTTGACCTTCTTGGCACAAGCCAACTGATTGCGCGATCAGGTTACAGCAAGCAGGGCGGTTTTGAAATTTACCTTGCTGGCGGCGAAATGGGGTCTGACCTTTGGGATCTTATCTGGGATGCTGGTCAGCCCTATAATATTAAGCCCGGCTGTCCAAATCTGATCGAGCGTATCGAAGGCGGGCTGATGTCTTACGGCAATGAATTCACCCTTGCCAATAATCCACTGGAATGCGGCTTTGACCGTTTGTGCCATCTTGGTGACGAAATCAATTATATTGGCCGTGCCGCGCTTCGCCAGATTGCCGCTGACGGGCCGGTTCAAGCCATTCGCGGAATCCGCTTTGGCGGTGATAAGGCACCGCCATGTGGCAAACCATTTCCAGTAACCGATCTGCATGGCGTGCCGGTTGGGCAGATTACATCTGGAATCTATTCCCCGCGTTTGAACTGCAATATTGGCATATCGATGATCAATAAAACCCATTGGGACTATGACACCGCCCTGCTGGTTCATACGCCCGATGGCTTGGTGCGCGATGCCGTGGTTTCCAAATTGCCTTTTTGATCATGGCTGTGGCCAACCCTGTTTTCTAAGTGACAAGGGGTCTTTGTGCAAAAGCGTGGCCGTTTGAGGCCTCACATTGCTGCCGCTATTCATAGATTTTGTCGATTGGCAAAGCCATCATCTACCCTGTTGACCTTCCCCTTGGGGGAAGATCTATGTTTCGGCAATAGGAGAGATTTATGGCTATCACAATCGACAGTTTAAACATCCATTGGCAGTGCAAACATACATGGAAGCGCGCAAGCTATAACACCAGCTGGTGTTTGCTTGGCTGTTCGATTGGTGATCTGGGAACAATATTTTACTTTCAAACCATGGGCATTGACTGGCCGGTTCTATGGATCATGTCGCTTGCCATTATGAATGGTCTTTTGACTTCGATTATTTTGGAAACAATCATTCTGGCGCGCCAGATGGCGTTCAAAATCGCATTGAAGACGGCGTTTGGCATGTCCTTGATTTCGATGATTTCAATGGAAGCGGCGATGAATCTTACCGACTTTATGCTCACAGGCGGGGCCTTGCTCACTTGGTGGGCCGTGCCGCTTATGCTTGTTGCCGGTTTTATCACGCCGTTGCCTTATAATTACTGGCGCCTGAAGGCATTGGGCAAAGGCTGTCATTAAAATCACCGCATTTCGATTATGGCCTTTCACTACAGATCATCAGAAGGACACCCCCTTAACATGACTTTACGCAAAACCACCCTTGTCACAGCCCTCACTCTTTCATGCGGTTTTTCCGTGCTTGCCTATGCGCATAGCGGTGCCACCGGCATTGTCAAAGAACGGATGGATTTCTTCACGCAAAATAAAGACAATCTTAAAGCCATCAAGACGCATTTTCGGAATGGTGATCTTGATGCGATTGTTCCACTTGCTAAGCAAATTCGTGATTGGGCGGAAAAGATGCCAGCCTATTTTCCAGCGGGAAGCGATGGCAAACCATCCGAAGCATCACCACAAATATGGTCGGATTTTTCTGGATTTGAGCGTGCCGCTGATGCCAATTATCAAGCCGCTAATCAATTGGTGCTTGCCGCCAAAGCGGGTGATTCCGAGGCCGCGATAAACGCGTTTAAAGCCACCGCCACGACCTGCAAAAGCTGTCACAAATCATATAGATTGGATTAATGCGATGCGCAAAACCACCCTTGCCTATTTATGTCTGGCGCTGGCGCTTGCCACCCCAATGCCAAGCATTGCCGATGATCTTGTTGAATTGCGCCCCGATGACCCAGTCTATGTAAAGCTTGGGCAAAAAGTCTATATGGATCAATGCGCAAGCTGTCATGGGGTAAATCTTGAAGGGCAAGCTGGCTGGCGCAATAAGATGGTTGATGGCATGCGGCTCGCCCCGCCACATGATAAATCAGGCCACACATGGCATCATCCAGATGTGTTGCTTTACAAGTTAACCAAATATGGATTTACCGCGATGATTGGCAGTGACTATAAGGTCAGCATGCCAATTTATGATAATGTGTTAAAAGACGAAGAAATCATCGCAGCCCTGTCTTATATCAAATCGACATGGCCAGATGATGTCAGGCAAATCCACGATAAAATCAATGCTGATTACAAGCTGAACAACGCCATGGAAAACAAGAAAAGCAGCTCTTAATCTGTCAGATCGTCGCGGACGCCAGCGCTAGCCGTCTTAATTTTTGACCAGCAAGACACTGATTTCCGCATCAACCATCCCATGATGATGCTGGTGATCCATTTTTCGTAAAGCGCTGGTGATAATCTTGTCACCGGTTCATAATCAAGCTTGTTATAATAAGCAAAAACTTCAATTTGCAGGTCATTTATTTGCCGTTCGGCAAGCAGATCCTTGATTTCATAGCTGGTTCGGTTGCGAAACCAGCGTTCAAATCTTTTGTTTAATTTCCGCTCAATCCAATACATATGATTTGATCGGTAATCGGCCTCGATCACCTCGAGCAATGCATGATCACCGGCTGTCATAGATTAATCGCTCCAGTTGCTGTAGGCAGGGGCTACCCCCTTATTGTGAAAACGGCCCACCAGATATAATGTGATGATCGCAAATGCCAAACCGCACCCGAAAAATCAAACATCATGAATGAAACCGGCGCGCTTTTTGGCCTGTTTCTCTCAGCTTTTCTTGCCGCCACAATTTTACCGGCGCAATCCGAGCTTGGCCTTGGATATTTGGTGATTACATCAAAATATTCAATGGGGCTGTTGATCCTGTTTGCCAGTCTTGGCAACACGCTTGGCGCGATCATCAATTGGGTCATTGGGCGCAGCATTGCATCATCGGTTATGCGAATGGAAAAAATAAAGGCATCACCGCGCTACCAGTCGATTACCCGCTGGTATCAGAAATTTGGACGCTGGACGCTTTTGCTTAGCTGGGTGCCAATCATTGGCGATCCGATCACCGTGATGGCCGGCATTTTTAAAGAACCTCTGAAAAACTTTGTTTTGATTGTGGCGCTAGCAAAAACCACCCGCTATGTGGTGATTGCGCTTTTTGCTGAAAAATTTGCTTTTGGATAGGCGCCACAGACCGCTATGGTTTGACTCGTTACTTTTCCCAGTTAAAAACACCGTCACCATAAGAATGCAAAAAGGAATGGATGCATGATTGATTTTTATACATGGACAACCCCGAATGGCCGTAAAGTATCGATCCTTCTCGAAGAGCTTGGCGTCGATTACGAAGTGCATCCCATCAATATCACCCAAGGCGATCAAAATAGCCCTGCATTTTTGAAAATCAGCCCAAATAACAAAATCCCAGCCATCATCGACCGTGACAATGGTATGAGTTTGATGGAATCAGGCGCTATTCTTGTCTATTTAGCTGAAAAATATGGGAAATTTCTGCCAAAAGACAGCGCCGGACGCGCCGAGGTCAATGAATGGCTGATGTGGCAAATGGGCGGGTTTGGACCGATTCTTGGTCAGGCACATCATTTCCTGCATTTCAATCCGGGCAAATCAGATTATGCCGAAGAACGCTTTCGCAGCGAAGTGGCACGGCTTTATAGTGTCCTTGATCAGCGGCTTGAAGGGCGCAATTATATTTGTGATGATTATTCGATTGCCGATATGGCCTGCTGGCCATGGGTATCGCGCTATGAATGGCAACAGGTCAATCTTGCCGATTATCCAAATGTTCGATCATGGTATCAACGCCTTCTGGCACGCGATACGGTGCAAAAAGGTTATCAAGTGCCAAAACATATGGGCGAAATCCCACAAGGCTGATCCAGATTTTTTCAACCATCGGCTGTCCTACCCATGAGCCGGATGGGGCGGCCATTACCGTCTATAATATTTAAGGCGCTATTTGTCTCATGCTAGCCTTTGGTCACTTGGCAATAAAAAACCATCTGGTGACTGAGGGGAAGCAAGATGAAACTTACAATTACTGCGCTCAGTCCCGATTATTTTGGCGTCACTGTGAATAGCCAAGAATTGCACAAGACCAAACAGTCCATTTTCAAAGTAAATATGTCCGATGCCGATCTTCACCAGCTAACCGAAAGCCGTGTCGACAAAGATCATCTAATTGAATTCGCCTATATCTTTTTGCTGGACCACGAACTTGTTGGTGCAATTCAATCTGCTGTCAACATTCAAACCATCAGCCATTATTTTCCTGAATTTCCCGAAACGGTGAAAAGCTGGATTGATGAAATGCCAAATAGCGATTTTGAATAAGCGCATATCGCATGTCTACTGCCAAAATCAGTAGGTGCTGCCTTGCCATCATAAATCATCCACACCAGTCTGGACCGGTAAAAAGGCGAAAAATATGGCATGAAATTTGCAAGGGTCCTCCCAAGGTTAAACCCCTAATTCGTGCAAAGTATCCCAAAAAGAGAATTTGCCGCGAACTAGCAGTGGTTTGGACCTCCGATGAGAACCCTCATCAGCCTTAACGGTTGGTGGGGGTTTTTCTTTAGGCGAAATATACAAATTCCAGCATTTATCACCATTTCGATGGCCGTCTTCGTGACGGCGCGTTATGTGGCGATCCTGTCCTATGTCGAACAGCCGGATGTGTTGGAAACGCCCAAACGCGTCAAACACCTTTATGGTCATGTTTTCCCAATCCATCTCAAACGCGCCAGTTTGCGGGGTGCGTCCTATCTTGATTAGAAAAACGCCGCACAATTGACAGAATTTGTCATCTAACGCAGACTTTCAGGACAATCGGCTTGCTGCATAACATCAGCATCGCAGCCTATAGATCAACCCGTCATGACAATGACAAAGGGGAAAGTTAGAGGCAAATTATGACACCATTTATTGCAAAATTGATTGAACGAAGCTGTGTCACAACACATGCCGATTGTCCGCTTGATGATTTGATCACAATTCTTGCCAAACGCCGCATTGGCACTGTGGTGGTGGTTGATCGTGATCATCAGGTTATTGGCATCGTCTCGGAACGCGACATCATTCAGCATTTATCAACCGGCTGCACAACAGCTGATACCTTCACCAAAAATATTATGACAAGCAAGGTGATCACAGTTGAAACTAACGTCACATCAGCGCAGCTTATGCAGTTGATGACCGAGCGTCGCATCCGTCATGTGCCAATCACCCGTGACGGCAAGCTTGTTGGCATTGTGTCGATTGGCGATGTCGTCAAACGGCTTTTGGAAAAATATGAACAAGAAGCCGAATTGATCAAACAATTCATCAATTCATAGCCAGCAAATGAGCATGGATTTTGGCTTCATCAGCTTATGAAAATAAATCCGCCAACACAGATCAGAACAACACCGGTAATGCGGTTAATGCGCTTGCGCAAAATTGGCGAATTAAGCATTTTTGACATATGATCAAACATCAGCGCCAACACCAAATTGCCAAGAAATGGCACCAAGGCTGATAGCCCACCAATAACAGCAATATCAATTGGCTGTAATGCCGCTACGGTAAAAAAACCCGGCAAAATACCCATATAAAATAAAATGGCTTTTGGATTACCCAGAATAACAAAAATGCCTGCAAACAGCCCAGCCAACATTCCCGGACGGGTTATTTGATAAGGAAGAACTATCGTTTCTATCCCTGACCGCAAGAGACTGACCCCCATTGCAAAAAACACAAATACCGCCACATATTTCATCCAGAAAACCAAATCAGCATGAAAGCTAGCCACCTGATTCAGCGTCAAAAGCGCCGCAACGGCCCAGGCAAAATCACCAAATGCAACCCCAAGCGCCAATGGCCAAGCGCCAGCAAATCCGCCCTTCAGACCGCGCGCAAGCATTGCCACCCACACCGGTCCGGGCGTCAGAAACAGCAAAAACAGCGCGGCACTATAAAGCCCTATTTCACTAGCGGTTATTGTCACTGAATTGACAGCCTTTTCTCGAAAAAATATGGCAAGTGGTAAATCGGGTCAGATCTCTTATTCCAACAGCTTTTGTTCCCATGGCATTTGGGAGAGGAGGAGTCAAAAATCAATCATCGGATTTGGGTAATATCTAGACGTCATCGCAACGGCGTTTGCCACTATGGCGGTTGTCACTATGCCGTCTCTCATTATGGCGCTTTTCGAATTGTTTTTTCATATAACCAACAAGATGAAAAGCCACCATGGTAATCAGAAAATAAGAGGCAAATTGATCAACAAGATGGTCGGTTAACGGCTGTTCGGACTCGTCCTCACCCATGGTTTATCCTGTTATCTCTTATATCAATCCAACGATTTCACTTTAGCCGGACTGCTATGGCAATTACCATGAAAACCCGCATCGTGAATGGGAAAACATGCCAGCAACGCCAAGCGTCAATTTCATCATGCGATTATCAATCATTGATCAAGATGCTTGCACCACGTCAAAAGTCAGGCCAAGCTTCATTACGAGAGTTGTTTGTTTTATTTTTATATTTTGGCGCTGTATCAGTTCCGTAAAACAGGATGCCTATGATGATTGACAGTTTGACCCGCCCGTTTCGTGCCAAGGCTGTAGATGATATCTATATCAATATCAGCCATTTTCTTGATCATTTTATCATGCTTATTTTTGCCAAGGCCGCCTATGATGCTGGTCGTCATTTCGGGTTTAGCTATGATGAAATCATCGTTTATGGCGCTGTTGGATTTTTGCTATTTGGCGGCATGGCCCCAATTGCCGCCCAACTTGCCGACCGGTTCTCACGCTCATTATTGATGGTGATCTTTCATTTCGGCATTGGCCTTGGCGCCATTTTGGCAGGACTATCACAAAATATCTATCATCTTACCGCTGCCATTGGCGTGATTGGTATTTTTGCCGCGATCTATCACCCTGTTGGCATTCCAATGCTTGTTAAAAGCAATAAAAAGATTGGTTACCGGCTTGGGGTAAATGGCGTGTTTGGCAATATGGGGGTAGCCGCCGCGCCGTTAATTACCGGATTATTGCTGACCGTTGGCGATTGGCGGATATGTTTTATCCTGCCTGGATTATTTTGTTTCGCCTATGGCGTGGCGTTTGCCAAATCTCTGAAACTTGATAAAGATGGCCCCGCAAGGCCGCGAAGCAGTGCGGCTGATTCCTTTGCCCCAAATTGGAAACGCGCCTTGGCGGCGTTAGCATTATCAACAGCTAGTGGCGGCTTTATCTTTGGCGCGATGACCTTTGTCGTGCCGCGCTATTTTGAAATTTCAATGACCAATCTTTCAACATCGGTTGCCATTACCGGCCTTTTGGCGTCAATAGTTTATGCGGTTGCGTCATTTTCACAAATTGCAGTTGGCTGGTTGATTGACCGCTATTCGGCGAAAAATATTTTATTCGTAATGGCTGTTGGGCAGGTTTTATTCATCTATCTTGCAGCGCAATTTAATGATCTGGCGCTGTTTGTGGCAATGCTTTTGGCAATGAGTTTTGTTTTTGGTCAAATCCCGATCACGGATGCAATCTTGTCGCGCTATGTCCCCGATGCGTGGCGCGGCCGTGTTTTCAGTGTAAAATTTTTGCTGAATCTATCAATTGGCGCTAGCGTTTTGCCGGTTTGCGGATTGATCCTGCAAGCTGACTTTGCCATGACAACCCTGTTCAGCCTGATGAGCGTTGTTGCCATTTTGATTGTTCTGGCAGCGGTTATTCTGCCACAACAGCAAAGCGATCAACGGCTTGATCACGCGGCTGCCGAATAGGCAAATGACCTTAATGATCGGCGAAAAAAAGCTTGGCTTCGCGGCGAAGCACCTTGCCAACCGGACTTCGCGGCAGCGCATCGGTGATGTAAATCCGCTTTGGTGCCTTGACCGAATCAAGCCGTGATTTGACAAAGGCAATCAAGCCTGCCTCGTCAATATTGGCCTGTTTTGACAGTTCGACCGCAGCATGAACCGCCTCGCCCCATTTATCATCAGTAAGGCCAAAGACAACACATTCAACAACATCGGGATGCTGGCCTAAAACCGCCTCAACATCATTTGGATAGACATTGAATCCGCCAGTCACGACAACATCGCGGATCCGGTCTTTGATAAAGACAAAACCGCGATCATCAATATAGCCAATATCACCTGTATGAAGCCACCCATCTATAATCGTCTCGCTGGTTTTTGCGGGCATTTTATAATAGCCCTTCATCACCAAATCACCGGCAAGCACCAATTCCCCTTCTTCACCCGCCAACAAAAGCTTGCCACTCGCATCCATGATGCCGATGTCGGTCATGCATGTGGCGCGGCCGGTTGAAGCGTGATTTGCCGGATTCTGCCAATCCTTGGAACGCATGCAAATGGCAATTTGCGGCACTTCGGTTTGTCCAAAACAGGTTTCCATCGCATGATTGAAAATCGGCATGGCACGCGCAACAACATCAGGCCGGATGGTGGCTCCACCAATAATGAAATGGCGAAGTGATGACAGGTCAATGTCGTTGATCCGGTCATCTTCGAGCATCATATAGCAAAGCGTTGGTGGCACAAAAATTGTTGTCGCATGCATTGTTTCAATCGCATCCAGAATCGTCGCAGGGCTTGGTTGACCCATAAATAGCTGCGTGCCGCCAACCGCGAAAATTGGCAAAATCATCGTATTGGCACCATGTGTCATTGGCGCTGCCAATAGATGACGATCCTTGGCATCAAACCCGAATGAAGCAATCATCGACGTAATACAGCTATTAAAAACTCGATAACTTTGCATCACACCTTTTGGCACGCCAGACGACCCGCCGGTGAATTTGATTGCTTGCAGATCGTCGCTATCAGCCAGATGGCGCTTTGGCATCTTGCCCGCATTGGCCTCTAGTAACGCCGCCATATGACTGTTGGCGCGGACTGCCGTCTCACCATTTTTTCCAGCCAGAAGGTGACCAGCCATGGAACCAAATTTTTCATCACAATCAGCATCAAAAATCACAATGCTTGGCGCTGTTAAATCAATGATTCGATCCAGCTCGTCACGGCCATTGCGCGGGTTTAGCGGCACCCATATTTTGCCAGCAGCAAAGGTTGCAAGCCAGCCAAGAAGATGCTCAAAACTATTATAGGCACAAATGCCAACACAGCTTTGCGGCGATAGATCAATGGTCTGAAGCGCGCTTGCCAGCGCATTGACCGACGCAGCAAGATCACCATAGGTGATTTTGCGCTGATCCGCCCCATCATTGATTTCCACGGCAATCCGATCTGGCCACCGTGCCGCCGATCGGAAAAAATTATCAATCGGCATCATGACGTGAGACATTGATAGATCCTTCAAAAAATACCAAATGACAAACGGCAAAATTGTGACCGGCGGGCATGAATGAACGGGCAAAAGCCAAGCCAGTAAATCCAATCACACGATTAAAATATAGCCGCCTAGCCCACCAAGCGCGATTAAAAATAATTGCCGAAACAAATCTTGTGACAACCGCTGGCGAAGCCCAAGACCAATCTGCATGCCAATAAGCGCTGGCAATAACGCCGTTGCCGATAAGATGCCAAGCGATAAAGGCATCAGATCATGCTGGTGTAGTGCCAATCCCAATGAAGCTGTCGAGGCGGCAAATAACATGCCCATCGCCTGCACAAGCGCATCACGCGGCAAACCGATCGATTGCAAAAACATCACCCCAGGCACAAACAGCGTTCCGGTCAATCCGGTCAATAGCCCATTCACCGCCCCACAAACTGGCCCCAGAATCTATCTCAAGGCGCGGCGATAATTGTGGCGGTTTTGTAATCAGGCCAGATATCGCATAAAGCAGCAAAAGTGCCCCAAGACAGCGATGCAAAAATTGTGTCTCAACAAGGGTTGAAAACTGGACGCCAAGATGGACCATCACCACCGCCAAGAGCAAAAACAGCCAAAGCCGTCGCCAAAGCGCGCCAATCTGGCCGCCAGCTAATGTCTGCCAGACATTGGTTGCCAAAGATGGAATCACCAACAGCGCCATCGCGGTTGGCAAATCGACAATGATTGACAAAAGGCCAAGGCTAACCGTTGGCAAACCAAGCCCGACCATGCCTTTGACAAAACCGGCAAGGCAAAAAACCATGCCAACCATGATAAGCAAATTTGGATCAGCCATGATCATAATTCTGCTTTGCCGATTTTGAGGCGGTTTTGGCCAGCCGCGCTGAAGATGAAAAGGCATTGTTTCATTGCCAAAGACTGGCAAGAAACAACCCTAAGGGCAAGCTTTTCAATACGGTAAAATAGGCGTTATCAGTGCCTATTCGCCGCGAATCCTAATAACGGTTCGCCGATTTTTAGCCCATATTTCGGGCGATGCGCCCCTCATGGCTGGCCGTTCCTTGCCAAAAGATTTGGTGGTGATCCGCCGCTGGTCAACACCCATACGAGCAAGCTGTTTGCGAACCGCATCAGCGCGTTTGTGCCCAAGCGCGATATTATAATCGCGCGTTCCGCGCTCATCACAATGGCCCTCAATCAGAATCTGAATCCCCGGATTGGATTTCAGATAATCGGCAACAAACAAAAGGCCTGACAGGGTTTGCTGGCTCAGAACCGCGCTGTCATAATCAAAATAGCTAAGATAGCCATCAATTTTGACCTGTTTGGTGGCAGCTTTTGTTGGTGCCGGATCTGCTATTTGCTCTGAGTTTTGGTCTAATGTTTTGGCTGGTGCCACTTTTTCAGCTTTAGCAGGTGCCGCATCAGATGGTGCAGCAGATGGTATTACCACCGCCGGACAGGCGCGATCAGCCGGACAAGCAGGGCCATCTTCAAAAACAACGACGCTACAGCCGCTGAGCCATAGGCCGATAAAGGCGGCGCGCAATGTCCGGCAGATCATCATAATGGGTTACGCCTGTTTTTCACTGTCTTTAGTCTTCTTGCCATTTTCATAACGACCCTGTTCCTGTTTATGTAAGCCTTTGCCGCGGTTTTTTTGAAATTGCGCCATTAACAGGTTGTCGGTTTGCCGCAAGGCCGATAGCCTCAATCAGCACCCATTCCGGATGCACAGCCACAAGGCTGTTCATCAGCCAGATATTCCATTTGGTAAAAATCACCGGAGTCAAAACCATGAATTTATTTCCCAAACTTCAACAACGCGATGCAGAGCAAAATCCGATCCGGATTGGCATGATTGGCGCTGGTAAATTTGGCAGTATGTTTTTGGCGCAGGCAAACCGGCTTCCAGGGATTCATGTTGTTGGTATTGCCGATCTGAACCCTTCAAATGCCCACTCGAATCTTGCTTATGTTGGCTGGTCAGCCGAAAAATACGCTGCCAAATCGCTTGATGATGCGGTGAAAACTGGCACCAGTTTCGTTGGTGACGATTGGCAAGCCCTTGTCAGCCATCCCGCAATTGACATGATTATCGAATGCACAGGCGATCCAGTTGCCGCCGTCCATCATGTTATAACCGCGTTTGAACATGGCAAAAATGTTATCAATGCAACGGTTGAAGCCGACGCTTTTTGTGGCGCGGCTCTCAATCAGGCAGCTATCGAGGTGGGGGTTGTCTATTCGATGGCCTATGGTGACCAGCCGGCGCTGACCTGTGAACTTGTCGATTGGGCGCGGACTTGTGGCTTTAAGGTGGTGGCGGCTGGACGCGGGCATAAATGGCTTGCCGAATATCGGTTTTCAACACCTGAAACAATTTGGAATTATTGGGGGCTAACCGCCGAACAGGCCGAACGTGGCCGGTTAAATCCGAAAATGTTTAACTCGTTTCTTGATGGGTCAAAACCGGCAATTGAATCGGCAGCCATTGCCAATGCCACCGGCCTTGGTGTTCCGCAAAACGGGCTGGCTTTTCCACCAGGCGGTGTTGATGATATTGCAAATCTGATGCGGCCAAAATCGGCTGGCGGTATTTTGGAATCCGAAGGTCTTGTCGAGGTGATCTCATGCCTAACACCAGATGGTGCCGAAATTCCGCATGATATCCGTAAAGGCGTTTGGGTCGCCATCGAAGCTGATAATGATTATGTGCGCAATTGCTTTGAAGAATATAAGGTCATCACCGACACAACCGGCCGCTATATGAGCCTCTATAAAAAATGGCATTTGATCGGGCTAGAACTTGGCATGTCGGTTGCCTCGGTCGGGCTTCGCGGCGAGCCAACTGGTGCTGCCACCTGTTTCAATGCTGATGTGCCAGCCATTGCCAAAGCCGATCTTGGCGCTGGCAGCATGCTTGATGGTGAAGGTGGCTTTACCATCTATGGCGGGGTGCGGCCTGCGGCTATGTCAGTCGCCAACCGCTATTTGCCTTTGGGGCTTGCCAATCATGTCAAGCTAGTGCGGCCAGTCAAAAAAGATCAGGCCATTACGCTTGATGATGTTGAAATTGAAACCACGTCAACAGCCTATAAACTGCGCGAAAAAACCATTGCCATGCTGGCGTGTTGATCAGGATGTGACCAGATAACCTTGCCCCGAAATGGCAACAGCGTTAGAACAGATAATGAACAGAGGGAAAGGCTTCCCCCAGTCAAACTGCGTCCGGCCTAGATACAGACTAGTCCTCTCTTTTTAGGCCTCTTAATTTTAAAGGAATTCCCAATGTCAGTTACTTTGGATCAAGCCCGTATCATCTCCGAAGCCGCACTTGCCAAAGCGCGCGAACTCGGTCTGAAACCTATTAGCGTTATTATTATGGACCCACGCACATCGCTTGTTGCCTGCCTGTCAGAAGAAGGCGTCAGCCAGATGCGGTGGCGCATTGCACAAGGAAAGGCAAATGCCGCAATCAAGCTTGGCTTGGGCACCCGCGCATTGATGGTACGTGCCGAACAGCAAGCCTATTTCATTCAAGCCATGAACGGACTTGCTGATGGCGAATTTGTCCCTGTCCCGGGCGGTGTTTTGATTCGTGATGCCGATGGCAATTTGCTTGGCGCAATTGGCATTTCGGGGGATACATCAGATAATGACGAAGCCGCCGCACTTGCTGGTATCGCTGCGGCTGGACTGGTTGCCGAAACCGGCTAAGCGCGGCCTATCCCAACATAACCGCAATTGTAATTTGGCTCAGCCCTGAAAGGTTGAGCCAAATTTGTCACGAAGGATATTTTTCTGCACCTTGCCCATCGTATTGCGCGGCAACGATTCAACAAGGATCAATTGGCGGGGCTGTTTGAATCGGGCAAGCGTTTTCCCAAGATCGGCTTCAATCGCGTCAAGATCGACCGGCTGGCTGCCATCGGCAACCAGAATGCCGATCACGCTTTCGCCAAAATCAGGATGCGGCGCGCCAATAACGGCACTTTCCAAAACACCCGGCTGTTCATCAAGAACCAGCTCGATTTCCTTCGGATAGATATTATAGCCACCCGAAATGATCAAATCTTTATTACGGCCGACAATCTGTAAATAGCCATGCTCGTCAATCCGGCCAAGATCACCTGTGATGAAAAACCCATTTTCACGCAGTTCTTCGTGGGTTTTTTCGGGCATGTTCCAATAGCCAACAAACACATTTGGCCCGCGCACTTCGATCTGGCCAATATCACCATCGGCAAGCGTTTCACCATTATCCGCATTGGTGATTTTTATGTCCACACCCGGAAGCGCCATGCCAACCGTACCGGCGCGACGTTCGCCATCATAGGGGTTGGATGTGTTCATATTGGTTTCGGTCATGCCATAGCGCTCAAGAATACGGTGTCCTGTCCGGCTTTCAAATTGGACATGCGTTTCAGCCAGCAAAGGCGCACTTCCCGAAATGAAAAGCCGCATATGACGGGTTAAGTCAGGCGTCAGCCGCGGGTCATCAAGAAGCCGTGTATAAAAGGTTGGCACCCCCATCATCGAGCTTGCCTTCGGCAGCGCATCAATCACCATATCAGCCGAAAATTTCGACAAGAAAATCATGCTTGCCTTGGCCAGAAGGGTGATATTCGTCGCAACAAACAAACCATGGGTATGGAAAATTGGCAGCGCATGAAGAAGCACATCATTCGCATCAAACCGCCATTCGCCAATCAAGGTTTCGGCATTTGACAAAAGGTTGTTTTGCGTCAGCATCGCGCCTTTTGACCGGCCAGTTGTCCCTGATGTGTATAGAAAAGCCGCCAGATCATCGGCACCGCGTGGCACAGTGGTAAATATGTCGCTTGCGGTTGCCGCGCGATCGGCAAAACTGCCGCTACCATCAGCATTCAGCCGTTCAAGAACCGCGCCATGCTCGCTTGCCACTGCCGCAAGGTCAAAATGCTGATCAGCAACGATAAGCGTGGCACCTGAATCACCAACAAAATAGGAAACTTCGGCTGGCGTATAAGCCGTGTTCAGCGGCAGAAAAATCACCCCTGATTGAACACAGGCGGCATAAAGTGCCAGCGCTTCGGCAGATTTTTCAATCTGCGCTGCCAGGCGATCACCAACATCAAGCCCAATTGACTGGATGACATTCGCAAATCGTGCCGTTTGCCGCAAAAAACTGTCATAGGATTGCTGTGACCCATCGGCAAAAATCAAAAACGGCTTTTGTTCACCTTGATGGCACCCGAGCAAACGATCATAAAGTAAATTCGACATAGAAATTCCCTAAAATAAAAATAACGTCAACAGCAAACCGCTATATGGCGCGGTCAGTAATTTCAATTTCAGCAGCCAGCGTTTTTACCGATTTTTCGACAATCACCGTCTGTTGATTGGCAAAAGCTTCATGATTTTCACTGATCCGGGACAGATCATAGCGATAATTTACCATGACACCACAAGATTGCGCCATGCCGTTTTTCGACTTGTCAGCATTGGCATGAACCGCGCCAACAAGCGCCCCATTATTCAGATGAAACCGTGCCACCGGATCACGCGGCTGGCCATTATGATGCTTGGCATTCAGCAGATAATGCGCGGCCAATTGCATATGGGTTTCAGCCGTCGCATCAGCATCAAAATTGCCAGTTTCACGAAGCCATTTTACCAGCCCGGGAATTGGCGATAAGGTGACGAAATTCTGGATCTGGGGCAATTCGCGCAGCAAATGCTGAACCACGGTTTTGATCAATGAATTGCCAAAGGAAATGCCAGCAAGACCCGCCTGACAATTCGAGATTGAATAAAAAGCCGCCGAATCGGCCTTTTCAGCCGCCATAGCATCGCGATTTTCAAGAAGGACGCTTTGAATAGAATTTGGGGTTCCTTTGGTCAATGCCACCTCGACAAAGATCAGCGGTTCATCAGGCATTGCCGGATGGAAAAACGCAAAACAGCGGCGATCTTCAGGCTGTAACCGACGACGCAAATCATCCCAATTTTCAATCTCGTGAACCGATTCATAGGTGATGATCTTTTCCAGAATATGCGCCGGACTTGACCAATTGATGGGGCGCAAAACAAGGAATCCACGGTTAAACCATGATGCAAACAAATGTTTGAAATCGACATTCAATTTGCCGAGATCGGGGTGTTCGGGAAGAAACCGGATCAAATCTTCGCGCATTGCCACCAATTTGGCTGTGGCGTCATGCGTTTGGTTCAACCGGCGGATCAATTGCAATCGGGCGGGCTCAACCGCAGCCGTCATCGCTTCATAGTTTTTAGCAGATGGTGCGTCCTCATAGGCCTTGATTGCCGCAATCGCAACATCGGCAGGAACATCCATGTCATTTGCCAAAAGCGAAAACCAAGCCAGCTTGTCGTCATCATCAAGATCGGCATAGCGGTCAAGAATCAATTGCGCAAGCGACATGCCTGACACATCACCGCGGCTTGATAATAATGCCTGACACAAATCGTCAATTGGCTTGTTATCATCTTCAACGCGGTTAGCAAGGCCAAGCTTGCGATCAAACAGGCTAGACAGGATATCAGAAAAAAAGCTCACCAGTTTTATCCTTCAATTTTCAATGGCAACAAGGCCGGATCAGCTTGGATGAGAAACCAAGCTTTGGCTTATCACAGTAATTGACCCATAAACCGTAATATAAGCAGCCATCTTCACCATCACAAGGCAAAGACAGCATGGTCATATGGGGGAAATAGCTAAAGAACAGGTGACAGGTTACAAATCGGCACCGCGACAACTAAAGACCGCTGTTGACCGATCATTCTCAAATGAAAGTGACGTCATAAAGGCACGATCAATTTACGCTCAACACAGGCGGCATGCGCTTTTTGCTGAACCACAACTGGCGGCTCCAGCACCGCCACATAATCAGTTTTCCAACAATAGGATAAGGCTGGCAAGGCAGGTTCCATATTGGATTATATGGCCAGTTTTGGACTGTTTGGCGTACAAGACCCCATCAGGCCAAAAAGAACCAATCCAGCAGCGATAAAGGCTTTATGATTTTGCATGCGAACGATTACCCCTCCTTATACCTTAGGGCAGGAAGGTAGCGGCCATAACAAATAGGGTCAATTTCAGAATGAGTAAGGCCGAAATATTACGGCAAACAGGCGCGGCTGCCATGATCCATTTTACCCCATCGCCGCCAAGGCCGAATCAAGATCGGCAATCAAGTCGATTTTATCCTCTAAACCAACCGATAGCCTTAAATGCGATGGTGTGATGTTTAGGCTGACCCTGTCGGCATCGCTTAGAGTGGCGTGCGTTGTGGTGAAAGGATGACAGGCAAGCGATTTTGAATCGCCAAGATTATTCGAGATGTCGATCAGCGCAAGCGCATTCAGAAAGCGAAAGGCCGCCTCCTGATCTCCATCAATTTCAAATGCGAGCATATTGCCAAAACCACTCATTTGCCGTTTCGCAAGATCATGTTGCGGATGGCTTTCATGGCCTGGATAGCTGATTGATTTCACTCTTGGATGATCATGCAGAAACGCCGCCACATGCCCCGCATTTTCGGTTTGCGCGGCAACCCGAAGCGGCAATGTTTCAAGTGATTTCAGCATCACCCAAGCATTAAACGCGCTGATGGCAGCGCCCGTTTGACGGTAAAAAGGTAAAAACACTTCTTCAACAAAGCTGGAGTTGCCAAGAACCGCACCACCAAGCAACCGACCCTGACCGTCAATATGTTTGGTTGTTGAATAGATAACGATATCAGCCCCCAATTCTAATGGCCTTTGATAAAGCGGCGAGGCAAAAACATTATCGACCAGCACAAGCGCGCCAGCATCATGGGCAAGATCACAAACCGCAGCAATATCGACAAGTTCAAGAACCGGATTTGACGGGCTTTCCAAAAATACCAGCTTGGCAGGCGTTTCCAATGCAGCTTTCCATGCAGCAAGGTCAGTGCCGTCAATCAGCTCAGTCTTCACCCCCCATTTTGGCAGGATTTTTGTCAAAATTGCATGGCAGGCTCCAAAAAGCGCGCGGCTAGCCACAACCCGGTCACCGCTTTTAAGCTGGCATGCCAAGGCACCAAATACCGCCGCCATGCCGGTTCCCGTCGCGCGGCAAGCCTCGGCCCCTTCAAGAAGCGCCAAACGCTGTTCAAACATTTTAACCGTTGGGTTGCCATAGCGTGAATAGACAAATGTATCAATTTCATCGCGAAACGCCGCCGCCGCCTGTTCGGCCGTGTCATAGACAAAGCCCGAAGTCATATACAGCGCTTCTGAAGTTTCCCGATTTTCAGAGCGGTGCTGGCCACCACGAACCAGTTTTGTGGCGATTTGATAATCCTTATCAGTCACGATGATTGATCCTAGTTCAAAGCTTGATGGTCTTGGGCCATATCCGGCAGAATCACCGCCTGACCCACTATCCGATTGCCTCCATCCATGACTATGACCGGATTGCCATATAAAATATAACCTTCGGCAAGAACGTCAGAAACACGCTGACAAAAGGTGGCGTCATCGACACCACTTAAAAAGCGATATGATTTTTGCATGTCGAAAATCCTCAAAAGCATAATTTGTGACGCAATCACTGCCCAAAGATCACAATTGCGAAGGTTCAATCCGCTAAGCCAATAAGGTCAATCACGCGGGGCATGCTTGCTCAAAATACGTTGCAACGTGCGGCGGTGCATTCTTAATCGGCGCGCGGTTTCCGATACATTGCGATCCGCATTGCTCATAAGACGCGCTGAATATGCTCCCAGCGCACCCGATCCGCAGCTCATCGGATCTTGCGGTGGTGCTGGCATTTCATCACCTGATTGCATTAATGCTGCGGTGATTTGATCAGGATCAGCCGGTTTTGGCAGATAATCCAGCGCGCCAGCTTTGACCGCTGCCACCGCAGTAGCGATATTGCCAAAGCCAGTTAGCATCACGATTCGGCAATCGGCGCGTTTTTTGCGCAATTCTTGAACCAAGGTTAGGCCAGTGCCATCTTCAAGCTTCATATCAAGAATGGCATAGGCAGGTGGGGTTTTACGCACCATCTCAACACCTTCTTGAACGGTGCCAGCATCAATGACCTCAAATCCGCGAACTTCCATAGCGCGGCGCAACCGGCCGCGAAGCGGCGCATCATCGTCAAGAATCAGTAATGTTTTATCCATCACAGCCATGCCCACCTAACCACTATATGCCAATCTAACAGCCGAACCCTTGTCGAATCAGCCCTCAGCCCGCGTCTCAATCAACCAAATGCCACATCCATTATAATGCCGAACGCGGCACTATTAATTCAACCAGCCCGCCACCGCCAGCCGCATTGCCAAACTGCACCGAGCCGCCGATCGACTCGAGCAGGCTTCGCGCAATAAACAGACCAAGGCCACGATGCCCGCCTGTTCCGCTGCGGCTACTATTCCAAGGCTGGCCCGCCTGCGCCAGAATCGAAGCCGAAAACCCTGGGCCATCATCCCGAATTTCAATGCGAATATCATCGCCTTACCCAGTCTATATGGATATTGACCTCACGAACTGCAAATTGTTTGGCATTATGTAATAGATTTTCCAGCGCATGAAGCCATTCAGGACGGTATTTCACCAACGGAATTTCAAGATCATCTGCGCCGCTATTGGTGACGACAAAATTGATCGCGTCGCTGCCAAGCCGCTGATAAATCACTTCATCAACAAGAAGCGTTACCGGCACTGGCGGTTCGTCGGCAATCGCGCGGCGACCTTGAACTACATCAAGCTCGCTTAGAATCACACGGCAGCGTTCGATTTCAGCACGAAGAAGCTGGATATCTTCATAGATCGGATCATCGGGCGAGATGTCACGCGCCAGCTCATGACCAATCACGGTGATTGTATTTAATGGTGATCCAAGCTTATGCGCTGCTGCGGTTGCCAAAGAGCCAAGCGCACGCACTTGCTGTTCTTCGGCAATGGCCAATCTGGCTTCGGTCAATGCGGTCGATAAGCGGCGCGCATTTGAAGCAACCCACCATGTATATCCACCCAGAAAACAGCTTGACAAAATCAACGCCATCCAGACGCCGGCAAGATAATAGGGCGGGAATTCAACCGGCGCTTGCCATGCAAGCGGGTGATTGAAAAAAGCCAGAAAACTGACCGAAGGCCGCAACCAAAACAATCAACATCAAGGTTGATTTGCGCCGCAACACGGCTGCCGACACTACCACCGGCGCCAGAATCATAACCGAAAACGGATTTAACAAACCGCCTGTCAGATAAAGAAGCGCTGCTAGCTGCACGACATCAAACCCAAGCGCAAAGGAATTATGCCGATGGCGTTGACGGCTTTGCGGGCTTTGCATAATTTGCCACAGATTTACCACGACCGACAGGCTGATCACAAACAGCGCTGGCAATAATGGCAGATCAAGCTGTAACAACAGATGGGTGAATAAAAGCGCCGCGCCTTGGCCAACGATCGCCACCCACCGGATGGTCAAAATCACCCCAACATCAATGGTGCTGTCAAAACTGGCATCGGCATCTTTGTAATATTGCCGAATCATCATGATATGCCCTTTATTTTTGCTGGTTTCTAGCCAGCATTAGACATCAAGATTGGCCACCCGAAGCGCATTTTCCTGAATGAAGTTACGCCGCTCTTCAACCGCTTCGCCCATCAAGGTGGAAAAGGCATTATCGGCTTCATCTTCTTGCTCGATTGTCACTTGCAACAAAATCCGCTGTTCAGGATCAAGCGTGGTTTCCCAAAGCTGGCTTGGGTTCATTTCACCAAGACCCTTATAACGCGAAATTTGTGCGCCTTTGCGGCCAGTCTGGAAAATCAGCTGCGACAATTCGGATGGGCCATTAATGGTAATCTGCTGGTTGGCATATCGCAAACTGGCAGGCTTGCCATAAATTGTTTGCAAATGGGTTGCCGCCTCATCAAGCCGGCGCGCTTCGCCGGTCGAAACGATACGCGAATCAATAACATGGCGTTCAGTAATGCCGCGAAGGCGGCGTTGGACGACAATTGCAGGGCCAATATCCGTTTGTTCAACCATGCCCGACCAGCCTTTTTCAAGACTATCCGCCTTGGCCTCAAGCCGGTTGGCAAGATCCTCAGCAGCCTTGGCATTATCCGGCATCGCCGGATTGATCAAGCCAGCAATCGCAGCCTGCTCAATCACATCACGATTACCAAGCTGGCGACCAACCGTTTCAATAAGACGGCTTGTCGCCACCGCCAGATTGGCAACATCGACAAGATCGGCGCCGGCCATCTGATTGCCATCAGCGGTAATCAGAACAGCATCTTTCAAGCCAGCATCCATCAAATAGATATCAAGATTGCGCTGATCTTTTAGATAGACTTCAGATTGACCGCGCTTGGCACGAAACAACGGTGGCTGAGCAATGTAAAGATAACCTTTTTCAATCAAGGGCCGCATATGGCGGAAAAAGAAAGTCAAAAGCAATGTACGAATATGACTTCCATCAACATCCGCATCGGTCATGATGATGACTTTGTGATAGCGGATTTTTTCAACATCCATGTCAGAATTGCCAATACCCGCACCAAGCGCGGTGATCAGCGTACCAATTTCAACCGATGACAGCATTTTATCAAGTCTCGCCTTTTCAACATTCAAGATCTTGCCTCGAAGCGGCAGGATCGCCTGGGTCTCAGGATCTCTACCTCGAACAGCTGAGCCGCCGGCCGAATCACCCTCAACCAGAAAAACTTCAGATTTTGCCGGATCACGTTCTTGACAATCGGCCAATTTCCCCGGAAGGCTGGCAATATCCATAACCCCTTTGCGCCGTGTCAGATCGCGCGCCTTGCGCGCCGCTTCGCGTGCGGCTGCAGCTTCATAGGCTTTTGACACAATCCGCTTTGCATCGGCGGGATGTTCTTCAAACCATTGCGTCAAGCAATCGGCAACAGCATTTTCCACAACCGGCCGAACCTCGGACGAAACCAATTTATCTTTGGTCTGTGATGAAAATTTAGGA
>CAJJBY010000011.1 GCA_905182545.1 uncultured Candidatus Puniceispirillum sp.
CGCAACGATGCCAGCGGCCAAGCCGCCAACCCCGATTGGCAGGAAACAATGGCTTGGGCCAGCGCCCTGCATTTGTGCAATGGCTTCGCGCCCCATCACGCTATAGCCAGCCATGATATCCAGCGGCATTTTGCGGTAACCGGCCCATGACGTGTCAGATACAATGTGCCAGCCATGCGCCGCAGCATCATCTTTGCAGGCGGCAAGCGAGGCTTCATAATTGCCGGTAATCCGGTTGATCTTGGCGCCAAAAGCCGCCATTGCATCGGCGCGTTCTTGGCTGACATGTTCGTGAATATAGATTTCGGCGCGGCAGCCGGCCTGTTGTGCGCCCCAGGCAACCGAACGACCGTGATTGCCATCGGTCGCCGTTGTCACGGTAATGCGGGCCGGATCGATGCCTTCGGCCTTTTTGCCGGCGACAAGATTGGCCACTGCATAGCGCCCCGCCAAGGGCTTTGAATGATTTTAGGTCAAGACGTTGTGATTCGTCTTTATAATAGACCGCAGCAACGCCGCAGAAATCGGCAAGCTTATCAAGCGAGATCAACGGGGTCGGGTGATAATGCGGCCATGCCGAAATGGCATCATGGGCCTTTTCCATGTTGCGGCTGTTCAAATTATCGTCAAATTCGGGAAAGGGGGATGGTTGATGCCCACGATTAGCAACGGCCTTTACGATCTTGCATTTGGCAAATGTCTGTTGGTCAAGAGGCATGCGTGTTACTCCAAATCTTTCGTTCAATTTTAGGCCAGCGTAACCAATAGTGAAGCGCAACGCCTTATCGACCCAACCTTGCGCTAAAGTGGTACTTTTCGTAAAGGGCAAAATGATCTGGCAGCTTGCAGAATTTACCGGCTTGGATTAGCTTTTTGCAATCTGGTTTTGTGGCTGGCAAGCAATAGGGGGATTTGGTATGTCGGGACATGGGTATGAAACAGGGCGTTTGAATTTGCCCTTTGTTGGATTGTGCAGTTTTGGCAAATATCCCTATCAGCCTGATTGGTCGTCGATTGATGCTGATTTTGCCATACTTGGCGCGCCGTTCGATTTTGGCACTCAATTCCGGGCTGGTGCAAGATTTGGTCCCCGCGGTATCCGCGAAGCATCAACGCTATTTTCGTTCGGCCATGCAGGCGCTTATGACCATGAAGATGATGTCACCTATCTTCAGGCCGATCAGGTTCGCATTGTTGATATTGGTGACGCCGATATCATTCATACGGATACCATCAAAAGCCATGCCAATATTGAGGCGGGGGTTCGTGCAATTCTTGCCGCTGGCGCAGTGCCGGTGGTTCTTGGCGGCGATCATTCGGTAAACATTCCCTGCATCAATGCCTTTAGCGGTGAAGAGCCGTTTCACCTTGTGCAAATTGATGCGCATCTTGATTTCGTTGACGAGCGGCATGGGGTCAAATATGGGCATGGCAATCCAATGCGCCGTGCTGCTGAAAAGCCCTATGTGACCGGCCTGTCGCAGGTTGGTATCCGCAATGTGTCATCAACCGCAAAGGACGGTTATGATGATGCCCGCAAGATGGGGTCTGATATTCAATCGGTTCGCCAATTCCGCAAACTGGGTGTTGCTGGCATGCTTGACCGGATTCCCGCTGGTAGCCGCTATTATGTGACAATTGACATTGACGGGTTTGATCCATCGGTTGCCCCGGGAACAGGAACGCCGTCACACGGCGGGTTTTTCTATTATGAGATTCTGGAATTTCTGGATGGTTTGACCAAACGCGGCACCATCATTGGGATCGATCTTGTCGAGGTGGCACCTGACTATGATCATACTGGCAGCACGACAACATTGGCAGCGCAAATCTTGTTAAACCTGATTGGTAGGATCCATCATAACCGGCGTTAACATTTGCAATTATTGCAAAAATAGTCGGCCTAGACAGAAGTTGGCGTAAAAATTTTCTAAATGTTCAGAACTTGTTGCAAATCATATCCTTAGGTGTTTTAGTTGCGTCCATTATTTCGATACAATATGTCTAAATAGATATCTGTTCAATCAAACATAAAAAAAAGTCAAAATCAAAAGCTAGGTAGGATCAAAATGGTGCAAGCCAACGACCCATTCGTCAGCTTCAAAGGGGTCCAAAAGAGCTATGACGGCGAAACGCTTGTCGTTAAAAATCTGAACCTGGATATCGCATCTGGCGAGTTTTTAACAATGTTGGGGCCGTCAGGGTCAGGCAAGACAACCTGCCTGATGATGCTTGCTGGTTTTGAAACGGCAACACATGGCGATATTGAGCTAGGCGGCCGCCCAATCAATAATATCCCGCCGCATAAGCGCGGCATTGGCATGGTGTTTCAAAATTACGCCCTGTTTCCGCATATGACTGTTGGTGAAAATTTGGCCTTTCCGCTGAAAGTGCGCAATATGCCAAAGGCCGAAGTCGAAGATAAAGTCCGCGCGGTTCTGGATATGGTTCAGATGCTTGCCTTTATCGATCGGAAGCCGGCGCAATTGTCTGGTGGACAGCAACAGCGGATCGCACTGGCACGTGCATTGGTGTTTAATCCGGAGCTGGTTTTGATGGATGAACCGCTTGGTGCGCTCGACAAACAGCTTCGCGAACATATGCAATATGAAATCAAGCATATTCATGAAAATCTTGGGGTGACGGTTGTCTATGTAACGCATGACCAGTCGGAAGCCTTGACCATGTCAAACCGGATTGCGGTTTTTGATGATGGCATTATCCAACAACTTGCTGATCCGGTTACGCTTTATGAAAAGCCGGAAAATGCGTTTGTGGCGCAATTTATTGGCGAGAATAACCAAATGCTTGGCACGGTTCAGTCGGTCAGCAAGAACACTGCAACGGTTAAGCTGGACGCAGGTGATGTTGTCAAGGCGCTTGCCGTGAACGTTGGTGCTGTTGGCAGCCGGACAACCTTATCTGTTCGGCCGGAACGCTGTGTCGTTTCGGCGAAAAAATCTGCGGGAACAAGCTCACTTGATGCACGCATCGAAGAATTAATTTATCTTGGCGATCATATCCGCTGTCGGATGAATGTGGCTGGCGATGATCAGTTTATCGTCAAAGTTCCAAACACTTCAGGTCAGCTTGGTCTGGAAATTGGAGCATCGTTGCAAATTGGCTGGCAGAACGATGATTGCCGCGCGCTTGATTTCAATGAACCAGTTTGACTATGCTATTAGTCAATGATGGCTCGCTTCCTGATTAACGGGTAGTGGCTAGTAAGAGAGAGTAGTGCGGCTCTTAAAACGCACGAACAACCAAAGGGAGTGGACATAATGTCTGGATTAACAAAAAAAATAATCGCGATTGCAGGTGCGTCAGCATTTGTAAGCAGCGCTGCGATTGCCGCCGATTTGACTAGTCGTGTCATGGGGCGGTGCCTACACAAAGTCACAGGTAGAGGCCTATCATAAGCCTTGGATGGCAAAGACTGGTAAATCCATTGTATCGGAAGATTACGGCGGGGGTATTGCCGAAATCAAAGCACAGGTCGAGTCAGGGAACGTTACATGGGACCTTGTCGATGTTGAGTTGTCAGATGCAATTAGGGCATGTGACGAAGGTTTATTGGAGCCAATTGATCATTCAATTTTGACGCCGGCACCTGATGGCACCCCAGCAGTGGAAGATTTTTTGCCGGGTACATTGTTTGATTGCGCTGTTGCAAACATTGTCTGGTCATCGGTTTACGTTTATGACACTACGAAAGTTCGTAATTGGAACAGCGCCAACCAAGATGTGCTGATTTTTTCGATACTGCCGCATATCCCTGGTAAACGCGGCATGCGTAAGTCACCAAAGGTGACTATGGAATTTGCTTTGATTGCTGATGGGGTTCCTGTCAGCGAGGTATACAATGTCCTTGGAACAGAAGAAGGCGTAGCACGAGCCTTTGCGAAATTAGACACCATCAAAGACGATGTAGTCTGGTGGGAGGCCGGTGCGCAGCCGCCGCAGCTTTTGCTGATGGTGAGGTGATTTTCACACTGCTTGGAACGGCCGTCTTTGCCGCAATTGCCTCGAAGAGCAGTCAGTTTGAGATGGTTTGGGATGGCCAATTTATGACCTCGATCTCTGGGTGATTCCAAAAGGTTCAAAGAATAAAGAAGCCGCCCTGGATTTCCTTGCTTTCTCAACGCTACTGAGCAGTTGGCCGCCCAGGCTTCTTATATTCCTTACGGCCCGGCACGCGCATCATCATGCAACCCATTGGCACCTTCATTCTGATGACAGCATCAAAATGGCTAGTCACATGCCGACCGCTGCTGGAAATTTCAAAAATGCGTTGCAGAACGACTTTGAATTCTGGGCAGATAATGCTGATCAGTTGAACGAGCGTTTTAACGCTTGGTTGTCCAAGTAAAATTGAAATAATGCGGTCACATGGACGCTTCATGTGACCGTTATTTTTATTATCTCTTTTTAAACCAGAGATTTTTTTATCATGGTTGATAGTCAAACAGGCCTATCCGGCCAATTACCGCAGCTGATGGCACACCGCTAAAGAAAAAGCTGGCGCAAGCTTTGTTCCGTAGTCGTGTTCGCGCTGCCTCCCTTGTAGTGCCGCTGTTTGCCTTTGTTATGGTCAGTTTTGTTATTCCTATTCTTTGCGCTTGATGTGGCAAGGGGTCTACAATGACAGGTTTTCAAATATACATCCTAATCTTGACTGAGAAGTTACCATGTTGGGATGGTCTTCCGAGCCGAATGAGGCTCTCTATTCGGCTCTGGTTGCTGATTTAAAAGTTGCGTAAGAAAGATCGCACAATTGGCCGGATGCCACGCGCGTTAACCAAGAATTACCCGGAACTCGATCGTTGTTTACATCAACTGCCCGTAAAGCAAAAAACTTAAAGCCACCTTTAAAGAAAGCATCTATCAAGGTTAACAAAAAATGGGCAAATATTGAAGTTTGGCAGAGCCATGAAGCTCACCTCTCAAGATTTAACGCCGGCCTTTTACGCGGCTGCATTAGATGGTCGGTATACTGTTGACAAAGGCTTTGTCCGCCAGAATGAGAACAGGCAAATATATGTAACGTTATTCTGGCGCACCGTTATGATTTCTGTGTCCGGTGATGGGGCTTTGCCTCCTTCTTGGCTATCCAGTCGCATATCTGCTTGCAACTTTACCGCTTACGTATCTTCAAATTTGCTTATGATAATGGTGCTTTTGCCCTTTTGGACATCACTGTTAGTGCGAACAACTGCCTGGATTGCAATCTTGCAATCGCAAGGGGTAATCAATGATCTTTTGGTATTGGTGGGTGTTACTACTGATGACGCGCGCTTTTCCTTGATCTATAATATGACTGGTACGATCATTGCGATGACGCATATCTTGCTGCCGTTTATGATCCTGCCGCTCTATTCGGTGATGAAGACCATTCCGCCCTCCTACATGCGCGCCGCGCGCTCGCTTGGCGCCACGCCCACAATGGCTTTTTTAAAGATCTACATGCCACAAACAATTCCAGGTGTTGGTGCTGGTGGCCTTTTGGTATTTATTCTTGCGATCGGTTATTACATCACACCAGCTCTTGTTGGTGGGCAAGATGGATCTCTTATTTCCAACATGATCGCATATCACATGCAAAAGTCTCTAAATTGGTCTCTAGCTGCCGCCTTAGGGGGTATTCTTTTGGCTGGCGTTTTGTTGTTATATTGGGCCTACGACAGGGTTATCGGTATCGATAATATGAAGTTAGGATAATAGATATGTCAAAGCTTCCTCCCTATACCAGTACTGGCGAATATATTTGGCATTATGTTTATCGCAGCATTTGCGGATTGATCTTCCTGTTTTTGATCCTGCCAATCATTGTGGTTTTGCCGCTGTCATTTAATGTCGAGCCTTATTTCAGTTTTACCAAGGGCATGTTGAATTTTGATCCGGAAGCATTTTCCCTGCGCTGGTATGAAGATATTTTGCGTAATGGCATGGCATCGCCAGATGCGCCGTTCAGTTGGGCATGGTTGTCAGATACTTGGAATAATAGCCAGTGGATGCGAGCTATTCGTAATAGCTTCTTTATTGGCATCTGTGCCACCTTGCTGTCAACGGCGCTGGGCACATTAGCAGCAATAGGCCTTAGCCGTTCAGAAATGCCGTATAGGCGGCTAATTATGTCAATTCTGATCTCGCCAATGATTGTTCCATTGGTGATTACTGCGGCGGGCATGTTCTATTTTTATTCGCAGGTACATCTGAGCCAAACCTATCTTGGGGTTATTATGGCGCATGCTGTTTTAGGAACGCCATTTGTAATTATTACCGTTACAGCCACCTTAGTTGGATTTGACAAATCGCTTGTTCGGGCATCGCAATCGCTTGGGGCAGGGGCTCTCATCACGTTCCGCAAAGTGCAGATGCCATTGATTATCCCCGGGGTAATTTCTGGTGGCCTATTTGCCTTTATTACCTCATTTGACGAGGTGGTTGCGGTTCTGTTCCTTGCCAGTCCAGAACAGCGCACAATCCCGCGTCAGATGTGGTCGGGTATTCGCGAACAGATCAGCCCGACGATCCTTGCTGTGGCAACGCTTTTGGTGATCTTGTCGATCATTCTGTTAACGGTTTTAGAATTATTGCGGCGGCGTTCTGAACGGCTTCGTGGGATCACCAGCAGCTAGCCAGCCTGCCCATTTGACCTCGATCATTTTTGACGCCACTCTGACATATGGATTAAAGCCATTTTATGCAGCTGGTTCAGGTTTGAGTTTGGCTGCTTGGAATGAACAGGGGAAAGGGGTTCATCATTCATGGATGACCGAAAAATTTTGGTATTAACAGGGGCAAGCCGCGGCATTGGTCATGCAACCGTAAAGCGTTTTTCAAGCGCTGGTTGGCGCGTCATCACCTGTTCACGCCATGGTTTTCCGGAAAATTGCCCTTGGGAAGCGGGGCCAGAAGACCATCTGCAAATTGATTTATCATCGCCTGACGATGTAAGCCGTGGCTCGGCAGAATTATTGACGCGGCTTGATGGCAAGCCGCTTCATGCGCTGGTGAATAATGCTGCAATTTCGCCAAAAATGCCTGATGGTGGCCGTCTTGATTGCCATAAAACATCGCTTGATCTGTGGCAGCACGTTTATCAGGTGAATGTGTTTGCCCCAATCATGCTGGCGCAAAAACTATGCGACTCGCTTGGTAAAGGCGATGGCTCGATTGTGAATGTAACCTCGATTGCCGGAAGCCGGGTTCATGAATATGCCGGCTCGGCCTATGCCACATCGAAAGCCGCCCTTAGCGCATTGACCCGTGAAATGGCGTCTGATTTTGGCAGGCTTGGCATTCGGGTAAATGCCATTGCCCCCGGGGAAATCAAAACGGATATTCTATCGCCTGATAGCGAGGCAACAATCGTTCCGCAAATTCCACTTGGCCGGTTTGGCAATGCTGATGAAGTTGCTGACACTGTTTTTTTCCTTTGCAGTGATCAGGCCAAATATCTAAATGGATCGGAAATTCATGTGAATGGTGGCCAGCATGTCTAGGCTTGGCCAGTAATCATTGACGTTTAGGAAAGTTGAAATGGCACAAAGCAGCCCCCCATCCGAACAACAGCTTGCTGGCAATTCACCGGCAAGCCGCGATATTGCCTTTCATATGCATCCCTATACCAATCCGGCAATGCTTGGCGATGCGGGGCCGCATATCATGGCACAGGGCAATGGTGTCTTTGTTGTTGATGATGCTGGTAATCGGTTTTATGAAGGGATGAGTGGACTTTGGTGTACATCGCTTGGGTTTTCCGAACCTGAATTGATCGATGCGGCAATGGCGCAATTCAAAAAGCTGCCTTTCTATCACAGTTTTGCTGGCAAAACGGTCAATCCTGCAATTGATCTTGCCGAAATCTTGATCGCCAGTGCCCCGCCTGCCGGTGGTGACAGCGCGATGAGCAAAGTGTTTTTTGCGGCATCTGGGTCAGAGGCGAATGATACCGCCATGAAAATGGTCTGGTATTATAACGCGGCGCTTGACCGGCCAGAAAAGCGCAAAATCATCAGCCGCCAAAAAGGTTATCACGGGGTTACAATGGCGGCGGCGAGCATGACCGCGCTTGCCTATGCGCAAGATGGTTTCGGCCTGCCGCTGGATTTCGTCAAACATACAACCGCGCCCGATTTTTATAACGGCGCGCAGGATGGGGAAAGTGAAGAAGATTTTGCCAGTCGTTGTGCCGCTGATCTTGAAACGCTGATCCTCGAGGAAGGGCCAGAAACCGTGGGTGCGTTATTTGCCGAGCCGGTCATGGGGGCAGGCGGGGTGATTATTCCGCCACGAACTTATTTTGAAAAAATTCGCGCTGTTCTGGAAAAATATGATGTTTTGCTTGTCGCTGATGAGGTGATTTGCGGTTTTGGCCGTACGGGCAATATGTGGGGTTCTCAAACCATGGATGTACGCCCCGATATGCTGACCTGTGCCAAGGCGTTATCATCGGCCTATTTGCCGATTTCAGCGGTGATGCTATCGGAAAAAGTCTATGCGCCAATTGCCAAGAAGGCAGAACAGCTGGGCATTTTTGGGCATGGTTATACCTATTCGGCGCATCCGGTTTGCGCTGCGGTGGCCTTGCGGGCGCAGCAATTAATGCAAGAACGTGATATCATTGGCCATGTGAGGGGTATTGCCCCGCAATTTAAAAGCCGGATTGAACGGCTTGCCAGATTTGATTTCATCGGCAATCTGCGGGCGATTGGCCTGATTGGCGCAATGGAATTTGCCGCAAATAGCCTAACGGGTGAAAAATTTGATCCAACCCAGAAAATTGCGGCGCAAGCGGCTGCCATCATTCAGAAACAAGGGGTGATCTTACGCGCCTTGCCAGGTGATATCATTGGCTTTTGTCCGCCGTTGATCATTACCGCTGCGGAAATTGACGATATGTTTGATCGTATTGAATGCGGTCTTGATGATGTTAGCGTGCTTGCGGCAAAGCTTCGTTAATTTTATGGCGATGTAATGATCAAACAGCAATGTGTGTCGGCTCTTGGCCGCTTTTGGGGTAGCGCGCATGCGGTATTGCTGATGGCAACCCTGATCTGGGCAGGTCATGCGGTGGCATTGCGCATGTCGGTTGGCGAAATTTCGCCGGTATTACTGATGCAATTGCGTTGGCTTGGTGCCTTTCTTATTTTGGTGGTGATATATCACAAAACCCTGCCACGTTATATTCCGCTGGCTTTACAGAACTGGCGTTGGGTGTTTGCCATGGGTGGCGGTGGGCTTGCCGGTTTCAGCCTGCTGCTTGTCTATGCGGCGCAATATACGGCCGCGGTCAATCTTGGCATTATGCAAGGGGTCATTCCGGCTGTTGTTATGTTGCTTGGCTGGCTCATTTATCGTGCCCGCATTGGCTGGCTGCATTTTTTTGGCCTTTGTTCATCGCTGACCGGTATTCTGGTTCTGGTTAGTACTGGCAGCCTTGCCACGATTTTGGCGCTTCGTTTCAATCTGGGTGATTTGCTTATGGTTGCTGCCTGCCTTTGCTATGGCGCCTATACGGTTGCGTTGGCAAGGCGGCTTGAAATGCCGCCAGTTCTGCTTTTGTGTTTTTTTGCCTTTTGTGCTTTTTTGACCTGCAGCCTGTTCCTAATTGCCGAATATGTGAATGGCAATCTTGTACTTCCCAGCGTCAAAGGCAGCTTGTTACTGTTTTATTCAGCAATATTTCCGTCAATTCTGTCGCAAACATTCTATATGCGTGGAGTCGAACTGGCAGGTGCCAACCGCGCCGGACTTTATGTGAATATGGTACCAATCTTTGCGGCTTTTTTGGCAATGCTGATCTTGTCTGAAACGATGTATCTTTATCATCTTGTGGCGTTGCTTATGGTGCTTGGTGGGATTTTCTTGGCCCAGCGCGGCAAGGTAAAAGCCTAAGCAAATCAGTCTGTATCACGCAGTTATCAATAAC
Source organism: uncultured Candidatus Puniceispirillum sp. (assembly GCA_905182545.1). Lineage (GTDB taxonomy): Bacteria > Pseudomonadota > Alphaproteobacteria > Puniceispirillales > Puniceispirillaceae > UBA3439. The sequence goes on from CAJJBY010000011.1 coordinate 9,935, forward strand.
TTGACAAGAGTTGTTCGCAAAGTGCAATTTGGCTTGTCGCGCTGGCTTGTCGCGCTGGCTTGTCGCGCTGGCTTGTCGCGCTGGCTTAGGCAAAAGGAATCAATTTCGAAAAAACGCAATGGCCGCGCTGTGGCGGCAGCTACCATAATGTAGGAGGCTTAATGCTGGATAAAACCGAATTTTACATCAATGGATCTTGGGTGCCATCACAAGATGGGATCAGCTTTCCTGTTTTGAATCCAGCCACCGAAGATGCGTTTGCCACAATTACGCTCGGCGGTGCCAAAGATACCGGCGCGGCAATTGCCGCGGCCAAAGCCGCCTTTCCAACATGGTCGATGACAAGCCCAACTGACCGTGCTGGCTATTTGCAAAAATTGCTTGAAGTCTATACCGCGCGCAATGATGAAATGGGCGCAACGATTTCAACCGAAATGGGTGCGCCCATTGATATGGCGGTCAGTGGTCAGGCCGGATCGGGCATCAGCCATTTAAAGTCATTTATCCGTGCGCTTGGCGCAATGGAATTTCAGCGGCCATTGCGTCAAGGTGTCGAAGGCCAAGATATTGTCTTTGAAGCGGCGGGTGTTGCCGCGTTGATTACCCCGTGGAATTGGCCGATGAATCAGGTTGTTCTTAAGGTTGGTGCGGCGTTGGCGGCAGGCTGCACAATGGTGCTGAAACCGTCCGAAATTGCGCCAATGTCCAGCATTCTTTTTGCTGAAATGATTGATAAGGCTGGTTTTCCGGCTGGTGTGTTTAACATGGTTAATGGTGATGGTGCCGGTGTTGGCACAATCTTATCATCACACCAGGATATTGATGTTGTGTCATTTACCGGCTCAACACGGGCCGGTATTTTGATTAGCAAGGCGGCTGCAGATACAGTGAAAACCGTCTCGCTTGAACTTGGCGGTAAATCGCCAAATCTGGTTTTTGATGATTGCGATGTCGATAAGGCAGTTCGCGCGGGCGCCGCTTTCTGTTTCAATAATACAGGTCAATCTTGCAATGCGGCAACACGCATGCTGGTTCAGCGAAGCGTCTATGATCAGGCTGTTGAAATCGCTGCAGCCAAAGCCAACGCCACCAAGGTTGATCTGCCGTCAAGTTCAGGAAGTCACATCGGGCCTTTGGTATCTGAAGCACAATTCAACAAGGTGCAAAGCATGATCCAAGCTGGCATTGATGAAGGGGCAAGACTTGTCGCTGGCGGCGTTGGTCGTCCTGAGGGTATGAACCGCGGCTGGTTTGTAAAGCCCACGGTTTTTGCCGATGCGACAGCCGATATGACGATTATCCGCGAAGAAATTTTTGGTCCTGTTCTGGCGTTGATGCCGTTTGACAGCGAGGAAGAAGCCCTCGCGCTTGCCAATGACACGCCTTATGGGCTGGCGGCCTATATCCAGACGGGTGATAAAGAGCGCGCCAAGCGGGTTGCGGCAAGGTTACGCGCTGGCATGATTCAAGTGAATGGCGCTTCGCGTGCGGCAGGAAGCCCGTTTGGCGGCTACAAGCAGTCAGGCGTTGGCCGTGAAGGCGGGTTTTGGGGAATTGAAGAATTTCTTGAAATCAAAACCATTAGCGGCATTGTTTAGCACCGCCTGTCGGAGCTGATAACCAATGCAGGTGTTTCAGTTGCGTCAGTGGTGGCAGCCCAGCCGTCTAGTCATTATCACTCAGCCCAGCACCAGCCCCAGCAAGGCGTGACGCCTCGGTTGCTGGTGCATAGGTGTTTTTGGCAAAGCTGTTCAAAACAGTGATGCAGGCAGATGCTGTTACCGGAACGCGGGGAATTGCGGCATTGGCAATGGTGATCATCTCTGGCAGATCATCATCAGATGCTGCATAAATATGGCAGGCCGACGCATCCATTAAAATCGTCGTATCATTTTTTGAAAAACCAAAGTTATCTTGTGTCAGCGCAAAAACGGCATTGCCCATTGATAGGCAAACAGGATTTTTTGCGGCGCGAAGCGCGATAAAGGGGATTAGCAATAACGGCGTTCGGACACAGGCAAATTGCACCTCATCCCCAAACACACCATCACCGTACGCCGCCCCAGTGGTAATTGGACAATAATAACCATCTCGCGCTGTATCATCGGGCCAGATGGTGATTTCGCCAGCTTGCCGCCAGCTTAGATATCGACATAGCGCGGCGACACCGGGCAATTGACGGCGTTGAAGCCATTTCACAGCATAGCCGGCTTCGTCGGCGAGCCCCCAATCCATGCCGCTTCCGCGTGCAGCCTTGGTGGCAAGGGCGCCGATCTCACCAAGTGACCAGCTCATGCCCTTTCATGATCCGGTCTGCCATTGCTAGCAAGTGGTGGATAAAACAGAATGTCGGGGTCTAGCATTGCCAATTCATCGGGGAAGGGCGCGCCTTGATACATTGTAATGCGCAACCACCGATCTGAACGCGGGTCAAATTTTGACGCGCCGAAAAAGGACAATTTACAGCGGAGCAAATCAATCGGCTGCATTTCTGCTGAAATCGTATTGTCCTGAATTTCGGCATAGGGAAGGGTAAAAACGGTTTGCATGCGGCGGACAATATGCCGGTGTTCTGGATATTTCAGCAAAAACATGGCAACGTTATCGTCGCCTGATCGGGCTGGATTTTCGATCCATTGATCAATTGCCTTCATCGCCCGAACGGCATCACGGCCGGGGGCAAGCGGTTGCTCATAAGGCTCGATTGGTTCTTCAAAACGTTCACCAAGCCGCGGCTCAAGCTTTTCTTCAGACACATACCAGACCCGCGCCAGCGCATCATTTTGCGCATAATCAATACCATTGGTCCAGCTATAGGCGGTCTCCATCAACTGGCGTAGCCGTGACAGGGGCATTGATCCATCAATACGGAAGTGCGCTGCCTCATCAGCCGCCATGCCGATTGCCAAATCGTCAATTAACGCGCCGTGATCTTCAAGCAGAAGCGATACAAGCTGTTCTTGGCCTTCAAGGCTGAGATTGGCCTCGCCCCAGCGATAGATGTTGTCCCAAGGCTGGTCTATATCAGCGGCAAGGCCGCGCACAAAAGCGTCAAGCCGGACAAGATCATCACGCAAAGACTGGGTTTTGCCTTGCTGATAAGGGCTGTCGGTTGTCCATTCATCCGCGTTTTTGGCAGCTTTGGCAATCATCGTCACAAAGCGGGACAGGCCAGCCTGATCGGTTGCGGCAAGCGCCCGCACACGTGCCAAAGCGGTTTCACGCGCATTGATCCATGTGTGAATCAATGATGGATGGTTAATCAAGAATGGTGCCATGCCAAGACCGGTTGAATTGCCAACACCGATGCGGCGGCGGATATCGGGATCAAGCTTGACGCCTTTGCTGGCGCGTTTACCGCAGCCATATGCTCGACAATATCAATGGTAAATGACCGGATTAACCAAACTGCAAGCAATTCAGGTTGGAACGAGCCCAAAAATTCAGGCCGGTTTGCCCAGATATCACGATCTGCAGCACCAAATTTTCCTGATCCGTAAACGGCTGTTGTCCGCATTAAATAACCAACGGGCTCGATCGTCGCAGGGTCGGGCTGGTGCCAGCGGCAAGGCAATCACGAACATAGTCAAATAGCCGAACCGACCGGTTTGCACGTGACAGCACGAATTCATCATCTGAAATACGGCCAGCCTCTTGCAGCGGAACATTCTGTCCAAGCCGTTCAATATCGGCATCACTTATGGTTCCATCATGAAGCGTAAATGTGGCATCCCATGCTTCGGCAATGACCCGATCTGACCGTTTTTCGGCTGGTAGATCATGCGCAAAGGCAACCAATGTATAGCTTCGCTCAGGGCCAATGGCCTCATAGGTGGCAACGCCAACACCCTTGGCATCAATCAACCAACGACTTTGTTTAAACTGCCAATTTTCGGCCTTGAGACGGCGCAGCAAAACGCGCATAAAGCTAAGACGGCTTTGATGGAATGATCCCATCCGTGCCAAAGTCATGACCTGACTGGCAGGGCGAAGCGCAACAGACGGCACTGGCGGCGTGGATGCGGCAGAATCATCTTGTTTCATCTCTGGTTTTTTCATCAATCAAAACACTTTGCTTGCTGGGGCCACGAAATCTGGTTAGGCAGTTTCAGCGCCAAAATTTTCATCATAAAACCGAAGCCAGTTTTCACCCATAATGGCACTTGTGTCTTTTTCGGAAAATCCCTGCTGCCTAAGCCCTGCTGCAATCGCTCCGAAATGACGGTTATCTATAAACCAACTTGGCATTGGAGGAAAGCCTGCATTGCTGGCTGATCCCTCGCCATAATCAATTTCTTTTGTCCATCTGCCAACGCGCATCCATTCAACCACACTGTCGGGTTGATCCTGACAAAGGTCTGATCCGATGCCGATATTGTCTATGCCCATCAAATCCGCAGTGTCGGCAATCATCTGGCAAAAGCTTGTCAAACTGCAATCTGATTTATCCTTTAAATGATGCGGATAAAGCGAAAATCCCAACATGCCACCTGATTGGCCAAGCGCGCGAAGCACATCATCCGATTTATTGCGTTTGGCCGGATGCCAGAAATAGGGGTTGGCATGGGTAATGGCAATTGGGCGTTGTGAAATTTCAATGGCGTCCAATGTTGATCGCTCGGCCGAATGGCTCATATCGACAACCATGCCAACACGGTTCATTTCCTTGATGACTTGGCGGCCCATGCGCGTGATGCCAGTATCTTCATCTTCATAACATCCCGTGGCAAGAAGCGACTGGTTGTTATAGGTTAGCTGCATAAAGCAAATGCCAAGGCTGTGGCAAATTTCAACAAGCCCGATATCATCTTCAATTGGTGACGGGTTTTGAAATCCAAAAAAGATCGCGGTTCGGCCTTCGCGTTTGGCACGCCGCACATCATCGCCGGTGGTGCCATGAAAAATCAGATCGGGATAGCGTTCAAACCAGCGATTCCATTGTTCGATATTGGTAACGGTTTCGCGAAACATTTCGTGATAGGCAATCGTCACATGAACTGCATCAACGCCGCCTTCGCGCATTTGCCGAAAGATTTTTTCTGACCAATTTGCATATTGAAGATTGTCGATGAGATGCATCAGATTATTCCGGTTTGCCAGCGGCAATGTAGCTGGTTTTCACGATTGTATAGAATTCTGCGGCATAGCTTCCCTGTTCACGCGGGCCATATGAGCTGTTGCCGCGTCCGCCAAATGGCACATGATAATCAGTGCCTGCAGTTGGCAGGTTAATCGTAACAACACCTGTTTGGGCATTACGGCGGAAATGCGTTGCCCGCGCCAGCGAACGGGTAATGATTCCCGATGTCAGGCCAAAATCAGTGTCATTCACGACATCCAGCGCCTCATCGTACGAGCCGACCTTGATGATACAGGCGATTGGCGCAAACATTTCTTCGCGATTGATGCGCCAGTCATTTTTGTGCCACCAATAACCGCAGGCGTCATGTAATAGCCATCGTGATCGCGGCTTACCGTCTCACCGCCACACAGAACCTCGCCGCCTTCTTGTTTGGCTGTTTCCATCCATTGCAGGTTTTCGGCTAATTGTCCGGCGCTAACCACGGGGCCGATTTGCGTTCCATCAGCCAAGGCATGCCCAACCTTCATCGCCGATGCTGCGGCAACAAGCCGGTCAACAAATTCGTCATGGATGGCTTCGTGCACAACAAGCCGTGACGAGGCGGTGCATTTCTGACCCGTTCCGCCAAAAGCGCCGCCAAGTGCGGTTGCCACGGCAAGATCAAGATCGCCATCATCCATAATGGCAAGCGCGTTCTTTGATCCCATTTCCATTTGAACTTTGGTAAGATTGGCAATCGCGGCGACGGCAATCTGTTTGCCGACATCCAGCGAACCGGTAAAGCTGATCGCGTTTATCGCCGGACTTTCGACAAGTTTCTGGCCAATGCTGCCCCCCGGCCCCATCACCAGATTGAACAGCCCATGCGGAATATCCTGACGCGAAATGATTTCGCTTAGGCAACAGCCGAAGCCGGCACCAGATTTGCCGGTTTCCAGATGACCGCATTGCCAAAAGCCAGCGCTGGCGCAATTTTCCAGACAGCCGTTGCGGTCGGGAAATTCCAAGGGCTGATAATGGCAACAACCCCAACCGGTTCGCGCCGAACGTCAATTTCGATGCCGTCACGAACACTATCGGCCGTATCACCGATCTGGCGAAGCACTTCGGCAGCATAATAAGTAAAGAACTGGCCAGCCCGATAGATTTCACCAACACCTTCAGCTAATGGCTTGCCTTCTTCGCGGCTGAGAAGGGTGCCAAGCTCGATGCGGCGTTCCATCAATTCATTGCCGATATTCATCAAGATGGTTTGACGCGCCTCAAGACCAGTAATGGCCCATTTTTTCTGGGCGGTTTGGGCGGCATCCAGGGCGCTGTCAAGTTGGGCGCTGTTGGCCTGTGCATAATGGCCGATCTGATCGCTAAGGTCAGATGGATTGATATTGGCAATTGTGCTTTGCCCATCGCACCACGCGCCTGCAATAAAATTCTGTCCGGTTTCTGACATGATTTCTCGCGCCTTTCATGATGCCAATACCTGCAGAAAACTTGCGTGATTGCCATGGGTCACACTGGCCGAAAGAGGGTTTAAATACAACCCCTTTACTTGATTCCATTCGCGACGTGTTTTGGCAATAATTTGCATAGCTTGTCTTTTACTGATAAGCGGGATTTAAATGATGCGAAATCCAGGCTCCATCGGGCTGATATTTTCGCAATGTAATGCATAGGACGGCAGCGAATGAAAATGATTACTGATCGTATGTCGATGCCCTATTTTGCCCTTGGCGTTTTGGCTTTGGCAATGGGGATTCATTCCCCTTAATGACGCATTGATTAAATTGATGAGTGGTGATGTTTCGCTTGGCCAGTTGGTTGCGTTGCGGGCAGTGATGACGCTGATCATGCTTGGCATTTTCAGCCGCAGTATTCAGGCAATGTTTGCGCTGCCAGCAAAGGTTTTCTGGCTGTTTTTCGCCCGTAGCATGTGTCTTGTGCTGGCGATGGTGCTGTTTTTTGTTTCGCTGGGAACGCTGCCACTGGCAAATGTAATCGCCATTTTCTTTATATCACCATTGATCATTACGATTCTATCAGTGCCATTTCTTGGTGAAAAAATTGGCCTTCATCGTTTGGCCGCGGTATCGACTGGCATGGCTGGGGTTTTGTTTATCATTCGGCCCGGTGGGGTTCAGTTTCAAGTGGAAACCTTGTTTGTAGTGATGTCCGCCTTTAGCTATGCCGCCTTTCAGATATGGACAAGACGCCTAAAATCGGTTGGCAATCTGTCGGGAATGGTTGCGGTTCAGCATATTTGCTATTTGACGATCGGCGCGGTGTTCATTCTGGTGAATATGATCTGGCCAGTTGATCAATCGGGCAATCCGACAGTTGATTTTTTGCTTCGCGCGCCATCACTGATGTCTTTGACTAACCTTGGCTATTTGGTGATTTGCAGCTTTTCGGTTTTGCTATTGTCCTATGCATCGTCTAATGCCTACCGTTCGGTCGAGGCATCGGTCATTGCGCCATTTGAATATGTCGCGATTCCATTTGGTGTTTTCTGGGGTGTTGTGATCTGGGATGAATGGCCGGATCAGATGGTCATGATTGGGATAACACTCATTCTGGCGGGTGGGCTTTACACGCTTTATCGTGAAAATGTCCGATCCATTGACGTGATTACGTCAAGCCCGATGCCAGCAACCGCCGCGATTGCAGAACCAGCCGCCGGTTCACCGCAAGATATGGATGCAAAAGAGCCAAATCAAAAAGATTAAGCCCGTAAAAAGCGATGGCAGCGCTGCCTAGTCGGTTTTGCCGCCTTTCCAGACGCCTGTATCTTTCAGCTTTTCGGCAACTTCGGCAGGCATGTAATTTTCATCATGCTTTGCCAAAACATTGGTTGCGATAAATTGACCATTGGCAATTGACCCTTCGGCAACGACGCCTTGGCCTTCGCGAAAGAGGCTTGGCAATGCATTGTCATAGCGAACGCTAATTTCGGTTGTTCCATCGGTCACTGTGAAAACAGATTGCAATCCGTCGATCGCAACGCTGCCATCTTTGACCAGCCCACCAAGCCGCAAAGCCTGTCCCGCCTTTGTTCCTGAAGTGGTGATTTCGGTTGGCGTATAGAAAAAAACAATATTGTCGCGAAGCGCGCCAAGCACAAGCATGGCCGCAATTCCAACCAATGCTGCGATCACCGCGATGATTGATAGTCGTTTGGCTTTGGGTGACATGGACGCCTCGTTGATGCGAATCATAAGGGATTTGATAACGCTAATTACCAGAAGATTAGGAACGGCAATAGTTTGCCGGAAATTTTGGGTCGCGGCAAGACAGCGCAGGTTATTGTTTAGAGCCACCAAACACTGTAAACAAGGCCACATTTGAGGAAAGCAGTGAATTTGTATGAAAAATTATGTTTTTATCGCCGCAGTAGCAGCAGGGCTTCTTTCGGCAGCTCCGGCGCAGGCTGGTGATGCTGCTGCGGGTGAAAAAGTATTCAAGAAATGCAAAGCCTGTCATTACGTTGATAGGAAAAAAAACAAATCTGGCCCGCATTTGGTGAACATCGTTGGCCGTGCAGCTGGTGCGGTTGAAAAGTTCAAATATTCCAAAGCGATGGCCGGATCGGGTCTGGTTTGGGATGAGGCAACTTTGACCGGTTTCCTTGCCAAGCCGAAAAAATACCTAAAAGGCACCAAAATGTCGTTTGCGGGTCTGAAAAAAGAATCTGACATTGCCAATGTGATTGCCTATTTAAAGTCAGCAAAATAAACTGATGCCCTCTTGGGTGAGGGCTTCAGTTTAGGTTTGTTGCGGGCTATGGTCCTGTTTAGAGGTTAATATAGTGAATATATCATGGATTTGATGAACAAATATCCGCGCTTGTCGGATCTGAAAAAGCCTGCTTCAAAACGCATTCCAAAATTTGTGTTTGCTTATCTTGATTCAGGAACAGGTCATGATCGCGCCAAAGACGAAAACAGGGCCTTTCTCGACTCGATTGAGCTGACGCCGCAATTTATGCGAGGGCGTGTAGATCCCGATCTGACAACTAAGCTTGGCAAGAAAACATTTAAAGCGCCGTTTGGTGCGGCGCCCATTGGCCTGTCATCATTGATCTGGCCCGGGGCGGAATCGATTATTGGCCGCACCGCCAAAAGACATGGTTTTCCCTATACGCTTAGCACGGTGGCCGGCGAATCAATCGAAATGATCGCCGAATCCGCGGGTGAAATGGGCTGGTTTCAGCTTTATGCCCCGCGTGATCGCGATCTGATGCGTGATTTGCTTCGGCGTGCCAAAGGCTGTGGCTACACAACTTTGGTTGTGACCGCCGATGTGCCATCACCAAGCCGCCGTGAACGTATGCGGATCGCCGGCGCACCGCTTGGCAGCCGAGGTAATTCGGCCTTTTCACCGCGCGTTATCTGGCAAAGCATGCTTCGTCCGGAATGGGCAGTGCGGACCTTGCTGAATGGCGGGGCACGCTTTCGCAATATGGAACCCTATGCCAAGAATAATGGGACGATGGGCATCACCAAATTTATTGGTGATCAGCTAAACGGTTCGCTTGATTGGGACTATCTTGCTGAAATTCGCGCCGAATGGGATGGCGAAATTTTCCTTAAAGGGGTTCTTCATGGACAAGATGCGGCGCGGGCGATCAAGCTTGGCATCGATGGGATTGTTGTTTCAAATCATGGCGGCCGCCAATTAGATGCGGCACCACCACCTTTGGCACAGCTATCAGCCATTCGCGCTGCGGTTGGCAAAGATGTGCCGCTGATTGTCGATAGTGGCATCATGTCGGGGCTTGATATTGTGCGTGTGTTGTCGGCAGGAGCTGATTTTGCGCTTGTTGGCCGTGGGTTCATGTATGCCGTTGCCGCGCTTGGTAATAAAGGTGGCGAACATGCGGCCTCAATCCTTTTAGAAGAAGTGCGCGATGTAATGGCCCAGCTTGGCCTGCTGTCGATTGATGAGGTTAAGCGGCTTGGAAATGGCTAGCCGCGGCTCGGTTATTTTCAGCGCAAGAATGGTGATGTGATGCTGTCTTTGGGTCTGCAACGGATATTTTCTAATGTTTTTATGGTTCTGATGATGCTGTCACCGGCGATGGCATCTGATCTTATGTTTGGGGCGCTACAATTTCGCGCGACGATCGGATCAATGCCAAGCAGCGCCGCCTATCTTTCGATCACAAATCATGGTGGTATGGCTGACCGGTTGCTAGCTGTTGAAAGCAGCCTTGCACGCAAAACCGAACTTCACACAATGGACGTTACAAATGGCGTTATGAAAATGCGGCAGATTGACGGCGGCATTGCAATTCCGGCTGGCAAGACGATCCAGCTGGCACCAGGTGGGTTTCATGTGATGCTGATCGATTTGAAAGCGCCATTGAATGCTGACGAAAGTTATCAAGTTACCTTAACGTTTGAAAAGGCGGAAAAGGTTACGCTGACCGGTCTTGCCAAACGCCCCGCAGATTTGAAAATGCCTGACGCGCATTCATCTTCAACACATTTAATGGATATGCCGAAAAATAATTAGCATAGCCATCTTGCGCACGACCATCAGCCTAGAAGATGCCAGCGTCCAAACCAGCCACCACGCCAAGGCATAGATCGCCAACCTGCTCGCAAAATGCGTCATTCCAATCGCCATGCAGGATCAAGGGTTCGGCCACCAACCGCCATTTCAGGCCACCACAAATGCTTGTCAGGGCGCGCTTTGTTGCAGTTCCGTCCAATCCGGCGCGGATGTAGATTGCAACCGGTTTGGCATCGCTTTGATCCAGCCAGTCATTATAACAACGATCAAACATATCTTTGGTTGCGCCAGCCATATATCCAATATTTTCGGTTGTGCCGATGATAAGCGCATCGGCGGCCAATAGATCGGGGCTAGTCACATCAAAGGGCGAAAGACAGCGCGTCTTTACCTCACCATAATCATAACCATCATAACCAAGACAGGCATCAAGCCCCGCCTTGGCAAGCGCGGCGGTATTTGGCGATGGCGTATGGGCAATGATCAATAGGGTTTTCGACATGGGTGAAACTTTAGGCTGTTTTGGCTATATTGCAATGACAGCCGACTTGTTGGCTCAATTTACGATATGCAGCTTGCCATGCAAGGCGCGCCGCAGCCAATGCTGGTTTTAGCAGGAAAGGGCAAATAGATATGAATAACCCCCTCGATCGGGCCGCGATTATCGCCGGTCTTGAAGATAGACAAGGCTGGCAATTGACGCCCGAAGATGCGTCTTTTCAAGTCATTGAAAAAACATATTTGTTTAAGGATTTTAATGCTGCTTTCGGGTTTATGGGGCGGGTTGCTCTGATGGCCGAACGCGCCAATCATCATCCCGAATTTCACAATCAATATCGTCAGGTCACCATTCGGTGGGCAACGCATTCGTGCGGCGGCATTACCGCGCTTGATCTGGAAATGGCAAGGATTTGTGATCAGCTTGCCGTTGATAGCGGGTTAAAGGCCTAGGCCGATCCGGCTTGCGGCGGCGCGGGGCTTTCCATCACATCGCCCATTGAAGAATCCATAGCGCGACAAGACCAACCCCAATCGTGGTGATCATCTGCCGCGTAACCAAGGCCGCAATGATCGCCAGCGCGGCGGCAAACAGACGTGGATTATCCCAAAGGGCAATTGTCTGGTCTGCCGGATCAACCAATATGGCAGGGACGATAATCGCCGTTAAAACTGCAATTGGCACAAACCCCAAAGCATCGACAAGCCATAGTGGCGGCCGATTGCTAATGCCATTGCTAAGCATGATAAAACGCGTTGCAAAGGTAAATAAACCTGTCGCAATCATGATGAACCAGATCATGACGTTGCTCCTGCTTGATGGTTAAGGCGGCTGACAAGCCAGCCCGCCAAAATGCCGCCAATGGCAGCGATGATAAGCCATGAATTCCACGGCAATGGTTGGCCGATTATCGCAATGGTTCCAGCAGTTATCACGGCGGCAAGATCGGCGCGTGTTTTTAGAATTGGCGCAACAACAGCGATAAAGGTTAGCGGTATGGCGAATGACAAGGACCATGAGTCGGGAATCGTGCCGCCAACCAAAACCCCAAAAATCGTTGCAAATTGCCAGCTTACCCACAGCAGCATACCGCTTCCAAGAAGGTGAAAATGTTGATTAGGGCCGGGTGGTTCATGCTGGAGTCGCCTTATCGAGATGGCATAGGCTTCATCGGTTAGCAAATAGCCCAGTAAAATACGCCATCGCAGCGGCAGGTGACGCAAATAGGCAGCGATGGATGCGCTGTAGAGAACATGGCGCAAATTGATAACGCAAACCGACCCGCCAACGATCAAGGCTGGCACACCAGCCGCCCATAGCTGGGCAAATACAATTTGACTGGCGCCACCAAACAGGATGCTTGACATCAAGATTGTTTGCCACGGGCTCAGGCCGCTTTCAATGCCAAGAACGCCGAACACAAGACCAAAGGGCGCGACGCCAAAAATAAGTGGCACTTCCTCACGAACGCCAGCCCAGAACTCGCTTCCCGCCGACAGGTTTTGGCTGGCCGTTGGGTTGTTTTGGGCTTTTGGCATGGAAAATTTTTTTCATATAAAAGAGGGTTGTCCCGATCAGCGGCATGATAGCGCAGGGTAAGGAATTAGCAAACAATCGTCGGATCTTTGGTGATGTGGGTGTGATATTTGATTACCGGTAAATGTGTGGTTAGCAATCTTGCAATTCACGCCCGTTTTGGGTACTCCCTAAGGCCGTACTGAACCGGTCATCCGAATATTTTGCCAAAGGCCAGCGATCATGACAGCTAATTTCCAATTTGCCGACCAGATGGATGTCGCTGGTAAAACCGTGCTGCTTCGGCTCGATGTTAATGTTCCGCTCGCTGATGGGGTGGTAAGCGACGATACCCGCATCCGGCGTGTTATGCCGGGGGTTCAATCCCTTCTTGAACGCGGCGCAAAAGTTGTTGTGCTGACGCATTTTGGCCGACCGAAAGGCGCATTTGTGCCAGCCCTGACCGTGCGCCCGGTGGCGCAATCAATGGCTGGAATTCTTGACCAGCCGGTGCCGGTGGAAAGTGACGTTATTGGCCCTGGTGGCAAAAAGGCCGCAGCAGCTTTGGCAGCCGGTGATATTCTGATGATGGAAAATCTGCGCTTTTACCCTGAAGAAGAAGCCAATGATCTGGCCTTTGCCAAAAGCCTTGCGGCGCTTGGTGATATTTATGTTGGTGATGCTTTTTCCTGTGCGCACCGGGCGCATGCATCGGTTGATGCCTTGCCGCGTTTGATGCCATCGGCGGCTGGACGGTCTTTTGCGGCCGAGCTTGAGGCGTTGAACGCGGCGCTATCATCGCCAGTGCGCCCACTTGGTGCCGTTGTTGGCGGTGCAAAAGTGTCGTCAAAGCTGGCCTTGCTGGAAAATCTTGTTACCAAGGTTGATGGGCTAGTGCTTGGCGGGGGAATGGCCAATACATTTTTGCTGGCGAAAGGAAAGCCAATCGGCGCCTCGCTTGCCGAGCCTGACATGGTGGACACGGCGCGCCGGATTATGGATGTTGCTGCTGCACATAATTGCCAGATCCTGCTTCCCCAAGATGTGGTTGTGGCGGTTGAATTCAAACTTGGTGCTGCGCATCGCCTCGCCAGCAGTGATGATGTTGCCGATGGCGAAATGATTTTGGATGCTGGCGCCGAATCGGTGGCGGCGGCAACTGGCCTTTCTTGATCGCTGTTCGACAATTGTCTGGAACGGGCCAATGGGCGCGTTTGAGATTCCGCCGTTTGATGCGGCGACCACGGCATTGGCGCGCGCTGTTGCAGCCAAAACGCAAAATGATGGCGTGATGAGTGTTGCCGGTGGCGGCGATACGATGGCGGCACTTGCAAATGCCGGGGTGAATGACCAATTCTCCTATGTATCAACCGCCGGCGGCGCGTTTCTTGAATGGCTTGAGGGCAAGCGGCTGCCCGGGGTTGAGGCGTTGCGTATCGACTAGCCATTACTGCCCAATAGCGTTTGGTCACTAGGCGTTTGGTCATTAGGAGCTTAGGTATAGGGCAGGGCTGGGTTGCAATAAAGGACAAGAACCATGTTTTTCGATAATCCGTTTAAATCGCGTTTGCCAAATGCCGATGAAGCATTGGCCGGTCGCGGCACGGCAGTTTTTGCTGGCGGCAATCATGCAGTGCTTGGCACTGCTCTGACCGGTTTTGTGCCGAAGGGGATGAAGCAGATTGTCCTTGGTCTTGGCTGTTTTTGGGGGGCCGAACGGCTGTTTTGGAAGCTGCCCGGTATTTATGTCACGGCAGTTGGCTATGCTGGCGGTGTGACTCCGAACCCTACCTATGAGGAAACTTGCGGCGGGTTGACCGGTCATACAGAAGTTGTTTTGCTGGTTTATGATCCTGCTAAGCTGCCGCTTGATCATGTTCTAACATCATTCTGGCAGGCGCATGACCCCACCCAAGGGTTTCGGCAGGGAAATGATCGCGGCACGCAATATCGGTCGGCGATCTTTGTGATGGATGATGATGATCTGGCCACCGTCACCTCAAGTGCCGAACAATATCAAAAGGCGCTGGCAAAAGCCGGATTTGGCCAGATCACAACCGAGATCAGGGTTAATGACCAATTTTACTATGCTGAGGATTATCATCAGCAATATTTGCATAAGGTGCCAAATGGCTATTGTGGCCTTCAGGGAACTGGTGTTTCGGCAGGCTAGGCTGATGAAAATAAAAAGATCGAAAAAGGCTTGGGAAAAGCGCGATGCAAGGATTGACCTTCGGTCGTGGCGGTGTTACGTTCCGGCCAATTCGTTAAGCATTTAGGCCGATGGCCGCCGATTTGGGAGCCCCAAATTATGAAAGTTGTTAGTTCACTCAAGACACTGAAATCGCGTGATCGTCATTGCCAGGTTGTGCGTCGTCGCGGCCGATTATATGTAATCAACAAGAAGAACCCGCGCCTCAAGGCTCGTCAGGGTTAGGCTTTGCGCGGCACATTGCGCCGCCAGCTTATCCAAAGCTTTTAGAATATCCAAGACACGGTCGGGTTTTCCGGCCGTTTATTTTGCCCGTATTTCTGATTGCTTCATCTTGGGCTGTTCTGCATCATGGCAAATGACTGTCTTGCGGGGCGGAGTGAATAAGTAAGATGCTATCAGTTTTTTTGAGGATATAGAGGCTCAGGAGCCAATCATGCAGATGCCAGAACCAGATCAGGCCGTTATTGACCGCCGCGAAACCATTTGTCGTGACCTTCGCGAATTGGTCGCTGCCGACTGTGTGATTGATTCGGTTGAAGGGCGCCGCGCCTATGATGCTGATGGTCTGTCTGCTTATCGCCAGCTTCCTCTCGCCGTGGTTCTGCCAGAAACTGTTCAGCAAATTGCCGCCGTTATGAAATATTGTCACAGCAAAGGCATCAAAGTGGTGCCGCGTGGGTCAGGCACATCGCTATCTGGTGGGGCTTTGCCTCTGGCTGATGCGGTACTTGTTGGGCTTGGTAAATTTAACCGAATTCTTGATGTTGATTATGCGAATCGTTGTGTCGTTGCCCAGCCGGGCGTGACCAATCTTGCCATTACCCATGCGGTTCAGGCTGATGGGTTTTATTATGCGCCCGATCCTTCAAGCCAGATCGCCTGTTCCGTTGGTGGCAATGTTGCCGAAAATTCAGGTGGTGTTCATTGTCTGAAATATGGTCTGACAACAAATAATCTACTAGGGATTGAGCTTGTTACCATTGATGGTGAAATTCTGCGGCTCGGTGGCAAGCATCTTGATGCTGGCGATTATGATTTGATGGGCGTGATGACTGGATCTGAAGGCTTGCTTGGCATTGTTAGCGAAGTGACTTTACGGATTTTGCAAAAGCCAGCAACCCAGCGTGCGCTTCTTGTCGGTTTCGATGATACCAGATCAGCGGCAAAGGTCGTTGGCGATGTGATCGGCGCGGGTATTATTCCAGCTGGTATGGAAATGATGGATGGGCTGGCGATTAACGCGGCTGAAGATTTTGCCAATGCTGGCTATCCGCGCGGCGCAGCCGCGCTGCTGATTATCGAGCTTGATGGGCCAGAAATTGAGGTCAATACATTGATTGACCGCGTTGCCAAGATTATGGATAGCGCCGGTGCGTCATCACTCAAAATCAGCAATTCCGAAGAAGAACGAAACCTGTTCTGGGCTGGCCGGAAATCAGCCTTTCCCGCTGTTGGACGTATTTCGCCCGATTATTTATGTATGGATGGCACAATCCCGCGCCGCCGCCTGCCAGATATGATGGTGCGGATGGCGTCGCTTAGCCAAAAATATGGATTGCGCGTTGCCAATGTCTTTCATGCTGGTGATGGCAATCTTCACCCGCTGATTCTGTTTGATGCCAACCAGCCTGATGAATTGCAACGTGCCGAAGATTTCGGTGCTGATATTTTGCGGGCATGTGTTGAAATGGGTGGCGTTTTAACTGGCGAGCATGGTGTTGGCGTTGAAAAACGCGATCTGATGGGAATTCAATTCACTGAAGATGACATGAAACAGCAACAACGGCTGAAATGCGCCTTTGATGCTGATCATCTGCTGAATCCGGGCAAGGTGTTCCCGCATTTGCATCGTTGTGCTGAATTGGGACGGCTTCATGTCCATAAGGGCAAAATGCCATTTCCTGATCTGCCGCGCTTTTAAGGTTTTTGTCGTCGGTTTTGCCGCGGTGATAAGGGTGAGTTTCGAGATGATAAACGTAACGGGGCTTGATGATGCTGCTGCGGTTATTGCCGGTGCTTTGGAACAGCAACAGCATCTTGGCGTGCAAGCGATGGCAACAAAGGCCGCGCTTGGCCGCGATGCCGATTATGATGAAGTGATAAATGTTTCGGCTTTTTCCGGCATTATTGATTATCAGCCTGATGAATTGATCCTGACCCTGCGCGCAGGCACGCCAATGCACGAGGTTGAATCGACATTGGCCAGCGCAAATCAGATGTTGGCATTTGAAGTGCCTGACCTTCATAAAATTCTGGCCAGCCAGTCGGCGGGAACCATTGGCGGTGTTCTGGCAACCAATGCCAGCGGGCCGCGCCGCCTGACCGCTGGTGCCGCCCGTGATTACTTGCTTGGGTTTGATGCCATTTCGGGGCGTGGTGAGCGATTCAAATCGGGCGGCAAGGTGATGAAAAATGTCACTGGCTATGATTTGTCAAAATTGATTTGCGGGTCTTATGGCACATTGGCCATCTTTGACGAGGTAACGCTAAAAACGCTGCCAAAGCCGGAAATCAATATCAGTCTGCTATTCCCTTGTGATGATCTTAGTGCGGCTGTTGTCCGAATTGCCGGTATTTTTGCCAGTCCACATGAACCCAATGCCGCCGCCATTCTGCCACAAGCCATCGCGGCAAAAGCGGGTATTGATGTTGCCGGTGCGACGCTGGCAATCATCCGGCTTGAGGGAATTGATGTTTCAGTTGCTGATCGCGCCGCGCATTTGCTGGCAGCGCATAAAGAGGGTGTAAAGATTGATATCGATGCCAGCACCGCGCTATGGCAGCAAATCCGCGATGTTGATTTGCTGGCAGATGCCGATGGCGATATCTGGAAATTGTCCTGCGCGCCGGCTTCGGCACCCGCGATTATTGCCACGCTTTTCGACCAGTTTGATTTGCAGTTTTTTGCTGATTGGGCTGGCGGTTTATTGTGGCTTGTGGGGCCGTCAGGGGCTGAATTTGGTACGGCAACGCGATCGGCATTGGCGGCAAATGGCAATGGACATGCGCAATTGATCCGCGACAGCGGCAATAGCAAAGACGTCATTGCGCCTTTGCAGCCCCTGCCATCAGCGCATTATGCGCTTCACAAGCGGGTAAAGGCGGCGTTTGACCCGCGGTCGGTTCTTAATTTTGGCCGTATGCACGACGGCATCTAGGGGGCAAGGTTTATGCAAACTCATTTTACCGCTGACCAGCTTGCCGATCCCCAAATCGCCGAAGCTGATGCCATTCTTCGCAATTGTGTTCATTGCGGTTTCTGCACGGCCACCTGTCCGACCTTTGTGATCACGGGCGATGAGCGTGACAGCCCGCGTGGCCGCATCTGGATGTTGCGTGAAGTGCTGGAAAGCCCTGAAACCGTATCAGCTAACACCAGCTATCATATTGACCGGTGCCTTGGCTGTCTGTCTTGCACAACAACTTGTCCATCCGGTGTTGATTACCCGCATCTTCTCGATATTGGTCGTGAAAAGCTGGACAAGCTGGTGCCGCGGCCATTTGCCGACAAGATGATGCGCCGCATGCTTGGCATGATCATTCCTTATGCTGGCCGCTTTCGGGTGATGATCGCGCTGGCGCGGATCGGGCGGCTATTTAGCTGGGCGATGCCTGCGGCCATGCGCGCGGCCTTGACCAAGATTCCGGCCGAGTTAAAGCCATTTGATCCGGTTGGTGGCCATGATGCGGTATTTTCGCCAGATCAAAAACCGGTCAAGCGCGTTGCCTTGCTGGCAGGTTGTGCGCAGCGCGCGCTTGATCCCGAGATTAACGCAAGCACGATCCGCGTTCTCAACCGGCTTGGCGTCGAGGTTGTTGTGCGGTCTGAAGCGCATTGTTGCGGTGCTTTGGCGCATCATATTGGCGAGACTGATCGGGCACATCACACGGTTCGGGCGGCGGTTCTGGCATGGTATGATGAAATGAAATCAGGTGGTCTTGATGCGATTGTTGTGAATGCCTCTGGTTGTGGAACAATGGTCAAGGATTACGGCCATATGATGAAAGATGATGTCGAGCTTGCCGGTATCGCCAAGGCGGTTTCAAATAAATGTGTCGATGTTTCTGAATTGCTTGATAATCTTGACGTCGAGTCGATTTTGCAGCCAGCGCCTGCCGAGGGGCGCGGCAAGATTGCCTATCATTCGGCTTGCTCGCTTCAACATGGGCAAAAGATCCATGATTTGCCGTTGCGTTTGCTTCTTCAGGCCGGATTTGATGTGGTGCAACCACTGAATGGTCACCTTTGCTGTGGCTCGGCAGGAGTCTATAATATCCTTCAACCTGAAATGGCTGATGAATTAAAAGCCCGTAAATTGGATAGCCTTGACAAAACTGGCGCGCAATTTGTCGCTGCTGGCAATATTGGCTGTATCACGCAGTTGAACCGGAAGGATTTGCCGGTGCGCCATACGGTTCAGTTCATTGATTGGGCGACTGGTGGGCCCAATCCGCGCTAGTCCTGGATGTAATCTTGTTGTTTTGGATTAACGCCGCCAATTTGCGCCGTGCCATCGGCGGCTATTCTGAAAAACCCCGATTTATTTCGCGGCAAAAATATTGGTGTGACTATTGCTGGCGGAAATGTTGATTTTGATAAATTACCCTGGATCACAGCTACAGGAGACAAACAGTGAATATGCAGGTGAAACCCGAAGAATTAGAAGTCGGCTATAATATTCCCGCCATGGTTGGTATGGATGAGGCCGACATTCAGACACCCTGTCTTGTTCTTGATCTTGATGCGCTTGAGCGCAATATCATCAAGATGGGCCAATTTGCCAAAGATAAAAACATGCGTCACCGCGTTCACGGCAAGATGCATAAATCGGTTGATGTGGCGCTGCTTCAAGAAAAGCTTGGCGGCAGTTGCGGTGTTTGCTGCCAGAAGGTCAGCGAAGCTGAGGCGTTTGTTCGCGGCGGTGTCACGGATGTTCTAGTCTCTAATCAGGTGCGTGATCTCGCCAAAATTGACCGGTTGGCACGTCTGCCAAAGCTTGGCGCGCGGGCAATTTGCTGTGTTGACGATCTTGCTAATATCGCCGATTTGTCAGCAGCGGCGGTAAAGCATAGAACCGAAATTGAATGTCTCGTTGAAATTGATTGTGGGGCAGGGCGTTGCGGCGTTCAGTCGACCGAAGATGTTGTGGCGATTGCCACGGCGGCTGATGCGGCTGAAGGGCTGAAATTTGCCGGACTTCAAGCCTACCAGGGCGCAATGCAACATCTTGATGATTATCAGGAACGCAAAGCCAAGATTGCGATTGCGATTGCGATGGTGGCTGATGCTATTGAGGCGCTGAAATCTGTTGGGCTGGAATGTGATATTGTTGGCGGTGGCGGCACCGGATCTTATTATTTTGAGGGTGATCTGGCGTATTTATACTGAAATACAAGTTGGTTCCTATGCTTTTATGGATGCTGATTATGGCCGTATTCTGGATCTTGACGGCAAACGGATTGATCAGGGCGAATGGCAAAATGCGCTTTTCCTTCTGACCTCGGTGATGAGCCATGCCAAAGCCGATAAAGCAATCTGTGACGCTGGTCTAAAAGCCCAATCGGTCGATAGTGGCCTACCGGTTATTTTTGGCCGAACCGACGTCGAATATATTAAATGCACAGATGAACATGGGGTGATTGCCGATCCTGATGGCGTGACGAAAGTTGGCGACAAATTAAAGCTGGTGCCAGGTCATTGTGATCCCACCTGTAATGTTCATGATTGGTATGTCGGTGTCCGTAATGGCAAGGTCGAAGCCCTTTGGCCGATTACAGCGCGCGGCAAGGCTTTCTAGAGCTTGGAAATAACGGCCGAAGGCACCGAAACAAAGGAGAATTGAATTATGATGACACCTAGCGACGGCGTCAGTGGCCATTCGCCGGGCAATCGAGGCAGGATCGGCAACAACAGTTGCCTTCTGATAGACAGCCGACCGCGCATAAAGCGGCTGCCAAAAGATTGGCGTCATGTCTGTGTTAAAACCAAAGCCAGCGTTTGCATCTGCTTTATGCCGCAGGCCCGAATGATACATGTCTGAACGGGGCAGGCTTAAATGATACAGGCCTAAATGATAAAGGCTGATTTTATCATGCGCTGTTATGTGATGCGGCTAGCCGAGATCAAAGAAATCATTGCCCTTATCATCCATCACGATGAAGGCTGGAAAATTTTCAACTTCGATTTTCCAGACGGCTTCCATGCCAAGCTCTGGATATTCCAGAACTTCGATTTTTTTGATCGACTCAAGCGCCAGCTTGGCAGCGACTCCGCCAATTGAACCAAGGTAAAAACCGCCATGTTCTTTGCAAGAATCACGAACAACGCGTGACCGATTGCCCTTGGCAAGCATTACCATTGACCCGCCTTTGGCCTGAAAGGTTGGAACATAAGAATCCATGCGGCCAGCCGTGGTTGGGCCGAATGACCCCGATGCCAAGCCTTTGGGTGTCTTTGCTGGCCCTGCATAATAAACCGGATGGTTTTTGAAATAATCGGGCAATTTGCCGTCTTGATCCAGCCGTTCCAGCAATTTGGCATGGGCAATATCGCGCGCCACAATCAAGGGGCCGGTGAGCGCAAGCCGCGTTTCAACCGGATGGGCGCTAAGGCTTGCCAGAATTTCACTCATTGGCTTGTTCAGATCAATGGCAACTGCATCATCTTCGGGCTGATCGGATAGATCGGGCAGGAATTTTGCTGGATCGCGCTCTAAGGTCTCGATAAACAGCCCATCAGGTGTGATTTTGGCAAAGGCCTGCCGATCCGCCGAGCAGGACACGCCGATGCCAATCGGGCAAGAGGCACCGTGACGCGGCAGGCGAATGACGCGAACATCATGGCAATAATATTTACCGCCAAATTGCGCGCCAATGCCAAGATCGCGGGTGATTTGCAGGATTTCTGCTTCCCAATCGAGATCGCGCCATGCATGGCCAAGCGCATTGCCCTCGGTTGGCAGATTATCAAGCGCTTTGATTGACGCCATTTTGACTGTCTTCATCGTCAGTTCGGCTGATGTGCCGCCAATCACAATGGCAAGGTGATAAGGCGGGCAGGCGGAGGTGCCAAGCTCTAGAATGGCGGTGCGGACAAACTCACGAAGCGACTCAGGATTGAGAACCGCTTTGGTTTTTTGATGCAAAAAGGCTTTATTGGCTGATCCGCCACCTTTTTGAATAAAAGCGAATTTATATTCAAGGCCTTTACCGGCGTTGATTTCAATCTGCGCAGGAAGGTTGGTGGCAGTATTGCTTTCTTCAAACATGCTATGCGCTGCAAGTTGTGAAAAGCGCAAATTGCAATTTTGATAAGTGTTGTAAATGCCGCGCGATAGCGCCTCGCCATCATCGCCATTGACCAAAACATGATCACCCCGATAACCAGATACCAGCGCCGTGCCGGTATCTTGGCACATTGGCAACAGGCCTTCGGCAGAAATAACGGCGTTTTTCAGCATTTCCAATGCCACAAACCGGTCATTCTTGGTGGCATCGGGGTCTTTTAGAATATCGGCAAGCTGGCCCAGATGGCTGCTTCGAAGCAGGTGCGAAATATCGGTAAAGGCACGTTCGGCAAGAAGGGTCAGGCCTTCTGGATCAACCCGAAGGAAGGTTTCGCCCTCCATTTCGACAAGCCGGACATGATCGCTGGACACAAGCTCATATTCGGTTGTGTCGGTGGTTGTTGGAAACATTGGGCAATAGGCAAAATCGGCCATGGCTAAATCCTGTAAATATCAAATGGCAAATGAACAGATGCTTGGCATGGCATGCACATAACGGCTTGCCAGCCGATCATTGGATTTTTATTTTGTTGGCCTTTTTCGAAAGGTGTCAAGCGACACAACATCGGCGCTATTGCCAGAGGCATCATCATTGCTTTGCTTTCGCTGATCATCTGATGGCGAGCTGTCATCGTGATCATCATCATCGCTGTCATCTTCATCGGCAATGCCAAATTGCAACCCAAAGCCAACCGAAGGGTCGTTAAAGCTGGTCACGGCCTCAAAGGGAATAATCATCGGGCTTGGCTTGCCGCCAAAGAACAAAGTGACCGAAAATTCATCTTCACCAACAATCAAATCGGCAAATTGATGCTGTAGAACGATTGTCATATTTTCTGGATGTTTGGCGCGAAGATGATCATCAATCTCAACGCCTTTGTGTATTGTTGAAAAGCCAATATAGAAATGTGTTTCACCGGGCAGCCCGACCTTTTGAACAATGCTAAGCGACGAGCGAACCACCGACCGAAGCGCATCTTCTACCAGAAGTTCATAATTCAAGCCGGTTTGCAGCATGTCGTTATCAGTCATGAGGTTTTGGTCTTTCTGTGGCAGCGGGCAGGGTGATGGAAAATCGACAGATGAAAATGCACCTTTATCATGGATTCGCCAAGGTAAAGCGGAACGCTTCTGTTGCCAGGTGCGCCCCAAACCCCGCCAGACCGAGCTCAATCGATCTGGACTTAAGATCGGTTACTCCCGCTGCCTTTAGGCTGCGATTGCTACCGGAGCAGTGTTGTCATTTGCAACTACTACATGGCCCGATAACGGCGGGTACCATACCGAGCAAAAATACTGCCTTTACCACATGCGTCGATCCTATTTCGCCCCCAATCTTTTAGCCCAAATTCTGTTGCTGGCCGTGATGGCCGTCGTTTCGGGCTAAAATGGTGGAGGCGCCGGGTACCGCCCCCGGGTCCGCTCTGCTTATTCTACAGCACGTTTATCGCCATAGCTGGCGAACCAGCATTTTTAATATAGAAGCAATTACGCCAGTTTTAAAGGATAGTTTTGCACTGAATTGTCTTTGCGGAGTGATAACTGCATGATTCACCCCTTTTGAGCAAAAGATCGGCCAGATTCACGGCAGGCAGATTATCCGATTATCCGCTTGCACCGTGATGCATGGCCATGCCATTTTAGCCAAACAACAAATAGATGCCTTCGAGGTGTTATATGTGGTTACCGTGACATTTTGCGTGATGCAAGGTGATGAAGTGTCAATCAAGTGATTAAGTGAGGCCTGCGAATGCGGCAATATCTGGATTTATTGCAACGAATTTTGGATGATGGTGTTGATCGCGGCGACCGCACCGGCACCGGCACAAGAGCGGTTTTTGGCCATCAAATGCGGTTTGACCTTGCCGATGGATTTCCATTATTAACCACGAAAAAGCTGCATATCAAATCTATTATCCATGAATTGCTATGGTTTATCAGTGGCGACACGAATATCCGCTATTTGCAGGAAAATGGCGTGTCGATCTGGAATGACTGGGCTGATGAAAATGGTGATTTGGGGCCGGTCTATGGCAAACAATGGCGCCATTGGCAAACGCCTGATGGCACCGAAATTGACCAGCTTGCCGATTTGATTGAGATGATTAAAACCAATCCAGATTCGCGGCGTTTGATGTTAACCGCTTGGAATCCGGCCGATGTGCCGAATATGGCCTTGCCGCCATGCCATTGCCTGTTTCAGTTTCAGGTCGCCAATGGGCGTCTATCCTGCCAGCTTTATCAGCGCAGCGCCGATTGTTTCTTGGGTGTACCATTTAATATTGCTTCCTATGCGCTGTTAACGCATATGATCGCCGCCATTTGTGGGCTGAAGGCAGGTGAATTTGTACATACACTTGGCGATGCGCATCTGTATGCCAATCATTTCAAACAAGCCCGCGCCCAGCTTGGCCGCCAGCCAACGGCTCTGCCAAAACTGGTGATCCGTAATATTCCCGATCAAATTAACGGGTTCAAATTTGAAGATTTCGAAATTGTTGATTATGTTGCCGCGCCGCATATCGCCGCGCCAATTGCGGTTTAACGGTTATGGTGATGATCCATATGACCGCCGTTGTGGCAATGGCCGAAAACCGCGTGATTGGCGATGGTAAAGGGCTGATCTGGCATATCCCTGATGATCTGAAACGTGTCAAAACGCTCACCATGGGTTGCCCCTTGATTATGGGGCGCAAAACGTGGGATTCGATTGGCCGCCCATTGCCGGGCCGTGCCAGTATAGTGATGACGCGTGACGCTGATTGGGCGGCTGATGGCGCCATTAGAGTTTCAACAATGACCGCAGCCATCGCGGCGGCGCGTGACTGGATTGAAGTCACTGCCGAGGCGCGGCCAGAGATCATTTTGTTTGGTGGCGGTGAAATCTATGCCCAAGGGCTGGATTATTGCCACCGTGTTGAACGAACTGTCATCAATATCGCCGCTAATGGCGGCAAAGATGCTGCTTTTTTCCCTGATTTACTTGCCGATCAATGGGACATTGAAATCGAGTCCGAAATTGATGCCGCTGCCGATGTGCCCGCCTATCGCTATGAACGCGCGATCAGACGTGCCACCGCAAAACTGATGGCTTAGGCACATATTGCCATTTTTTGGCGGCTATTCGACGATGATCTGTGGGCTGGCCTTTGGTGCGTTACGCTCAAGCGATTGCAAAACCGCCTTGGCGATCGCCCGATAATGGGCAGCATGCGGGCTGTCTGGCTGGCTTGCCACGATCGGGGTGCCTTCGTCTGAGGTTGCGCGGATCACCATTTCCAGTGGCACTTCACCAAGGAATGGAACACCCAATTTGGCCGCTTCGGCGCGGGCGCCGCCATTGCCAAAAATTTCATGCCTTGCGCCGCATTCGGTGCACAGGAAATGGCTCATATTCTCGATAATCCCAAGAAGTGGTACATTCACTTTGCGGAACATATTCAATCCTTTACGGGCATCAATCAAAGCCAGATCCTGCGGTGTCGAGACGATAACGGCACCTGCCAGTGCGGCCCGCTGGGACAGGGTCAATTGCGCATCCCCTGTTCCGGGCGGCATATCAATGACCAGAATATCCAGCGCGTCCCATGCGACATCACGAAGCATTTGTTCGATGGCGCTCATCACCATTGGCCCACGCCAGATGGTTGGCGCATCCTCGGCAACGAGATAGCCAATCGACATGGTTTGCAGACCCCATGCCTCGATTGGTACAATTTTGTTGCCATCGCTTTGCGGTTTGCGGTTCAAACCAATAAGCCGCGGCAATGATGGGCCGTAAATATCAGCGTCAAGAATACCGACTTTTTTCCCTGTTGCTGCCAGCGCCAAGGCCAGATTGATCGAGGTTGTCGATTTGCCAACCCCGCCCTTGCCAGAGGCAACGGCAATAACATATTTGGCTGGCTGATGCGGTTCGGCCTGCATTTGCTGGCCAGCGCCAATTGGCGTGCCATGATCATCACCATTTGGCTGCATGGTTGGGCCTGCCTGATGCGCGGTCAGCATTGCCGTTGCTGACAACACCCCGTCAAGCGCCAGAACGGCCTTTTCGGCCAAGCTGCGAACCGCATCGGCTTTGTCTTTATCTTTTGGATCAATTTCGATGGTGAAGCCAATATGCCCATCCTTAATTACGATTCCTGAGACAGCACCAGCATCAACAATTGACTGGTCAGATCCGGGCATTGGGACGCCGGAAAGAGTTTCATTAATTTTTCTCTCGTTCAATTTGTTTGTCATTCTTGAAATCAACCGCTTCTATGCAAATATTAAAGGGAGCCTTGATTGAGATTGTGACATAAGCCTTTGCCAAGCGTTTTGCAAGTTAAGGGTGGTAATTGATACAGCAGCAATGATAACAAGGCCGGAATTGTAAGACCATGAAACATATTGGTCGTGATGTTGGGGTATCGAACCAGTAGTACGACTTTCAAAGGGCGAGGGAGCGAGAGCATCATGCCATGGAATAATCAAGGCGGCCAAGGCGGCGGCGGCCCATGGGGCCAAGGCGGCGGCGGAAACGGTGGCGGTCCGTGGGGTCAAGGTGGCGGCGGTCAGCCTCCACAGGACGTTGACGCGGTAATTCGTCAATTTGGAGAGGCTTGGCGCCGGATAATGCCAAGCGGGGGCGGCGGTGGCCGTTCAATTCTGCTTTTGTCGATTGTTTTTGCGCTGATTTGGGGTGCTACCGGTTTTTACCGCGTAAACCCACAGCAGCAGGGGGTTGTTTTGCGGTTTGGCGAATGGGTTCGGACTACCCCGCCAGGCCTGCACTACCACCTTCCTTTCCCTGTCGAGTCGGTTTTGCGTCCAGAAGTGACACGCGACAACCGAATTGAAATTGGGTTTCGGGATGTAACCGGTAATTCGTCATCACGCCGTGACATTAAGGACGAAAGTCAGATGATCACGGGGGATGAAAACATTGTTGATATCGATTTTGTAGTTTTCTGGCGAATTTCAGACGCTGGCGAGTATTTGTTTAATCTTGCCGAACCGGATGACACCATCAAAGTAACAGCTGAAGCAGTGATGCGTGAAATTATTGGTCGGACACCTATCAAAAATGTTTTAACTGAGGGGCGTCAGTCTATTCAAGTGCAGGCTCGCCAGCAGTTGCAAGATTTGTTGAACGAATATGGCGTTGGCGTGCGTGTTCGTGATGTTCAGCTTTTGGCGGTTGATCCGCCGGCAGATGTTATTGATGCTTTTAACGAGGTGCAGCGTGCGCGCCAAGACCGTGACAGGCTGAAGAACGAGGCTGAATCCTTTAGCAATGACATTGTTCCACGGGCGCGTGGTGCTGCGGCTAAACTGGTTGCCGAAGCCGAAGCCTATCAGGCCGAGGTGGTCAACCGCGCATCAGGTGATGCATCGCGTTTTGACCAGATCTATCAGGCATATCTCCAAGATAAAGCTGTGACCCGCGAGCGAATCTACATCGAAACAGTCGAGGAAATTTTCTCGAATGTCGAAAAGGTCATCATCGACGGTCAGGTTGGCGGAAATGGGGTTGTGCCATATCTACCGCTAAAAGAATTAAACAAGTCAACGGGGGGGCAGTAACATGGCATCATTTCGTATAGCGACTATTGTGTTGTTGGTTGCTGGCATTTTTGCAGCCTTTAACTCAGCCTTCACTGTAAACCAGACCCAGCAGGCGCTTGTTCTGCAATTGGGTGAACCAAAAAGGACCATTCAGGAACCGGGTCTTTCTTTCAAGATGCCGTTCATTCAGGACGTCACTTATTATGAAAAGCGCGTTCTCAGCCTGATCCCACAAGATGCTCAGGAAGTCATCCTGTCTGATCAGAAGCGTTTGATGGTGGATGCGTATGCCCGTTATCAAATTTCTGATCCATTACTGTTCTATCAAACAGTTCGGAATGAACTTGGTGCGCGAGGGCGTCTTGAGGCGATTATTGACTCGTCAGTTCGTCGGGCTCTTGGAAACGAGACTTTGGCATCAATTCTAACTGGGCAGCGCAATGACATCACACGGTCTATCGGTGATGAAGTGAACGAATCTGTTTCGTCGCTTGGTATCCAGATCATTGATGTAAGGCTTCGCCGTGCCGATTATCCTGAAGCCACCAGCCAGAATATCTTTAACCGCATGAAATCAGAGCGGACAAGAGAGGCCAAGGAATTCCGCGCGACAGGTGAAGAAGAAGCCCAGAAAATCCGTTCGGCAGCGGAAAAGATCCGGACTGTGATCATTTCTGAAGCCCAGCGTACCGCTCAGGAAACACGCGGCTCTGGTGACTCTGAAGCTATTCGCATCTATGCAAAAAGTTTTGGGCAAGATTCAGAATTCTTTGCCTTCTATCGGTCAATGGAAGCTTATCGGAAATCCTTCAACGAAAAGGATACATCGATGGTGCTGTCACCAGATAGTGCATTCTTCCGCTTCTTCTTGGATAAGGACGGTTCGCCTGCCAAATCCAAATAGGTATAGATAACTAAGCTAAGGGGGCCGGCTGGTTGATTGGATGCAGTGAAATATCTGGCTGATCAACATCACTGGCCCCTTTTTTATAGCCGCTTTTTATGGGCTTTCTGGCGGCTTTTCGAAAATGGCCGAAAAGAACACGAAACTGCCTTTTTTTGGTCACGCTTTTACGGCACGTCAAAGAAAGTTAAGCACCGGCAATTGTGGGTGTTTCCTTTTATTTTACTGATCTCATTGTCCTTAGGGAGTGTTTATCATGCTTGTCAGACTGTTGCAGCCTATCCGGCAACCTTTAAGTCATATGCGTAGTGATCTTGTGGTGTCCTTTGCGGTGGCATTCGCGATTTTGTTTGTTTCGTTTGGCCTATCGGCAGCCCAGCGCCCCGACTCATTTGCGGATGAAGTCGAAAAACTATCACCATCGGTGGTCAATATTTCAACCACCACAATCGTGAATGATGGCCCAAGCGTTGATATGCCGCAATTCCCACCAGGGTCACCATTTGAAGAATTCTTTAAAAATTTTGGTGATGATAACCGCCAGCGTAAGGCGCAATCGCTTGGATCAGGCTTCATTATTGACGCGGAAGGCATTGTCGTTACCAATTATCATGTGATCGAAAATGCCGAAGAAATCCGCGTTGTTCTTGCAGATGAAACAAGTTTCACCGCCAAGGTTCTGGGTCAGGACAAAAAGACTGATATTGCGGTACTGAAAATTGATCCAGGCGAAACGAAATTGACTGCGGTTGCTTTTGGCAATTCAGATGATTTGCGCGTTGGTGATTGGGTGCTTGCAATTGGCAATCCCTTTGGTCTTGGAGGCACTGTAACGGCCGGTATTGTCTCGGCTCGTGGCCGTGACATCGGCAACGGCCCTTATGATGATTTCATCCAGACAGATGCGTCGATCAACCGTGGTAACTCTGGTGGTCCCTTGTTCAACGTTGCTGGCGAGGTGATTGGCATTAATACGGCCATTTATTCGCAATCAGGTGGATCTGTTGGCATCGGCTTTGCAATTTCGTCAAATCTGGCAAGCAAGGTTGCAAGCCAGCTTGCCGAATTTGGCCAAACACGGCGCGGCTGGCTTGGTGTTTTCATCCAAGAAGTCACACCTGATATTGCCGAGTCACTTGGTTTGAAAGATGCGGGTGGTGCGCTGGTATCATCGACCAATGAAAACAGCCCAGCTGCCAAAGGTGGTGTTCAGCCAGGTGACGTGATCCTGAAATTTGATGGCAAGGTCATTGATAAAATGCGTGATCTACCGCGCATTGTTGCTGAAACCGATATTGGCACAAAGGTTGATGTTGAACTATTCCGCCAAGGCAAGAAAAAGACGGTTCAAATCACCCTTGGTGAATTGGAAAAAGCCGAGCTTGTTGGCCTTGCTGGGGGTGATAAATCAGCCGAAGACGATGCCAAGCAAAGCTTTGGAAGCCTTGGCTTTTCAGTGCAAAACCTGACCCCAAACATTGCTGGGGAGATGGGGCTTGATGCCGAAAAGACCGGTGTTGTTGTTAGCGAGGTGATTGCTGGCAGTCCCGCCGCTGAAAAAGGGCTTCAGGTTGGTGATATTTTGCGGCGGTTTGGCCAGCGTCCAGTTGAAGGCGTGGCCGATCTTGCCAAGGATATCAATGATGCTGAAAAAGGCGGACGGTCAGGGATTTTGATCCTGATCGAACGCGAAGGCCGTGAACGCTTTATTCAGATCAGCTTTGCCAAAAAATAGGCTGATCCCATAATGCGAAATGGCAGGTGCCATGTTCGGTATCAAAAACAAAAGGGGCCGGTTTCGGCCCCTTTTATTTGGATGGGATAGATGGAAACCCTAAATCTTATCTGCGATGAAATCAGGCTGTTTATAGCCTTGAAGATATAATAAGCCGCGAAGATCAGTATGGTTAAGCTGGATTGCCACTTTGGCCAACAGCAATGGCTTGCCCTCAAACGCCACGCCCATGCCGGCGGCTTGCAGCATCGCCAGATCATTTGCCCCATCGCCAATGGTTGCCGCATCAATCGGATCAATGTCGTTCTGTTTGCAATAATGCGCAAGGTAGGCGGCTTTGGCGTTGCGATCGAGAACCGGCGTTTGAACTGTACCTAGAATTTTGCCATCGCGCACTTGCATATGATTGGCGTGATGGTCATGAAACCCGCAAAGCGTCGGCAACTGGGCCGGTGATGAAGTCAAATCCCCCCGACACAAGATAGCATTTTGCGCCATTGGCCCGCATCGTATGAACAAGATTAATTGCGCCTGATGTTGGTGTTGCTGTGGCAATCAATTGATCAAATAGGCGACTGGATTTGCCAGCAAGCATGCTAACACGTTCATATAACGCGCCTTCAAAATCAATTTCACCAGCCATTGCGCGTTTGGTGATGGCGGTAACGGCATCGCCAAGACCCGCAAGTGCTGCCAGATCATCAAGAGATTCGCTGGTGATGATCGTGCTGTCCATATCGGCAATCAGGATTTGTTTGCGGCGGCGGTCGGCTGGAACGATATTGACGTCCAATTGCTTGTCGGCGGCGCGGCGGCGCAATGCCTGAAAGGCGTTGTTATTCTGCAGATTCTTTGCCTCAAAACCGTCATCAGGCTGGCAAAGCAGTTCAGCTGCATGGTCTTGATGAAGCCAATATGGCGCGTCCGAGGGATGAAGAAAGGCAAAAGCATCGGCAAGATCGGCAAGCCATGATGCCGCATCACCATCGACGGGCGAATGCTTCGAGGTTGAAAAAACAAGTGCATGGTGCATAGTGCAGTCACCTGCTGCCAAATTGGCGGTAAATTGGAGTTAAATGTGTCAAAAGCAGCGCAAAACGCCCTGAAAACCGCGATACAGGCCAGCTATATCATGATTGCAGGCCCTACTGCATCAGGTAAATCGCAGCTTGCGGTTGATCTTGCTTGCCAGTTGGATGGCGAGGTGATCAATGCTGACTCGATGCAGCTTTATGCCGATCTGTCGATTTTGACAGCACGACCGTTAAAGGCCGATATGCAGGATATTCCGCATCATCTTTATGGCGTTCTTGATGGGGGGCGTCGGGCGTCGGTTGCCGCATGGCTTGAATTGGCCGCAACGGCGATGACCGCAATCCGGGCGCGTGGCAAAATGCCAATCATTATTGGCGGTACTGGCATGTATCTCGATGCGGCGGTGAATGGCATTGCCCCCATTCCCGATGTGCCAGCCAATATTCATGAAGATTGTATGGCGTTGTTTGATGCCATTGGTGGGGCGGCGTTCCGGCAAAAGCTGGCGCTTCATGACCCGCTGGTTGCGTCACGTCTTGCCGATGGTGACCGTCAAAGGCTGATCCGCGCAATGGGGGTTTTTAACGCCACTGGCATCGCGCTTGGCCAATTCCAGAAAGCCGAGCATAAAGGCGCGCTGATTTGCAGGCCAGTAAAAATTGCGATGCTGCCGCCGCGCGATGTTCTTTATGCCCGCATTGATGCGCGTTTCGATGTGATGCTGGAACAAGGCGCGATGAACGAGGTCAAACAGTTGATTAACAGGCAGCTTGATCCGTCATTGCCATTGATGAAGGCGCTTGGCGTCACCGCGTTAAAGGCGGTTCTTGATCAGGAAATGACAATTGATGAAGCGGCCTATATCGTTAAACGCGACAGCCGCCATTATGCAAAACGGCAAATGACATGGCTGCGAAATAATTATAATGCGCAAATTACATTAAAAACGAAATTATCGGAAAGTTTAATGGAAAGTATCTTTTCACTTATTCGCTAAAAATGGTTGACCCGTCGAGTAAAAAATGGCAAAACATTGAAATAAACCAAGCTGTTCTCTAGAAATTGAAGATTTTGTGATGACGTTTTGCTTGATAGCGCGTCATGAAGATATTTTTGACCAATGGAATCGATTGGTTTGCGTTATTTGAGCTGGTTGCAAAATGTGAGGCCAGCAATTGCTTAGACATATATGGGAAACAAGATAATGGCGAATTCTGCCCCCACAGACCGCAAACAGGCGGCTTCGGACAATGGCGTATTGGCGTTAGCTGGTGCGGAAATTCTGCTCAAGGCTCTTGAAGATGAAGGGGTTGAGGTGATTTTCGGCTATCCGGGCGGTGCGGTATTGCCCATTTATGATGCCTTGTTCAAAAACAATAAGATCAGACATATTCTGGTTCGCCATGAGCAGGCCGCGGTTCACGCTGCCGAAGGCTATGCAAGGTCAACAGGCAAGGTTGGGGTTGTTTTGGTAACATCTGGCCCCGGGGCAACCAATGCGGTGACCGGCTTGACGGATGCGCTGATGGATTCAGTGCCGGTCGTATGTCTAACCGGACAGGTGCCAACGCATCTGATTGGTAATGATGCGTTCCAAGAGGCCGACACAACTGGCATCACCCGCGCCTGCACCAAACATAATTATTTGGTCAAAGATGGTGACGTTTTGCAGCACACTGTCGCCGAAGCCTTTCATGTGGCACGGTCGGGTCGTCCGGGGCCGGTATTGATTGACCTGCCAAAAGATATTCTGATGGGGGAGTATGGCTATAAGACAGATGGCGTTGCCGTTGTGGCGCAAAAGCGTTATGCACCGCAAACGAGACCTGATCCGGAAGCGATCAAAAAAGCCGTAGCGATGATGAAGCGGGCTGAACGCCCAATCATCTATGGCGGTGGCGGCATCATCAATTCAGGGCCAAAGGCTTCGGCCCTGTTGCAGCAATTGGTTGATATGACCGGTTGGCCAACAACCTTGACCCTTATGGGGCTTGGCGCTTTGCCAGCGTCAGACAAGCATTTTCTTGGTATGCTTGGGATGCATGGTACTTATGAGGCCAATTGGGCGATGCATGATTGCGATATCATGCTAAATGTCGGCGCGCGTTTTGATGATCGCGTCACCGGCCGGATTAGCGGCTTTGCGCCAAAATCTGAAAAAATCCACATTGATATTGATCCATCATCGGTGAACAAGAATGTTCAGGTTGATCTGTCGATCATTGGTGATGCGACGATTATCCTGGAAATGCTGATTGCCGAAATGAAGGCGCAATCCTTTAGCCCGCATCAGCCATCGCTAACAAGCTGGTGGAAACAGATCAAAAGCTGGCAAAGCATTGATTGTCTTGGTTTTGATCAAGGCACCGATGTCATCAAGCCGCAACATGCCATCAAACGGCTTTGCGAATTGACCTGTAACCATGATGCCTATGTCACAACCGAGGTTGGCCAGCATCAGATGTGGGCTGCACAATATTATGATTTTGAAAAGCCAAACCGGTGGATGACATCGGGCGGGCTTGGCACGATGGGATATGGTTTGCCATCGGCGCTTGGCGTTCAGGTGGCGCATCCAGAATCATTGGTCATTGATATCGCCGGTGAAGCATCATTCATGATGAATATGCAGGAATTATCGACATTGGCACAATATAATTTGCCGGTGAAGATGTTCATCATCAACAATGAATGGATGGGGATGGTGCGGCAATGGCAGGAATTGATCCATGGTGGCCGCTATTCTGAATCCTACAGCGCCTCATTGCCCGATTTCCGCAAGCTGGCCGATACTTTTGGCATGGTTGGTCTGGTCGCTGAAAAGCCAGATGATTTGGATGGGGTGATTGCTGAAATGCTGGCAACACCGGGGCCGGTTATTGCTGATATTCGCGTTGCCAAAGAAGAAAATTGCTTCCCGATGATTCCATCTGGGGCAGCGCATAACGAGATGCTTTTGGGGCCGGATGATCAGGCCGCAAAGCCAATTTCTGAAGAAGGTATGGTGTTGGTCTAGGCCAGCCATTTAGGAGCTATATCGAGATGAGCATCAATGTAACAGAGGAACGCCACATCATTTCCGTTCTGGTCGATGATGAACCGGGTGTTCTGGCGCGGGTTATCGGGCTGTTTTCCGGACGTGGCTATAATATCGAAAGCCTGACCGTTGCCGAGGTGGAATGGGATCGTGGTCTATCACGCATTTCCATCGTAACCTCAGGAACGCCAATGGTTATCGAACAGATCAAGGCGCAATTGGCGCGTCTTGTGCCGATCCATTCGGTATGTGACCTAACCGAGATGGGCGCCGCCATTGAACGCGAGCTGGCGCTGGTCAAAATCATCAATGATGGCGAAAATCGGATCGAGGCATTGCGCATCGCTGATACTTTCCGTGCAAGAACACTAGACAGCACACTAGATAGTTTTGTATTTGAAGTAACAGGAAATTCGTCAAAGGTTGCTGCCTTCATTGATTTGATGCAGTCGCTTGGTGATGTGGAGATTGCGCGGACCGGTGTTTCAGCCATTTCGCGCGGCAACCGGATCGATTTAACGGCCAAATAAACCGGCGGCGTTAGCGAGTTTACGCAATATGTTAGATCATACCGCAATGATTTGGGGTGTGATTATATATTTTAAATAGGATGGTCATGAGTATCTGGCAGTTGGGCCAGCACCTGATCAGCCGTCAAATGAGGAGAAAACTGTCAATGCGTGTCTATTATGATCGTGATGCCGATGTTGGGCTGATCAAGAAAAAGAAGGTTGTTATTGTTGGTTACGGCAGCCAGGGTCATGCTCATGCAGCAAACCTGAAGGATAGCGGTGTTGCTGAGGTTGCTGTCGCGCTCCGGTCTGATTCGTCAAGCCGCGCCAAAGCCAGCGATGCCGGTTTCAAGGTTATGGATGTTGTCGAAGCATCACAGTGGGGCGATGTCATCATGATGCTGACCCCTGATGAATTGCAGGCTGATATCTATGCTGACGAGATTGCTGAAAACATTCGCTCCGGGTGCTGCGATTGCATTTGCTCATGGATTGAATGTTCATTTCAACCTGATCGAGCCACGCACCGACATTGACGTCTTTATGGTTGCCCCAAAAGGCCCCGGTCACACAGTGCGGTCAGAATATGCCCGTGGTGGCGGTGTACCTTGTTTGATTGCTGTCCATCAGGATTCATCAGGCAATGCGCATGAAATCGGCTTGTCATATGCATCGGCTGTTGGTGGTGGACGTTCAGGCATCATCGAAACCACATTCCAAGAAGAATGTGAAACTGATCTATTTGGCGAGCAGGCTGTTCTTTGTGGCGGTCTTTGCGAATTGATCAAAGCTGGATTTGAGACACTTGTCGAAGCTGGTTATGCGCCTGAAATGGCCTATTTCGAGTGTTTGCATGAAGTGAAACTGATCGTTGACCTGATTTATGAAGGTGGTATTGCCAACATGAATTACTCGATCTCAAACACTGCTGAATATGGCGAATATGTCACTGGCCCACGGATCATCACTGATGAAACCAAAGCCGAGATGAAGCGCGTTCTTGAAGATATTCAGGCTGGCCGCTTTACCCGCGACTGGATGGTTGAAAATAAAGCCCGTCAGACAAGCTTTAAAGCAACACGTCGTCGCAATGCGGAGCATCCGATCGAACAGGTTGGTGCTGAATTGCGGGCAATGATGCCATGGATTGGTGCAAACCGCCTCGTTGACAAGGCAAAGAACTAGTTTTTGCCACATTGTCGATATAGTGATACTTTATGACATAAAGGGCCTAACGGCCCTTTATGTTGATTCACAGTTGTCGTTTCGCGTAACTTTATAATGACTGTTCTGCCGTGACCATCGGCTGAAAATTTGGAGATGGAATATGTTTGGCGCATTCCTTGGATTATTCTCGGCTGATATTGGTATTGATCTTGGAACGGCGAACACGCTGGTTTACGTCAAGGGGCGGGGTATCGTTCTTGATGAACCATCGGTTGTTGCCATGGCTGAAATCAGGGGCAAAACGCATGTTCTTGCCGTTGGTGAAGAAGCCAAAGTCATGCTTGGAAAGACACCTGGAAATATTCGTGCCATCCGGCCTATGGCTGATGGTGTGATTGCTGATTTTGAAGTTGCCGAAGAAATGATCAAACATTTCATTCGCAAGGTGAATGGCCGTATGTCATTTGCCAGCCCGCAAGTCATTATTTGTGTGCCATCAGGATCAACTGCGGTTGAGCGCCGCGCCATTCAAGAATCGGCTGAGGCTGCCGGTGCGCGTCGGGTCTTTTTGATCGAAGAGCCAATGGCTGCGGCAATTGGCGCCAATCTGCCAGTGACCGAAGCATCAGGTTCGATGGTTGTTGATATTGGTGGTGGCACAACCGAAGTTGCCATTTTGTCGCTTGGGAATATCGTTTTTGCCCATTCAGTTCGTGTTGGTGGTGACAAGATTGACGAGGCGATCATTGCCTACATGCGCCGCACGCACAATCTTTTGATTGGTGAAGCCACTGCCGAACGGATCAAGAAAAGCATTGGCGTTGCGCGCAAGCCAGAAAAAAGCAGTGGCAATAAAATTGAAGTTCGGGGCCGTGATCTTGTCAATGGTGTGCCAAAGGAAATCAGCATCACCGAGGCACAGGTTGCCGAAGCGATTTCAGATCCGGTTCGCCAAATCGTTGAAGGGGTGAAAATGGCGCTTGAACAGGCACCACCTGAATTGGCGGCGGATATTGTTGAAAAAGGCATTGTGATGACTGGCGGCGGTGCTTTGCTGCGTGATATTGATGGTGTGCTTCGTGACGCAACGGGTCTGCCAATTTCAATTGCCGAAGACCCGCTTAGCTGTGTTGCGCTTGGCACGGGACGTTGTCTTGAGGAACTGAAAACCCTTCGGAACGTCCTAATCGGCGCCTAGACAAAGGAGAGCGTTATGCGCGTGTCTGATAAAGCCAGAGTCAGACAAAGACGTATCGTGCATGGCGTTCTTATTCTTATAAGTTTTTCCCTGATGTTTCTTGGCAAGGCAGACTTGGCTGCTTTGCGCAATTTGCGTATGGGAAGCAATGATTTTCTTGCACCGATTGTCGATGTTGTTTCGGGGCCCATCCGCGGCATTGAAACGATGATCGAAGGCGTGCGGACAGTGGCATCTTTGCGCGCCGAAAATGTGCGGCTTCAAGGTGAAAATGATTTGCTGAAACGCTGGCGTCGCCGTGCCGAAATTCTGGAAAGTGAAAACCGCCAATTGCGAAGTGTGACAGGGGCGGCAACGGTTGAAAACCGAACGCCAATTACTGCGCGTGCGGTGACTGCGCCCGGTGGGGGCTTTGCGCATACGGTGTTGATTTCAATCGGCAGTGAAAAAGGCATTGTGCGGGGCAATCCAGTGGTTACCGCCGATGGATTGGTTGGCATTGTCATTGATGTTGGCAGAGCCTACGCTCGCGTTCTGTTGATAAGTGATATCAATGCACGGATTCCGGTCATTCTGGCCTCATCATCATGGCCGGGTCTGACCGTTGGCCAAAACGGCCAGTTTCTTGATTTGCAATTTCTGCCTGATGAGGCAAAGCCGAAAATCGGCGAATTAGTGCTGACATCAGGTCATGGCGGTGTTTTGCCAAACGGCTTGCCGGTCGGGCGGGTTGATCAGATCAAAGATGGCAAAATTCGCGTCCAACCAGCGGTTGATTTTCGGCATTTGAGTTATTTGTCGGTTTTGGTTGGCGGGCTTGATGGTATTGATAACAGCAACCTTGATCTTGCCGATTTTTACACGCCAATGCCAATTGATGATCCAACGAGACTTCTCGAAGGCCTGAATTCATCAGGAAAACGCAAATGAAGGATCAGCGGTCTTATTTCGAAAAGGCAGATTTTCAATCGGATTTGCCGCTTCAGCTTTTGACGGCTGCGCTTGGTTTGACCCTTGTTTTTCTGGAATTGGCGGTTGCACAATGGCCGGTCTTTTACGGATCAGCGCCGAACCTATCGTTAATTTTCATTTATGGCATGATCATGTATCACGTCAAATATATGCCAGTTTTCACGATATTTTTGATTGGAATCATTAGTGATTTTCTGTTGTCCGATCTTTTGGGTGGGCGGGCAACGTCCTTTATGTTGCTTGCCTATGTGATGCAGCTTCGGCTTGTCCGGCTTCAGCAAAGCGATTTTGGCCAGCTATGGGTTGATTTTGCGGTCAGCTGTGCGGCGGTATCGCTGTTTCAGCTATTGTTGTTTTCGGCGGTGAATTTTGCCATTCCATCGCTTAGCCCGATCTTGTTTCAAATTGGGGCAACGCTCATCCTGTTCCCGATTGGGTTTGTGCTGATTTTTGCCGTTCACCGTTTGCTGCAAAAGGTGAAGATGGTCTGATGTTCCGCGCCAAGACAAAAGATTTACGGCGGACCATGAGCCGCCGCGGACTGCTTCTTGCTGGTGGCTCGGCCTTGCTCACCAGCTTTTTGGGGGCGCGGCTTTTCCAACTGCAGGTCGCGCAGAATAATCGATATCAGCGCCTATCTGATCGCAATCAGTTTGATGTGCGGATTGTGGCACCAACAAGGGGCCGCCTATTTGACCGGAAAATGCGGCTTCTTGCCGGTAATGCCGAATCTTTCGAGCTTTATATCACCCCGCTTTATGTTGATGATCTGCAACAGACACTTGCTGCGCTTGGACAAATTGTCGAGCTGACCGAAAGAGACATAAAGGCTGTATTGCTTGCCGCGCGCAAAGGCCCGTCCTTTCGTGACATTATCGTTCGTGATGATCTGTCGCAGCGCGAATTGGCGCGGCTGGCGGTGCGAAGCCCGTTATTTGGCGGGGTTAGCTTTGGGAAATCCCTGCGGCGCATCTATCCGCAGGGGTCGCTTGCTTGTCATATTACCGGCTATGTCTCGCCAGTGACGGCGCGTGAAATTAAACGCAATCAGTCTTTGGAAAAAACCCCCTATCTTGGTACTGGCAAGGTAGGCGTCGAATTTGCACATGAAGATTATCTGCGCGGGCTGCCCGGACGTGAACGTATCGAGGTGAATGCAAAGGGCCAGCCTGTCCGCGTGCTTCGTGATGTTGATGCCATGTCGGGAAAGGATTTACAGCTTTCGATTGATGTTGGGGTTCAGCTTCAGGCGGCTGAAATTTTGCGGCGCGGTCAGCTTGAGCCGGTCGAACTTGGGTCACTGCAGGTGCAGCGTGCTTTGGCCAAAAACACTGAGTTGCAGGCACATATCGCGCTTGGCGATGATCTGGTTCTTCGGGATGCAAAAGACCGGCTTGTGCCACCTGAATCCGGGGCGGTTGTGGTTATGGATATCCATAGCGGCGAGGTCATATCACTTGTGTCGGCGCCAATGTTTGATCCGAACTTGTTTACCGGAACCTTGCTTACCCGTGATTGGCGACGGCTAAATTCGCATCCGCGTACACCTTTGCTGAACCGCGCGACCTCAGGTCAATATGCCCCCGGATCAACCTTTAAGATGGTGGTGGGTCTGGCCGCAATTGAGGCAGGGGTTATCTCGAAAGACACCCAATTCAATTGTTCCGGCGATATGGAACTTGGCAATGCAACCTTTCATTGCTGGCGAAAGGGCGGGCATGGGATGATGAATATCATTTCGGCGCTTGAACAATCCTGCGATGTGTTTATCTACGAAGTTGCCTTGAAAACTGGAATTCGAAAAATCAAGGATATGGCGCATCGGCTTGGTCTTGGTGATGTAACGGGGATTGGTCTTCCCGGGGAAAAACAGGGCATTATTCCAAGCCATGAATGGAAATTGGCCAATCAGGGCAGGGTGTGGACACCGGGGGAAACTGTGGTCTCGTCGATTGGTCAGGGATATGTGCTGGCAACACCGCTGCAATTAGCGGTCATGACAGCACGCCTTGCCAATGGCAAACAGGCAGTCACCCCGCGACTGGTCAAATCAATTGGGGATACAGCGTCTGATTTTGCGCCATTGGATATTGATCCTTATGCTTTGGCGATTGTTCGTGAAGGTATGTTTAAAGTGATGAATGGCGGGCTTGGCACTGCACGAAATTATGATCTGGATAAATCGCTTGGCGGCATGGCTGGGAAAACCGGAACCGTTCAGGTCAAACGCATCACCAAAGCCCAGCGCGAGGAAGGAATTGTCAATAATATCGACCGACCATGGGCCGAACGTGACCACGCGCTTTTTGTTGCCTATGCGCCGGTAAAGCGGCCGCGCTATGCCATTTCGGTGGTGGTTGAACATGGCGGAAGCGGATCATCAACCGCCGCGCCAGTTGCCCGTGATATTCTTACCCAATTAATGCAGAAACAGGGCTAGATATGACGGTTTTCAAAATCCTGTTTCGCATTCCTTGGCATTTGTTGTTTTTGGCCGGTATTTTGGTGCTTGTTGGCTCGCTGGCGCTTTATTCTGCATCGCAAGGATCATGGCAGCCATGGGCTGGTAGGCATGCGGTTCGCGCGATTGTTGGCATGGCGCTTGTTGTTTGTGTTGCCTTTATTGATTTCAGTTTTATCAAACGTATGTCCTATGTGTTTTTGGCCGCGGCAATATTGGTTTTGCTGGCGGTCATGGTTATTGGAACAGGGCAGGGTGTTTCGCGCTGGATTAGCATTGGCGGGATGAATTTTCAACCATCCGAGCCAGCCAAGTTGGCGGTTATTATGGCATTGGCGCGCTATTTCAGCAGCCAGCCACATGACCGGATGCGCAGCTTTGTGTGGTATCTTCCAGCCTTTGTCATTATTGCCGTGCCATTTGTGATGATTGTGAAACAGCCCGATCTTGGAACGGCGTTGATGCTGTTGTTTGGTGGGCTTGTTGTGGTGTTTTCGGCTGGTTTGCCATGGCGATATGTATTTGGCTCGCTGGTGGCGGTGTTGGCGGCGGTTCCGCTATTATGGGTGCAGCTTAAGGCCTATCAAAAGGTGCGCGTGATGACTTTTTTAAACCCTGAATCCGATGTTTTGGGAGCGGGCTATCAGATCACGCAATCGAAAATTGCCCTTGGGTCGGGTGGATTTTTTGGCAAAGGGTTTTTGATGGGAAGTCAAAGCCAGCTAAATTACCTTCCCGAAAAGCAAACCGACTTTGTTTTTACCATGATTGGCGAGGAATTTGGCTTTGCTGGTAATATCTTTATTTTGCTGATTTATCTATTGATAACCATCGCAATTCTGCGGATTAGTTTTCGCGTGATTAGCCGGTTTGCCCAGCTTACCTGTATTGGCATTGGCATGATGGTGTTTTTCTATATGTTCGTTAATGTGGCGATGGTGAGTGGGTTGCTGCCCGTTGTTGGCGCACCATTGCCGCTGATTTCCTATGGCGGCACGTCAATGCTAACCGTTTTCATTGGCTTTGGTATTGTTGCCAGTGCCATTGTTCATGACCGGCGGCAAAGCTAGGCAAATCGCTGGCTATCGTCATTAGCCGCGCATTTATTTTAATTTAGGTGTATTGAATACAATCTAGGCCGGCCCATATCACGATGGTCGTTGTTGGCATGTCACCTGTTTCAGATTGCGAGGAATTGAAATGTTTTCGTCTTTTTTTAGATCACGGCAATGGGCGCTTTGGGCTTGGCTTGGCATGGTGGTTATTGTTGGTGGTACCTATTATCAGGTGCAAGTCGATGTGATGATCAATGAATGGTTTGGCCAGTTCTATGATATGGTTCAAAAGGCGCTAACAACGCCAAATGCGGTAACGCAAGCCGAGTTTTTTGGGGCGTTGCTCAGCTTTTTCAAGATTGCTGGCATTTATGTTGTTATCGCAACGCTGCTAAGCTTTTTCTCAAAACATTGGGTGTTTCGCTGGCGTACGGCGATGAATGATTACTACACCAAAAACTGGAAGAAGCTTCATCAAATCGAAGGCGCATCACAGCGCGTTCAAGAAGATACAAAACGTTTTGCCGCGATTATGGAAGGGCTTGGCGTTGCGTTTCTTGACTCGGTTATGACGCTTTTTGCCTTTTTGCCGATCCTATGGGGCCTGTCCAAAAATGTAACCGAACTGCCATTTTTTGGCATTGTCGAACATTCACTGGTTTATGTGGCAATTGTTTTTGCGCTTTTCGGCACCGTTGTTCTTGCTGCTGTTGGTTATAAACTGCCGGGGCTGGAATT
Organism: uncultured Candidatus Puniceispirillum sp.; assembly: GCA_905182545.1. Taxonomy (GTDB): domain Bacteria; phylum Pseudomonadota; class Alphaproteobacteria; order Puniceispirillales; family Puniceispirillaceae; genus UBA3439. Next base: position 52,408 of record CAJJBY010000011.1, read on the forward strand.
TAACAATCAGGTGGTGGAGGCGGCCTATCGCAAGCAATTGGTTTATGGTGAAGATGATACAGACCGGATCACCCCGCCAACTGTGAATGAGTTTTTCGGGAATGTGCGGAAAAACTATTACCGCCTGTTTTTCCATTATCTTTATTTTGATGTTGCCAAGATTTCCTATTTGCAGGCTGGTGTTCTTGTTCCTTATGTTGCCTTGGCGCCAACAATTGTGGCTGGGGCGATCACCCTTGGCGTGATGCAGCAGATTGTGCGGGCATTTGGACGGGTTGAATCATCTTTGCAATTCCTGGTTCGCAGCTGGTCAACAATTGTCGAGTTGATTTCGATTTACAAGCGCCTGCGGTCATTTGAGGCGGTTCTTGAAGGCAAAGATGTGCCGCATTGGGAAAGTCAAAAAATCGACTAGCCATAACATCTGACGATAAAGCGGTGTGATTTGCCAGTGGCGGAACACACCGTTTTTTTATGGGCTAGGCTGTAATCAGCTTGCTTGTCGCATGGCCATCAAGGGTCGAGATGATCAGCACCTGTCCACCGCGTACCGCCACAGTATCGGCGCCAACAACCTGATCGGCAATATAATCGCCACCTTTTACGATGATATCAGGCTGCAAGGTTGCAATAAGGTCAAAGGGGGTGTCCTCATCAAACACCGCTACGGCATCAACAAAGGGCAGTGCAGCCAGAACGGCGCTTCGCAGCTCGGCTGATTGAGTTGGTCGTCCGGCGCCCTTCAAACGCCTTACAGAGCCATCTCCATTCAATCCAACGACCAGCTTGTCAGCATTGCGTGCCGCTTCCCTTAAAAGATGGATATGCCCCGGATGCAGCAAATCAAAACAACCATTGGCAAAAGCGATTTTTTGACCAGAATCGCGCCAATTGGTGCATTGCATGGCAATGCTTGGCCAATCGGTTGGCGGCGGCGTGCCTGCCAAATGCGCCAAAACTTCACCCGGTGCAACAATGGCGGTTCCTGATTTGCCAACGGCAACACCGGCAGCGTGATTGGCCATCCCGACAGCATCTTCTAAATCAGCACCAGCAGCTAATGCACCAGCAATCATCGCCACCACAGTATCGCCAGCACCAGATACATCGAAAATATCGCGTGCGCTTGCTGGATCGTGGAATTGGGTGCCATCAGCTTTGCTAAGCATCATACCGCGTGCGCTCATGGTGGTTAAAATGCTGCCAATGCCAAATTCTTTGGCAAGCGCGGTTGCTGCTTGGCCAATCGCCTCAATTGAACTCAATATCTGATCAGTGGTGTTTTGTAATTCTGCCAGATTCGGCGTTAGCAGATCGACACCGGAATAGATCGAGATATCGGCGCGTTTTGGATCGGCAATGATCATTTTGCCTTTGGCCTTGGCATGGGCAATGATGTTTTCAAGAAGCAATAGTGGCAAGGCGCCTTTTGCATAATCAGACAGCACCACCAGATTGGCATCTTGAATTGCGGGCAGGGCATGTTTGGTAAATTGTTTGGCGGCGGCAGTGTCAATATCGCTAGTGACCTCATCATCAACGCGCAAAATTTGCTGGCTGCCAGCCCGAAAACGCGTTTTCAGGCTTGTTGGCCTGCCGGTGATGGTAACCGGATCAAAGCGGATGGCGGGAAGCTTTGCCAATTCGTCATGCAATGATTTGCCGGCTTCATCATCGCCGCAAACGCCAATCAAATGCACATGCATCCCCATCTGCGCCAGATTACAGGCCACATTTGCGGCCCCGCCCGGCATCTGGCGAACACGGCTTTGGCTTAAAATCGGAACAGGCGCTTCGGGCGAAATGCGGGTCACGGCACCATCGACAAACCGGTCAAGGATCACGTCGCCAAGAACAAGCACCTTTTTAGCTTGAAGTGAGCATAGCAATTTTGCGGCATTGGCGATTTTAACATTCATTCGGGTGGCTCATTTTCAGCAGGCGTCAGATGAATTTATTTATTTGGTGTCATTTTCGCGAACGCTGCGATAGCGGGTGGCAGCATCATGGCGAACATCAACCGCGCTTCGCGTCGTTGTGATGGAATTAGACGGCACATCAGCGGTGATGGTGCTGCCAGCGCCGATAATCGCTCCGGCGCCAATTGTAACAGGGGCGACAAGCGCAGTATTTGATCCGATTGACGCGCCATCACCGATCAAAGTTTTGAATTTACCAAAGCCGTCGTAATTACAGGTAATTGTGCCAGCCCCGATATTGGCGCCAACGCCGATTGTTGTGTCACCAATATAGGTTAGGTGATTGGCCTTGCTTCCGGCGCCAATGACAGCCTTTTTCGTTTCGACAAAATTACCAATCTTGACGCCTTCATCGGCATTTGTGCCCGGGCGAAGCCTTGCATAGGGGCCAATAATGCAGCATGCGCCAAGCGTTGTGCCTTCGATATGCGAGAATGATTTTATGATGCAGCCTTCGCCAATCACGCTGCCAGCACCAATAACAACATGCGGTTCGATGATCACATCACGGCCAAAACGGATATCGGCATTTAGAAAAACCGTTTCCGGAGCTTGCAGGGTTACGCCCTGTTCCATAGCGCTCTGGCGAAGCCGCTTTTGCAGGATAGCCTCGATATGAGCCAGATCTTGGCGGCTATTGACGCCGGCAATTTCGGTTTCGTTGGTGGTGCGGTAAGTAACATTCAATGCCTGCGCATTGGCATGATAGACAATATCGGTAAGGTAGATTTCGCCCTTGGCATTATCTGACCTCAACCTTTTCAAGAAGATCAAACAGCAATGGGCAACGCACTGCCATAACGCCGCCATTGACCAATCTTTGGGCGCGTTCGCTGTCGCTGGCATCATTATGCTCGACAATTTTTTCCAGCTTGTGATCATCACTGGTGATTAACCGGCCATAGCCGGTGGGATCAGCCGCATCAAACCCCAAAACGGCGATATCGGCACCATCGGTAATTGCCGCAGCAAGGCTGGATAGGGTTTGCGCCGGTATCAATGGCGTGTCGGCAAACATGATTAGGGCAATGCCGTCAAAACCGGCTAGGCTGTCGCGGGCCGCCAGTACCGCATGGCCGGTGCCTTTTGGTGGGTCTTGGATACAGCTTTTTTGACCGTCAAGCCAGTTGATGATCGCGTCTGAACCCTTTGGCAGAACCGTTACAATATGGCTTGCCGCCGCTGCCTTGGCAGCGTCTAGCGACCATGCCAGCATTGCCCTGCCGCCAATATGATGAAGCGGCTTTGGCAAAGCAGAGTTAAGGCGCGTGCCTTTTCCGGCAGCAAGAATGATGGCAGCAATTTCCATATAAAATTTATAATCGGAAATACCGCTTAATGCCAAACATTTGCGTGATGTGGTTTTGCTTTTTGGGCCAATTTGGGAAAAATCATCAAAAAGTCCCATTCTGGCCTTTCTTTCAAATAAAAATATATCTATCACAATGAGATAAATAAGCTGACACTGAAAGTGTATTGCATTTGCGATCAAGTCTGGGCATTTAGGATAAAGTCTTGGCTTTCGTTAGATCGCTGTCAGGCCATGAAAACCGGCTTAAAGATGATGAAAGAGGCTATCTGATGTGCGGAATTGTTGGTGCGGTTGGACATAAGCAATGTAGCGATGTGCTTCTTGATGCGTTAAAGCGTCTTGAATATCGCGGTTATGACAGTTCGGGCATTGTTACGATCCATGATAGTGCGATTGCGCTTCAACGCGCCGTTGGCAAGCTTGTAAATCTTGATTTGGCACTCAAAGCAACGCCGTTGCTTGGTGATATTGGTATTGGTCATACGCGCTGGGCGACGCATGGTGGTGTTTCAACCGAAAATGCGCATCCGCATGTGGCATCGGGCAGGGTTGCGATTGTGCATAATGGCATTATCGAAAATCACCGCACCATCCGCGCGCGGCTTGAAGCCGCTGGCCACCAATTTTCCAGCGATACCGATTCTGAAGTTTTGGCGCATCTGTTTGTCGAAGCGTTTGATGCTGGTCTGGATCCGGCAATGGCAACGCGTCAGGTGCTTGACGAAATTGACGGTGCCTATGCTTTTGCGGTGATGGCAATTGATCATCCTGATTTATTGATCGTGGCGCGTAATGCCTCGCCGCTAGCTTTGGGCATTGGTGATGATGCTTGTTATATTGGGTCAGACGCGATTGCTTTGTCACATTTAACGCGAAAAGTGGTTTACCTAAAAGATCATGATTACGCGCTGGTTCGCGCCGATGGCGTTTCGGTTTATCAGGCCGATGGCACGCCGGTAAATCGTGAAGCGGTGATTGTGGCGGCAAGCCCGGGTCTGGTCGATAAGGGCGGTTATCGCCATTATATGGAAAAAGAAATTCACGAACAGCCGGATGCCATTGCCCATTCGCTGGCGGCGATGACAAATGAATATGGCCGCCTAACCGCGCAGATGAGCGATGAAGCGCTTCGGTCTATTGACGGTATTGTCATGGTGGCAGCTGGAACCAGCCATTATGCAACGCAGATTGCCCGCTATTGGGTTGAGTCGCTGGCGCGCGTGCCGGTGGCTTGTGAAGTGGCATCCGAGTTTCATTATCGCCAGCCAGCAACAGCGCCTTATAATACGGCAATCGCCATTTCGCAATCAGGCGAAAGTCTTGATACGCTCATGGCCATGCGCCATGCAGCAGCGTGCGGCCTGCAAACCATCGGGCTGGTCAATGTGCCAAGCAGTACGATTGCGCGTGAGGCAGATGCTGTTTTGCCAACGCGGGCAGGGCCGGAAATCGGGGTTGCCAGTACCAAGGCTTTTACCGCGCAATTGACGGTTTTGCTGTGTTTTGCTGTGGCGTTGGCACGCGCCAAGGGGCAAATTGACGAGGCGCGCGCCGAGGCCATTCATGCCGAAATCCAAGCCTTGCCCGGTTTGGTTGGCAAAGCCCTTGGCCTGTTTGACGCCATCCGGCCAGTCGCGCATCAGCTATCGCAAGCCAAATCGGCGCTTTATCTTGGGCGCGGTGCGCTTTACCCGCTGGCAATGGAAGGCGCGTTAAAACTGAAAGAGCTAAGCTATATCCATGCTGAAGGCTTTGCCTCGGGCGAAATGAAGCATGGGCCGATTGCGCTGATTGAAGAAGATCTGCCGGTTGTTGCCTTGTTGGCAGCAGGTGCGGTGATGGCAAAGGCCAGCAGCAATCTTCGCGAGGCCAGCGCCCGTGGTGGCAAGATCATCCTTTTGTCCGAAGCAAGAGCCGCCGCCGAGGTTGATTATGCAAGCGCGGTCATCACCGTTCCTGATGTTGATCCGCTTCTTGCGCCCATTCTGCTTGCCATTCCAGCGCAGATTTTGGCCTATCTAACCGCGGTTGAAAAAGGCACCGATGTTGACCAGCCACGCAATTTGGCAAAATCAGTGACCGTGGAGTAGGTCGGATGTGACCTGTGGTGATTGTAGTCTTTTCATCGAGACCTACAAGAGTTTGATAGGGTAAATGTTTCTAGTTAGGGGTGCGTTTCTGATATGGATCATCATCGTTCAACTAAGTACGAAGTTAATGGTTTAAGTGACCGCTAAACTAACCATTGAATGTGCATGCTAAGAGAATTGCTTAATACTCCAGAGGGGCACAAGTGTTTATCAACTCTCAAAGGGTCTGAACATTATTATCCGAACCTAGTTTGGGTGAGTTTGTTTAAGTGCTGAAGGAGACATAAACGATGGAGTGCTTCACCAGATGAATATGGAGAGCGGTTGTCGAAACTTTGGTGGCAGTGCCCTTTAGTTCTTATGCCATAAATGACTAATAGTCAGTCTGACTCAATTGATTTGTCAACAGTTAGACATCATAGGGTTGGAAAGAACTGGCGCTGGTCATTTCTTCCTATTTGCACGATCATCATTCCGCCATCATCAATTTTGTTTAATGCTATCCTTTTTGGGCAAATGATTACACTGGCCAAAATGGTGGGCTGGCCATTATCACCATAGGCTTGCTTGTTCTGGATAGACAAATTGTAACTAAATTACGAAAAATAAACATAAATATAGGTAAATTATAGCGCTTTTTTTGGTAGGTAACCAAATTTCAGTTTAAATATATATAACTAAATAAAAACATAAGGTTAAGATTTAAAGTGTTAATGCTAATATAATGCTGCTCACGAAGCTTTACCAACTGGAAGGCAATCGCATGTTACGTCAAACCGTCATTTCAGCCCTTGTACATGAGATTATTGTATCCTGCCAAATTCTGGTCCTTGGAAGCATGCCAGGGGTAATATCGCTTAAGGAAGCCAAATATTGCGCGCATCCGCGGAATTTGTTTTGGGATTGCGTCGAGACGGCGTTTCACATTGACCGAAACGCGCCTTAACAAGCGCGGCTGGTGGCGTTAAATGATGCGCATATCGGGCTGTGGGATGTTTTGGCATCATGCAGCCGCAAGGCATCATCGGATGCAACAATTCGCGTTGCAAAATGCAATAATTTTGTAACATTGTTGTCAGCCTATCCCCAGATTAATCGAATTTGCCTGAATGGCGCGCGGCCTTTTATTATTGGCGGCGTTTGGTCATACCATCTTTTGCCGATAAGCTAGATAAGGAATTGCTTGCTGATGTTGAAATTATTGGCTTGCCATCAACATCGCCTGCCCATGCCGCACTATCGCCTGCGGCTAAAATTGACGCATGGTGCGCTGCCCTAAGCAAGAGATGATCTGGGATTCTAACAGGTTGTTTTCAGATTTATCAGGCAATTTTGAAACATTGAAACGCCGATAAAAACCTGTTACGGATCAACCGTCTAGCGTGATTGAAAGACGTTGCCCATGTCTAAACTGTTGAAAATTTCTGAATTTACTGGATGATCAAAGCGACCATGTGATCGCCCTGTGGGAAAAATGTGGCCTGACCCGCAGTTGGAATAATCTGGAAAAAGATATTGCGCGCAAAAACAGTGATCAGAACAGTAAATTTTTGATTGGACAAATTGATGGGGTTCTCTATGGCCTCAATCATGATTGGCTATGGTGGGCATCGGGGCAGCATTAATTATCTCGCTGTCGACCCTGATCATTCGGGCGCAGGCTATGGCAAGATTTTGATGGCCGAGGCTGAACGATTGCTGACATCGATTGGCTGTCCAAAGATCAATTTTTGCGTCAGAACCGATAATGACAAGGTTGTCGAATTCTACCACCAGCTCTGGCTACGCGATTGAACCTGTTCACCTTCTTGGTAAGCGTTTAATCGAAGACGACTAAATTGGAACTCCTTTAAATGCTTGCGTTTTTCACCCTATTAGCCTTTGTTGCCTTCATGGTTGGCACGCCCGGGCCAGCCAATTTGATTGTGATGCTGGCCGGGGTTCGCCAAGGTTTGCGCCAATCTATCGGTTTTATTCTTGGGCTGATTGTTGGCAAAATTGCGCTCAATCTTTTTATTGGATTTGGTTTCGGTCTTGTTTTGGCCGAGGCTCCTGTCTGGCAAATGCTGTTAAGCTATGTCAGCGCTGGCTATATGATCTGGCTTGCGTTGAAATCATGGCCAGCAAGTGATGCCGACACCAACAACAGCTGAGCCTGCGCAGGATCATTTCCGCTTTCGTAACGGCTTATTTGTTCATCCGCTAAACCCCAAAGCATGGGTTATGTGTGTTCTGGCATGGGGAAAATTTGCCCCAGCTCTTGGCGATTTTTCGGTTCAATTGCCTGTTATTATCCTGACCTTTGCCATCTGCCAGCTTTGTTTGCATAGCCTTTGGTGCTGGCTTGGGACGATTATGGGCAAAAGCCTTCGCAATAATGTGCGGCTAACGCGCGCGATGATTATTTCAACCGTTGGTCATCGTTCTGATTGCTGTTCTGCTGTAACGGATCACACGGCGAAATCGCCATGGAATGGCGGCGGGCCTTATTTTCCGAAAGCCGATGCTGCTGATTGCGAGATCGCGCCAAGGTTTTTAAAGCCAATGACGAAATTTAACTGGTCAACGGCGCTAACATCACGGTCGGCAACGGGGTCGTGTTCATAATTGATGGTGATATATAGGCAATCTTGAACGCCACCATTCCAGCTAAGCGCGGCCGTGCTTTTTCTTGCGCCGGGTCTTGCCATAGGACAGATCCCATAATTGCGTTGCCGAAAACTGCCAACCACCGATTAGTGATTGGCTATAGCTTGCTGATAATTCTTCACGGTCATCGTCACTGCTGGCGAAATAAGCTTTGGCAAGCTGGTTATGGGTCAGGCTTAAATTGCCGGTGCCAAGTGCCGAGGAAAGCGATGTCTTTGATTCATTCAAGGTTAAATCCTTTGATGAAAGCCGTCCCAACCAACGCACATTAAAGCTGTTTGCCGGATTTACCGTCAGGCTTGCAACATAGTCGGAATATTTATCACCCTGATCGGTGTTCAGGCCGGCGGATGTTTTTCCCCGACAGGCGGCGGCTAACACCAAGAAAGCCAGACACATCACCAAAAAAATTATCGTTGGTTGTTGCCGATACGCCAATGTCAGCACGCGTTCCTGGCAAGATGTAATCCTTGCCCTGATAGCGGTTCAAAAGGAAAAGATTGGCCTCGTCAATACGGTAATCACTGGCGTCACGATTGGGAATATCCGATGTCCGGTCTTTGCCGCCAATAAAGGCTAGTCGGGCTTGCGGTTCAAAAATTGCAGTGCGGTCTGCCCCGACCACCGCAATCGGCAATCGCCAGCCAACTGAAAGGGCAGGGGTAACAAAACTGATATCACCAAGCGTTGTTGCCGCGCTATCTGGCTTGGTGTGGATGCTGTAGTAATTGCCGGTGACATTTGCCTCATAATTGGCGATGCCAAGCGGCAGCTCAAAATCTTCCGCCACTTCAAAAATGCCGCTCCAGCGCGCCATATCATGCCCTTGATCATTATCCAATTGCACGGCGCTAAGCTCGGTTCGGAACTTCTGGTTTCCGCGCCAGCCTTTCTCGGTTTTCTCATAGAAAATTGATGGCAGAACAGTTGGTTCATTCAAGGTTTTGTCGCTGGCAAGCAATGATTGGCGGTCGGATGCTTCAACCCTGTAATAGCGGTTGTCGATTGTTCTTGTTGCTGAAACGGTTGATTTCAGTGAGGTGTCGTCATTGAAATCATAGCGGCGCATGAACGTGTCTTGGCTTGCCCGGCGAAGATTGGCCTTGATGTTCCACCCATTACCAATGCGGCTTGCATAGGTCGCATCAACGGCGCCGACAAGCTCGCGGTTCTTTTTATAGGTTTCAACATTGGCTGTGTAGAAGATGGCGTTCAACTCAGCCCTATCCCATAATTTGCGATAGCGCGATTTTACGCCAAGCCCACGATATTGATATTTGTAGGTGGTGAATTCTGCATCACTTGTTTCATCAATAATCTGATAATAGGGGATCGATGGGGTAAAGCCCAAATCTGAACTGATGATAAAGCTTGGGGTCAAAAAGCCCGAACGTCGCCGCACTGTCCAATCAGGATGCGTCAGAAATGGCAGATAGCCAACCGGCACGTTCAGCACATTCATCCGCATATTGTAATGGGTGATGGTTTGGGTCTTTTCATTCCGCACGGATTGACTGGCCTTTATATCCCACAAAGGCTGTTCATCATTCAAAAAATCACATTTGCATGGAGTGAAACGGCTAGCGTCAAAAATGCCTCTGTCACCGGCAATGCGGTCAGCATGATCGGCCGATATCC
>CAJJBY010000012.1 GCA_905182545.1 uncultured Candidatus Puniceispirillum sp.
AGAATGGTGCGGCCGAGAAGACTCGAACTTCCACGGGGGTTAGCCCACAGCGACCTCAACGCTGCGCGTCTACCAATTCCGCCACGGCCGCACGTCTGAGGTGCCACCTATATGTCACCTTCATTCTCATTTATCAAGCCTGTTTCGCCGCCGAAGGCGAAAAAGACAAAAGCCAGCCAATTAGTCGCTTTCGTGCATCAGCCCCCTAAAGCCATCATGACCGGCGCGAAAACATAGCCAGCCAGCAAAAGGCAAGCTATGCTATAGCCATTAACCATGATGGCTTTTTGCTAACCGGATCATAACCATGCCGCCAGCAGCCCCGCCTGAAAATGCGAATCAAAACGCCGCCGCACTGCCAGTGCCTAGCTTGCCGCTGGCATGGCGTCATTTCGCCGGTTTCCAGCCCTATGAGCCGCTTTTGGCCGAAATGCAGTCACATGCAACCGCCATTCGCCAGAACGCCGCTGCCGAGGCTGTATGGCTTCTTGAACATCAGGCGGTTTATACCGCCGGCACATCGGCAAAGCCGCATGATCTTTTGGCACCCGGAAATGTGCCCATTTCGCATGTTGGGCGCGGCGGACAATGGACTTGGCACGGGCCGGGCCAGCGTGTTGCCTATGTCATGCTTGACCTCAGCCGCCGTGGTCAGGATGTGCGCGCCCTTGTTCATGGGTTGGAAAGCTGGATCATTACCAGCCTTGCCGCCTTTGGCATTGCCGGTCAACGGCGCGATGGCTTGCCCGGAATCTGGGTTAAAAACGGCAAAAGCGACAGCGGGCTTGATAAGATTGCGGCGATTGGCATCCGCATCAGCCGCTGGGTCAGCTGGCATGGCATTGCGATTAATCTTGATCCTGATCTGGCCGCTTTTGATGCCATTGTGCCATGCGGCGTTCATGATGGCGGGGTGACATCATTTGCCGATCTTGGTGTTAGCGCTAGCATGGATGATCTTGACCATGTTCTAAAGGCGCAATTTCCGGTGTTTTTCCCAAACCCGTAGCATAATCCACTGCACCATAACCCACCGACAATAGCGTAAGAAACCAGCGGCAAAGGCCTGTTAGCTAGTTGGCAAAGGCTAGTTGGCAAAGTAGCGGCTAGTCGGCAAGCCGCAAATCATCCAAAAAATCCAAAAGCGCAATCACCGCCCGTTCGGCATCACCGGCAAGCCAGCGGCCAGCATCCGCCTCGCCCATCAAACCGTCACTTGGCCCTTCATGGTGAAGCAAATAATTGCGCCGCCCGCGAAGCCAGCCAAGATTGGCCGTACTGCCAGCATAGGCAAATGCCGCCCCATCAAGATAGCCAGCAGGGCCAGCCTGTTCATGCTGAACAATATCAATAATGGCAGCGGCAAGGATGATCGTGCTTGCTGGCAATCCGGCAGATGCGCTGGTGATCAATTCACGGTAAAGCAGGCTGGCATGCGGGCCAAACTCGCCCATGTCAAAAGCCGACAGGCGGCCAAGCAAGGGCGCGCTTAGCGCCGCATGACCCATTGCCCGTTTCATATCTTTGCCTTTTCCGGCAAAGATGGATCGGCCAGAAACGCCAGAAACCGTGCCGCGTCCTGTAATTCGGCGCGCAAAAACCCATGCCGGTCGGCGGTCTCGACAGTCGGTTCCCCATGTTTCGTTCTGCCAAAGCTCATCAAGAAAGGCGAGGTCAAACATCGCGTCACTATCAATCATCATCGACACAAACCCAAGCCCCAGCACCAGCGATCCCGACAGGCTGGTGGCGCGATGCAAAATGCCAAGCTGCCAATCATCATGCGCGGCAATCAACGCGCCGAATTTCACCGCACCGCCTTGCCCGATTGGCATGCTGCCGGTAACAATCTCAAGATGGATATCGTGTTCGGCGGCCAGCCGGTCCAGCCAAGGGCTGCCACTGATCATGCTGGCGGCTGGCAAGATCAGTTTTGCGCATCACGATAACAAAGCAGATCATTGCCGCCATAGGCAGCAAGTTCGGCCATCACCATATCACGTTGCGGCGTCACCCGATCAATCACGGTGACGGCAAGGCTGAATAGCGGCATTGTTGCCGGATCAATATCATCGCCCTGCGCCCGCCATTCATCAGCAATCGCCGATGCCAAAGACATTGTTGGCAGGCGCAACAGGCTGCCCGCCGGCGAGCGTAAATTCCGACCCATCAAGCTGGATCGACAGGCCGTCATCTGTCCGCACGAGACTGACTTGTAAAACCGTTTTTTCGCCGCCATCAGCTCCTGACAATCCCCATAAAATCTAAAATTTTTTATAACCCAAAATTTTGCGCCACTTTTGGCCATTGCCTAATAATCTTGAAACCGCCAGCCTGCTGCCGGTAAATCCATACCAAGATCGGCAAGGCTTGCTTTCAAATGCGGGCTTGGCGGCGCTGTAATCACTTTTCCATCGGTCAATTTTAACTGCCACGCATGAAGATGCAGCCGGCGTGCGATCAGCCCGCCCGGATGCGCGTCATCACCAGCATATTTCCCATCACCGCAAATCGGGTGGCCAATATGCGCCATATGAACGCGCAATTGATGCGTTCTCCCGGTTAACGGGCGCAACGCCATCAGCGCCATTTTCCGACCAGCATGATCAAGCCGCCGATACAGGGTTTGCGCCGATTGCCCATCTTCGTGAACCTGCATTTTTTCGCCGGCCTTACCGCCAAGCTTTAAAATTGGATCACGGATGCTGCCCGACTCAGGCGGCAATCCCATGACCAGCGCAAGATAGGTTTTTTCCAGCCGGTGTTTTTGAAATGCGTCGGTCAGGCTGCGCGCAGCCTCGATCGTTTTGGCCAACAACAGAACGCCGCTGGTATCTTTGTCAATCCGGTGAACCAGCCTTCATCGGCCTGCCTGCATTGCATCACTCATTGCCCGCATCATGCCGTCAATATGGTGATGCGTGCCAGTGCCGCCCTGAACCGCCAGCCCGCTTGGCTTGTTCAACGCCAGCCAGCCCTTGCCTTCGGCAAGGAACATATCGTCAAATTGCTGGCGAAGTGAACTGCTGGCCACAATGCGCGGTGCCGCAGGTTTGCTGGCGGCAGGGGTTTCGGCAATCACCGGCGGAAGCCGCAGCGTCTGGCCGGCGGCAAGCCTTGTCGCCGCCTTGGCCTTGGCACCATCAAGCCGGATCAGGCCATTGCGCAGCATTCGCTCAATCTGCCCTTGGCCAAGCCCGGGAAATAACCGCCGTAAAAACCGGTCAAGCCGCGTGCCGTCCTCATGGTCGGGAACCGCCTCAAAGCGCCATTTATTATCGGCTGCCGCAGACCCTTTGGCCACGATATCTTTACTCATTGCCACATCCCACTATGCCTAACCGCCCAGAAACCCGCGCCAAATGCCAAAAGTGACGATAGCACTGATGCCATAACATAAGCACCAGCCATTGCCATACCCTGTTTCTGCCATAACTGATCCGCATCAAGCGCAAAGCTGGAAAAAGTGGTCAGCGCCCCAAGCAAGCCAATGGCGAAAAAGCCCCGCCATGCCTCAGGCAAAACCATGCCAGCTGCAACCGCACCAGCAAGACAGCCCATCAAACCCGAACCGGCAATATTCACCAGCAATGTTCCCAATGGCCCTGCGATGCCAAACAGGCCAGCACCAATGCTCAAGGCTAACCCCATAGCGCAAAACAGCACCAATCGCTCCACCCGCCGCAACGGCAGCAATCATTGTCGCACTTGCCATCTAGCCCTCATCAGTCTTTTTGCCGGTTTGAAGCGTCGGCTGTTTGCTTGCCCGCAACCGCTCCCAATAGGCAAGCCGTTTGGCAGTTTCGCGCTCATAGCCGCGTTCAACTGGCTGATAGAAAACCTGCCGATCCATCCCATCAGGAAAACAATTCTGTCCAGAAAACCCGTCTGGATCGTCATGGTCATACGCATAATCAGCGCCATAGCCAAGCTGTTTCATCAATTTGGTTGGCGCGTTCAAAATATGCGCTGGCGGGCCAAGAGATCCGGTTTGGGAGGCAGCCTTTTTTGCGGCCTTAAACGCCTTATAGGCGGCGTTTGATTTTGGCGCTGTTGCCAGATAAATCACCAATCCGGCAATGGCAAGATCGCCTTCAGGGCTGCCAAGCCTTTCATAGGCCTGCCATGCGGCCAAGGCACGCGGTTGTGCTTCAGGTTCGGCAAGCCCGATATCCTCGGCGGCAAAACGGGTCAAACGCCGCAGAATATAATGTGGATCCTCACCCCCAGCCAACATACGGGCAAACCAGTAAAGACCAGCATCAGCATCCGATGACCGCATGGATTTATGCAAGGCCGACATCAAATTATAATGTTGATCACCTGCCCGATCAAAGGCTGGTGCGCGCCCTGCCACCAATTCGGCAAGGCCGCGACTATCCAGCATTGTCGTTGCTGGCATTTCAACAAGCAGACTCGCCATATTCAGCAAATAACGCCCATCGCCATCAGCCATGCCAAGAAGCGTAGCGCGGGCATCTTTATCAATTGGCAAATCACGCCCGATATGCGCCTCAAGACGGCTCAAAATTGCCTCAAGCGCGGCACGATCCAACCGGTCAAGAACCAGCACTTGCGCCCGCGACAGCAACGCGCCATTCAAGGCAAAAGAAGGGTTTTCCGTGGTTGCCCCAACAAGCGTCACCGTACCATCTTCGACGCGCGGTAATAGGCCATCCTGCTGCGCCTTATTAAACCGGTGGACTTCATCAACAAATAAAAGCGTGCGCCGTCCCTGCAGGCGGCGTTGTGCGGCGCGGTCGAAAACCTTGCGCAATTCACCAACCCCGTCAAATACCGCCGATATTGATTCAAATGCCATATCAGCCGCATCTGCCAGCAACCGCGCAATTGTTGTTTTGCCAGTACCGGGCGGCCCCCAAAAGATAATTGAGCCAAGTGACCCATGCGCAAGCATCAAGCGAAGCCGACCCTGCGGGCCAAGCAATGGCGCCTGACCAACAACATCATCAAGCGTTTTCGGACGCAATATCTCTGCCAGCGGTGCCGCGGGCACGGCCTCAAGATCAAGTTCATTCATAGGCGCTATATTCACCCAACCATCATATTGGTGCAAAGAAAAAAGGGCCGCCCGAAGGCAGCCCTTTCATTATTCACAATTTATCCTGCGGTTCGCTCCAGCGACTAGGCTACGGCTCCCGCTTCAACTTCGGTTGACTCATCCATTTCAACAGGGCCTGAATCCTTGCCGCGTGCATCTTCGTCACGATCAACAAGCTCAATTACCGCCATTGCCGCAGAATCGCCATAACGGAAACCAGCTTTTAGCACCCGTGTATAACCGCCTGCGCGTTCTTGATAACGCGAGCCAAGAACATCAAACAGCTTTTTGGTCATGGCTTCGCAACGGATCCGTGCAAAGGCCAAACGGCGGGCGTGAAGATCGCCGCGCTTGCCAAGCGTGATAAGACGTTCAACGACAGGGCGCAATTCCTTTGCCTTTGGCAAGGTTGTCACGATCTGTTCGTGTTTGATCAAAGCCTGAGCCATGTTGCGGAACAACATTTGGCGATGCTGCGAGGTGCGGTTCAGTTTCCGACCGGCATTACGATGACGCATTGTATTTCTCCTAAGTTCCTTTGGGATGAGGCTGGTGTGCCGTTAAAACGGCTCATCCAAGCGTCGCGCCAATTCTTCAACATTTTCCGGTGGCCAATTGGTGATATCCATACCAAGCTCAAGATTCATGCCCTTAAGCACTTCCTTGATCTCGTTCAAAGATTTCCGGCCAAAATTAGGTGTCCGCAGCATTTCATGCTCGGTTTTGAGAACCAGATCGCCAATATAGACGATATTGTCATTCTTCAGGCAATTTGCTGATCGTACAGACAGCTCAAGCTCATCCACCTTACGAAGAAGGTTGCGGCTAAATGGCAACTCAGGCTCGGTTGGGACTGGCTCGCCTTTTGGCTCTTCAAAGTTAATGAAGGTCTGAAGCTGTTCCTGCAAAATACGCGCCGCATAAGCAACCGCATCTTCTGGTGTGATTGATCCATCAGTTTCAATAGTCAAAAGCAGCTTGTCATAATCGGTGATCTGGCCAACGCGGGCATTTTCCACCTTATATGCAACCTGCAGAACAGGGCTGAAAATCGCATCAATCGGGATCAGACCAATTGGCGAGTCTTCGGAGCGGTGAACGCTGGCAGGGACATAGCCTTTGCCAGTATCAACAGTCAGTTCCATTGCCAATTTTGCGCCCTTGTCCAAATGACAAAGAACATGGTCAGGATTCATGATATCGACATTGGCTGTCTCGGTGATCATGCCGGCAGTCACTGTTGCTGGACCTTCAACATTCAAACGAAGCCGCTTTGGCCCCTCTTCACCCATGCGAACAGCAACGCCTTTGAGGTTCAGCACGAGGTCGGTTACGTCTTCACGAACGCCAGGGACTGACGAAAACTCATGGACAACGCCTTGAATCTGGACTGAAGTAACCGCAGCACCCTGAAGCGAAGACAACAGAACACGCCGCAATGCATTACCAATGGTAACACCAAAGCCGCGCTCAAACGGGCCAACAGCAACAACGGCCTGACTAGGGTTATATTCGGAAACCTTGATTTCCATTTCGTCCGGCTTTTTGAGGTCTAGCCAATTCTTTTCAATCATGGCGATATCCTTTAATTCGAGATGAACCGGCAACCTGCCACACAACAAATGCCGGTATTAAATTCAACAATAATGGCTAAATTAAACTCGGCGCCGTTTACGCGGGCGACAACCATTATGTGGAATTGGGGTCACGTCACGGATGGATGTGACATTGAACCCAACTGACTGCAATGCACGAAGCGCAGACTCGCGCCCAGAACCGGGGCCTCGTACCTGAACATCAAGCGACTTCATGCCGTGTTCAGCGGCCTTCTTGCCAGCATCTTCAGCAGCAAGCTGTGCGGCAAATGGTGTTGATTTGCGCGAGCCTTTGAAGCCCATGCCACCAGCCGATGCCCACGCAATTGTATTGCCCTGAACATCAGTGATCGTAACCATTGTGTTGTTAAATGTGGAATTCACATGCGCAACGCCACTGGTGATATTTTTCCGCTCGCGACGACGAACACGGCCTTGGCTTGGTTGTTTTGCCATTTGATTGGTCTCCTAATGTTCGCGTTGCTATTTCTTCTTACCGGCAATGGCCTTTGCAGGGCCTTTACGGGTACGCGCATTTGTATGGGTACGCTGGCCACGAACTGGCAGATTGCGACGATGGCGAAGCCCACGCAAACAACCAAGATCAAGGTAGCGCTTGATATTCATTGAGGTCTGACGACGAAGATCGCCTTCAACAAGTTGGTCGGCATCAATAATGTCGCGAAGACGAGTCAATTCCTCTTCCGACAAGTCATTGACGCGGCGTTCGTCTGGAACACCCGCCTTTGCACAGATATTTTTGGCACTGGTTGTCCCAATACCATGAATGTAAGTCAGTGCGATCTCGACCCGTTTTTTGGTCGGAATATTTACACCAGCAATTCGTGCCACAGCCTGGCTCCTTTTCAACTCACGACTATCTTCATCGGTCATCCGCGACGCGGAACCCATTTTACCAGCTTCATCGGGCATTCCCTTTGAAGGCGGCGAATTATAGGCCTAAACCTGAAACAGTCAACCTTAACGCAAATGCGTTACCCTAAAATTCGATCTATTTGTGACGCGGCTTCATCAATTGAATTCATCCCGTCAACAGTCTTCAACACCCCTTTATCCGCATAATACGGAAGGAGCGGTGCTGTATTCTCATGATATACCGCCAATCGCTTGCGCAATGTGTCGACATTGTCATCACCTCTGGCGCCACCAGTTTCGGCAGCGCGGTTTTCGATGCGCGCAAAAAGCGCAGCTTCGTCAACCTTAATTTCAATTACACAATCAAGGGCAAGACCCTTGCTATCCAGCATCTCGTCAAGCGCATGCGCCTGTGCGACGGTGCGTGGAAAACCGTCTAGAATAACGCCATTGGCGCAATCATCATCATCAATGCGCGCCGCGATCATCCCAACGATAATATCGTCAGATACAAGGTCGCCGCGATCCATAATCTCTTTGGCGCGAAGCCCAAGATCGGTTCCGGCCGCAATCGCCGAGCGAAGCATGTCACCGCTTGACAATTGAACAAGACCGCGACCTGTAACAAGCCGTTTAGCCTGCGTACCTTTACCAGCACCCGGTGCGCCAAACAGAATAATATTCATCTATCTGCGCCCTTTCAAACGAGATTTCTTCACCAAACCTTCATATTGATGTGCCAGCAAATGCGACTGGATCTGACCAACCGTATCCAATGTTACCGTTACAACGATCAGCAAGGATGTACCACCAAAATAAAATGGTACGGCATATTTACTAATCAACAGTTCGGGCAGGATACAAATTGCCGATAGATAGGCAGCACCAAGAACAGTCAAACGGGTCAGCACAAAGTCCAAATAGTCAGCGGTTGATTTCCCTGGACGGATACCCGGGATATAGCCGCCATATTTCCGCAGATTCTCGGCAGTATCTTCAGGATTGAACACAATCGCTGTGTAGAAGAACGCAAAGAACACGATCATTGCAACATAGATCAGCAGATAAAGTGGCTGTCCGCGACCCAACATTGCATTCAAGGCAACAAGCCAATCAGCACCTCCGGCCTGTCCACCGGTCAGATTAATGATCGATACGGGCATCAGCAAAAGCGATGAGGCAAAGATCGGCGGGATCACACCCGGAACATTGATCTTTAGCGGCAGGAATGACTGATCGCCACCAAACACTTTGTTGCCATGTTGGCGCTTTGGATATTGGACAAGGATCTTGCGAACCGACCGTTCGATAAACACGATAAAGGCAATCACTGCAGCCGCCATAACAAACAGCAACACAATCAACAATGAAGACAACGCACCGGTCCGGCCAAGTTCAAGCGTACCGGCAAGCGCGGTTGGCAGATTGGCAACAATGCCAGCGAAAATGATAAGCGAAATACCATTGCCAACGCCGCGGCTGGTGATTTGTTCGCCTAGCCACATCAAGAACAGCGTTCCACCAACAAGCGTGACAACAGTCGTCACACGGAAAAACAAACCCGGATCATCGACAACGCCGCTGGCTGACTCAAGACCAACTGCAATGCCATAGCCCTGAACAGTGGCCAATAACACTGTCAAATAGCGGGTATATTGATTGATCATCTTGCGACCAGCTTCGCCGTCCTTTTTCAAGGCTTCGAGCGAAGGCACGATCGCGGTCATTAGCTGCATGATAATCGATGCCGTAATATAGGGCATGATATTCAGCGCAAAAATGGTCATCCGACTAAGCGCGCCGCCTGAGAACATGTCAAACATGCCCAGAATGCCGCTTGATTGCTGCGAAAAGATATCGGCAAGCGCACCCGGATCAATACCTGGCAAAGGCAGATATGTGCCAAGCCGGTAAATGATCAGAGCACCAACAGTAAACCAGAGACGCTTTTTCAGCTCGTCGGCTTTTGCCAACGCGCCAAACCCTGCGCCTGCTGCCATGCGGTCTGCTGATGATGCCATATGCTTTGTCTACCTATCTATTCGGCTGAAACGGCAGGGACAATGATCTTGCCACCAGCTTTTTCGACTACTTCAACAGCGGCCTTAGACGCACCCGCTGCATGAATCTCGACCTTTTTCGCGGTCAATTCACCTTTGGCAAGGATCCGGACACCGTCACGCACCTTTGAGATGACGCCAGCGCCAACCAATGCTGCCGCATCAACCGGCTTGCTGGCATCCAGCTTGCCTGAATCGATTGCCGCTTGTAGGCGGCCAAGGTTAACCTCGACATAATTCTTGCGGAAAATATTATTGAAACCGCGCTTTGGCAAACGGCGATGGATCGGCATCTGGCCGCCCTCAAACCCGTTGATTGACACGCCTGAGCGCGCCTTCTGACCCTTATGGCCACTGCCTGATGTCTTTCCGGTTCCCGAACCAATACCACGGCCAACCCGCTTGGCGTTCTTCGTTGCGCCCGGATTGTCTCTGACTTCGTTCAATTTCATTTGTCACTCCTGCCAGCGCGCCACTTAAAGGCGCTCTGCTGATAAAAACCGTTTACTGTTGTTCAACCCGAACCAGATGCTTGACCTTATTAATCATACCGCGGACCGATGCTGTATCTTCCAGCTCGCGGGTACGGCCAATTTTGTTCAGCCCAAGCCCAATCAGGGTCAAGCGCTGGTCAGCCTTACGGCCAATTGCGCTTCTTGTCTGGGTGACAATCACTGTTGCTTTGGCAGCCATCTTACTCTCTCCTGTTAGGATGCAGCGGCGTCGTTGCCGGTCGCAGCCTTATCTTCACGTTTCACAAGAATGTCGCCAACGCGCTTGCCGCGCTTTTGCGCCACAGCCCGTGGTGCCTGAATATGGTTCAATGCTGAAAAAGTGGCCTTGATCATATTATGTGGGTTCGAGCTGCCAATTGACTTTGCAACGATATCCTGAATGCCAAGCACCTCAAAAACAGCGCGCATTGGGCCACCGGCGATGATGCCAGTACCGGCAGGTGCCGCACGAAGCAGAACCTTACCTGCGCCGTAATTGCCCTTATTGTCATGGTGCAATGTGCGACCGTCACGAAGGGGAATACGAACCATATTGCGCTTAGCGCCTTCCGTTGCCTTGCGGATCGCTTCAGGAACCTCACGGGCCTTGCCTGTGCCGAAGCCAGCGCGGCCTTTGCCATCACCAACCACAACCAAAGCGGCGAAACCAAACCGGCGACCACCCTTGACAACTTTAGCCACACGGTTAATGCCAACCAACTTTTCGAGCAATTCGGGCTCTTCGCGCTCCTGGCTACGGTCCCGTCTGTCGTTATTGCGTGCCATCAATCGTGCTCCCTAGAATTTCAAACCGGCTTCGCGCGCGGCTTCAGCCAACGCCTTGACCCGGCCGTGGAAAATATAACCGCCGCGGTCGAAAACCACTGCGTCAATGCCTTTTGCCTTGGCGCGCTCGGCGACCAATTTGCCAACCACGCTTGCTGCGGCGACATCGGCTGTCTTGCTTAATGCTGATTTGAAATCGGCGTCAAGTGTAGAAGCTGCTGCCAAAGTGATACCGGCAGTATCATCGATAACCTGAGCATAAATATGCTTTGATGAACGATGCACAGACAAACGAAGCTGTCCTTTGCAGGTCTGCCGTAGCTTGGAACGGGTCCGCTGACGGCGGCGTTCAAATAATTCTTTAGATGTAAACATGACCTGTCCCTACTTCTTTTTGCCTTCTTTGCGGACAATATGCTCTTCAGCATATTTCACACCCTTGCCCTTATATGGCTCAGGTGGACGCTTTGACCGGATTTCAGATGCAAACTGACCAAGCAATTGCTTGTCAGCGCCAGTGATTGTGATTGAAGTGTTATTTTCAACAACCGCAGTCAAACCGGCAGGAACATCCATCTCAACAGGGTGGCTAAACCCAAGGCTAAGCACAATTTTATTGCCCTGCATTGCCGCACGATAACCAACACCGTTGATTTCCAATTTGCGGGTAAAGCCACTGCCAACACCGACAACCATATTGCTGATTGATGCACGCATTGTACCCCATAGCGATAGCGCAAGCTTAGTTTTGCGCTTTGGCTTTAAGGTGGCAATATTATCGGCAATGCTTAATTCGACCTCACTGTGGAGTGGGGCGCTCAGCTGACCGTTTTTTCCTTTGACGACCACCATACCATCCTGCTGTGACAAGGTCACATCAGCCGGGATAACAATCGCACTATTTCCGATACGAGACATGCGAGCAGCTCCTTAAAATACGTGGCAGAGGACTTCGCCGCCAACTTTGGCTGTGCGGGCCTCATTGTCAGACAGGACACCACGCGGAGTAGACAAGATGGCAATGCCAAGCCCGTTGTACACCCGCGGCAAGTCGCGAAGACCAAAATAAACGCGGCGACCCGGACGGGATACGCGCTTGATTTCAGAAATCACTGGCTGACCTTCATGATATTTCAGCTCGATCTTCAGCTCTTTCAGGCCTGGGCGAATATCAACGCTTGAATAATTGCGGATATAGCCTTCGCGTTTAAGAACTTCTAGAACATTGCTGCGGAACCGTGATGCCGGGCTAGAGACGACGCTTTTACGCGCGTTCTGACCGTTACGGATGCGTGTTAGCATATCGCCAAGAGGATCACTCATAGACATTTGCTTTATCTCCTCTTTACCAGCTTGACTTCACAACGCCCGGAACCTGACCCATTGAGGCCAAATCGCGAAGGGCGATACGAGACATTCTAAGTTTACGGTCATAACCACGTGGACGGCCTGAAACCTCACACCGGTTACGAATACGAATTTTTGCACTATCGCGTGGCTCATCAGCCAGCTTGAGAACGGCCTGGAAACGATCTTCCATTGACACGTTCTTGTCAGCGATGATTGCCTTTAATGCAGCGCGACGAGCACCACGGGCGGCAACGATACGCTTGCGCTTGTTATTTTTTTCAACGGCGCTTTTCTTAGCCATGATTAACCCCTTTGCTCTTACGCTTTAACGAACGGGAACTGAAAGCCTACGAGTAACTCGCGGGCCTCATCATCCGTTGTTGCTGATGTCACCACAATGATATCCATTCCGCGGATTTCATCTACCTGGTCATAATCGACCTCAGGGAAAATGATCTGTTCTTTAATACCCATGGCATAGTTGCCACGACCATCAAAGCTCTTCCCATTCAAACCGCGGAAGTCACGAACCCTAGGAAGGGCAATATTCACCAGCCGGTCGAGAAATTCATACATATGCTCGCGGCGCAATGTGACCTTACAGCCGATTGGCATCCCTTCGCGCAATTTGAAAGCCGCATTGGCCTTCTTTGAACGAGTGATAACCGGGTTCTGGCCAGTAATTGCAGCAAGCTCACGGGCAGCATGTTCGACTTTTTTCGAATCACGAACCGCTTCACCAACACCCATATTAATGACAATCTTCTCGAGCTTTGGCGCCTGCATAGCATTGGCATAACCAAATTTCTCAATCAGAGCCGGGCGAACTGCCGTCAGATAATGTTCTTCTAAACGCGTCTTCATCTCAGCTTTCTCACTCCTTACCCTTGGGCTTACGCCAGGGCTTTTCCGGAACGGCGAGCGATCCGGACTTTTTTACCATCTTTTTCCTCATAACCGACACGTGTTGCTGTGCCGCTGTCAGGATCGATATGTGCAACATTCGAAATATGCAAAGGCGCTTCCATCGAAATAATGCCGCCTGTGTCTGTCTGGGTTGCGCGGCGATGGCGCTTGACCATATTAATCCCCTGAACCCGAACACGAGATTCGGCGCGAAGCACTTCAAGAACTTCACCCTTTTTACCTTTGTCACGACCGGTAACCACAATCACCTGATCGCCTTTTTTGATTTTAAACTTCTCAGCCATTACAGCACCTCCGGTGCCAGAGAAATGATCTTCATGAACTTGCGGCCACGCAACTCGCGGGTCACAGGGCCAAAAATACGTGTGCCAATCGGCTCGTCCTGTTTATTCAACAAAACCGCAGCATTTCGGTCAAAACGGATGGCGCTGCCATCTGCCCGACGAATTTCTTTGGCTGTCCGCACGATAACCGCACGATGAACATCACCTTTTTTCACCTTGCCGCGGGGAATGGCTTCCTTGACCGAAACAACGATCACATCACCAACGCCAGCGACTTTACGGCCTGAACCGCCAAGCACCTTGATACACTGGACACGTCGCGCACCAGAATTATCGGCAACTTCAAGATTTGACTGCATTTGAATCATGTCAGTCTCTCCTAGTTTTTCGCTGCATCGTCATAGACCACTTCATGGGTCTTTGACTTAGAAACAGGTGGGCATTCACGAATGCGAACAGAATCACCTTCTTTGAAGCGGTTTTCAGCGTCATGGGCTGCAAACTTCTTTGATTTGGTAATAATCTTTTTATACACCGGATGCATGATGCGACGCTCGACGCGGACGGTTACCGTCTTATCGCCTTTATCGCTCACAACAGTGCCTTGCATGGTACGCTTTGGCATAACTAGACTTCCCTATTTTGCTGCATTTTCTGCACTGGCTTTTTGGCCAAGTACAGTTTTGATGCGGGCGATCTCACGGCGCACAATCTTGGCCCGTGTTGGATTTTCGACCTGACCACCAGCGGCCTGAAAACGCAGGTTGAACTGCTCTTTTTTCAGATCGATAAGCTGTGTCTTCAACTCATCTGGGGTCTTTGCGCGAAGCGCTTCAGCTTTAACAATTGCCATCGGTGCTTCCCTTTTTAATCAGTATCGCCAAGGCGACGAACAATCCGCGTGTCCAGCGGTAACTTTGCGGCGGCAAGGGTAAATGCCTCTTTCGCCAAATTCCAAGGAACACCATCAATCTCAAACATGATGCGGCCAGGCTTTACGCGGGCTACCCAGAATTCTGGTGTGCCTTTACCTTTACCCATCCGAACCTCCGCAGGCTTGCTTGATACAGGCACATCAGGGAAAATCCGGATCCAGACACGACCGGCACGACGCAGGTGACGTGTAATGGCACGACGAGCAGCTTCGATTTGACGTGCTGTTACACGCTCAGGTGTTACGGCTTTTAGACCATAAGAACCGAAATTCAGCTGCGTTCCACCCTTTGCAAGACCGTGAATCCGGCCTTTATGGGCTTTGCGAAATTTTGTACGCTTTGGCGAAAGCATCAACTTATCTCCTAAGACTTAACCGTTGCCGCGTGGCGCTGAGCCAGACTGCTGCTCGGCCATCCGCTTATCCTGGGCCATTGGGTCATGAGCCATGACCTCGCCCTTAAATACCCAAACCTTGATGCCGCAGGCACCGTAGGTTGTGAATGCTGTTGCTTCACCGTAATCAACTTCGGCGCGCAATGTATGGAGTGGAACGCGGCCTTCGCGATACCATTCAGTACGGGCGATCTCGGCACCGCCAAGACGACCAGCGCAGTTGATTCGTACACCCAAAGCACCAAGACGCATTGCAGATTGAACTGCACGCTTCATCGCGCGGCGAAAACCAACCCGGCGCTCAAGCTGCTGAGCAATATTCTCGGCAACCAACTTGGCATCAATCTCAGGCTTTCGAACCTCAACGATGTTCAGGCTAACCTCGCCACCAATCCGGCTTGACAGATCAAGACGCAACTTTTCGATGTCCTGACCCTTTTTACCGATGATCAGACCCGGACGGCCAGCATGAATGGTCACGCGGGCGCGGCCAGCTGGACGCTCGATCACAACGCGGCTGATTGCAGCCTGCTTGAGGCGATCCATCAAATATGCGCGAAGCTTAATGTCTTCATGAAGCAACTGCCCATAGTTACGGCCAGCATACCAGCGCGAATCCCATGTCCGGTTAATACCGACACGCAGGCCGATTGGCTTGACTTTCTGACCCATCCTACTGCTCTCCTCTTTCACCGACGATGATCGTCAGGTGTGAAAATGGCTTTAAAATCCGTGCGCCGCGGCCTTTGGCTCGTGCGCGGAAACGCTTCATAACAAGACCCTTGCCAACATGCGCTTCTTTCACAAACAACCTGTCAACATCCAATGAATGGTTATTTTCCGCATTGGCAATAGCTGATTGCAGCGCTTTTTTCACATCGCCAGCGATACGGCGGCGTGAGAATGACAAAGCGGCAATCGCTTTATTCACATCCATGCCCCGGATCATTGTCGCAACAAGGTTCAGCTTTTGTGGGCTGACGCGCAAATTGCGAACGACAGATTTTGCTTCACTGTCAGCCAAGCTGCGTGGATTTGATTGCTTACCCATAACCTACCCCTAACGCTTTGATTTCTTGTCGGCGGCATGGCCGTAATAAGTGCGGGTTGGCGAAAATTCACCAAGCTTGTGTCCAACCATTTCTTCCGAAACAGACACAGGGATAAATTTATTGCCATTATGCACACCAAATGTAAGCCCAACAAACTGCGGCATAATCGTTGAACGACGTGACCATGTTTTGATCACTTCATTCCGACCAGACTCGCGAACCTTGTCCGCTTTCTTCAACAGATGCCCATCAACAAACGGGCCTTTCCAAACTGAACGTGCCATGATTAAGAATGACCCTTATGGCTTGCGACGCCGCACAATCAGGCGGTCAGTCTTCTTGTTAGAACGAGTACGCTTGCCCTTGGTTGGCTTACCCCAAGGTGTTACTGGATGACGGCCACCTGACGTACGACCCTCACCACCACCATGTGGGTGATCAACAGGGTTCATAACCACGCCGCGTACATGCGGGCGACGGCCAAGCCAGCGATTACGGCCAGCCTTACCAATTTTGATGTTCTGCTGGTCAGGGTTTGATACAGCACCGATAGATGCCATACATTCTGACCGCACCAAACGAACTTCACCAGATGTCAGGCGCAAAATCGCATAACCGCGATCACGACCAACAAGCTGGATATAGGTTCCAGCTGAACGCGCCAGCTGGCCACCCTTGCCCGGCTTTAACTCAACATTATGGATCAATGTTCCAACAGGAATATTGGCCAATGGCAGGGCGTTGCCCGGCTTGATGTCAGACCCGATACCGGCTCGAACCTTGTCACCAATCGATAAACGCTGTGGTGCCAGAATATAGCTTTGTTCGCCATCTTCATAAGTGATAAGTGCAATGAATGCTGTCCTGTTCGGATCATATTCAATCCGCTCAACAGTCGCAAGCATACCAGTTTTGGTGCGCTTGAAATCGATTAGGCGATACCGGCGCTTATGGCCGCCACCCTTTTGCCAAGCAGTCACGTGACCCGAATTGTTACGGCCACCTGTCTTTGACAGACCCTCAGTCAGCTTTTTAACCGGACCACCCTTATAAAGGGCAGATTTGTCAACAAGGACAAGGTTCCGCTGGCTTGGGGTTGTTGGATTAAATTTCTTTAACGCCATCTGATTAAACTCCCATCAGGTCAATATTCTGACCCTCAGCCAATGTGACCATTGCCTTTTTCATGTCAGAGCGACGACCTGGCCGACCTTTAAAGGTTTTGGCCTTGCCCTTTTGGACAATCGTATTCACCGCAGTGACCTTGACATTAAACAGCATTTCAACTGCTGCCTTGATTTGTGGCTTGGTTGCGGTGATCGCAACCGCAAAGGTTACCTGACCATGCTCATTCGCTATCGTCGCCTTTTCGGTGATGATTGGACGAAGGATCGTGTCATAGGCAGTCGCCTTTGTGACCACAGTTGTTACAGGCTTGCGCGCACGAACACTCATTTCAGGCGCTCCTCAAGATGGGCCGCAGCATCCTTGGACAGAACCAGAACATCACGACGCAGGATATCATACACATTAATGCCCTGCTGTGGCAGCACATCAACCAACGGAATGTTACGCGCAGCCTTTACAAAGCCTGCATCCAACTCGGCGCCACCAATGATCAGTGCATTCTCAGCACCAAGCTTTACCAGCTGCTCGCGAAGCTTTGCCGTCTTACCAGCAGATTTGCCAGTTGACGCCAAGCTATCGAGCACCAGAAATTTGCCTTCAGCGACCTTTTTAGACAAAGCCGAACGCAGACCAAGCTGGCGAACCTTCTTTGGCAGAGCATGACCATGATCACGAACAACCGGACCATGAACAACACCACCACCACGGAACTGAACAACAGCGGCAGAACCGTGACGTGCGCGGCCAGTGCCTTTTTGTTTGAACATTTTGGCTGTAGTAATTGCCACTTCAGCGCGCGACTTCACCTTGTGTGTGCCGGCGCGGCGTTTGGCAAGCTGCCACTTCACCACACGCGCAACAATATCGGCGCGCGGTGCGACCCCAAAGACTGCATCGGCAAGCGTAATGTCGCCAGCGGCCTTGTTGTCGATTGTTTTCACATCAATCTTCATGACCCTTATTCCTTCTCGGCTTCGGCATCAACAGCGCCAGGTGCCTCAGCAACGGTCTCGTCAGATGGAGCTGCATCAACAGCAGAATCTTCAACCGCAACATCCGCAGCCATTGCTTCTTCGCTAGCAGGGGCCAGATCAGACAACAAACCCGCAGGGAATGGCGCATCATCAGGACGTGCCACCTTGATGGCATCACTGATCAAAACCCAACCATTCTTTGAACCCGGAACCGCACCGCAAAGTAGGACGACGCCCTCGTCATTATCAACAGCAACAACTTCGATATTTTGCGTGGTGTTACGCGCGGCACCCATATGGCCAGCCATCTTCTTGCCTTTAAACACCTTGCCCGGATCCTGACACTGGCCAGTTGAACCGTGCGAGCGATGCGAAACCGACACACCATGTGATGCACGAAGACCGGCAAAATTGTGACGCTTCATCGCACCGGCAAAACCTTTACCCTTCGTTGTGCCAACAACATCAACTTTCTGACCAGCAACAAAGTGCGATGGTACCAAAGTCGAGCCGACTTCGAGAACCGCATCATCACTAACCCGAAATTCGGCTAGCTTTGACTTCGGCAATACATTGGCTTTCGCAAAATGACCACGCATCGGCTTTGATACGTTCTTTGCCTTGGCAACGCCCGCGCCAAGCTGAACAGCTGTATAACCATCCCTGTCTTTGCTACGAACTGCTACAACCTGGACATCGTCGAGTTTTAGAACGGTGACCGGCACATGGTGGCCAGCATCGTTAAACACGCGTGTCATTCCCATTTTACGGGCGATAATGCCGCTACGCATAACTCTGGTCCCCTCCCTAGAGCTTAATCTCAACATCAACACCGGCCGCAAGATCAAGCTTCATCAGCGCGTCAACGGTCTGTGGTGTTGGGTCGATAATATCCAATAGACGCTTATGCGTACGAATTTCGAACTGCTCGCGGCTTTTCTTGTCAATATGCGGCGAGCGAAGCACGGTCATGCGACGCATATTGGTCGGCAGCGGGATTGGCCCACGCACTTCAGCACCTGTACGCTTAGCCGTGTTCACGATCTCTGCCGTGGACTGGTCAAGAATACGGTGATCGAATGCCTTCAATCGGATTCTGATATTCTGGGTTTCCATAACTGCCTTACCTCGTTTGGATAAACAAAGAAGGGCGAAAATACGCCCCTCTTAACTATAGCCTTATTATTTAATAACCGTTGCGACGACACCGGCACCAACGGTGCGGCCACCTTCGCGGATCGCAAAGCGAAGACCTTCATCCATCGCGATTGGCGCGATCAATGTCACAGTCATGGCAATGTTATCACCAGGCATAACCATCTCGGTACCTTCCGGCAATTCTACAGATCCGGTCACATCAGTTGTGCGGAAATAGAATTGTGGACGATAGTTCGAGAAAAACGGTGTATGACGACCGCCCTCATCCTTGGTCAGAACATAGGCCTCACATTTGAATTCGGTATGTGGCGCGATTGAACCTGGCTTACACAAAACCTGACCACGCTCAACATCTTCACGCTTGGTACCACGAAGAAGAACACCAACATTATCGCCAGCTTCGCCCTGATCCAAAAGCTTGCGGAACATCTCAACACCGGTACAAGTTGTCTTGACTGTGTCTTTCAGACCAACAATCTCGATCTCTTCACCAACATTCACAATGCCGCGCTCGATACGGCCAGTCACAACAGTACCACGACCTGAAATTGAGAACACATCCTCAATCGGCATCAAGAATGGCTGATCCTTTGGACGCTCGGGCTGGGGAATGTAAGTATCAACAGCTTCCATCAATGCCTTGATCGCGTCACGGCCAATGGTCTCATTGCTATCTTCCAATGCAGCCAAGGCTGAACCACGAACGATCGGAATATCATCGCCAGGGAAATCATATGATGACAACAGCTCGCGAATTTCCATCTCAACAAGCTCAAGCAACTCTTCATCGTCAACCTGATCAACCTTGTTCATGAATACGCATAAAGCTGGAACACCAACCTGACGTGCCAACAAGATGTGCTCGCGTGTTTGTGGCATCGGGCCATCAGCTGCTGATACAACCAAAATCGCACCATCCATCTGCGCCGCACCTGTGATCATGTTCTTCACATAATCGGCGTGACCAGGACAATCCACATGCGCATAGTGACGGTTCGCTGTCTCATATTCAACATGCGCTGTTGAAATGGTGATTCCGCGGGCGCGCTCTTCAGGCGCCTTGTCAATCTGGTCATATGCTGAATACTCAGCTCCACCAGACTCAGCCAAAATCTTGGTGATCGCTGCGGTCAGTGAAGTCTTGCCATGGTCAACATGGCCAATTGTGCCAATGTTGCAATGCGGCTTGGAACGGTCAAACTTTTCCTTGGACATCTTATCTGCTCTCCTGCTCGTTAGTTCGGTTAGGCCATCTTGGCGCGGACTTCATCCGCAACCGCTTGAGGCACTTGTTCGTAATGGTCAAAAGTCATTGAATACTGGGCGCGGCCTTGGCTCATTGAGCGCAAAGTATTGATATAGCCAAACATATTGGCAAGCGGCACCATCGCATCTATCGAGCGAGCGTTGCCACGTTGATCCATACCGCCAACATTACCGCGGCGGCTGTTCAGATCACCAATAATATCGCCCATATATTCTTCAGGGGTCAGAACTTCGACCTTCATGACTGGCTCGAGCAATTTCGGGCTTGCCTTGTTCATGGCTTCGCGGAAAGCAGCACGACCTGCAATCTCAAAGGCCAGAACTGAAGAGTCAACGTCGTGGCTTGCGCCATCAACAAGCTCGGCTTCAAAGTCAATCACTGGGAAACCGGCAATTGTACCCGACTCTTTCGCCTGATTAATACCTTTCTCGACACCTGGTATGTATTCCTTGGGAACCGACCCACCAACAACTGAATTGCTAAACTGAAACCACCCTCAGCCAAAGGCGAAAACCGGATTTTAACTCGTGCAAACTGACCTGTACCACCAGATTGCTTCTTGTGGGTGTAATCAACTTCAACTTCTTTGGTGATGGTCTCCCGATACGCAACCTGCGGCGCACCAATATTGGCTTCAACCTTAAATTCACGCTTGAGACGATCAACCAAAATATCGAGGTGCAATTCGCCCATACCACGCATGATGGTCTGACCTGATTCAAAGTCGGTACTAACCTGGAAAGATGGATCTTCGGCAGCTAGACGCGCTAGGCCTGCACCCATTTTCTCTTGGTCATTCTTTGTCTTTGGCTCAATCGCGATCTCGATGACCGGATCCGGGAAGGTCATTGTCTCAAGAACAACTGGCTTCAACGGATCACACAAAGTGTTACCTGTAGTGCTGTCCTTCATGCCAGCAAGCGCGACAATGTCACCGGCAAAGGCTTCTTCGATTTCTTCGCGGTTGTTTGAATGCATCATCATCATCCGGCCAACGCGCTCGCGCTTGCCTTTTGTTGAATTAAGCAGGCTGTCGCCCTTTTCTCAAAATACCTGAATAGATACGAACAAAGGTCAATGAACCGACAAATGGGTCATTCATAATCTTGAAAGCAAGGCCAGAGAACGGCTCGGCGTCATTTGCACGGCGCTCGATGTCACGAGTTTCAGTCGACATCATCCGGTGCAAAGCCGGTGTAGGCAGCGACATCCAACGGACCTGGCAAATAATCAATAACGCCGTTCAACAAAGGCTGAACACCCTTGTTCTTAAAGGCCGATCCACACAGAACCGGAACAAACGACATGTTCAATGTGCCTTTACGGATCAAACGCTGGATTGTCTCGACATCAGGCTCTTCGCCGTCAAGAAACTTTTCCATCACGTCATCGTCCTGCTCGACAATCAACTCGATCAATTCAGCGCGCATCTCAACGGCTTTATCAGCAAGCTCTGGACGGATTTCATTGAGACGCCAAGTCGCGCCCAAATCTTCTGAGTCCCAAACCCATTCCTGCATGGTCACAAGATTGATCAGACCGGCAAATTCATTCTCGGCACCGATTGGCAAATGCACTGGCAAAGGCTGTGCGCCAGTACGGTCTTTGATCATGTTGACGCAGTTAAAGAAGTCAGCGCCGATCTTGTCCATCTTATTGACGAAAACGATCCGCGGCACTTTATAACGGTCAGCCTGACGCCAAACTGTTTCTGTTTGTGGCTCTACACCGGCATTCGCATCAAGAACGCAAACCGCGCCATCAAGAACCGCCAATGAACGCTCAACCTCAATCGTGAAGTCAACGTGGCCTGGTGTGTCGATGATGTTAAAGCGGAATTTTGCAGCTTCAGGATCATCACCATGCTCGCCTGATGGATCGGTGCCGTTTTCAGTGCGGTACCAGAAACAGGTTGTCGCAGCAGAGGTGATGGTAATTCCACGCTCTTGCTCTTGCTCCATCCAATCCATGGTCGCATTGCCGTCATGCACTTCACCGATCTTGTGTGACCGGCCTGTGTAATAAAGAATCCGCTCGGTCGCAGTGGTTTTACCGGCATCAATATGCGCCATAATACCAAAATTGCGATAACGATCTAAATTATATTCGCGTGCCATGATCTAGCTCCTACTAACTCAATTACCAGCGGTAATGTGAGAAAGCCCGATTTGCCTCGGCCATTTTATGTGTGTCTTCACGTTTCTTAACCGCGTTACCACGATTATTGGCCGCATCCATTAACTCGCCTGACAGACGGTCAACCATTGTGGTCTCACCGCGTTTACGCGAACTATCGATCAACCAGCGAATGGCAAGTGCCTGAGCCCGCTCAGAGCGCACTTCAACCGGCACCTGATAGGTTGCCCCACCAACACGCCGAGAGCGAACCTCAAGGTTTGGGCGCACATTTTCAAGCGCATCGTGAAAGATCTTAACTGGCTCATTGCCTGACTTTTCCTGAATACGGTCAAAAGCGCCGTAAACAATCTTTTCAGCCACTGAACGCTTGCCATCAAACATCAGGCAAGACATGAATTTTGAAACTACAGTGTCCTTGAACTTCGCATCAGGAAGAACTGGGCGTTTTACTGCTCTATGACGACGTGACATATCTGCCTCTTCTTACTTAGGACGCTTGGCGCCATATTTCGAACGACGCTGGCGACGATCACTGACGCCCTGTGTGTCCAAAGTACCGCGAATGATGTGATAACGCACACCCGGAAGGTCTTTTACACGACCGCCGCGAATCATCACCACTGAGTGTTCCTGCAAATTATGCCCTTCACCAGGGATATAGCTGGATACTTCAAACCCATTGGTAAGACGCACACGGGCGACCTTACGAAGCGCCGAGTTCGGCTTCTTCGGTGTTGTTGTGTACACTCTGGTGCATACGCCACGCTTTTGTGGACATGCTTCCATAGCCGGAACTTTGGTACGTGCTATCGGACGCTTGCGCCCGTGACGAATCAACTGGTTAATCGTTGGCATTCCTGCCCCTTTTTTCTCGACCTAAACGCACAAAACGTGCAACAGGGCCGTTCTGCTCTAACTAGATATGAGCAGAACACCCATCCTTCTCCGCTGGCGGAGCCTCATTTTCGACACCTAATATTCTGACCTAGCGTCTAGATCGACCACTGTTTTGCAGCAGGGTGATCCACCACCTAAGTCCAAAAGGTTGCCGGATACTATTTTTTGCAGGGCGAACGGTCAAGCGGTTTTTACGCCTTCCCCTCGGTTATCCGCATTTTTTTTCATTCGCCGCCAGATTCACGGTATCTGGCGGCGAATTCTTATATATTTGCCTCGACTTCGGCAGATTCTGCCTCAGATTCGGTCACTTCAAGCGCCGGAGCGGCGGCTGCACGCTGTGCCATGATCGATTTATCACGATCTGCGGCGATCCGGCGAAGC
This sequence comes from uncultured Candidatus Puniceispirillum sp., assembly GCA_905182545.1. GTDB lineage: Bacteria > Pseudomonadota > Alphaproteobacteria > Puniceispirillales > Puniceispirillaceae > UBA3439. The sequence continues at coordinate 23,763 of CAJJBY010000012.1, forward strand.
CGATTCATGACTGATCCTGTTCCCGCGGGGATCAGGCGACCAACAATCACATTTTCCTTCAAACCATCAAGCGTGTCTTCTTTACCACTTACCGCAGCTTCGGTTAGCACCCTTGTTGTCTCTTGGAATGACGCAGCTGAGATAAAGCTGTTTGTCTGCAATGATGCCTTGGTGATGCCAAGCAGGACTGGATGCGCTGTAGCTGGCCGCAGACCTTCAGCTTCAAGAGCTGTATTGGCACGGGCAAACTCTTCACGATCAACCTGCTCACCATTCAAGAAGGTGCTATCAGCAGCGTCTTCAACCTCAACCTTCTGCAGCATCTGGCGAACGATCACTTCAATATGCTTGTCATCGATTTTCACACCCTGCAACCGGTACACATCCTGAACTTCCTTCACCAGATATTCAGCAAGCGCTTCGACGCCAAGAATGCTAAGGATGTCATGTGGCACGGGGCTACCATCTAAAAGTAAATCACCCTTACGAACGACATCCCCTTCATTGACAGCAAGCGGACGGCCCTTTGGCAGCAGATATTCAACTGCATCAAGATCGCCATTTGTCGGCACAACCCGAATACGGCGCTTGGCTTTGTAGTCATTACCAAACTCGACCCGACCTTCACCTTCAGAAATAACGGCAAAATCCTTTGGACGACGCGCTTCAAACAATTCAGCAACGCGCGGAAGACCACCGGTAATGTCACGCGTCTTTGATGATTCGCGCGGGATACGCGCCAAAACATCACCCGCCTGCACCTTGGCACCATTCTCAACCGACAGAATCGAACCAGCTGACAAGAAGTAACGTGCCTCAAGACCGTTTGTCAGGGTCAACACCTCACCCTTGTCATCACGAAGCGTGATGCGCGGACGAAGATTGGTACCACCAGCAGCCTGTTTCCAATCAACCACTTCATTGCTTGAAATGCCAGTTGCGTCATCGGTGATTTCGCGAATAGATACGCCTTCGGTCAAATCAACGAAATTGACGATACCATTCATTTCGGTGATGATTGGCATCGTGTATGGATCCCATTCAATCAAAATAGTACCAGCAGCAACTTCCTGCCCGTCTTTAACCAGCAATTTACCACCATAAGGCAGACGGAAGCGTGACCGCTCACGCTCTTGCTCATCAAGAATCAGCAATTCAGTATTTCGGCTCATCACAATATTGCTGCCAGTCTTATCAACAACCAGCGATGCATCTTCCAGCTTTACAACACCGCCGATATTGGCTTCGATATTTGACTGCTCGGCACCACGCTGCGCCGCACCACCAACGTGGAAGGTACGCATCGTCAACTGTGTTCCCGGCTCGCCAATTGACTGGGCGGCAATAACACCAACCGCTTCACCGATATTCACATCCGTACCGCGGGCAAGGTCACGACCATAGCAATTGCCACAAATGCCTTTTTCGGCTTCACACAGCAGTGCCGAGCGGATCAATGCCTGATCAACACCTGATGACCCGATTGCCTCGGCATGTTCTTCAGTGACCATCTGGCCAGCGGCGACAAGAACATTGCCTGACTTCAAATCAACCAGATCTTCGGCAAGAACGCGGCCCAAGATACGATCATAAAGCGGATCAACAACATCACTGCCATTCATGACAGGGCGGATGGTGAGCCCTTTATTCGTTCCACAATCAACCTCATGAACGATACAATCCTGGGCCACATCAACAAGACGACGGGTTAGATAACCCGAATTGGCTGTTTTCAGAGCTGTATCGGCAAGACCTTTACGCGCGCCATGTGTCGAGTTGAAATATTCCAGAACATTCAGGCCTTCTTTAAAGGACGAAATGATCGGCGTCTCTATAATCTCGCCAGATGGCTTTGCCATCAGACCACGCATACCGGCAAGCTGTTTGATCTGCGCGGCTGAACCACGAGCACCTGAATGCGCCATCATCCAAACCGAGTTGATTGGCTCGCCATCCTTGGTGGTGGAAATGCCCTTCATCATCTCGTCAGCAACAAGATCTGAACAACGTGACCAAACATCGACCACCTTGTTATATTTCTCGCCTTGTGTGATCAGGCCATCAAGATATTGCTGTTCAAAGGTTTTGACCTCTGTTTCAGCTTCAGAAACGTATTTTTCTTTCAATTCCGGTGTTGTCAGATCGGCAATACCGAATGAAATACCAGCGTCACAAGCCTGACCAAAGCCAAGACCCATCAGACGGTCACAGAAAATCACCGTGTCTTTCTGGCCACAATGGCGATAGACATGATCGATCACGTCGCTGACCTCTTTTTTGGTCATCAACTTATTCACCAGCTCAAACGAACAGGCCGGATTGTCAGGCAATAAATCAGCCAACTGCGCACGACCCGGTGTTGTTTCGATCACTTTCAGAACACGCGTTCCATCTTCGCTGTCGCGGGTTGGGACACGGGCTTTTACCTTGGCATGCAGGCTTACCGACCCATTGCCAAGCGCAAGCAGGATTTCCTGAACATTCGAGAACATCATGCCCTCACCCTTTTCATTGTCGCGTTCCATCGACATGTAATAAAGGCCAAGAATGATATCCTGCGACGGCACAATGATTGGCTTGCCGTTCGCTGGGCTCAAAATGTTGTTTGTCGACATCATCAGCACGCGGGCTTCAAGCTGTGCCTCAAGCGACAAAGGCACATGAACCGCCATCTGGTCACCGTCAAAGTCAGCATTGAACGCGGTACAAACAAGCGGGTGAAGCTGGATTGCCTTGCCTTCGACAAGAACTGGCTCAAAGGCCTGAATGCCAAGACGGTGCAGGGTTGGCGCACGGTTCAGCATGACCGGATGTTCACGAATGACTTCTTCAAGAATATCCCAAACTTCAGGACGTTCCTTTTCGACCATCCGTTTGGCCATTTTGACAGTGCTGGCAAGCGAATATAGCTCGAGCTTTGAATAGATAAACGGCTTGAACAGCTCAAGCGCCATTTTCTTTGGCAAGCCACACTGGTGAAGCTTTAGCTCTGGGCCAACAACAATAACCGAACGACCTGAATAATCGACGCGCTTGCCAAGTAAGGTTCTGCCGGAAACGGCCCTGTTTGCCTTTTAGCATGTCAGATAGTGATTTCAGCGGACGCTTGTTAACACCGCTGATCACCCGGCCACGACGACCATTATCGAACAGCGCATCAACTGATTCCTGCAACATCCGCTTTTCGTTACGAACGATGATATCAGGCGCACGAAGCTCGATCAGACGCTTTAGACGGTTATTCCGGTTAATCACCCGGCGATAAAGATCGTTCAGATCAGATGTGGCAAACCGGCCACCATCAAGCGGCACCAATGGGCGCAGCTCGGGCGGAATAACCGGAACAACATCCATGATCATCCACTCAGGACGACAGCCAGATTCGCGGAATGCATCAACAAGCTTTAGACGCTTGACCAGCTTTTTACGCTTGGCTTCAGAACCGGTTTCGGCAAGATCGGTACGAATCTTGACACGCTCGACATCGAGATCAAGCTCTTCAAGGATTTTCTTGATTGCCTCGGCACCAATGCTGGCTTCAAAAGCATCATCGCCATGCTCGTCCTGCGCATCATAGAATTCTTCTTCAGACAAAAGCTGGCCTTTGACCAGTGATGTCATGCCAGGTTCAATGACCACAAAATTTTCGAAATACAGAACCCGCTCAAGATCCTTTAGCGTCATATCAACAAGCAAACCAATGCGGCTCGGCAATGATTTCAAGAACCAGATATGGGCAACAGGCGCTGCCAATTCGATATGCCCCATGCGCTCGCGCCGTACCTTTGACAAGGTCACTTCAACGCCGCATTTCTCGCAGATAATACCGCGATACTTCATGCGCTTATATTTGCCGCACAAACATTCGTAATCGCGGACAGGGCCAAAGATGCGGGCGCAGAAAAGACCGTCTTTTTCTGGCTTAAAGGTACGATAATTGATGGTTTCGGGCTTTTTAATCTCACCAAATGACCATGAACGGATGCGCTCAGGTGCGGCGATTGAGATTCTGATCTTGTCAAAGCTTTGTGGGCCTTGGGACTGCCCGAAAGGGTTCATCAAATCATTCATCTATTTATCTCCCCAACATTAGTTGGTGTCGTGTGAGTCAATTGCGGTTAGGTCAGCCAGACCAGCCCTGATAACAAGGCTGGTCAGATGCCGGTTTAATATTCAGCCTCATGGAGATCCACATTCAAGCCAAGTGAGCGAAGCTCTTTGACAAGAACATTGAACGATTCCGGAATGCCAGACTCAAAATCATCATCGCCGCGAACGATCGCTTCATAAACCTTGGTACGGCCTGAAACATCATCCGATTTGACAGTAAGCATTTCCTGCAAGGTGTAGGCGGCGCCGTAGGCTTCAAGCGCCCAGACTTCCATCTCACCAAAGCGCTGGCCACCGAATTGCGCCTTACCACCAAGCGGCTGCTGGGTAACAAGCGAATAAGGACCAATCGAACGCGCATGGATCTTGTCATCGACAAGGTGATGCAGCTTTAACATATAGATGTAGCCAACGGTCACCTGACGGTCAAAGACCTCACCAGTACGGCCATCAGTCAACCATTCCTGTCCGGTATGGCTAAGATTTGCCATGCCAAGAAGCGAAATGACATCCGCTTCACGCGCACCGTCAAACACCGGCGTACCCATTGGAACACCACGTGCCAAAATACCTGCCTGTTCGACGATCTGATCATCATCCATAACAGCCAATTCAGCATCATATTGTTCTTTGCTGTAGATATCAGCTAGCATTTTGCGGATTGGCTTGGTGTCGAGATTGGCGCGTGCCGCTTCGGCGGCAGCACCAACCTGTTTGCCAAGACCACGCGCGGCCCAGCCAAGATGCGTTTCAAGGATCTGTCCAACGTTCATTCGTGATGGCACGCCAAGCGGGTTCAACACGATATCAACCGGTGTTCCATCATCGAGATATGGCATATCTTCCATCGGCACGATGCGTGAAATCACACCCTTGTTACCATGACGGCCAGCCATTTTATCACCTGGCTGAAGCTTGCGCTTAATCGCCACAAAGACTTTGACCATCTTCATTACGCCAGGCAGCAATTCATCACCACCCTGCAGCTTGTCTACCTTGTCGGTAAAGCGCGCCTGCAACGCCGCAACGGCTGTTTCAAAGTTGGCAATCTGTGCTTCGACCAGCTTTTGAACCGCATCATCCTTAACGGCGATCTGCTGCCATTGTGATTTTGGCAATTCGTCAAGAATCTCTTGGCTTAGCTTGGTACCAGCTTTCATGCCTTTTGGTCCGCTCGCAAGGGTTTGTCCCTCAAAAAGCTCGCTCATCCGGCCTTGGAAACCACGCTCCAGAATTGCCTGCTCGTCATCACGGTCTTTTCCAAGACGGTCAATTTCAGCGCGGTCAATGGCCAAGGCGCGTTCGTCTTTTTCCACGCCGCGGCGCGAGAAGACCCGAACCTCAACAATGGTACCCGACCCGCCCGGTGGCAGTTTGAGTGATGTGTCACGGACGTCAGATGCTTTTTCACCAAAGATGGCACGAAGCAGCTTTTCTTCCGGTGTCATTGGTGACTCGCCCTTTGGCGTGACTTTACCAACAAGAATATCACCCGGTCCAACTTCGGCACCGACATAAACAATACCAGCCTCATCCAGATTTTTCAGGGCTTCTTCACCAACATTCGGAATATCGCGGGTAATTTCTTCCTGACCAAGCTTGGTATCACGCGCCATGACCTCATATTCCTCGATATGGATCGAGGTAAAGACGTCATCACGAACGATACGCTCAGAAATCAGGATTGAATCCTCAAAATTGTAACCATTCCATGGCATGAAGGCCACCAGCACGTTACGACCAAGCGCCAATTCACCATCTTCAGTTGATGGGCCATCAGCAATGATATCACCGCGGCGAACCGTATCACCCACTTTGACAAGCGGGCGCTGGTTCACCGTTGTGTTCTGGTTTGAACGCTGGAATTTCAGCAGGCTGTAGATATCGACTGGCGAGACATTGCCTTCGGTATCTTCACTGGCACGAACCACGACGCGCGTTGCGTCAACCTGATCAATCACACCGGCACGGCGGGCAACGATTGTCACGCCTGAATCACGGGCAACACGCGCTTCCATGCCTGTACCAACGATTGGTGCCTCGGACCGCAAAAGCGGAACCGCCTGACGCTGCATGTTCGATCCCATCAGGGCGCGGTTCGCATCGTCATTCTCAAGGAACGGGATCAAGGCGGCGGCAACTGAAACCAACTGTTTCGGCGACACATCCATCAATTCAATATCGGTTGGACGAGCAAGACCAATGTCGCCTGACCGGCGAACAGGGATCAATTCACCAACGAATTTATTGTTCCCATCCAATTCGGCATTCGCCTGCGCAATTGTATAGCGGCCTTCTTCCATTGCCGAAATATAACGCACTTCGGCCGTAACCTTGCCATCAACAACCTTGCGATAAGGTGTTTCGATAAAGCCATAGCGGTTGATCTTGGCAAAGGTTGCCAATGAGTTGATCAAACCAATATTCGGGCCCTCAGGTGTTTCAATCGGGCAGATACGACCATAATGGGTTGGATGCACATCGCGCACCTCAAAGCCCGCACGTTCTCGGGTCAAACCGCCCGGCCCTAGAGCCGAAACACGACGCTTATGGGTAATTTCAGACAAAGGATTGGTCTGATCCATAAATTGCGACAATTGCGATGAGCCAAAAAATTCACGAACCGCAGCGGCGGCTGGCTTGGCATTGATCAAATCGGCAGGCATAACCGTGTCGATCTCGACTGATCCCATCCGTTCGCGAATAGCCCGCTCCATCCGAAGCAAGCCGATACGATACTGGTTTTCCATCAATTCACCAACCGAGCGCACGCGGCGGTTGCCAAGATGGTCAATGTCGTCAATGTCGCCTTGACCGTCTTTCAAGCTGACAAGCACTTTCAGAATGGCCATCACATCCTGCTTGCGCAGAACACGAAGATTGTCGTCAGTTTCCATTTCAAGGCGCGAATTCATCTTCACGCGGCCAACCGATGACAAATCATAGCGGTCAGAATTAAAGAACAGGCTCTGGAACAGACCGTGTGAGCTTTCCAATGTTGGCGGCTCACCCGGACGCATGACACGGTAAATATCAACCAGCGCCTCTTCACGGCAAGTATTGCGGTCAGCGGCAAGCGTATTGCGGAGATGCGGGCCGTAATTCACATTGTCGATGAACAGGATGCTGATTTCTTTGGTGCCATTCGCCTCAAACTTGGCCAACAGATCTTCGGTGATCTCGTCACCAGCTTCGGCAAAGACTTCGCCGGTGGTCATATTGACAACATCTTCAGCGGCAAACCGGCCAAGAAGATCAGAATCGCCAACAAGAACAGTCTTCACACCAGCTTCAGCCAGCTTGTTCAGCGAGCGCGGAGTCATTTTCGTACCAGCGCTGGCGATGACCTTTTTGGTTTTGGCATCAACCAAATCACGGATCAGCTTGCTGCCTTTCAGTGACTCGACATCAAAATCATAGGCCCAGCTGTCACCCTGACGGCGATAGGTTACTGATTTGTAGAAATGGCCAAGAATTTCTTCACGGCTCATGCCAACAATCTTGCTTGCTTCAACGGCTTCGCCGCTTTCAGCACAACCGTCAAGATAGGCAAGCGATTCATCATCGGGAAGCGCCATCATGAAGGTCGTTGCAGGCAGCTTGCGCTTGCGGTCAATCCGCACATTCAAGATGTCTTTGGCGTCAAATTCAAAATCCAGCCAAGAACCGCGATAAGGAATGACGCGGGCAGCAAACAATAATTTACCCGATGCATGGGTTTTACCACGGTCATGGTCGAAAAACACACCCGGCGAACGGTGCATCTGCGAGACGATAACACGCTCGGTGCCATTGACGATAAAGGTACCATTCGATGTCATCAAAGGCATATCGCCCATGATAGACATCCTGTTCCTTGATATCGCGAATTGAGCGTGAGCCAGTGTCTTCATTTTCTTCCCAAACAACAAGGCGAAGCGTGACGCGCAGCGGCGACGCATAGGTCAAACCGCGCTGCTGGCATTCTTCAACATCATATTTTGGGGTCTCAAGATCGTAAGAGACAAACTCAAGAATTGAACGTCCGGCAAAATCCTCGATCGGAAAGACCGATTTGAACGTTTCCTGCAAACCAAGACCAGCACGCTCATGTGCGGCCACATCCATCTGCAAGAAGGTATCGTAGCTGGAACGCTGAACATCAATAAGATTGGGCATTGGGGTCACTTCTTCAAGTTGACCAAAAGTGCGACGTACCCGTTTGCGGCTGTCCAGAGTGCTTACATGCGATGCCATCAGTGATCCCTCGTCAAAATTCCAGCTGCCGGTGACCAAATTTGATAGCCATAGGCGCTTTTTAAATGGGTTTCGGACCGGTTATAAAACCGCCGATTATTAAACGACCTTGCACCGGACAGCCGAAACCGCCCGGTGCAAAATATTTTAGACAGCTAAGAAACTAACTGTACTGCCAAGTTATTTAACTTCGACAGTTGCGCCAGCTTCTTCAAGCTTTGCTTTGATCTGCTCGGCTTCGTCCTTAGACACGCCTTCTTTAACAGCCTTTGGTGCGCCTTCAACCAGATCTTTGGCTTCTTTCAGGCCAAGACCAGTGATGGTGCGGACTTCTTTAATGACGTTGATCTTTGAAGCGCCTGCAGACGCCAAAATTACATCAAATTCAGTCTTTTCTTCTGCTGAGCCACCGGCGTCACCACCAGCAGGCATTGCAACTGCCATAGGAGCAGCAGCGGCAGAAACGCCCCACTTCTCTTCTAGCATTGTTGCTAATTCAGCAGCTTCAAGAACTGTCAGGTTAGAGAGGTCTTCTGCAATTTTTGCGATATCAGCCATGATATACTCCATTAAGGCTTGAACTTCTGATTGAGGGCATTACGCCCCTTGCTGCAATTGGTCTTCGCGTGCCTTGATCACACGGGCAACTTTGCCGGCCGGAGCCTGCGTAACCCGAGCAATTTTGGCTGCCGGAGCTTGGATAAGCCCGACAAGCTTGCCACGCAATTCGTCAAGAGAAGGCATTGTGGCCAATGCTTCAACGCCAGCTTTGTCGAGAGTTTTCCCGTCCATGCTGCCGCCAACAATGGTCAGCTTTTTGTTTCCCTCGGCATAATCAACGAGGATTTTGGCAGCTGAAACTGGGTCTTGCGACATACCAACGGCTGTTGGTCCAGTGAACAGGCTGTCAAGATCTTCGAAGCGCGTGCCTTTAAGCGCTAGCTTGGCAATCCGATTTTTGGTTACCTTGAAGCCAGCTTCGGCGTCCCGCATTTTTTTGCGCAGGTCACCGCTTTCCGCAACGGTCATACCAACCTGATGCGCCACAACAATTGTTGATGACTCATTGAAGGCTGATTGCAGCGTTTCGATCAGTTCGGCTTTTTCTGTTCTATTCACCGATCGTCTCCGCTCTCGTTTGGGCAGTGTGGGCCAACCACGATCTGCCTTGTTGCAAAATGGACCGACGATTATCGCCAGTCCGCTGGCCTGCCCATAAGAAGTTCAAGCGGTATGATCCACTCTTGCTCCCCGTCTATTACGGGTGATTAAGTCCTGCCGATGGCAGCACCCCCGTAGTCTTGGACAGGTGCGGGGCATTTGCACTTCTTGCATTTGCCCCTAATTTTCAGCCAAGCCAAAGGCAGCGGCTGAAAAATCTGTGTTTTGGCCTTATTGTGCGGCCGCATCCTCAACGAACACACCAGCACTCATTGTTGATGAAATCGTAATCTTTTTCACATACTGGCCTTTGGCACCTGATGGGCGCGCTTTGCGAACCGCATCGATAAAGGCTGTTGCATTCTCAACGATTTTGGTTTCGTCAAAGCTTGCCTTGCCGATACCAGCATGAACAACACCTGCCTTTTCGGCGCGATACTGAACTTCACCAGCTTTAGCAGCGTTCACCGCCGCAGTCACATCGGCAGTTACCGTTCCCAATTTTGGGTTTGGCATCAAACCACGTGGGCCAAGCACCTTACCAAGACGACCAACAACACCCATCATATCAGGGTTGCAATCACCCGGTCAAAGCCTGACTCGCCATTTTGGATGGCTTCGGCCAGATCTTCAGCACCAACCAGATCAGCACCCGCTGCTTTGGCTTCATCAGCCTTGGCATCTTTAGCGAAAACGGCAACGCGCATGGTCTTGCCAGTGCCGTTTGGCATGGCAACAACACCGCGAACCATCTGGTCTGCATGACGTGGATCAACGCTGAGATTCATCGCAATTTCGATGGTCTCGTCAAATTTTGCTTTTGCATTGCCTTTTACCAGAGCCACCGCTTCGGCAAGCCCATAGGCCTTGTTCCGGTCGATTGCTTCATAGGCTGCTTTTAAATTTTTGCTATTTCTTGCCATGTTCCTAGCCCTCCACGACTTCGAGGCCCATGGCACGGGCAGATCCCATAACCATTTGCATTGCGCCTTCGACGTCAACTGCATTCATATCGCCCATTTTCTGATCGGCAATTTCGCGCACCTGCGCCATTGTAATTTTACCAGCGACCAAGCGGCCCGGCTCTTTTGATCCGCTTTTCAGACCAGCTGCTTTTTTTAAAAAATAGCTAACCGGTGCTGTTTTTGTGACAAAAGAAAACGACTTGTCCTGAAACACGGTGATGACCACCGGTACCGGCATGTTCTTTTCCAGTGAATCTGTTGCAGCGTTAAACGCCTTACAAAATTCCATGATGTTGACACCACGCTGGCCCAATGCCGGTCCAACTGGAGGCGACGGGTTGGCCGCGCCTGCCGGAATATTCAGCTTGATGTAACCTTGGATCTTCTTTGCCATCTCAATGCTTCCCTGACATAGATACCGCCTGCCACCGACAGGCGTTGTGTTCATTTGCCGCCCAAAAGTACGGCATGTTAAAACTTTATATTTTTTCGACCTGGCTATATTCCAGCTCAACCGGCGTTGACCGACCAAAGATCGACACCGCCACCTTCAACCGCGCCTTATCATCATCGGCTTCTTCGACATAGCCATTGAATGACGCAAATGGCCCATCAGCCACCCGCACCTGCTCGCCAATATCAAAGGTGATTGTCGTGCGCGGACGCTCGACCCCTTCGCTAACCTGGCGAATCAGACGCTCAGCCTCTTTATCAGTGATCGGAATTGGACGGCCTTTTCCACCAAGGAAACCGGTTACACGCGGCTGGCTTGTCACCATTTGCCACGCTTCGTCACTCAATTCCAATTTCACCAGAATGTAACCCGGGAAAAATTTACGCTCGCCCTCAACGCGGACACCGCGCTTGACTTCGACCACATTCTCGGTCGGAACCATGACGTCTTCTACCTGATCTTCTAGTCCATGCGTGGCAGCTTGCTCACGGATAGACTGTGCGACCTTTTTCTCAGATCCTGAGAAGACATGAAGGACATACCAACGCTTGGCCATTACCACTCTTTCCCGATGCGATTCGCCGAGACGAAACGACAAAAACCCTCTTCGTTCTTAACCACCAAGGCCAAGGACAAACTGGACACCATTCGACAACACCCAATCAACCAACAGAAAAAACAACGCGGCGATTGTTGTCATTATAAACACAGTCAATGTAGCAGTGCCAGTTTCACGCCGAGAAGCCCAGGAAATCCGATTGATTTCCTGACGGACCTGTCTAACAAATTGTGCGGGCGACACTTTAGCCATCGATATCTGCCAATTCAAGTTCTAATTAACCAAGACATGACAATCAACACCCTACGTTTTCCGTGGGTTTTCGATCAGGCTAACGGCCAACATCTAATGAGATTGATATTGGCAATTTTTACCGTGAAAGGCTGGTCGCACATCCTTAGATGAGGGCTTCTATCAAAACCATTGCACGAAGGCAACCATTTATCGTGAATTTGGCGCCAGAAAAGATGACAAGACCGCACATAAGGCCATGATCAACAGACCGGTTGCCGTTACGCTAAAATGATAGGCACCGCCAAGCGCAATGATTGCGCTTCCCGCGACCCCACCAAACAGCATTTGCATTGCCCCCAAAAGGCCGGTACCAGCACCGCTATTGCGTCCGGCGGCGCGCATGCTGCAAATCATCGCATTCGCAATGACAAGCCCATTGCAGACGCCAAAACAGAAACATAAAAACGACAATAATAAAGGCGTCAACAAGCCGGTCAAACCCCCAGCCAGCATCAGCATTGGCACCAGTGCCGTTAGCAGGCTGCCAAGATAGGCCATCCGGACAACACCAACCCGCCCAACCAGCAAACCATTGATGTAATTGCCAAGAATATAGCCGATTGAGGTCATGGCGAAGAACAAGCCATATTCCAGCGGGCCAATCCCCATCCGGTCAAATGCATATGGCATTGCAACGCCCATCGCGAAAAACATGCCCACCGCAAGGCCGCTTGTCAGACCATGAAACATAACACCTGATGTCTTGAGCAAAGCCAGATAAGCGGCAATCAATGATGCCGGCCGAAACAGCACCGGATCACCGCGCCGCGATTCGTCAATAAACAGATAGGACATGACCGCAATCAACAACCCGCCCATCACCATGATGCCAATACTGCCTCGCCAGCCAATAAATTCGGCGATCACCCCGCCAAAGGCAAATCCAATTGCTGGAACAATGGCCTGCGCACTGCTGACAATTGATAATTTGCGCGCCGCCTCAGTGCCTTGATAGACATCATTCACGATCACCCGCCCCATCGTCATGCAGGCCGCGGCACCCGCACCTTGCAAAATCCGAAACCCGATCAGCATGTCAATTGTTGTCGATAATAGCGCACCAATGCCGCCAATGATGAAAATCACCGAACCGCCAAGCAAAATCTTTTTGCGGCCAAACCGGTCAGAGAGTGACCCGCTGATTAATTGGCTGATCGCAACCGACAGCATAAAGGCGCTAAACACAAGCTGCGCCCGATCGGCCGAGCCAAAAAATCATCACGCAAAATGGTGATAACGGGTGACAGAAGGGACAGCCCAAGATTGGCGCTAGATGCCGCGAGAATCAGCACCCCAATGGGCGGCACCTTTACGGGCAACACAGCCGATGATGACATAGATACTCCGGCATACTCTAAAAAGGTCAGGCCAACAGCAGCCAGCATAAAACAGATCAGTCAGAACGGCCAATCAATGCGTCAAATCAAACCCGTAATTCATCATAGGATACCATCACATGCGACCGATAGGCTGGCCGCTGGCATAGCAAATCATAATAGCGCCGCAAATGCGGCAAATTACGCCGCACAACATCAATATCGTAATAACGATATAAACAATAGCCCAAGGCGATATCGGCAAGCGTGAACTCATCACCGGCAAGATAGGTGCTTGTGGCAAGCTTGGCATCGGCTATCGCCAGCATGGTTTCAACAGTCACCAACGCCGCGGCAATAGCGTTATGGTCAATTTCATCAGCTGGCGTGCGAACCAATTTCCAAAAGAGGGTCATAATGAAAACATGACCAAAATTCCATTTTGCCCATTCGGCCCATTTATCAATCTGCGCCCGCGCTGCTGCATCTTTTGGCCAGAAAACATCATTACCATATTGATTGGCAAGATAACGCAATATCGAAGTCGATTCAAAAATCGGCTGGCTATCACCATCGATTAAGACCGGCACACGTCCATTAGGATTCATCTGCTTGAACGCATCTGTATCAACCACACCGTAAATAAAGCCGGCATCAACCCGCTGATAAGCAAGACTTAGCTCATCAAGCGTCCAGAGAACCAATTGAACATTGACCGAGGATTTACGCCCCCAAATGCGGATGTCACCCATGAAAATATCTCTCCGGCATGGTGAAACTATAAGGCAAGCGTGGTTTTGAAGGCGGGCTGTCATATCCGCAAATAACGCTGCCCCATCTTGGCGACAAGCATCATGAAGATCAAGCCACAGTAGCCCTAAATTATGACGCTCAATATATACCCATTAATATATGCCCCTCAATATATGAAGTTTACCCCATTGCCGTAACGGCTCAATCCGCTTCTACCAGCCAAAGCTGCAAAACAGCATTTACCAGCGCTATCAAAATGAGCTAGCGTTTTCTCATCGAATATCTTTCATCAAATATCATCTGCCGCCATGACCATCGGCAAAGGGAACTATTTCATATGAAATCAATTGGATTTGTTGGGTTGGGCGCAATGGGGTCAGTCATGGCGCCTTTGCCGGTTAAAGCAGGTTTCACCGTCACCGGATTTGATCCGGCGGCACATCTTGATGAATCATGCGGTGTGGTCATGGCTGCAAATTTGCACGATCTTGCCAGCTGCGACGCCATCGTTTTGATGCTTCCCGATGGCACCGTGGTCACCAAGGTTGCGACCAGCCTTGCCCAAGCCGGTTTTGCTGGTCTGTTGATTGATATGTCATCCAGCCAACCAGACGGCACAATCGCGCTCGGCAAACAGCTTGACGAAAGCAGTATTCGCCTGATTGACGCGCCGGTTTCAGGTGGGCGCAAAAAAGCCGCGCTTGGCAAATTGATGGTGATGGCAGGTGGCAGCGCGGCTGATCTGAAAGCTGCTGGCACGCTATTGGCCTGTTTTGGCACGGTTGCCCATGTCGGGCCACTTGCCGCAGGCCATGCGATGAAGGCATTGAATAATTATGTTTCGGCGGCGGGTTTGCTTGCCAGCATGCAGGCCTTGGCAACGGCGGAATCATTCGGCATTGCGCCTGAAACCTTTACCAAGGTCATTAACGGATCGACCGGCCGCAACAACACAACCGAGGTCAAGCTGGAACCTTTCATCATTTCACGCCGCTATGATTCAGGCTTTTTCCTGCGTTTGATGGCCAAAGATGTCGGTATTGCCAGCAGCTTGATCAAAAATGCCGGATTTGACGCGCCCATCACCACGGCCTTGAATGAATATCTGGAAAGCGCGGTTGATCATCTTGGGGCGGATGCCGACCATACCGGCCTTTACGAAATGGTTAATCCAGCCAAATCATAAACTCATCACATCTAGCGATAGCCAGCACCCATTGCCTGCAAGGCCTTTTCGCCATAATCCATCAATTCATATTTCAACGATATTGATGCCATTTTTGCCGCAGCCGCATCAGGGGTTTTCGGCAAAGGTGGATCCGGCGGAAAGAAACCATAGGCAAAGCTTGAGGCACCGGCTGTTGGCGTGCCAATCATCGTAAGCAATTTGTCGATATGCTTGTTCAATTCGGTATCAATATTCTGAACATCATGCGCAAGGCTTTGCACTGGCGCGCTTGCTGACCCTCGCATCTTGGCAAGCTCGGCGCGCAATTCATTGAGATAGCGCGGCACATCATGGCGCGAAAACGCCATGCCGGTTCGGCGCTCGACAAGTTCCATCGCGGCAAATTCGACACGAAGCTTGCGCACAAAATAATATTCGCGGCTTTGCCGTGCCTTGGCCCGATTTGCCGCCACACCAAACCCATTTGACGCTGTTTGCGAATCAGGTCGCCACCGCCTGACCGATTGCTGCTGGCGGCGCTACCTGCCCCGTCCGGCACTTGAACTGGCACTTGAAGAGGCGCCCGAATTGGCAGATGCGTCATTGCCACTGCCGCCGCTTGGCGCGTCATCGGCATCCGCACTTACCGATGCTGGTTCGGCATCACTGCTAAAACCCGGATATTGTGCAAAGGCAAGATCAGGCCGGCCAAACAGAACCGCCATGACAACCAGCATAGACAGGCCGCCATAATGCCGTGGCCATGACAATGACCGGCAAGAACCCGCAGCAGCTTGATCAATCACAATCGGACGAACGCATCGATTGAGTTTCCTTTTCGCGCCAGCCAAACATATAGCTGGCCATCAGACCGGTTAACGTCGCATATGGCGCGGTGTTTAGGAAAATAAAAACCCTTCCGACCGGAAAGGCCGAAAGGGTTTTTTATTTGGCAGGAGTGGAGGGGCTCGAACCCCCAGCCCCCGGTTTTGGAGACCGGTGCTCTACCAATTGAGCTACACTCCTAAATGACCGGCAATCCAAGGATTGCCGAGATCATTATTATTTAATAACCGTTGCGACGACACCGGCACCAACGGTGCGGCCACCTTCGCGGATCGCAAAGCGAAGACCTTCATCCATCGCGATTGGCGCGATCAATGTCACAGTCATGGCAATGTTATCACCAGGCATAACCATCTCGGTACCTTCCGGCAATTCTACAGATCCGGTCACATCAGTTGTGCGGAAATAGAATTGTGGACGATAGTTCGAGAAAAACGGTGTATGACGACCGCCCTCATCCTTGGTCAGAACATAGGCCTCACATTTGAATTCGGTATGTGGCGCGATTGAACCTGGCTTACACAAAACCTGACCACGCTCAACATCTTCACGCTTGGTACCACGAAGAAGAACACCAACATTATCGCCAGCTTCGCCCTGATCCAAAAGCTTGCGGAACATCTCAACACCGGTACAAGTTGTCTTGACTGTGTCTTTCAGACCAACAATCTCGATCTCTTCACCAACATTCACAATGCCGCGCTCGATACGGCCAGTCACAACGGTACCACGACCTGAAATTGAGAACACATCCTCAATCGGCATCAAGAATGGCTGATCCTTTGGACGCTCGGGCTGGGGAATGTAAGTATCAACAGCTTCCATCAATGCCTTGATCGCTTCACGGCCAATGGTCTCATTGCTATCTTCCAATGCAGCCAAGGCTGAACCACGAACGATTGGAATATCATCGCCAGGGAAATCATATGATGACAACAGCTCACGAATTTCCATCTCAACAAGCTCAAGCAACTCTTCATCGTCAACCTGATCAACCTTGTTCATGAATACGCATAAAGCTGGAACACCAACCTGACGTGCCAACAAGATGTGCTCGCGTGTTTGTGGCATCGGGCCATCAGCTGCTGATACAACCAAAATCGCACCATCCATCTGCGCCGCACCTGTGATCATGTTCTTCACATAATCGGCGTGACCCGGACAATCCACATGCGCATAGTGACGGTTCGCTGTCTCATATTCAACATGCGCTGTTGAAATGGTGATTCCGCGGGCGCGCTCTTCAGGCGCCTTGTCAATCTGGTCATATGCTGAATACTCAGCTCCACCAGACTCAGCCAAAATCTTGGTGATCGCTGCGGTCAGTGAAGTCTTGCCATGGTCAACATGGCCAATTGTGCCAATGTTGCAATGCGGCTTGGAACGGTCAAACTTTTCCTTGGACATCTTGCTTTCGCCCTTTTTCTCGATTTAGAGGGCCAACGTTGCACAACGTCTTTGCGGCCCGTTTGATTTCAACCCGAAACGATGGCGGCTTGCCAACGTTACGCAGCGCAAATACGCTTTCGTCTTTGCGGCAATGGTGGTGGAGGTAGGATTCGAACCTACGTACGCTACGCGGGCAGATTTACAGTCTGCTGCCTTTAACCACTCGGCCACCCCACCGGATTGCCATTTTTATCGAACGCTCTTTGCTTGCAAAACAACGACGATCCTGCGAGATAAAAAGGCACAGCTAATTTGTCAACAAAGAAGTCGTCTTATGACCCCAAAAAGCGCGAAAAAACAACATTCGGCGAAAAACCCGCACCGAAATCGGCAAAAGCCAATTCCCAATCGCGGTGATGTTAACGCTGACGGCGGACGCCATAATGCCAATAAGCGACCCTCGCATCACGGGCAAACCGCCACCGCAACCGGCAAGACCGCCCCAAAACCCCCACAAAATGGCTATTTCATCTGGGGACGCCATGCAGTTTTTGCCGCGCTTGCGAATCCGGATCGCCGGATTCAACAGCTTTATGTCGCCGCCGACAGTGCCGACAGTCTAGAAACCGAAATTGGCCATCTTGACCAGCAGCGTCAAAATGATATCCCCACGCCGCAAATGATTGAACGTGAACGGCTTGATGGCATCGGCGGGGCTGGCGAAAAGGCTGTTCATCAGGGCATGGCCGCCGCGGTCTGGCCGCTTGATCCCCCGCATCTTGACGATTTTCTAGCGGGGCTTGCCGCCAGCCAAGACATAACAGCAACCGCAGACTGCGCATCACCAGTGCGGCTATTGCTTCTTGATCAGCTATCCGACCCGCGCAATGTCGGGGCGATCATGCGCTCAGCACGCGCTTTTAGCGTTGCCGGCCTGATCACCACATTTCGCAATGCCGCTGAAGAAAATGGCGTTCTGGCTCGAACCGCATCGGGGGCGCTTGATCATGTGCCTTTAATCCGCGTGGTGAATTTGGCTCGCGCCATCAAACAATTGCAGGATAATGGGTTTTTGGTTGCTGGCCTTGCTGGCGAAGGCGATGTCGAGGTTGGCGCACTTGCCGCCCATCAACGGCTTGCCATCATGCTTGGCGCTGAAGGCAGCGGTTTGCGCCGCCTGAGCCGCGATCATTGCGACATGCTTGTCCGGATCAATATCAATGATGATGCCGAAAGCCTGAATGTGTCGAATGCGGCCGCCATCGCGCTTTATGCCGCTAGCCTATATCAAGCTGATTGACCGCCTGAACCTCCGATATTGGTGACCCTTTGCCAAAAGAGGTGGCCAGTTCAAGAGAGGCGACCTTGAACTAGCCCAGTCAAAAATTTTAGGCCATCATCGCCGCATATGGCCTTGTGCGGCGCGTCTTTGGCAAAAGATGAATTTAACGCCGCGCGAATGATCGCCAGACCAGTTTGTCCCGCTTCGGCCTTTGTTGCGACGCGACTTGCGCTTGCGTCTTTTTCCATTGCGCCTTTTTCGAGGGCGGCTAGCGCCCCATGATGATTTTCGGCCTCGACTTTCCGGAAAAGGATCAACCCCAATACACGAAGCTGCCATTGCGGCATTTCAGCCAATTGCCGCCGCTGTTTTGCCAAATCGGCACGGGCTGTATAAAAACACAAAGGTTTGCGAAGCCACCAAGCCATCCCCGCCGGACCCCCGTAGCGGACGCAATCCATGCGCGGTTTGACGGTTTGCATGATCGTTTTGATAAGTCGTTTATCAATCCGTCGCCGTTGGTGTCTGACCATCCGTGAAGCGAAAAAAACCACCATGTTTCACGGCGCTTTTTCGCCTCACTGGATCATTTTGGTTAATTCAACCTATTTTGAATAATGATAAATTTTGGATTTAATCATCACGGATGATGATATGCATAAAACTCTTGATTTGAGCGCACTTCGTTCTTTTGTGGCTGTTGCCGATATTGGCGGCGTGACCGCGGCGGCAGGCAAATTGAATTTGACCCAGTCAGCCGTATCAATGCAGATCAAACGGCTTGAAACGCTTCTTGGCCGACGATTAGTCACCCGCCAAGGACGCGGTATTGAGCTGTCGGTTCATGGCGAGCAACTATTGGATTACGGTCGTCAAATTCTTGGCATCAATGATAAGGTTTAGAACCGGATGACGCATGAGGCGTTTGAGGGCAAACTCGTCATCGGGGTTCCACCTCAATATTTTATATCCGCATATCCCGAAGATTTTAAAAAAATTTAGCGATGCCTTTCCGCGCGTTGAGGTCAAACTGATCTCAACCCGAACGGTCGAGCTCAAAGAAGAATTTGCCAAAGGCAGGCTGGATTTGACCCTGACCAACGAATCCGAAAATGCCAAAGGGTGGTGAAAAGCTGGCATCTTATCCGCTGAAATGGTTTTGCCAGCGCGGAAACACCCAAATATGGAAAAAGCGGCCATTGCCGCTGGCCGATGACCAGCGCTGCGTCTTTCAGAAACATCCAACAGACAGTCTTGACGCCGAAAATATTCCGTGGGATCTCGCTTTTGTTGCAGCATGCGATATTGATTGCATTTCCTATATCAGCGCTGGCATTGCGGTTGTCGCCGTTTTACAAGGAACCGAACCTGAAGATTAGCATGAAATCCCCGCCAGCGCAGGCCTTCCCAAATTATCCGAATTCATGATTTATCTTTGATCACCGATGGGCCGGAAAGCCTTTTGGCGCATCACCTTGCCAGTATTGCCCGTGATGCCTTTGCGTATTAGGCCAATAACCGGTCATGAAATGGGGCAGATTTCGCCAAAAGACATTTTTTTCACATGACAGCTATTGACCACGCAGAAATCTCTGTTAAAAAGCCGGTTATTGCTGGCGTGGCTCAATTGGTAGAGCACCCGATTTGTAATCGGGCGGTTGGGAGTTCGAGTCTCTCCGCCAGCACCATTTCCCCCATTGCATCATGTGTTAACACATTGAAATTGAAGCGTTGTTGTTCGTTTTGATTGATGTGGGTAGACCATATGGTAGACCATTTTAGTACTTATCTTTACCAGAAGCGTGGCTTCTTCTACTTCTCTAGGCGTGTTCCAAAGGAAGTGCAGCGTTGCCATTCTAAGCAGCGCATCGTGCTTGCGTTGAACACCAGAAGCCGTGCCAAGGCTCTCAAATATTCTCAAGTCATATGTCAGCGATTAGATGAGCGATGGCTGCCTATGAGACTGGATGCGCTGGGGTTAGGCAATGTGATGGCATTGACGATGCGCTTGCAGATTTATCAAAACAACGATAAATGTTTGCCAAAAGCTAGAGCACTTCAACAAGCACAGTGCCTCCATTGGCCGTAAACCCAGCGTACCGGTATTTTACCTTATTCGATTCACAAAACTCTTGCCATGCTTTCCACTCATGCTGTCGCCAAGCAGGATAATTAAAGTATTCATCAAAAAGCACGTAAGAACCTGCGGTTAACTTATCGCCAACTGTTTCTAGAATTGTTTTAGTTGAACTGTACAAATCGCAATCAATGTGGCAAAAGCTAATATTATCAAGCATTTGCTCTCGAAATCTCGGTAGCGTATTCTCAAAAAGTCCCTTAATAAGAACTACATTATTTAACACCTTTGGTAACCGAGTTTGCTTGAAGGTACCCGAAACCGCATTATGCCCCGCCCAGTCTTCAGGCAAACCCTCGAAAGTGTCAAAGCCGTAAACTTTTGTGCCATTAGGGGTAAAAGATGCAATCGTGTTTATTGATCGGCCTGTTGCAACGCCAAACTCCAAGTAATCCCCTTGCTGACGACAGTTCTTAATCGCGTATTCAATAATCTCTTTCTGGCTCTCAAAAATAACTGCATCATTCATGTTCTTTTGAACGTAATCAACAGCTTCATTTCTTGCCCGAATTTGCAATTCATAAAGAATGTTTTGTGAAAAGTATTTGTAATAAAGCCGTCTAACAAAGGCTTCCCAAATGTTTCGCTTTTTTGCCATTATCTACCTGCGGTGAATCAGTCGAGAAAGGGATTGCTATTCAATGAAGCTGTGATTTTAAGGTCAACGATGAAATAAACCCTCGCAACCTACACTGTTTTGAAATGTGGTTATTTAAAATAGCTTCTTTTCAACATCCGTCCAATTGATTATCGACTTTGTAGCTTAAAGTAACAGTTTTACAGGTTCCATACTCCAACAAGTCACACCCCAGCACTTCCAAAAGTACAGTGAAATCAAAATTTTCAGGAGGGGGAATGGTGCTGGCGGAGAGAGGTAGTCTCTCTGTATAAGCACCAACTCATCACGTAATTGAAGCTATCTGTAGAATCTCACACGTAACTGTACTCGTCAATGCACTGTTTTGGTCTACCCAGTGGTCTACCCAAACTCAATCACCTTATTCCCTGCACAGAACTATCCTCAATCGCTCTACATTGACTCAGGACAGGCTTAAGCTGTGTTCGATATACGGATGTATGTTTGATGGGGGTATGTGCCTACACAAGGCTTGTAGGGAGGTTAATTGCTTATCGTTACTGAGTATAGGGAGAGTGAGGTATGTAGGTGGTTAATAACTACCTCTATAAATACACTTAACTGTATCACTTAAGGTGCATTAGCAAAGTTTATGTAGTCAATATATCACCCCGGGGGCATGGGCCATAGGGGGTGTGTAGGTATTATATTGTTGGGCTCTGCAACAGATGGGGTGAAATAGCTGGTAACCATTTTAATCAGCCATACAGAGTCACTGACAGGCTCAAGCACTTTTTTTGAGGTCAGTTTCCGGTTCTGGGACGGTATGAACAAGAGTTTTCTCGAGTGTGTGGATAAAGCCGTCGTGGGCCATTTTTGTTTGCCCCACATCGAGTTCTAGCTCATGAATTTTTGACGCGCAACGATTGATTTGCTGTATCAAGGACATCTGACCGGCTGTCAAATCTGATAGTTTAAATTCGATGCCATTAAGCGTTATTTTTTTCTCATCTGACATGTTAACTCCAATACAAGCTTCCAATTAATTTGTTTAGGCTTAACAAGCATGCATGCTACATGCCAAAGCTTGTGATGGTTTGATTCTCATTTAATTGTTAGGAAATATCTCACCCCGGGGGCATGGGCCATAGGGGGTGTGTACGTATTATATTCATGGGGTCTGCAACAGGTGGGGGTTATTTGTTAGAGCAATGGACTCTGATAGAGTTGGTGTTCTGAGTTTTGGATTTCACATTTAATGAAAGGGGCGCGGTAGAGTGGGTTTTATTTTTGGGATATTCAGATTTTTTAGGCTGCCGATTCAGATGGCAATTGGTCTTTATCTTGCTTTCATGTTGCTGATAGGCACGGCTGCAGGTATCGCCTATTTTGCTCACGGTATCGACTACTGCAATGAATTCAAGTTCGCAGTAAGCTGCAGAGAAGATATTACCAATTCTTCGGAGCTTTGATGAACGAGCATCTGACAGACATAGTTAATAGGCTAGCGTCTCAGATAACTGAACAAGAGGGGCGTGACCGAAAGCGCATGGAGCTCAAGCCAATTTTCTGCACGGGATGAACACCTTATTATTCAGCTGTGGAAAGGCACTCAAATACATGAGGGCTTTGAAGGCGGTATTAATAAAAGGGCTGGTTGGTATTCTGAAAACTCAAGGTATAGAGACCCCAACTTAACCTACAAGCAGACTGTGGCCGCTTATGACGGCTTGATTAAGCTTGGCTTGGTGCAAGAAACTCAAAGGGGCTATTTCAATCGTGAAACCCTTGAAGGTAAAATCACACGCTTTGCCGCCAATGATGAACTGCTCTCAGTCTTTTCAGACATAAAAGATGACCCTTTCAAAGCTATTCAGCCCGACCTTTCTTCTGAGTCAATAATTCTAAGGGATAAGATAGACGGTAAAAAGCAGCAGATAGATTACCTAGACACTCCCGGCGTCAACGAGATGCGGGACAATCTCCTACTAATCAACAAATGCCTTAAAGCACATTACCCAGACATAAGAATAAGAGATGATGAGTGGCTTCCTTAGCAAGAGCGGATTATGGCTGACCCAAAGAAGCAGCCCATAGACCTTACACGCAGAACGTTAGTTCGAATATTTTCAGAGGGTCGTTTTGAAGAGGTGGTAGGTTTTATCGGGGCTGGTGGGAAAATGTACCAAGTGAGTATCGTAAATATATTACTATCGATGGCAAGCGGACCAATGAGTATGACTACTCCCAGCTAAACCCGCACATGGTTTACATCCTAAGGGAAAAGGAATTAGGCAGTGAGGATGCCTATGGCAGGGTATTTGATGGTGAGCATCGTGACCTTGTAAAAGAAGCGTTCAATGCGATGGTCCAATCCGCAACACCTTTGTTGAAAGAGCCAGAGACATTGATTTGAGTGAGGTGGACTTTGACTGGCCTTTTCTCAGGCAGGCCATACTGGATGCCACAAACCTATTCAAGATATGTTCTTTAAGGGACATGGTAACTACCTTCAATATATCGATAGCGTTATGGCTGAGGACATCATGCTTAAATTTGTTAAGTCTGAGTTTGTACCCGTATTACCAGTGCATGACAGTTTCATCGTTCAGCTATGGCCATGGTGAGTTGGGGGAGCTAGAAGAAGACATGCGAAGAGCATTTCATGGTCACTTTAAAAAGGACATCAAAGTCAAAGAGGAGATAGGTGTGATGCTTCCGTCTTCATTTGACGGCAAAGATTGGGATGAACTATCTTTTGAGGAGCAAGTGCATGGTCCACCTGAATACAGTCAGTGGGAAGATAGAAACTCCTAAATGGTAAAAATAGTTATCATGTCCATATTCGCTATTGCACTCGTAATTTTCGCAATGCGTTTCCTGCCAACATTACGTTTTCAAATTCAACGCATCTTGCAAAACCCATTCGTACGAGCAATCCTGTTCAGAGGATTGTGGCGGTTGGTGCAGTTTTTGACATTAAGAAGGTCGGCAAATGTTCAATAAAAGCCTGACAACAAATATAGTTTCTCTTGCAATTATAGCCGTCAGTTACCTTTCACCAAAATACAATGAGATAATATACCTGACTGGTCTGTTCGCACTCTCCGGTGGAATTACAAACTGGCTAGCCATTCACATGCTATTTGAGAAAATACCATTTTTTTATGGGTCAGGGGTAATTCCAAGCAGATTTGAAGAATTTAAATTGGGGATAAAGCACCTTGTAATGACAGAATTTTTCACTCCGCAAAATATTAACGTTTTTTTTGGAGCAACAAACTGAGGTCTTTTCAGCAGATATTAACAACGTGATTGATTTTGACCGTGTGTTTGATGGATTAGTTGAAGCCATAGAAGGTTCATCTATGGGGAGTATGTTAGCAATGCTGGGTGGTAGAAAAGCACTGGAACCCCTAAAGGAACCTATCACCCTGAAACTTCAAGAAATCATTTGGGAAATGAAAGAGTCAAAAACTGGTGATAAAAATTTGGCTACATCGTTATTATCTCAGGTGGAGCAAATAGTTGACCAGCGACTT
>CAJJBY010000013.1 GCA_905182545.1 uncultured Candidatus Puniceispirillum sp.
AGATACAATCGTGGTTCATCCAGCAATGCCAACTCCGCTTCAGCTGCTATCAACAAGTGGCTAAAGCCTAGAGTGCCGGATAATTGTGTCATCCACTCATTCAGACATTCCATGCGAGATAGGCTTCGTGCTGTTGAATGTCCATCAGACATCATTGACGCTATTGGTGGATGGACAACAACTGGAGTAGGGCAGAGATATGGAACTGGGCAGCCGTTAGAGGTAAAAGCTAAGTGGATGGGCCGACTTGTTGACCAAGATTGAGAATACGTTCGCCTTCAAGCATTCTAATCCTGTTGGAACCTTTAATTTCGTTAAGTTCAGCTTTCATAATAGACATGATTTTGTCAGCTTCAGATTTTGAAGTGAAACGTGAAACAACAAAACATGAATTTGAGGCGGTTCTGAATATTTCACCACTCAATTGCCCAGCGGCAATATTCTTTGGTAGCAAGTCTTTCTCAACGAAAGCCATTAGCATCTTGAATTGAAGGTCTGACTGAGCCGTAATCTCAGCAACTCTTACATACATATTGTCCACCCAAGTTGACTGCTGCAAATAATATGCTTGCAAATCAATTGAGTAGTTCAATTGGGACACGAGAAATGGTGCGGCCGAGAAGTGGTTATGTGCCACTCTAGATGCACCACTTGTAGTGCTATACAAGCAATAGCCTAGATTCTTACATGTGCTTGTTCATGTCAACAGGCACATATTTGTCTACCGTTTTGTCTACCCTTTAGAAATCTTCGGGTAATGGAATAGACCTATATATCCTTATCGTTATCAGTACAGAGTAAGTGACCAGCTAAGTGATATCTGAGTTTCTACTGAGTACAGGGTAAGTGGGTGTTAGGTGATATTCCATTAATCTATAAATACACTTAGCTAGTCACTTAAACTGCATTAGCAAAGTTAATATGATAGCTACCCATGCGTGGGCCAGTGCCACCTATCCGGATATATATTCATGTGCTGTTACACAGATTAGGTGAATAGCTAGGTAACCATTTTAGTTGTCTTTGATGACAGTTACATGAGTAGCTAATGTGGTTAGTTACTATGTGTAATAGAAGACCTGAGCATGGCGATTTAAGATGTGGTGAGGGACAGTTAAAGCTTGTTTATGGCGTTTTTTTAAAGTTTGTTTAAACTGCTGCTTGCAAGTAAATAAAAACCTGCATGTCCTGCGTTGGCTAGTGAACGATATCAATTGAGGTGCAAAGACTATGTTGTCATCTGAAACAGGCAAACACGATTTTACCAGAGTAGAGGTATTGTCGTATCTGTCAGATCAGGAATTGGCTATGTTGCGGGAGCAATGTACCGCATGTGTCTTTAGCGCAGGAAATGTTATCGTTGAGCGCGATGAGCAAGACCAGTCTGTCTATTTTATTATGTATGGTCGTGTTCATGTTTTAAATTATTCCAGCGCCGGTCGCATTGTAACTTATGCATCAGTAGCTGAAGGTGGAATGTTTGGTGAAATGGCTGCTATCGATGGACTGCCAAGGTCGGCATGGGTTTGTGCGGTTAACGATTGTATGGTGATTAAAATAAGTAAAGAAATATTTCTCTCTTATCTCCAAAAAAACCCCACATTTTCTATGGCAGTTATGCGTAAATTATCAAAAAATTTACGTGAAATAGACCAGCGCTTGGTTAATATTCTCTCAATGAGGGCTGAACAAAGAGTTTGCGTCGAAATAATCAGCATGGCTAAACCTACTTCTGTAAAATCAGGATTTTATTGTGTCGTTGAAATGCCAACGCAATCCAATTTTGCAAACTTGGTTGGGTTGTCACGTGAGACGGTATCGCGCATTCTTGGCCGATTAAGAAGTGATGGCCTGGTAAAAATTTCTGGTGACGGCTTGGACATTCTGGATCGTAAAGGACTAGAAAACAGAGCGTTTGGTCAGTCTTTTTAGGGCTGGACCAAATTTAATCCGTATCGGTAATGTTGGTACACATTATTTTTTTTCAGAAGCCTCAGAAGGTGGAGCCTCCAGCGACCCATAGAAAACTGTGACTCACTCAAGTGCTACAGCCTGTCAGCACCTCTGTATGGCTAGAGACTCTGTGTGAGTCATCTAGAGTGGGTAGGTTATTTATAATAGATAGGCTGTGTGAGGGGTTGTGGGTAACGAATAGGTTTTTTTGGAAAACGTTTGCAAAAAAGCGTTGTTTATTAAAAATCCTAGTTGTGTGATAAGAATTCTTCGCCGCAGGAACTTTAGTTGAATTTGCAGGTTATTGGATGTCTTATCACTATAAAAAATTGTACAACGAAATTCAGCAAGGCCGGGTTGCTGTCCTAGACAGTGGAGTTTCCACAGAGTTGGAGCGGCAAGGTGCTCCAATGCAAGACTCGCAATGGTCTGGGCGTGTTTCAATTGATGCATTTGATATTCTGGTAAACACCCATAAAGCCTATATTGATGCTGGCGCAGATATTATAACCGTCAACAGTTATGCATCCTCACGTTTAGTATTAGGTGATAGTGTAAACGAATCTCTGATTGAAAAGATTAACAAGAGGAACATTGAGGCGGCTCTTGAAGCAAGGTCAAAAACGGGTGCCAACGAAGTACTAATAGCTGGGTCTATATCGCATCAGGTGGCATGGCAGCATCTAGACGGGCAAGTTAAACAGCAAATAGATATTCCAGTTTCCAAAGATGAATTAGAGTTCGCATTCACTGAGATGCGCGAATTATTTGAAGCGGGTGGCGTAGACCTTTTGCTTTTAGAAATGATGAGTATACCGGCAAGAACGGTACCTCTTTATGAATGCGTATCAAATTCGACTTTGCCCGTATGGTGTGGTCTGTCTGCAAAACGTCAAAATCATAAATCTGAAATAACTAGTTTTCACGATGAAAGGGTTCTTTTTGAAGATAATGTCAAAACCGCAGCCCTTTACAATTTTGACGTGATGGGTGTGATGCATACTGCTGTTGATTTGATTAGTGGCTGCAATTCAATAATAAAGAATTATCACAATGGGCCTTTAATGGCATATCCTGACAGTGGATATTTTCAGGCACCAAATTGGCAGTTTGTTGATATCATAACCCCACAAAATTTATTAAACTTTGCAGAAATATGGCAAATAGAAGGTGTAAAAATATTTGGTGGATGTTGTGGCTTAGGCCCCGAACATACGGGCTTTCTGAGTCGATTGAAGTAAATAGTTTTGTGGTCCCCAATGGATTGCTATCTCAAATCACAAATATTTAATGCCCAACGCGCTCCCTGCCTAGACTCTGATTATTTATTCAACGCCTATTGCAAAACCCATTCGTACGAGCAATCCTGTTTAGAGGATTGTGGCGCTGATTAGGCTGCTGTTTTTCAGGAGGTGAAAATCCTCAAAAAGGTGGCGTGTAAGGGTTAACATCATTCATGGTGATTACCTTTTCTATGCGCCTATAGAAAAGGAGGAAGTAAGTATGCAATCAGAACTAAAGCGAGTTGTTTATGTTTCCGAAAAGACTGATGTCTCTGATACTACTTTGAAAGATATTATTGCTTCCTCAAAAAAGAACAATCCAGAGGAAGATGTAACTGGATGCTTATTATCTGGAAGCAACTCTTTCCTTCAACTTCTAGAGGGCCCCACAGAATTCATAGACACATTGTATTCAAAAATAAGCAGAGACAACAGACATGAGAACGTTATAACGCTTTGTGATGAAAAAATTGATGAGCGTCTCTTCTTATCGTGGTCAATGAAATTGGCTCCATTTGAGAATATGGAGTGGTCCAATGAGAATTTTAACTCCGGCAATTTTTTAAACATCACCAGTGAAGAAGCCTTGAATATGTTTGTTAGGCTTAATGAGTATACCCGAAAATAGCACTTTTACCTTTGCTTTTAAACTTTGCGCTGGAACAGCTTAGCTATTTCATTGCGAGAATAAAGCATTTGATTTTGCTTTGCTGTTGGAAAGGTAATCAAACTTGTCATCACGTTCTTGGTTGCTGCTTCTCAGCCTTGCTTTTATATGGGGTGCATCGTTTTACTTTATTGAGATTGGGTTAATCTATCTGGACCCCTCTTGGCTTGTAAGTGTTCGGCTTTTATTTGGTGCTTTGCCGTTAGCTTTGTGGTTATTGTTTCAAGAAAAAACTCTTCCAATCAAATTACGTTTTTGGACTTCTGTTATGGTAATGGGTGTCCTTAACAATTTTTTACCTTTCAACTTTATAGCCTTTGGCCAGTTGTATGTGACTGGGGGAATGGCTTCTATTGTTAATGCTAACACCGCCTTCATGGGTGTAATTGTTTCTGGTCTTTTTTTGTCTGGAGAACCAGCAACGTGGAACAGGGTTGTTGGTGTGATGATTGGGGTCACAGGAGTTGCTATAGCAATTGGAATTACCCCTATGTTACCTGCGGCGGATGCCAACGATTTATTATTAGGGAGTCTGGCAATTATTGTAGCTACAATAGCTTATGCGTTTGCAGGTGTTTGGGGGAAAATAAAATTAGCTGAATACTCACCAACTCAAAGTGCAGTAGGTATGCTTATATGTTCTTCAGCTATTTCAGTTTTATGCAGCTTTTTTATCTCTGGGCCACCAAGTCTAACGATTATAAACACCCATTTGACCTAATGAAGGTAGTTTTGGGATTGGGTGTGTTAGGAACTGCGCTGGCTTATCCGTTGTATTTCAGAATACTAGAAGTAGCTGGGTCATCCAATTTGATGCTGGTTACAATAATAGTACCAGTATTTGCGATAATTCTTGACGCCATACTTGTTGAGCCAATTTGTTACAGGGTCTGATTTATTTGGCTTCGCCGTAGTGGCTATAGGTCTATTTATTATGGATGGACGATTAAACTATAATCTCTTGAGAAAAGGCTGACATTCTCAGATAGTCAAAAGCCCACCGCAAACACACACAACCTACCCACTCCTGGATGATTCACACAGAGCCTCTAGCGATGCGTAGGTATCTGTGGCTCACTCAAGTGCTAAAGGCGTTGACTAAATAAGCGCAGCTTTGGCAGTGAACGTATTGCGAACATTGCGAGTGCAATGGCGAACATAGACATTATGAATTATCTAATCATTTTCAACTCATCACATACGCTGTCATTTCATTAACCGAAGATTTGTACATCTCTTCCAAATAATCACATCTGCTGATACTTTAATCATTATGAAATCTACTCCTTCACCTCGCCAGATTGAACATTTGGCCCATCGTCAGCTGTTGGACTATCAGTCCAATAATCCTGGCACCTGCTTTTCCGAGCCAGGATTTAACATAACTGTGGCTGCTGCTTATCATTTGCAAGATGCTGTGAGCAGACTTCGAGTTGAGGCTGGAGAACGCATAATCGGATATAAAGTTGGTTGCACCGGCCCCGGAACAAAAGCCCAATTTGGGATTAATGGGCCCATCAGGGGGACTTTGTTTGAAGATGAGGCTCGTCAGAATAATGCTGTTATAAACCCAAATGAATTTTGTCAACTGGCTATCGAAGGTGAAATGGCAGTCAAAGTTGACGAAGACGGTCAAATCGAGGCAGCTTTCCCTGTAATTGAATTACACAATTTTATATTTCGTGCAGAACAAAAGACACTGGCTGAGTTAATTGCAAATAATGGGATAAACGCAGGAATAGTATTGCCCGAAATGAATTGGCAAGACTCAACAAAGTATCTTCATAAAAATGCTCAATTAACTCTGTGCATCAATGGTTTGGATATTGGCACAACGGGCCTATGGCCGAGTGATGATGGACCAGGTAAACGAAGATGGTTGAAAAGCAATCTAGACGACTACGGCATTAAATTAAATCCGGGCAGCACTGTTCTAGCTGGAACAGCATTGGGTTTGTATCCCGTGAAAAGTGGGGATGAGGTCTCGGTTCATATTGATAGGCAGCCATTAGTAAGTTGCACAATCAAAGATTCCCGCACTCTATAGGCATTAAGTATGATGAGAA
Source organism: uncultured Candidatus Puniceispirillum sp. (assembly GCA_905182545.1). Classification (GTDB taxonomy): domain Bacteria; phylum Pseudomonadota; class Alphaproteobacteria; order Puniceispirillales; family Puniceispirillaceae; genus UBA3439. Next base: position 5,970 of record CAJJBY010000013.1, read on the forward strand.
TACTCAAATGGTAAAGATAGTTATCATGTCCATATTCGCCATTGCACTCGCAATGTTCGCAATGCGTTTACTGCCAAAGCTGCGCTTATTTAGTCAACGCCTATTGCAAAATCCATTCGCACGAGCAATCGTATTAGAGGTTTGTGGCGGTTAATCAGGCTGCTGTTATTGAAGAGATAGGAGTTTAACGTGACCACAGTTGTTTTATTGAAAGTCTTACATTACGTGTCGCTATTTTTAGCAGGTGGTCTGGGTGTTGCAAATGTGATGCTGTTCAAGAATCACCAAAAAGCTGGAATGCCACCTGCACCACCAGTTCAAAAAACAATGATGACATTAGCAAGGCTTGGTCTAATCGCAATCGTCATACTTTGGCTAACCGGAATACCTCTAACTTACAAAGTTTATGGCAGCTTCGATTTAGGTTGGCCATTCCACCTGAAGCTATTAGGTGCGACTTCCTTAATTGGTGCAGTGGCTTTTTTGAACCTTCATTTAACAAAACAAGCTAGAGACGGTAATCCACCTAATCCAAAAGTGATGAAAATAATTCCTCCAATAGCTAGAGCATCGCTTGTTATTGTAGCAAAACGGTAGACAAATATGTGCCTGTTGACATGAACAAGCACATGTAAGAATCTAGGCTATTGCTTGTATAGCACTACAAGTGGTGCATTGTAGTGGAACACTCCAACTCCCCGCCCGCACCATTTACTAAAAAAATAATATTTCTTGGCTGATCTGTGGCGTCAATAGCAAGGTGATGACTGCAAGCGACTAGCCGCCTTGCGATTGCCGGGCGGTCGCGTCAAAAATTAAATCGACACAAACATCGCTTATTCACAAGACTTCTTGGTCAAGGTCTGCTATTGGCTCCTTACTCTAGTGTTTTAGAGTAATGGTTAGCGGTACGGTTTCTTCAATGAACACAAGTTGCTTTCCTTCAACGAACGTTCATAGGAGAAAATTATGAGCACAGGAAAAGTTAAGTGGTTTAACCCACAAAAAGGTTTTGGCTTTATTGAGCCAGAAGACAAATCAACAGATGTATTCGTTCATATTACAGCTGTTCAAAATTCAGGCATGGACGGCTTGGCAGAAGACCAGATGGTCTCTTACGAGCTCGAGACCGGCCAGAATGGCAAAACTTCAGCGGTCAATCTGAAGGCCCTTTAAGGCTGTCAATCATGGGCATACAGGGCCGCAATTTTGCGCTTTGTATGCCCATTTTCCGTTTTAAGACCCAAACTCCAAAAATATTGATCAATTCAGCCCAAGGCTTGCATATCTTGGCGTGCTAACCGTGACCCTCTGAACCTCGCGAAATTACGAGTAATGATCGCCACAGGCACAATGCTGGGTCGCCCAATTATCCCACTTTTAAATTGATCCAGATAACCCTCATCAACGCACCGTCTATGCCGCTATCTGTAGCTTTACACAGCAATCCATTTACTTTGCCGGCAAGCCCGTAACAAGCCTGTTTGAAATCGACATAAAGCGGAAGGTAACAGCGTCTCAGAAGGAATTATCCGCGTCAAAAGGCGGCGATGGTGTCGGCTGGCGATCACCATTGGCAAAAGGCAATTTTTTAGGATCTATAGATGCAGAATTTCAGCAGAAAACAGCTTGGCACCAATGGCCAATTGCTGGCTCCAATCATGTGCCGCATCGCCATCGGCATTGTCCTGAAATGAATTTGAAACAGTGAAAATCAATCGCTTTTTGCTGGCATATCTTGGCAAGCGCATAGGCTTCCATATCAACAAGATCGCTTGTCAATTCGGGCGGCGCGCTGACAAATTGATCGCCAGTGCCACAGCTTAGCCCGCCAGTGCCGGCAAGGATCTCACCATCATCTTCAAATGGCGTTTGTCCAAGCGCAAATCCCAAGACGCGGACATCCATATCGCGTTGCAAAAAGCGGGTTACCCGATGAAGGCCGGCAAGACCGGGGCGTAACGCACCTGCGCTGCCATAATTCACCACATGTTTTGGCTGATGCATGGCAATGGCATCGCAAAGGGCAATTGCCGCATTCACCTTGCCAACACCGGTATAAACAATGGTCCAACCGGCGGCCATGTCACGCGGAAGTTCATCTTCAAGCGCCACAATCAGAAGCGTTGTTTGCGGATCAAATCTAGTCACCATACGCCTTTAGCGTGATAAGCGGCATATCCAACGCGGCGCGGCCGCCAAGCGCAACAAGTTCGATCACCACGGCACAGGCAGGAACAATAGCGCCGCATGATTCAAGCAATGTTTTGGCAGCAACCATCGTTCCGCCAGTGGCAAGAAGATCATCAATGATCAGAACCGATCGGCCTTGGATGGGCGCATCTTGCTGGATCGTCAATTCGGCAGTGCCATATTCAAGATCATATCCAGCCCGCAACAGCTTGCCGGGCAATTTCCCGGGTTTGCGAACCATCATCGACCCAATATTCAACCGCGATGCCAACAAAGTCGAAAACAGAAAACCGCGCGATTCAATGCCGGCAATCAAATCAATGTCAAAACCGGATAATTGCGCGGCAAATTGATCAATCGCTTGCGCCATGCCCTCGGCAGATGCCAATAGCGGGCTGATATCACGAAATAAAATGCCGGCTTTTGGAAAATCCGGATAGCTGGCAATATAGTCACCAAAATCAATAGAACCGACTGACACCCGCAAAACTCCCATGATAAAACCGTATTCACATTTCCGGCATAAACAAGTTTGCACCATGGCGCAAGAATTGATCAATCCCAACTTGCCGTTGGTGATGATCATCATTCGCGTAACCTGCGTCATGATCGCTCCATGCATGACCTATTTATTGAAAGTTGTTTGCCGTTGCTGGTTAGGCGCGCTAGATTGCTGCTGATGATCACCTTCGGATAAAATCATGTTTTTCTTTCCGCTTTTTGATGAAAATGCCACGAGCCGAAGGCCGGTTATCGTATGGTTGATTATCGCTGCTTGTGTTTTCACCTTTTTCTGGCAGCAATCACTTGATGGCATTGCCGCCGAAGTGGCGATTTACCAATTCGGCTTTGTTCCGGCAATTGCGCTCCAAGGTGAAACGCTTCCCGCCGAATTTATCATTGTTCCAAGCTGGGCAACGTTTATCACCTCGATGTTTTTGCATGGTGGCTGGCTGCACCTTGGCGGCAACATGCTGTATTTATGGATTTTTGGCGATAATGTCGAAGATTCAATGGGGCGTGGCCGCTTTATTGTTTTTTATTTGTTATGCGGCGCATTGGCGGCATTGGCGCAAGGCCTGATTGACCCGTCGTCGCAAGTGCCAATGGTTGGCGCATCAGGCGGCATTGCCGGTGTTTTGGGAGCCTATCTGATGCTTCACCCAAAGGCGGCGGTGCGCTGTCTTTTCATCGTGATTGTGTTTTTCCGCTTTATCAATCTACCTGCATGGCTGGTTCTTGGTGGCTGGATTGGCCTTCAATTTGCCGCCGCGCCCCAATCTTTTAGCGGTGATGGCGGCGGGGTTGCCTATATCGCGCACATTGGCGGCTTTTTGGCAGGTCTGGCACTGATCCCGTTTTTCAAGAAAAGTCACATATCGCTATTTGACCGCGGCCAGCCGCCAAAAACATGGTCAGGACGGCCGATCAGCTTTGACAAGATGAAGCAAGACGCCCGCAAACGATTTCGCCGTAGCACTAATCAATCAATGCGAAGCTCGATCCCATCATCAAAACCCAACCGGCCAAAAGGCCCATGGGGCTAGTCCTGTGTGGGCTTTGGAGGTTGGGTCATAGCGGGTCGGCCATCGAGTTTAAACGCCATGATGCCAAGGGGATATTAGTTAATCTGCCAAAGTGCCATCAGCATTGACGATATTAGCCTCGGCACCAAAGGCGCGCACCTCGGCCTCAATTGTTTTTGCCGCGCGGGTGGTCACCACAACATCAAGCCCGCTAACGACAATCGCCGTGCCAAATTGGCCGGGCTTCATCCATGGATAGCTGCCAATGCTAACCCCATCATGGCGCGCTTCGACATCGGCAAGAGTGGTGGCGATATTGCCTTCACCAGTTGAACATTGAACTGTGATCCGTGTCATCACAACACCGCCGGGCAATTTATGTTTCAACCCTTCAAACATGGCCTGCAAGATGTTTGGCACCCCGGGCAAAACATGAACATTGCCAATGATATAGCCAGGTGCAGCCGATAATGGGTTATCAATCAATGCGGCCGTGTCTGGAATATCAGCCATTTTTTGACGTGCAGCGTTAAATTCCAGATCAGTATTGGCATAATGAGCAATGAGCCTACGTTCGGCCTCTGGATGGCAGATCACCGGCACATTGAACGCGGCGGCCACTGCATCGGTTGTGATATCGTCATGCGTTGGCCCGATGCCGCCACTGGTAAAGACTAAATCATAGGTCTTTGACAATGTTTGAACCGTATCAATGATGGTTTGTTTCTTATCGGCAATAACCCGCGCCTCGCCAAGCTGTATCCCCTGCGCGCCAAGCTGTTCGGCAAGCCAGCCAATATTTTTGTCTTTGGTACGGCCAGACAGGATTTCATCGCCAATCACAATAATGGCGGCGGTAGGATTCGCAGAAGATGACATGAGTGAAAACCTTGAATATGCGGATAAATGAAGCTGGCAGACTTTGCTGAAATATAACCAAACTGTCAAATGACTTGACGTTTCAATGCCCCGATCAACCGCAAGAAATACAGTTTATAGGTTTCGCAAATGGCAAAATATGCTATCTCAGCGGCATGATATCATTCCAAATAAAAAGCGCGTTTTGATCTACCGCCGCCATAGAGATGACAATGCGAAGTGAAACAGTAATACGACATGGTGCCGAAGGCTTTGCTGGCATGCATAAAGCAGGCCGCCTTGCCGCCGCAGTGCTGGACATGATCACCCCGCATGTGATTGCCGGTGCCAGCACCGAACATCTCGATCGTTTATGTCATGACTATATTCTGGCGCATGGTGCCACCCCCGCACCGCTGAATTATAAAGGCTTTCCAAAATCGACCTGCATTTCGCTTAATCATGTTGTTTGTCACGGAATCCCCGGGCCAAAAACGCTTCGTGATGGTGATATTCTGAACATCGACATCACCGTAATTCTCGATAGCTGGTACGGTGATACATCCCGCATGTTCTATGTTGGCGAGCCGTCGATTAAAGCCAAGCGTCTTACCGAAGTGACCTATGATTGCCTGATGCGCGGCATCGCGGCGGCGCGTGCCGGAAACACGCTTGGCGATATTGGTCATGCAATCCAATCCTATGCCGAATCCTGCCGCTTTTCGGTGGTTCGTGACTTTACCGGCCATGGTCTCGGACAGGTGTTTCACACCGCCCCTACGGTTTTGCATTATGGCGAAGCCGGCAGTGGCATGGTCCTTGAACCAGGGATGATTTTCACCATCGAGCCGATGATCAATGCTGGCCGGTCAGAAACCAAAATTCTGAATGATGGCTGGACGGCGGTAACGCGCGATAAAAGCCTGTCTGCCCAATTCGAACATTCCATTGGCATTACCGATGGCGATGCTGAAATTTTCACGCTTTCGCCCGCTGGTTTTACCCTGCCGCCCTATAGCGGCTAGCGAGCGGCCAGTTTTGTTTTCCAAAAAAACTTCGGTTCACCGACTTTTAATCCGTTTGGGTTATCTGTTTGGATATGACGAAATCTTCAACAGGTTCGGCCAGACGCGCCACGCCTGCTGATCACGCCAAGGGACACCGCGCCCGTATGCGCGGTAAATCGCTTGAAAAAGTCAGTGCTCGCCTTACCGAATTAGAAGTTTTGTAAATGCTGCTTTATGCTGGCGCACCGCGTGGTGATACCAAGCATTTAGTCAAACGGCTGATCAAATCATTCAAAAGCCTGCCGGCGGTTCTTCGTGCCAGCCCTGATGATCTTTCGTCCAATCAGAGATATGAGCGATACCGCGATTGCCAGCGGTAAAAATTTCAGAAGCCACCGGTCTCCAGATCAGCCATTCACGCGTCAAGGGAAAGCCGGTTTTGACGCATTTGATGGAAGTTCAAGATTATTGCATCAGCATACTGGCGCGTGAACCAATTGAATATGTGATGGTCTTATGCCTTGATAGCCAAAACCGTTTGATTGCCGATGAAACAGTTTCACGCGGAACAGTCAATCAAACCTCGGTCTACCCACGCGAAATCGTCAATCTGGCAGTTCGGCATTTCGCCCATGCGGTTATCATTATGCATAATCATTCAGGCGCGGAAACCAAGCCTTCACGCGCCAATATCGAAGTGACAAAAGACATTAAAAAGGCGTTGGCGGTAATGGGCATTGCGCTTCATGATCATCTGATCGTTGCTGGCACGAGCTGCGTCAGTGCTGAAAGCCTTGGACACCTCTAAAATCATGGCTTTATCGTGGCAAAGCAATGCTTAGCGATCATCCGATATTTTTTTGGCGGCTTTGCGGGTTAATTCACCCGCTTTCCGGCTTGCCCGCAGCAATGATGGCCGCGCCGCATCAAGCGCCTTGCCCGCCACTTCGCCAGCCTTTTTCTGCACGGCAGGATTTTGCGCAACACGCATCAAAGCGGTAACAACCAATCGGCGAATCAGCATGTAGATGCCCCCTTGCAAAATAGCCACAACGGCTAGTTATGCGCTGGCTTTTTGCGCATCTCAATGGTACAACCAACCTCCATTTAACGCAAAAGGTATTAGAGTTATGATCCCGCGATATTCCCGGCCGGAAATGAGCGCCATCTGGTCTGAGGAAAGCAAGTTCCAGATTTGGTTTGAAATCGAAGCTCATGCCTGTGACGCACAGGCAAAATTGGGGGTTATCCCCGAATCGGTAGCCGCCATTGTTTGGGAAAAAGGCGCCTTTGATATTGACCGAATCAATGAGATTGAGCGCGAAACCAAACATGATGTTATCGCATTCCTGACCAATCTGGCCGAATATATTGGCGAAGATGCGCGCTTTGTTCATCAAGGCATGACCTCATCGGACGTTCTTGACACCACCTTGTCGGTGCAGATGGCACGGGCAAGTGATCTGCTGATCGAGGGCATTGACCGGTTGCTTGCCGGACTGAAAAACCGCGCCTTTGAGCATAAGCGCACCCCGACCATTGGCCGCAGTCATGGCATCCATGCCGAACCCGTTACCTTTGGCCTGAAACTGGCCGGTTTTTACGCTGAATTTAGCCGCTGCCGTGAACGGCTCATCGCCGCCAAACGCGAAATCTCCACTTGTGCCATTTCAGGTGCGGTCGGCACATTCGCACATATTGATCCGGCTGTCGAAGCCCATGTTGCCGACAAAATGGGTCTGACGATTGAACCTGTGTCAACGCAGGTTATTCCGCGTGACCGACATGCCATGTTCTTTGCCGTACTTGGCGTCGTGGCAAGTTCGGTTGAACGGCTTGCAACCGAAATCCGGCATCTTCAGCGCACCGAAGTGCGTGAAGCCGAAGAATTTTTCTCAGCTGGCCAAAAAGGGTCATCGGCCATGCCGCATAAGCGGAATCCGGTTCTGACCGAGAATTTGACTGGCATTGCGCGCATTGTTCGCGCTGCGGTCGTGCCTGCACTGGAAAATGTAGCGCTATGGCATGAGCGCGATATCTCGCATTCATCAGTTGAACGTGTTTTCGCTCCTGATGCCACCATCGGGCTTGATTTTGCGCTTCATCGTCTTGCTGGCGTGATTGAAAATCTGTTGATTTATCCTAAAACAATGCAGGCTAATCTCGACAAGCTTGGCGGGCTTGTACATTCACAGCAGGTATTGCTGGCACTGACGCAAAAAGGGGTGAGCCGCGAGGATTCCTATGTCTATGTTCAGCGCAATGCGATGAAAATCTGGGCCGAGGGCGGCAGCTATCTTGATAAGTTGAAAGCCGATGAAGATGTGGCGGCAAAACTGACAAGCAGCGAGCTTGACGCACTTTTCGACCTTGAACAGCATTTCTGCCATGTCGACACAATCTTTGATCGGGTTTTTGGCTAATTCATTAAAATCAGGCCATGATCTGGCCTAATCTAGGATTTACACCATGACACAAAAGACACCGCTCTATGAAGGTAAGGCCAAAGTCATTTTTGAAGGCTCCGAAGACGGCACCCTGATCCAGCATTTCAAAGATGATGCGACTGCCTTTAACGCGCAGAAAAAAGACGTGATTTCCGGCAAGGGCATTTTAAACAACTATATCAGCGAACATATAATGATGGCCGTTGGTGAACTTGGCATTCCCAACCATTTCATCAGCCGCATCAGTGATCGCGAACAGCTGATCCGCAAATTGGAAATAATTCCAGTTGAAGTGGTGGTTCGTAATGTTGCTGCCGGATCCATCTGTCCGCGTCTTGGGCTTGAAGAAGGATCAATGCTGAGCAACACCCTTGTTGAATTTTGCCTGAAAAACGACAGTCTTGGCGATCCGATTATCGCACCAGAGCATATTTTCACTTTTGGCTGGGCCACACCGGAAGAGTTGGAAATCATTGTCGAAGATACATTGCGGATTAATGATTTTCTGACCGGCCTGTTTCTTGGAATCGGCGTCCGGCTGATTGATTTCAAGCTGGAATTTGGACGTTATGACACGGAAGATGGCGTTGAAATCATGCTTGCTGATGAAATCAGCCCAGATAATTGCCGCCTCTGGGATGCAGAAACCAACGAGAAAATGGACAAAGACCGGTTTCGCCGCGATTTGGGTGGGCTTGTCGAAGCCTATCAGGAAATTGCACGGCGCCTTGGTGTAAAGGTGCCGCAAATCGACTAGTAAATGGCGACAGCGCCATGCATAGACCACAACAATAAAGGGCATAAAGATGCAAGCCATTGTAAATATATCACTAAAAGAAGGTGTTCTTGATCCGCAAGGTCAGGCAATCTCACATTCACTCAATGATCTTGGCTTTAACGAGGTTGGTGATGTGCAGGTTGGAAAGCAAATTCTGCTAGAAATCGACGAAACCGATCCAGCACGACTTCGCCAGCGCGTTGCCCGCATGTGCGAAACATTGCTGTCAAACACAGTGATTGAGGATTATTCAATCGACATTCCGGACGAACAATAGATTTGGATGTATCACCGCGTCACCTCTAACCAGTAATGCGAAAAGACCATGACCCTCTCAGCCTTGCGTGTTGCCATAATTGTTTTCCCGGGATCGAATTGCGATCGGGATATGATGCTTGCCATCGAACAATTGACGTCCCGCCGCCCTGCCCTTGTCTGGCATAAAGAAGCCTCGCTGGACGCTGCCGACCTTGTGATCATTCCGGGAGGCTTTTCATTTGGCGATTACCTGCGCTGTGGCGCACTTGCTGGCCGCTCGCCGATCATGAATGCTGTACTTGATCATGCGGCACGCGGCGGTGCGGTTATGGGCATTTGCAACGGCTTTCAGATTCTAACCGAAACCGGCATGGTTCCGGGGGTTCTGATCCGCAATGCCGGTTTGAAATTCAGCTGCCGCAATGTTGGGTTGCAGCTTTGTGAAACATTGGCCTCGCCCTTTACCGCTGGTCTTGATTTTGGCGAAAATCTGACCATTCCAATCGCCCATAATGAGGGCAATTATTTTGCCGATGCGGACGAGCTTGACCGGATCGAAGGCAATGGTCAGGTTGTGTTCCGCTATGCCACAAGCGATGCTGTTGGACCGGTCAATCCAAATGGCGCATCGCGTGATATTGCCGGTGTGCTGTCAAGCAATGGTCGCATTCTTGGCATGATGCCACATCCTGAACGCGCCATGTATAAATTACATGGCGGTACTGATGGCGCCAAATTCCTGTTAAAATCTCTTGAGGCACTGGTATCATGACTTCAGCATCGGATGTAATGACTTTTGAAAACGCCGCCACAATGGGCTTGTCGCGTGATGAATGGGATCTGATCAATCAGCGTCTTGGTCGTACGCCTAACCTGTGTGAGCTTGGTATTTTTTCGGCCATGTGGTCGGAGCATTGTTCATATAAATCATCAAAGAAATGGTTGAAAACTCTGCCAATTGACGGCCCACAGGTGATTGAAGGGCCGGGCGAAAATGCCGGCGCGGTTGATATTGGTGACGGGCTTGCTGCCATTTTCAAAATCGAAAGCCATAATCACCCTTCTTTCATCGAGCCCTATCAAGGCGCGGCAACTGGCGTTGGCGGTATTTTGCGCGATGTATTCACCATGGGCGCGCGGCCAGTGGCGCTGTTAAACGCGCTTCGTTTTGGCGCGGCTGAGCATGAAAAAACTCGCCATCTTGTTGGCGGGGTTGTATCGGGCATTGGCGGCTATGGCAATTGCATCGGCATTCCAACCGTTGGCGGCGAAGTCAATTTCGATAAATCCTACAATGGCAATATTCTGGTTAATGCCATGGCGGTTGGCCTTGCCAATAGCGATCGTATTTTCCGCTCGGCCGCAACAGGCCCGGGTAATCCGGTGATTTATGTTGGTGCCAAAACTGGCCGTGACGGTATTCATGGCGCAACAATGGCATCGGCTGAATTTTCCGACGAAACTGAGAGCAAGCGGCCAACTGTTCAGGTTGGCGATCCTTTTACCGGAAAATTGCTGATGGAGGCTTGCCTAGAGTTGATGGCATCAGACTCAGTTCTGTCGATTCAGGATATGGGCGCTGCCGGCCTGACCTCATCATCGGTTGAAATGGCATCAAAAGGCGGACTTGGCATGGAGATTGATCTTGATCTTGTGCCAGCCCGCGAAGAAAACATGTCAGCCTATGAATTGATGCTGTCAGAGTCACAAGAACGGATGCTGATGGTGCTAAAACCCGACGTAACCGAAACCGCACGCGCCATTTTCAATAAATGGGATCTTGATTTTATGCCAATTGGCCGTGTGACTGAGACTGGTCGATTGATCCTGCTTAAAGATGGCGGCACCGCCTGCGACATTCCGATTGGCCCATTGGTTGATGATGCGCCAGAATATGACCGCCCGCATGGTGATGCGCCGGTTCGCAAACAGCTTGCCAGCATCGACATCACCAATGATGCACCGATTAGCCATATGTTGAAAACAATGCTTGGTCATGTTGACCTTGCCAGCCGCCGCTGGATCTATGAGCAATATGACAGTCAGGTGATGGCCGACACCATCGCTGGGCCAGGTGGTGATGCCGCATTGGTCAGGGTTCATGGCAGCAAACGCGGCCTTGCAATGAGCACCGATTGCACGCCGCGCTATGTCGAGGCCGACCCGAAAATGGGCGGCGCACAGGCAGTCGCCGAAGCCTATCGCAATCTGTCGGCAATTGGCGCAACACCGTTGGCGATTACCAATAACCTGAATTTTGGCAATCCCGAAAAGCCGGAAATCATGACCCAGATTGTTGAGTCAGTGCTTGGCATGGGTGATGCGGCACGCCAGCTAGATACTCCAGTCGTATCAGGCAATGTATCGCTTTATAATGAAACTGATGGCAAGGCCATTCAACCCTGTCCGGTGATCGGCATAGTCGGGGTGATTGAGAATGTTGATGACGCTGTCGGCAATTGCTTTGTTGCCGCAGGTCAAGATATTTTCGTAATCGGGCAAGGCGATAAAACCGATGATGGCTGGCTTGGCGTATCCATCTACCAGCAACACTCACGGCGATGATATCATTTATGCGCCACCACCACTTGATCTTGTGGCCGAACAGAAAACCGGCAGTTTTGTTCGCCAACAGATTCTTGGCGGTGGTATCAGCGCTGCGCATGACATCAGCGATGGCGGGCTTGCTGTTGCCATTGCCGAAATGACTATGCGGTCTGGATTTGGCGCTGATATTGCGGTGCCAAAGACAGGCAATCTTCACGGTTGGGCTTTTGGCGAAGACCAAGCGCGGTTTGTTGTTACAACAGCCGATAGCAAAACGCTGATCGCCGAGGCAAAAGAGGCTGGAATTGAAATCACAAAACTTGGTATGGTTTCCGATCGCAGCGAATTGAAATTTGGTGACGATGACACCATATCAATAACAGACTTAAATGCTGTGTTTGATGGCTGTATTCCGGCATTGATGGCTGGCTAGTCAAACAAAACAGCATTTAGCCAAGCAGCATTAAAAGGAGTAGCGATCATGGCAATGGCAGCGAATGAAATCGAAAATCTGATCAAGGCCGCCTTTCCAGATGCCATCATCACCATTGAAGATTTACGCGGCGATGGTGATCATTACGCCTGCAACGTGATTTCTAGCGCCTTTAATGGCAAGAATCGTGTTCAGCAGCATCAGATGGTTTATAACGCACTTGGTGGCCGTATGGGCGGGGAGTTACACGCACTCGCCCTGCAAACATCGGCACCGCAAAATTAAAATCCCTTTACCAACAGGGCATGACCCCCAGTTTTAGGAGCAAAATAATGTTGGATGATGCACTCAAGACCCGCATTGATAATGAAATTGGCAGCGAGCAAGTTGTGCTTTTCATGAAAGGTACACCAGTATTTCCACAATGCGGTTTTTCCGCAGCCACTGTGGGCGTTCTATCGCATCTTGGCGTTAAATTTCGCGGCATAAATGTGTTGGAAGATGACAGTATCCGCGAAGGCATCAAGGCCTATTCGGATTGGCCAACGATCCCACAGCTTTATGTAAAAGGCGAATTTGTTGGCGGCTGTGACATCATACGTGAAATGTATGAAACAGGTGAATTGACCGAAATGTTTCAAACACATGGCATTAACGTCCAGCCAAGCTAGGTTGGCGAGATAACCGAAACCATACCGCTGGCATTTGTGGGCAAAGCCCTAGTCGGCGGTGTGGCTTTCAACGATATTATCCGACATGAAGGCGCGTTCCGACACAACCTCGGCAATGCGTATCCGGTACCAATCATAAAATTCCTGCCGGCCCATCGCTTGGGCGACCATATGTTCGGCATGGCCGCGCCATTCCGTAATTGCATCACGATCGGTCCAATAGGAAACAGTGATGCCAATCCCATCATCACCACGAACCGATTCAACCCCAAGAAAGCCGGGCTGTTGCTGCGCCAGAGTCACCATGCGGTCAGCGGTGATTTCATACATATCATCGCCGCTTAGGCTGCGCTGGGCGGTGAAAATCACCGCATAATATCGCTCAGGCCAGCCTGTTTTTGCGTCAATGGCCTCGTCTGTCTTACTCGTTTCAGTCATGCCACCCCCTTTGGCGCTATGTGAATACCGTTTCCGACAAAATACGGCGGAACGGCATTTCCTTTTCCCGCGTGATTTTGCAAACAGCATATTTTGGCACCAACTAATATTTTTTACATGTCTTTATGTAATGCAAACAAAAAAGGCGGCACTTGCGTGTCGCCTTTTTAAATAAAATCGTTGTTTTGTGCCAGCCTTGGCCAGCCACCACGATTTACCGTGAGTAATATTCGACCACCAGATTTGGTTCCATCTGAACTGGATAAGGCACTTCGTCAAGGCCTGGCACCCGAACAAAAGTCGCCGCAAATTTTGTGTGATCTGCATCAACATATTCTGGAACATCGCGCTCGACCGAAGCAATCGCTTCGAGAACCGCAGGAATGTTCTTTGCCTTTTCTTTCAGGCTAATCACATCGCCGGGCTTTAGCATCACTGATGCAATGTTACAACGCTTGCCGTTAAGCATGACATGGCCGTGGTTGATGGTCTGACGCGCCGCAAAAACGGTTGGCACCATTTTGGCACGATACAATACTGCATCCAGACGGCATTCAAGAAGACCAACAAGATTCTGGCCTGTATCACCACGACGACGAACAGCTTCGGCATAATATTTTTTGAACTGCTTTTCACCGATATTGCCGTAATAGCCTTTCAGCTTTTGCTTGGCCATCAGCTGCACACCAAAATCAGTTGGCTTTTTGCGGCGTTGACCATGCTGGCCCGGTCCATATTCGCGTGAATTTACAGGTGATTTTGGGCGACCCCACAGGTTTACACCAAGACGTCGGTCAATTTTGTGCTTGGAGGAGTGCCGCTTATGATCGGACTTTGCCATTGATTGGCTCCTTTTTCCTTTTGTTGCCCCGGTAGGGTCGTCATATCAGCCAAGACTGGTATTTTGACCGGCATCACACCCCGCTGGTGCAATCCACGTTCCCGAGAATTTGCCGGAAAATATGAGCATTTGACCCTTTTGTCAAACATATTTCGCATTGGTTAGTCGCGCTTTCGTGTAAGCACCTGAATCACGCCGTGAAGCGTGCTAATTTCCTGCGCTGACGGCGCTGCCCGCGTGAAAAATGCACGTAAATTCCGTTTGACCACATGGCTCATATCGGGTGCTGTGAAAAAACCACCATCATCAAGCGCGGTTTCTAGTCGTTGAAAGAAAAAATCGCGTTCTTTGATTGAGGCTGGGGGCGCATCTGGCATGACTGGTTTTGCCAAATGGCCTGAAACCAATTGACCCAAAACCAATTGATCCAAATCCTTTGATCTGGAGCCGCAGCATCGCCTTGCTGGCTTGCAAGATAGGCAGCCATTCGCCATTCCCATGCCATCAACAAAACCGCTTGCGCCAGATTCAACGATGGGTAAGACGGGTTTAACGGCACGGTCACAAGAATATCAGCAACCACAACTTCATCATTATCAAGCCCTGAGGCTTCGGGCCCAAACAGCATTGCAACCCTGCCAGATGATGAGGCATCGACAGGCGATGCCATTGATTGCCGATCATGCGCCAGCATCATCAATGCAGCAGCGCGTGGATCAGCACTTTTAATCGGCAAATCACGCCGTCTTGCGCTGGCTGCCACCATTAATGACACATCAAAAGCCGCATCAGCCAAACTGTCGTAAACACGCGCATTTTTAATGATTTCACTCCCCCCCGCGGCCATTGGCAATGCTGCCGGGTTTGGCCAGCCATCACGCGGCGCAACGAGCCGAAGATCACTTAGCCCACAATTCATCATGGCGCGGGCAGCCGATCCAATATTTTCGCCCATTTGCGGGCGCGCCAAAATCACAATTGGCGCGGTTGGCAGGATTGTCATTTTGAAATCGACTTTGGACCAGCAATCTTATCATGCTGCAATTTCCAGATCATGCCATCACCAAGCGCGGCAACCGAAGCATCGATAATATTGGTCGATAGGCCAACCGTGCGCCAGACAGGGCCGCCCGGAACACAAAATTCGATCATCACACGGGTCACAGCACCGGTTCCCAATCCCTCGGCCGCATCAAGAATGCGAACCTTATAATCAACCAGTTCGACATCGGCCAGCGACGGATAGGCAGCAACCAACGCCTTGCGCATGGCGGTATCAACCGCATTCACCGGACCATTGCCGATGGCGGCTTCGTGCAAACAATCATCACCAACAAAAATTGTTGTTGTGGCTTCGGATTCAACAACCAATTCACCACGAGCGTTAAACCGGCGCTCATCCATGACACGGAACCGGCCAATACGGAAATATTCTGGCACTTCACCAAGCATCTGACGGGCAAGAAGCTCAAAACTGGCTTCGGCAGAATCAAAAGCCCAGCCTTCAAATTCCTTTGCCTTCACAACGCTGATCAGCGTGTCGAGCCTTTCATCCTTGGGATCAATCTCGATCTTGAACTGGGCAAACCGCGCCAGCATGTTTGAACGACCGGCCTGATCCGAGACAAGATAATGTCGTTCATTACCAACCTTTTCCGGCGGCACATGTTCATAAGTGCGTGGGTCTTTTTGCGCGGCAGATGCGTGCAACCCACCCTTATGGGCAAAGGCCGCCGCGCCAACATAGGGCGCATGGGCATCCGGTGCCCGATTCAACCGGTCATCAAGAAACCTTGACAAACCCATCAATTTCGGAAGATGAGCCTCGGCAATGCTGGTTTCATAGTCGGTCTTCAGCACCAAACTAGGGATAAGCGAAATCAGATTTGCATTGCCGCACCGTTCGCCAAGCCCGTTAATTGTGCCTTGCACCTGACGCGCCCCAGCGGCAATCGCCGCCAGCGAATTTGCCACCGCAACTCCAGCATCATTATGACAATGGATTCCCAAGCGGATGTCAGGCATTTTTTTGTGAACAGCGCTGACAATATCAAACACTTCATCGGGAAGCGTGCCGCCATTCGTGTCGCAAAGGACAACCCATGTTGCGCCACCTTCATTGGCTGCACGAATACAATCAAGCGCAAAATCAGGATTATTCTTGTAACCATCAAAGAAATGTTCGCAATCAAACATTGGCTCGCGGCCACGATCAGCGGCGGCAATCAGCGATTGACGGATCATTTCCAGATTTTCATCAAGTGTTGTGTTCAATGCTGTTTTTACATGGAAATCCCATGTTTTTCCGACAAGGCAAGATGCATCAACTTCAGCATCAATCACCGCACTCAAGCCCGGATCATTCGCCGTGCTGCGGCCACCACGGCGAGTCATACCAAAGGAAACAAGCTTGGCATTTTTCATTTTTGGCGGCTTGGAAAAAAAGGCATCATCCGTCGGATTTGCGCCTGGCCAGCCAGCTTCGATATAATCAATGCCGATATCATCAAGCGCATGGGCAATAGCAACCTTATCGGCGCGCGAAAAATCGACGCCGCGGGTTTGCCCACCATCGCGTAATGTGGTGTCAAACAACCATATTTTATCGCTACCCATTGGTAATCTCCTACCGCCTCTGACCGGCAATAAATTGCCGACAAGCCGATCTAAGCCCGTCTTTGCGGCATCGGTTTAGCAAAAATGCCCGTTCATTGCTAGCGCCGCCGCCAAATCGTCCCATCGGCGCTATCTTCAAGAATAATGCCAGTACTTGTCAATTGATCACGAATTTCATCGGCTTTGGCAAATTCACGGTTGGCGCGTGCCTGTTTCCGCGCTTCGATAAGGCTGTCAATGGCAGCATCATCCAAACCATCATCGGTTGCAGCATCACCAGCCTTGGCCCAGTCATCGGCACTTTGCTGCAAAAGACCTAGAACCGCAGCACTGGCCTTTAACGCCTTCGCCGCGGCATCATCACCCTTATTTGCCAAGCGCGCCAATTCATGCAACCGCGCTATCGCTGCAGGTGTGTTTAAATCATCAAGAAGACAAGCGATAAAATCGGCATCCGCCTTGTCTTGAGAAGCATTAACATCCCCAACAGCGCGATATAGCCGGTCAAGGCCATTGCGCGCGTCACGCATAGCATTATCCGATAAATCCAATGGCGCGCGGTAATGCGCCGACAAAAGCGCCGCACGCAAGGTCTCACCGCGATATTGGTCGGCAGCATCGGTAACCGAAATAATATTGCCAAGCGATTTTGACATTTTTTCGTCATTCATCGTGACAAAGCCGTTATGCAGCCAGTAATGCGCCATT
The DNA here is from genome assembly GCA_905182545.1 of uncultured Candidatus Puniceispirillum sp. Taxonomy (GTDB): domain Bacteria; phylum Pseudomonadota; class Alphaproteobacteria; order Puniceispirillales; family Puniceispirillaceae; genus UBA3439. Next base: position 23,291 of record CAJJBY010000013.1, read on the forward strand.
TTCGTTTGATCATGCGCACAACAGCTTTGCGCGATTTCATTTTCATGATGCGGAAAAATCAAATCCAGCCCACCTGCATGAATATCAAACACCTCGCCAAGATAGGTTTTGGCCATCGCCGAACATTCAATATGCCATCCAGGTCGCCCACGTCCCCAGGGGCTATCCCATCCGGGCTGATCATCACTGCTTGGCTTCCATAGGATGAAATCGGCTGGTTCACGCTTGTAAGGGGCAATTTCTACCCGCGCACCGGCAATCATGTCATCCATCGACCGTTTGGATAGCGCACCATAACCAGCCATTGTTGAGACTTGAAACAATACATGACCATCAGCCGCATAAGCATGGCCTTTATCAATCAGGGTGGTCATCATGGCCTGCATTTCGGCGATATGATGCGTTGCACGCGGTTCAATATCAGGCGCAAGCGCGCCAAGCCTTTCAGTATCTTGATGAAATGTCTCAATCGTTTCGGCGCATAATTCATCAATGCCAATGCCGCGTTCAGCAGCGCGAATGTTAATCTTATCATCAATATCGGTGATATTACGAACATAGGTAACTTTGGCATGACGCAGCCGCAAAAGCCGCACCAACACATCAAACACCACAATCGGACGCGCGTTGCCAACATGGATCCGGCCATAAACCGTTGGCCCACAGGCATAGAGCCGCACATGATCATCGTCGATCGGAACGAAATCTTCTTTTTTGCGGGTCAGGGTATTATATAGTTTTAGTATGCTCATGCTGGCAACCCCTGCAAGCGCGCAAGAACACGATCACGGCCCATAATACCAAGCAAAGGTGCAAGCTCAGGCCCGGCATCAACACCCGTCAGCGCAAGGCGAAGCGGCATGAACAAGCCCTTGCCCTTAACCCCTGTTTCGGCCGCAATGGCTGTTGTCCAACCTTTCCAGATTGACGCGTCAATATCACCTTGCGGCAATAATGCAGCCGCCGCATTGGTCACATTATTTGACTCGATAACAGGGGTGATTTCACCAGTGCAGATATCCCACCAAATCTTGGCCTCTCCAACGGTAGAAATATTCCCGCGAACGGTTTCCCAGAACAAGACATCCCCAGCAACATTGGCGTTGGAAAGCCGGTCTTTCACGATATCAAATGGCATATCTTGAATGATCTGGCCGTTGATTTTCTGCAGTTCTGACAGATCAAATTTCGCAGTAGCGCGGCCAAAACGGCTGATATCAAAACCGGCAATGAGGGCATCCATGCTGGATTGTGCCTCCACCGGATCGGCTGTACCGATACGGACAAGAACACTGGCAATCGCCGCTGGTTCAATGCCGCTTTGGCGCAGCTCGCCAATCGATAGGCTGCCAAGCCGTTTCGACAGGCCTTCACCATCTGCTCCGGCAAGAAGGGCCAGATGCCCCATCGTTGGTGCGGTTGCGCCTAGGGCTTCAAAAAGCTGAATCTGCGCTGCCGAATTGGTCACATGATCTTCACCGCGCAAAATATGCGTTATGCCATGATCAATATCATCAACAACCGACGCCATTGTATAGATCACCCGCCCATCTTCGCGCATCATCACCGGATCGGACAGGCTAGACATATGATAGGCAACATCGCCGCGTACCATGTCATGCCAACTGACCTCGGCATCATTCAGCAAAAACCGCCAATGTGGACGTTGGCCATTGGCTTCTAATTTTGCCTTATCTTCGGCGCTTAGTTTCAGGCCAGCGCGATCATAGACCGGCGGACGGCCAGCCGATAATTGCGCTTTGCGCTTTAGTGATAATTCTTCAAGCGTTTCATAACAAGCATATGCACGGCCAGCGGCAACAAGCTGGGCCAACGCCTCATCATAGCGTGCAAGGCGCAATGATTGACGATCTTCGCAATCCCAACCCATTCCCATCCAGTCAAGATCGGCGCGGATATCGGCTTCAAACGCTTCGCTGGAACGCTCGGTATCAGTGTCATCAATCCGAAGCATGAATTGGCCGCCAGTTTTCCGAGCAAACAGATAATTTACCAAGGCCGTCCGTAAATTGCCAACATGCAATCGCCCAGTCGGGCTTGGGGCAAAACGGACTTTGATTGCAGTCATCAAACGACTCCTTTTCGGCACGGGGCCAGTCTTTGAAAGCGGCAGCCAGTTTGATGGCTCGCCAAATATTTTGACTCGTTAGGGTTTTATCGGGTTAAAGCCAGAGGTCAAGGGAAGACGGCGATCACGACCAAAAGCAACTGGCGTCATTTTTGGGCCGGGGGCAGCCTGAAACCGTTTATATTCGGCACGGAATAAAAGCTGGCTTGCCCGCACAACTTCAGCCCGGTGATAGCCACGGCCAACAATCGTTTCGATATCGGCCATTTCTTCGCACAAAGCCGCCATGATCGCATCCAACCGGTCATAAGGCGGTAGCGAGTCAGTGTCTTTCTGGTCAGGGCGCAATTCGGCTGATGGTGGCTTGTCGATGATGCGTTGCGGGATCACAATGCCGTCAGGGCCAGCCGCCCCACGCGGCAAATGCTGATTGCGCCAGTCACAAAGCTGGAACACATCAACTTTCCAGACATCTTTTAGCGGGGCATAGCCGCCGCACATATCTCCATAAAGTGTTGAATAGCCAGCCGCATATTCTGATTTATTGCCTGTCGCCAGAACCATCGACCCATGTTTGTTCGAGATACCCATCAAGATTAATCCGCGCAAACGCGACTGGATATTTTCTTCGGCTACATTCGGTTCGGTACCAGCAAATTGTTCGGCCAGCATCTGGTCAAGCGCACCCATTGCCGGAGTTATCGCAATATTATCAAGCCAGATGCCAAGGGCGCTTGCTAGTTCGGCAGCATCATCAAGACTTTCTTGGCTTGTATAGGTTGATGGCATCATCACCGCATGAACCGCATCTGCGCCAAGCGCGTCAACAGCAAGTGCGGCAACCAGCGCCGAGTCAATTCCACCCGACAAGCCGAGAACAACCCCCGGAAACCCATTTTTATTGACATAGTCTCGAAGCCCAAGACATAGGCCGCGATAAAGCGCGGTTAAATCACCATCGGGCGGCGAAATCTGGCCGGTAAGCGTGACCATACCCGCTGTTTTCTGCGCTGAAATAACCACAATTGATTCAGAAAAGCTTGGCAGATGACAGGCAAGCTTGCCACCAGCATTAATTGCAAAAGATCCGCCGTCATAAACAAGCTCGTCCTGCCCGCCAACCATATTGACATAGGCAACCGGAAGGCCGGTTTCGACGGTTCGTGCCACAATTGTTGACATGCGGCGTTCGGGCTTGGTCATATCAAATGGTGACGCATTGATTGCAATGATCAAATCGGCACCTGATTCTTCAAGACATTCGGCAACATTGGCCTCCCAGATATCTTCGCAAATTGGAAAGCCTATTTTCAGTCCCCGCAGCATGGCCGGGCCGGGCATCTGACCAGCGGAAAAATTCCGCTTATCATCAAATACGCCGTAATTTGGCAAATTCACCTTGTCAAATCGGGCAAGCTGGTCACCACCATCAAGAATGAAAACCGAGTTATAAATAGCACCATCAGCGGCAACCGGCGCGCCAACGACAATTGCCGGACCACCATCGGCGGTTAGCTTTGCCAATGCGTCAATACCCGCTGCAACATCAGCCATGAAATCCGCCCGAAGCAAAAGATCATCACAAGGATAACCGGAAAGATACATTTCAGGCGTGACAATGATTTCGGCGCCATGGGTCGCAGCTTGCGTCCGTGCCTCGGCAAGACGGCTGACATTGGCATTTACGTTGCCAAGATGCGCGTTCAATTGGGCAAGCGCGATTAGAACCGGCTTTGTCATGAAACAATCAACCTTTTACTTATACAAAAGAAATTCACGGCCAGCCTTAACCCGTGGCTTGCCATCATAGGCAACAATATCCACTGTCGCATAGGTCTGCGACCAAATTTGCGGCAAATATGATCCAGTGCCAATCACGTCAACAGGCGCATTAGCAAGGGCAAAAACACGACATTTATCCGGCCCAAACCCGCTGGAGGCAACGATTTTCACCTTGTCAAAGCCGTTGCTATCAAGCTGTTCGCGCATATGCCAAACCGCCGCCGCGCTTACGCCTGTTCCAAGTAGCAAACGCAATTCATCTTCGGTTCGATAGCCGCGCAAAGCCTGCGGAACATTGCTTTCCAAAACCGCATAGGATGATTGCGTATCAAGCCCTTCAACATAGCGTCCACCATGCGTATCAAGACGAAGCGATAAGGTGCCTGCCATGCTGTGATCACGAAAATGCGCGGCCACGGCAAGCCCATCGGTGATTTCTTGACCAAAATAGTCAACCAGCACAGTCAAAGGCGCATCTGGCACAGTCTGGTGAAACATTTCGGCGGCACGAACGGTTGATCCAGCATAGCCAATCAGGGCATGCGGCATTGTTCCCCTGCCCTTTTCCTGACCAAAGAAATGCGCGGTTGCATCGGCAGCACAACCAACAAAGCCAATGGCATTGGCTTTGGCCTTGGCCTTGGCGGCACCAACCGAGGCACCATAAGCCATGAGTTCGGCCATTTCACTGCCGGCGCAATGGCGAGCATCCATCGCCAGAAACGCCACATTCGGCAACTCCATACACATATTATAGGCGTTATAGGCAGCTACACAGGCTGGCCCAAGGCGTTGCAGAAAAATAGTTTCAAGGTCGACAAGAACCGAAAAGGGGCCGGTGATATAACACATCGGCTCGCCAGCACCGATCCATGCCCCTTCAACATAAAGCTGTTCGATTTTCAAGGTGGCACCACGGTCTTTAGCCATTGCGGTAATCCATTCGATGGCCAAGCGTCCAGCAAAGGTAACCGGACGCCGCATGAACACCGCATAGGTGACTTCGCAATCGCCATTTGCCATGACGACTTTGCGTGTGTGATTGAAATAGGTATCGGTTAAACTCGGCTGAATTTCCGGAGTCGGCCCGCTGCTCGCAAATTTTGCCATCAGTCTACCTTGTTAAAAATGGACTAAGACCGCCGACGCAAATCATAACAGCGTGTGACAAAGCCTTTGGTCTTTTATACGGCCTTGGACATATAAGACGGTACACCGCGCCGACGTTTCAACAAATCGGCAAGAAGAAACGCAAGTTCAAGCGCCTGCGCCCCGTTCAAACGCGGGTCACAATGCGTATGATAGCGATCGCCAAGGCTGGCCTCGGTCACATCAACAACACCGCCAACACATTCGGTGACATTCTGTCCTGTCATTTCGAAATGCACGCCACCCGGATAGGTGCCAATCTCATCATGCGCGTCAAAAAAGCCGGTAACTTCGGCCATCACATCATCAACACGGCGTGTCTTATAGCCGCTGCTGGCCTTGATGGTATTGCCATGCATCGGATCACAGCACCATACAACATTCGCCCCATGCGCCTTGACCGCCCGCAAAAGTGGCGGCAAACCGCTTCGCACCTTTTCCGCGCCCATCCGAACAATCAAAGTCAACCGGCCTGCCTGATTGCTAGGGTTCAAAATATCAATCAAGCGCAGCAACTCGTCAGGATCAAGGCTTGGCCCGCATTTCAGGCCAATCGGATTGGAAATACCACGCATATATTCAACATGCGCACCATCAGGCTGGCGTGTGCGATCGCCAATCCACAACATATGCGCCGATGTGTCGTACCATCCCTGCTCGTCTGTGATGGTATCACGGCGCGTCATGGCCTCTTCAAACCCGAGAAGAAGCGCCTCATGGCTAGTGTAAAGCTCAGTTTCGGCAAGCGGGCGCACCGTTGCCGATGTCACCCCACAAGCCTTCATAAAATTCAGGCTTTCTTCGATCCGTTCGGCAAGCGCTTCAAAACGCTGTGTTTGCGGCGTGTCTTTCAAAAAGTCAGCCACCCAGCTATGCACCTTGGTCAAATCGGCAAGCCCGCCTTGCGCAAACGCACGAAGCAAATTCAAGGTTGATGCTGATTGTTCATAAACACGAAGTAACCTCCGTGGATCAGGAATGCGTTCATCTTCGGTAAAGGCTGGCCCATTGATCATATCGCCGCGATAGCTTGGCAATTCGATACCATCAATCACTTCAGTAGGCGCTGAACGTGGCTTGGCAAATTGACCCGCCATCCGGCCGATCTTGATCACCGGCATCGAGGCGCCATAGGTCAGCACCACCGCCATCTGCAACATGACTTTAAAGCTGTCGCGGATATTATTTGCTGAAAATTCGGCAAAGCTTTCGGCGCAGTCACCGCCTTGCAACAAAAACGCCTCGCCATGCGCCACGCTGCCAAGGCGGTCGCGAAGGCTTTGCGCTTCACCAGCAAAAACCAGCGGCGGACGACCCGAAATAATCTTTTCAACAGCGTTCAGCCGGTCAAGATCAGGGTATTCCGGCACTTGTTGAATTGGAAAGCTGCGCCAGCTATTTGGTTGCCAAGTCATTTGATTATCGTCCTTTTGAGGTGAGATGGCTTGCGAACTTCACAGCCAGCCCCACCCCTATCATTGGAATTACAGCTCAATATCGCGGATTTGCACTGTTTTTTCAAGCTTTATTCCGACAGTAGAGCTGACGAGAATTTGTCAAGGCTAACCATCTTGGCGCGGTGCGCGCATGGTTACAAATTCTTCGGCGGCGGTTGGGTGAATGCCAATGGTGGCGTCAAAATCTGCCTTGGTTGCCCCCATCTTTACGGCAATCGCGATGCCTTGCATGATTTCACCGCAATCCGGCCCCATCATATGCACGCCAATAACCTTGTCGCTTGCATCTTCGACAATCAGTTTCATATAGGTTTTTTCACCGCGTCCAGAAATGGTGTTTTTCATCGCCCGAAACTGGCTTTCAAAGACTTTGACCTTGCTATGGGCATTGATTGCATCCGCTTCAGACAGGCCAACCGATGCGATGGGTGGCTGGCTAAACACGGCCGAGGCGACATTGGCATGATCGGCCTTGCGCGGGCGATTGCCAAATTCGCTATCGGCAAAGGCATGGCCTTCGGCAATCGCAACTGGCGTCAGATTAATTCGGTTTGTGACGTCACCAATGGCATAAAGGCTTGGCAGGTTTGCTTGTGACATATCATCAACGATGATTTCGCCCTGTTTGCCAAGCTTGACCCCCAAATCATCAAGGCCAAGATTGGCGGTATTCGGCCTGCGCCCGTTGGCCGCCATGATCTGATCAACCGCCAGCCTGCTGCCATCGCTAAGATGCGCCTGCTTGCCGCCATTTTCATCCGTAACGTGATCAATGGTGGTTTCGGGGTGAAGGATGATCCCGCGATCTGTTTGCGCTGTTGCAATATGCGCACGAACATCATCATCAAAGCCACGAAGCGGCAAATCACTTCGATAAATCAAATGGGTTCGCGCCCCCAAGCCCGTTAAAAATACCGGCAAATTCAAGCGCAATATAGCCGCTGCCATAAATGGCAATTTCTTTTGGCAATTCGGGCAGATCCAGCGCTTCATTCGAGCTGATGGCATGATCTTTCATGCCAGGAACATCGATGAATTGCGGCGTACCACCAACCGCGATCAAAATTTTGCCAGCACGATAGACATCCGCCCCAACGCTGACCTCATTCGGGCCGGTGACCCGTCCCCAGCCCTCGATCAAGGTGGCGCCAGCATTTTTCAATAGCGACCGGTAAATATTTTCCAACCGGCCAATTTCAGCATCTTTCGCTGCGATCAAACCAGGCCAATCATGCGACAAACCATCAATTTGCCAGCCAAACCCACGGGCATCTTCAACATCGGCAGAAAAGCTGGCCGCATACATCAACAGCTTTTTCGGCACACAGCCGCGGATAACGCATGTTCCACCCGGCCGGTCTCCTTCAATCACCGCAACCTTGGCACCGTGACCAGCGGCGATGCGGCCAGCACGAACGCCGCCAGACCCTGCGCCAATCACAATCAAATCATAGTCAAAATTCTGCGGAGATTGGGCCATCATCTTTTGCCTTTGGCTGCCGGTTGGATTGCGATGAGGATATGTCTCTATCACACAATCTTGTCGCGCATTCAGCCGCCAAGTTCAAGATGATTCCCAAGCCATCGCACTAAGGATTAGATGCTGTAGCGTGTATCAGCCTAAGGCTCTGCAATCGGTGGCGACAGGTAATCGGCAAAAATAACGTCGTTAAGGCTGGCAAAATTAGCAATTGCCAAAGCCAATTGATCAGTCGTAAGCGTCTCAAGGTCAAGAAAGCGGTGCAATGTTACCGTTGCCGCCCCCGAACAAATGCCAAAGGGACGCTGCGCATGGGCAATCGTATCTTCAAGAAGCAGCATCGTTAAAAAAGATGCCTTTAGCGGGCCGCTGCCATCGCGGGCAACCGTGCTGGACAAAAGCGCCTGATTGGCATGATGAGCAGTTCGATCTGAATGATGGCATTGTCATTTACCGGCATCATCTACCGGCTTGCAGCAAGCGCAACAACCCGATCATATAAAAGGTGATGTTTGGTTTCGCCAAAGCCTGACATGATATGGCGGATTTGCGATTTCGTGCTGGGATGCATCTCCAGTCAAACTCCTGGGCGAGTTGACTTGCAAGCTGATTGTGAGATTTTCAAGATTCACTGACGGCAAAAACAATATCTCTTGATGGTGAATTTTGTCATAAATTAACGGGTTGTTTAGAAATATCATTTCGCAAAGCGTTTTTCTATTATGCAGAGATATACCCCTTTTGGATGGGCGTAAAATCTGCATTTTACCGGCAATGCTTCGCATTTATTCAATCAGGAAAAACAATTATAGATTGTTATTGCAGCCTTTTTTCAAGGCATGGCAATCGGGATGAAGCGCCCAACATTCCATAACAAGGGCAAACGCGCCGTTACTTTCGCGCCCTTCAATTTGTCATATTAGCTGGCGTATATTCTGGCATATTCTGGCGTATATTCTGGCACATCATTTGGCGCATAAGGCGTATCTAACTGCGGCAATCATTGCGCCATGCAACCGGTCACGATAAGCTAGGCACAACCCGTCATTTCGGGTTCATGATTAATTCGATCATTTGCTGTGATCATTGTCTTTTTTCTTGGGTTTCATCCATGACTGAACAATCTTCATCACCGCCGCAATCAACCGCGCTTGGCACCCGTCTTTGGCAACCAACAGACGAAGCGATTGAACAGGCACAACTGCAAGATTTCGGGCGGTTTATCGCTGCCAATCATGGCTTTGACTGGGGTGGTGATTTCCAAGCCCTGTGGCAATGGTCAATCGATTCAATGCCTGATTTCTGGCAAAGCCTGTGGCAATGGCATGGCATGATTGGCGATATGGGATCACGCATTCTGATCAATGAAACCGCGATGCCAGGTGCCCAGTTTTTTCCCGATGCTAAAATCAATTTTGCCGAAAATCTCTTGGCCGAGGCCGATGAACGCCCTGCGATCAGCGCCTATGGCGAAGATGGCCGTCATATTGCTCTTAGCCGTGCCGAGCTGAAACAAAAAGTTATGGCGCTTGCCGGCTGGATGCGTGCCAAGGGCGTTGGCCAAGGTGACCGCGTTGCCGCCTATACGCCAAATGCGGCCGAAGCGGTGATCACGATGCTGGCAAGCGCAACCATTGGCGCGGTCTATTCTAGCTGTTCGCCTGATTTCGGATTAGCCGGTGCGGTTGATCGGTTCAGCCAGATTGAGCCAAAGCTGTTAATGGCCTGTGATGGCTATCTTTATGCTGGCAAAAAGATTGACCGGATGCCGCTGATTGCTGATCTCACGACTCAATTGCCAACGCTTGAGGCGGTTTTGATCCTTCCCTATCTTTGCGACGCTCCGGATTGCAGTGCCATTGCCAATGCCACCCTTTTTGACGATGCGATTGCGAGCGCCAAACCGGTCAACGCCTTTGTGCGGGTCGGTTTCAATGATCCGCTTTATATTCTCTATTCAAGCGGCACAACCGGTGCGCCAAAATGCATTGTTCACGGCGTTGGCGGCACCTTGATCCAGCATATCAAAGAACATCGCCTTCATGGTGATCTGGGCGCCGGTGATGCCATGTTCTATTTTACCACTTGCGGATGGATGATGTGGAACTGGCTTGTATCGGCCTTGGCGATCAAGGCAAAAGTGGTATTATTTGAGGGTAACCCATTTCACCCGGGGCCAGCACGATTATGGGACCTGGCCGAGACTGAAAATATTGCCATTTTCGGCACTTCAGCAAAATATATCGATGCGGTTCGCAACTCAGGCTATGTCCCGCGTGATCAGGTTCATCTTGGCGCGCTGCGGGCCCTATTATCAACCGGATCGACCCCTCTCATCTGACGGCTTTGCCTTTGTTTATGACAAAATCAAACCCGACCTGCAGCTATGTTCGATTTCTGGCGGCACCGATATTGTGTCATGTTTTGTTCTTGGCTGTCCAGTTCAGCCGGTTTTTGCCGGTGAAATCCAAACCCGCGGCCTTGGCATGAAAACCGATGTTCTGGATGAAGATGGGACTAGCCTTATCGGCAAGCAAGGCGAGCTTTGCTGCACCGCACCCTTTCCAGCAATGCCAGTAAAATTCTGGAATGATCCTGATGGCAGCAAATATAAAACTGCCTATTTCGAACATTTTCAAGGCATATGGCGGCATGGCGATTGGGCCACCATGACCGCGCGTGGCGGCATGATCATTCATGGCCGATCTGACGCCACTTTAAACCCGGGCGGTGTTCGCATTGGCACGGCCGAAATTTACCGTCAGGTCGAAGCTTTTGATGCGATCGCCGAAGCGCTGGTCATTGGTCAGGATTGGCAAGATGATGTAAGGGTTATCTTATTTGTGCGGATGGCCAATGGTGCCAATCTTGATGATGATCTGCGGCGCGCGATCTGCACGGCCATTCGCGCTGGTGCCACGCCGCGCCATGTGCCTGCTGCTATCATCGCTGTTCCTGATATTCCGCGCACGCGTTCGGGTAAAATAACCGAACTTGCCGTTCGTGATATCATTCATGGTCGGGCGATTAAAAACACCGAAGCCTTGGCAAATGCCGAAGCGCTGGCCTTTTTCAAGAATTTACCTGAATTGCGGTTAGTCAGATTAGCCTTTAATCAGCCCTTGAACCGCACTGCTATTGGCAAAACGGCGGCGGTTGGCTTTGTAAAAAGCGAGCGATAGGGATAATTGGCGGGTTTCTTCCTGTTTTAACGAGTCTTCATCATCAAGATCATCCAGCTTGGCCGCTGCACAAATATGCGCAAGATAGGTATGATCAGCCTTAACGCGGTCGGCAATGATCTTGAATTTTGCCTTTGACCCAACTGGCCATTTTTCGCGCAATAAGGTTAGAAGCACAAAATTGGCACCAGCCTCAAGCTGGGACGCAAGCGCGCTGTGGCCGTGGCTTCACTGGTAATAATTTCACTGGCAATGATGGCCATCGCGTCAAGATGATTTTGATCAGCCGCCAATTCAGCGCCGCGATCCTGATCCATCCAATGTCCAAGAAGATTGACCTTATCGGCAGCGTCCAGCCCCATCAGCAATGCATGGCTTGCTGCCTTGCGGGTCATGGTTACATCAACAATGTCGCTTTCGCCCATGATGCGGATAAGTGTTTTTTGGTCAGCCATCAATTTATTCCCAGATCAATTTTGATACAGATATTACGCCGTCAATCGCGCGGGTTTACCGGGGTTTTCGCAAAAGAACAAGCCTTTCATCGGGTTTGCCCTAGATCCCCGGTTGATTGACCTCGCGCGTGCGCACAAGCTCGCGCCATGCAATCACAAGACAGCTAGCAATAATAACAAGCGCGCCAATAATTTCACTTGCCGACATGATTTCGGCAAAAACAAAATAACCAACAACTCCCCGATATCGGCATCTGCACATAACGCATCGACGCCACCACAACCGCATCCGAATAGCGATAGGCGGTCGTCATCACGATTTGCAATGCCGATCCAATCACCCCAAGAATCACAAGGTCAATTAGGACTGACTGGCTGATCGATTGCATCCGATCCGGCAAAATCATCACAATGACGCTCAAAACCCCAAATCCCGCCATATTATACCAAGCCGCCACCGATGCAGGCGCGTCGCCTTTGCCAAGCTGGCGCAGCATCAAGGACATGGCAGCCCCTACAAGCGCAGCTCCAATGCCATAAAGCGCATACCATGACATCGCGTCCGAAAAGGGATCGGCGATGATAACCACCCCTGCCAAACCAGCAACAACCGCCGTCCAACGGTAAATCCCCACTTTTTCACCCAGAAAAATCGGCGCTAACAGCGTGATGAAAATAACCGAACTTTGAAACAGCGCCGTTGCCATGCCAAGCGGCATTGACCGAATTGATAAAAACCAAAAAGTAATGCCGCAAAGGCCAAGAAGCGTGCGAAAAAACAGAAGCTTGCGCTGATTAATTTGTAAGAAATCGCGGCCACGAAGATGAATGGCGTAAAGGAATAAAATCGGAAGCGAGAATAAGAATCGGTAAAATAAAGTGGTGATAATATTGATATCCGAGCCTAGTTTTTTGATCAGGACACCGGTTAGCACGCCGAAAATAACCGCGAGCAAACTTAGAAAAACACCCATCAAAGACCGAGGTAAACGAACCAACTTTCTTCACCTTTACTTTTGGATTGCTGATCATTGAACGCTTTTAGGCCGTTTCAATTTTGCACATGAACGCGCTTGGCCTCGGCAGAGGCCGTCAGCATTGGTAAGCACTGTCCTATCGTAATTTATGCAAAAGCACATCTTTTCTTTTCCACAACAGAGTTTATCCCTGTAACTATATGGTGGTAACACCAACCAAGGAGCGCGCAACATGACCCCGCAATCAAACCTGAAAAATCTGAAATTCGCAGCCGCCCTTGCGCCCAAATCTGTATCGCGAATTTGTGCAACGATTGTCGCTTGCCTTATCGCCACCGGATTTGGCACCGCCAATGCCGATATCATCACTGACCGCAAAGCCGGATTTAAGGGCAATGCTGATTCGATGAAGGCCATCGCCGCCGCCATTGGAAGCGGCGATTATCAAACCGTTATCAGCCGTGCCGAAGGGATCGCCAGCTGGGCAAACAAAATCCCAAGCTATTTTCCTGAGGGAAGCGATACAGGTGACACCAAGGCTCGCGCCGAAATCTGGTTTGAATTTGACGCCTTTAAGGCCAAGGCCAAAGCCAATGAAACCGCCGCGCAAACCCTCGTCACCGCCGCCAAGTCAGGGGATCAGGGCGCCATGATGGCGGGGCTGAAAAATCTGGGGGCAAGCTGCAAATCCTGCCATTCCGATTTCAAAGACTAGACCTGTCAAAATTGGGCATTCCTTGGGTAAAACAAGGATGGTGGTTAAAACAAGGTTGGCCGCAATAGGGTAAGCGATTGTGCCGCAGCAACAAATGCCACCATCAAGACAAACCCAAAAAAGGTATGTTTGGCTGAAATACTGCCGTCTTTTTCCAGCTTGGCATCGGCAGTCTTGGATTTGCCTTTGACCATGACCACCGTCAAATTGCGCTTTTTCTTGAATTTATAAATCAAAATGGCAGCAATATGTAAAATGATGATCAGAAACAAAAACCTCTCTGAAAAATGATGCACATCTGCAATTTTATCGGTCATATTCGGCACCAGATGCGCAAGCGGCCCCTCAAACAAAACATCATCATTCGACATGGTGCCGGTAACCGCCATCAATAGCGGAATGCCAAGCAAGCCCAAAACCGCATAACCGCCAAGGGCGCTATGGCCAGATTTTGCGACAGGATCAGGCTGAAACAGCGTTTTCAATCCATTCAACGCCGCCTTTGGCGATCGCAGAAACTGGCCGAACCGTGCATAATGGCCGCCAAGAAACCCCCAAAAAATGCGAAATGTCACAAGTCCCAGAACCGCCAGACCAAATCGTTCATGAACCCAAAGAACCTCGGTTTTGGCCGAAATAATTGCGCCAACGACACAAATAAAAAGACTCCAATGAAACAGGCGCAATGGAAAATCCCACACAATCATGTCACTTCTCCAATTGCCAAATTGTTTGTCTTTTCGACCTTATCACAGGACAAGATCGACAAAAAAATGTTTTTCGCCCTGCATATATTGCCATTTATGATCAGCGGAGATCCATTGAAATCTGGCATGCGTTGGTGAAGCCTGATAGATTTTGCTTATGACAATCATGCAGCAGAAACTTTTTTCTTCAGGTGGGGCGCTTGATAAGCTTGCCGCAATCGATGCCGATATTGCCGCCGCGCTGTCACGCTTTGGTCCGCCACCCGACCGGTCGCTTCCCGCCAGTTTCGAAACTTTGGCACGATCCATTATCGGCCAACAGATATCTCGCGCTGCCGCCAGTGCAATCTGGACCCGCATGCGCGACCAAGACCATAACAGCGCCCCCGTCATCGCCGCCAAACAACCCGATGATTTAATGCCGTTCGGCCTGTCACGGCGAAAAGCCGAATATTTGATTGGCATTGCAGATGAAATCCAATCAGGGCGGCTCGATCTGGCAGCATTGGCCGAGATGAGCGGCGAGGATGTTCAAAAACGGCTTGTTGAAATTCGCGGCATTGGCGCATGGACAGCCGATAATTTTCGGCTTTTTGCGCTTGGCGATATGGATGCATGGCCGGCCAATGACATTGCCTTGCAAGAAGGCATGAAACGACTGAAATCATTGGATGAACGACCGAACGGCAAAATGCTGGAAAAGCTTGGTGAGGCATGGCGCCCCTATCGCGGCGCGGGCGCGCTTATGCTTTGGCATATTTACGGCATTCTGGTTCGCAAAGCCACAATCGACGAAATCTAACCGAATAAATCGCCCTGATCCGGCTTTGCTGGCAAAAGCGCATCACCTTCAAGCGGCGTCACCAGCCCCGGATGATCTATCCCCGCCCTGCCAACATCAGGCGCAACCCGATACCAGTTAAACCAGCTAGCCGGTGCAATTTCACAATATTTTTCAGCCTGATCGGCGGTTCCGCCAAGCCATTGCATTTCAGTACCCGCAGCAAGCACAAGCGGCTGGCGATGGTGAATTTCGGCCAGCTTGCCATCAGCGGCACTGGTCATAATCACAAAGCGCGATTGTGATCCCTGCTGAAACAATAATCCGGCCATCGCCATAACGCCGCCATCAGATAGCTGAATATGCCAAGGTGTTTTTGATGCTGACCATTCATACCAGCCGCTTGCCACAACAATACAGCGCGACAGCGAAAAAGCATCGCGAAAGGTTGGTTTTTTCCGCGCTGTTTCCATGCGGGCATTGATCAGAAAACTTTTGTTTGGCCCTGTCGGCGGCAGCCCCCATGCAGCGGTTTTGGCCTGAAGATGAAGACCATCACGAACAAGAACCATGCTATTCTGGCTTGGCGCAATATTCCAGCGCGGGCGCAGATTTTGCAAAATCGTAACGCCAAAACGGCGCATTAATTCGTCTGTTGTGGCCGTGCTGGTAAAGCGTCCGCACATAACACACCATGCCCTTATCGTGAAAATTCTGACGAGATCGATCTTCCGCCATATAGGTAGCGCGAAACTGGCGACTAGGCGAGCCATCAATCATGTTGTATCACTGGATAGCAACCACCGCGATCCGGCGCAATGATGCCGCGCATTGCCGAAACCAGCAACCCCAAAGGCCCCATTTCGTACCATGACAGCCTGCCTTGCCATTTCCAATCAGAGCATCGCCAAGGCGTTAACTATTCTTGCGGCAGGACAGCTTGTCGCTTTTCCAACCGAAACCGTTTATGGGCTTGGCGCTGACGCCACCAATGCGGCAGCAGTTGCGCGTATTTTTGCGGCCAAACAGCGGCCAGCCTTTAATCCGCTGATAAGCCATGTTGCGTCGGCCGACGCTGCTTTTGCGCTTGGTCAAAAAACCCGAATTGCCGCCGCCCTTGCCGCTGCTTTCTGGCCGGGCCCCCTGACATTGATCCTGCAGCGCACTGATGATTGCCCTGTGGCGATGCTAACCACCGCCGGATTGGACAAGCTTGGGATTCGGGTTCCGGCGCATCGCGGCGCACAAACGCTTTTACAAGCCTTTAGCAAACCCATTGCTGCGCCAAGCGCCAACCCATCAGGTCGAATCAGCCCCAGCACAGCCAAACATGTTCTGAATGGGCTTGATGGTAGGCTGGATCTGGTGCTTGATGGCGGGTCATGCGAATCCGGCCTTGAATCGACCATTATTGACTGTACGGGCGAAGTTGCCCGCCTATTGCGCCCCGGCGGGATTACGCGCGATGCCATGGCCGCAGCTTTGGCCGCGGCAAATTGCAACCCGCAGATTGATATTGCAGAACCATTGGCCGATCGCGAAAATCCGGTCGCACCCGGCCAGCTTGCCAGTCATTACGCGCCCAAGGCGCCAGTTCGGTTGATGGCCAAAACCAGCTCAGCCGATGAAGAATTAATCGGGTTTGGCACTGTTAGCGGGGCTGGTAAATTAGCCCTGAACCTCAGCCCTTCAGCCGATTTGGTTGAAGCTGCGGCCAATCTGTTTTCGATGCTGCATGCTGTTGATGCTGCTGATATTGCCAAGATTGCTATTGCCCCAATTCCCCATACCGGCCTTGGCGAGGCCATTAATGACCGGCTTCGCCGGGCCGCCGCCCCGCGCTAACTGTTCTTTTTAATTTTTGCCATAGATGTGTGAAATTTTCGGCCTAAAAATCTGTTTCACCGAAAACAACCCATCACCGCTGAACAGCATTTGCATTGGCGGGCGCAGATACCTATAAATAAATAGGTCTTTGGTAAAAGACAGATATCTGGGTGTGGCATTTGGCTGGTTGGCTGTGGCATGAACCAACCACCACGCAGAATGTTAGCGTTGCTATCAAAAAAATATGACAGGGATTGTGAAGCTTATGGATGACCGTAAACCAAATATCATTGATGATCTAATCGGCCTTGTTGGTGACAAAGCGGTGCTACAAACCACCGATGATACGGCAAGCTATCTGTCTGATTGGCATGACCGGTTTCACGGGTCAGCGCATGCGGTTGTTCTGCCAGAAACAACCGCGCAGGTTGCGGCCATCATGGCCTATGCAAACAAGCATGATATCATCGTCGTTCCGCAAGGTGGCAATACGGGCTTTATGGGTGGGGCAACGCCTGATAGCAGCGGCAATTCAATCCTCTTGTCGCTTCGCCGGATGAACAAGGTTCGTGAAATTGACACGCAAAATATGTCAATGACGATAGAGGCGGGCTGTATCTTGCAAAATCTTCAAGATATTGCTGAAGATGCAGGTTTGTATTTCCCACTGAATCTGGCGGCAAAAGGTAGCTGCACAATTGGCGGCAATCTTGGCACCAATGCCGGCGGGCTGAATGTTGTTCGTTACGGCACAACCCGCGCCTTAACGCTTGGCCTCGAGGTCGTGCTGATAGGCGGCGAAGTGTTGGAAATGCTAAGCGGGCTTCGCAAAGATAATACAGGTTATGATTTGAAAGATCTGTTTGTCGGATCAGAAGGCACGCTTGGCATTATCACCGCAGCAACAATGCGGCTGTTTCCAAAACCTGTTGCCCTCAGCACTGCCTTTGCCGAAATTCGTGATGTTGATGCGGCGGTTGAATTGCTGCATCGCGTGCAGGCCGCATCTGGCGGTATGGTCGAAGCCTTTGAATTGATTCCGGCCGATATTCTGCATGTTCTGTTTGAGTCATTCCCCAATATCCAGCGTCCGCTTGCCACCATTGGCCCGATGAATGTTTTGATGGAAATTGGCAGCACCAATCCAGCCGATAATGAGGTTGATGGAAATGGCAGCTCGCCAATCCGGTCGATCATGGAAACAATTCTTGAAACCGCCTTTGAGGATGGTTTGGTGATTGATGCCACCATCGCAAATAGCGATGCCCAGCGCGATGCCTTATGGGATGTTCGCGAATCATCACCCGAATCACATAAACGCGCTGGCAAAGTGGTACGGTCAGATGTGGCATTGCCTCAATCAGCCTTATCAGCATTTTATGCTGACATGGTTGCTGGCGTAAAAGCGATTGATCCAGAAATCCGCATTTGTGGCTATGGCCATATTGGCGATGGCAATTTGCATTTCAATCTTGTTCAGGCCGCTGGTGGCGATCCTGATTTTGACGCCAAAGCCCCGAAATTGCTCGAATTGCTCTATGGGAATGTCACCAAATATGGCGGGTCAATCAGTGCCGAACATGGCATTGGTCAGGTCAAACGTGACCAGCTAGCCAAGGTCAAAAGCCCCGCGATCATCAATACCATGAAATCAATCAAGGCTGCTTTAGACCCGAAAAATTTAATGAACCCGGGTAAGGTTATCTAATCCTAAAAATCACCCTTTAACGTGAAAGGTTTAGATCATGGGAAAAACACCCTCAGCCGCCGATATTTTAAATTTCTGGTTTGTCGAAACAATACCTGAATTCTGGTTTAAAAAAGATGATGATTTTGACGCTGCCATCCAAGACAGGTTTGGCAAGGCCGTCACTGAAGCGCTTGCCGGAAGGCTTGACCATTGGGCCAATGATGCCGATGGCTGTCTTGCGCTTATCTTGATGATTGACCAATTCACCCGCAATATGTTTCGCCATTCGGCACGGGCATTTTCGGGCGATGAAATGGCGCTGGCGTTAAGCCTTCGTTGTGTTGAGCGCAAATATCTTGATGCTGACAAACCATCCTATTGTCATTTCATGCTTATGCCGATGATGCATAGCGAAGAAATTGGCATCCAAGACATGTCTTTGCCGTTATTTGAGCAATATACCTCAAAATTGACCCATGACTATGCCGTGAAACATCGCGATATCATCGCCCGTTTTGGGCGGTTTCCGCACCGCAATGCTATGCTTGGCAGGCCTAGTAGCAGCGACGAAGATCAATTTTTGACCCAGCCCGGATCATCGTTTTAGGCGTTTGGTTTCAAGCCGAGAGATTCAAGCGCACCAATCGCGGCAGCAGCGCTGACTTCAGAAATTGGCGCGCCTTGAAGCCAGCTTGCCGCCGCCCCTTTTGAGGCTGACATGGTTGGATCAGATATCAGGCCCCATGATCATAAGGCTTGACACGCCGGTTCGGGCTGCCAAAAACATCGGGCCAGTGTCATTACCAATTACAAAAGCAGCACCGCCAAGCAATCGCGCCAATCCAGCCAGATTTGTTTTCCCGCATAAATCAATCGCATCAGGCGAAGCGGCCAAAACGGCATTTACCGCGTCACGGTCATCAGCCGTGCCAACAAGCACAATTTCAAACCCGCGCGAAACTAATTCATTGCCAGTTGCGGCGAACCTGTCTGCAGGCCATCGTTTTTGCGGCTTTGCCAGCGAACATCCGGGGATAAGAACCGCATATTGCTTGTCATTAATCATAACCGCCAGATCGTCGGTTTGCGCCGCCCCATTGACAAGCCATGACATATCGGGGCTTTGCGAAATACCGCCTGCCATTTTGACGCTTGTGCTCATACGGTCGCGATTATTCACACCGGTAAAATTAGGAAGCGGATCCGAACAGCCAGAGGCGGTGCCAATCCAGCGTGTGTTTGATGGCACGAAATGCGCAAAATAATTTCGGGTACGGCTGCTGCATTGCATATCGACAATCATTGACCAGTCTTGACGAAAAGACTGGCGAATCCGCCATGCAGCGACTAGGTTCAATAACCAGCACGCGGATCGGCAATCACCTCATCAAACCAAGGCATCATTTTGGCCAGCGACAAGAATCCGGGGCTGGTCATAAGGGCGATACGCGCCTGAGGATTGCCAGCACGAAGGCTTGCAAAAGCGTCAAGCGCCTGCACAATATCGCCAAGCGCACCATGTTTGATAACAAGGATTCGGCGGTTATCTGTGTTTTGAAGCATATGTGATTGTCACTTATCAGCAAGCGATTCGAAATCATATTTTATTACACCATAATAAGTAACCTGTTGTGTAGTTCAAATGATGCAATAGACTATTACAGCCGCGCATAATCTTTTATCCTGATCATTCGGCCGATCATTTGGAATGAATTTATGAAACCATCAAATGATGTCCTGAACATAGATATTTTACTGCCTGCTAAAGAAGCCTTTTCACCGGCAAATGCTGGCGCGGTTGCTACCTATGTTCATGACATCACAAAAGCCAGCACATCGGGGCATAGATTTAAAATTTTTGGGCGTGCGGTAAGCAAGCCCTTTCCTAATACGAACTTTGCCGCGATCAAACCCAAAATGGCATGGCTTTATGGCCAGAACATCGGTTTTGCGATGGCCTATCTTCGCCAACTTAATTCGCATTCCAAACCTGATTTGATCGAAATTCATGGAAGATGCAATGTTGCGTCCTATATCGCAGCCAAAAGGCCTGATATTCCCGTCACGCTTTTTCTTCCGAATGACCCTCGCGACATGAAGGGATCAAAAACCAGTGCCGAACGCAAGGATCTGGTAGCAAAGCTGGCTCAGATTATTTGCGTTTCAGATTATATCAAAGATTGCTTTCTTGATGGCCTTGCGCTTAACGCCGAAGAGTTAGCAAAAGTCTGTGTTTTCCCCATTGGCGTTTCGCGGCGGTTGAAAACACCACCTCAAAAAGAGGCCATCATCTTTCTTGCTGGCCGCATGGTGCCGGAAAAAGGGATTTTGGAATGCGCCCAAGCGCTTGCCGATATTCTGCCATCCTATCCAGAATGGCGGTTGGTCATTGCTGGCGCGCGCAGATTTGAACAGGCCGACCCCAATAGCTACGAAGCAAAGGTGGCAAAGGCCATCGAGCCACTTGGCAATCAGGCGGAAATGACCGGCTTTATTCCCTTGGATCAGGTTCGTGACTGGCAGGAACGTGCCGCCATTGCCGCCTGCCCATCCTTATGGCAAGAACCGCTTGGTAAAGTTGTGGTTGAAGCTCTGGCAGCGGGATGCGCTGTTCTCACAACGAGGCGTGGCGGGATTCCCGAAGTGGCCAAAGGCCGCGCATTGATCATCGACAAGCCATCAGTTGCCACATTTCGTGATGGCTTTGCCAAGCTTTTAAAAGATGATCAGTTTCGTCATCAATTGCAAAGCATCGCCTTTGCAGATTTTCCGTTTACCAGCACCGCAATGGCCAATAAGGTGGATTTGCTTCGCCAAGCAGCATTTGACACGGCTTGGCATGGACATAGAGGGTAAAAAAGGCTAGCGATAGATCATGATTATCATAACAATATCTCGGCATGGGGGTTAAGCATCTTGGGGTTTTTATTCATCAATTGCCGCCTGTGTTGCCTGCTGTTCTTGCTGGTGCTGATAACACCAGCCAATTTTGCATTTGCCGCTGATAAGCCGATTGGATTCGAAGCTGATAATGTTGTTGTGAATCAGGCTGACGGCAGCCTTTTTGCAACTGGCAATGTTGAATTAAAACAGGCCAATAACACCTTGCGCGCCGATGAAGTGACCTATTACCGCAACCAGAACAAAGCCATTGCCCGCGGTAATGTTGTTCACATTGATGGCGACGGCACCGTCACCAACGCTGCGATTATGGAACTCGATACCGAATTTTCGCATATTCTTGCCGAGACCATCATTTCAAACTTTGCCAATGGCGAGTGGATATCGGCCGATCATGCTGACCGCATTGCCGGTGACAGAGGCATTTTTGACGCTAGCCGTTTCACTCCATGCAAATGTGATTTTTTGAATGGTGAACAGCCTTTGTGGGATATTAAGGCCAGTCAATCCGTGCGGAATGAAAAGACCCAAACCATCACCCATTATAATATGCGGATGAATGTGCTGAATGTGCCGGTTGGCTATCTGCCATTTCTGACGCATCCTGATTGGACAGTGCGGCGACGTTCGGGCTTTTTGACCCCAAGCTTTATCATCAGTTCAGATTTGGGCTTTACCCCATCGATCCCCTATTATCAGATTATTGATGAAACAAGTGATGCAGAATTCACCACTTACAAATATCAATATCGTGGGCTTGGCGTAAAATCGCGCTATCGCAAATTATGGGATAGGGCTGAGTTGAACGCCATCTTCTACACAGCCAATGTTGAAACCTATAAAAAGAACCGCGAGCTTGTCGGCGCCGTTGATGCGACCTATGCAAGCCGCATTGGTAATGGGTGGAACATCAAGGCCAATCTTCGCCGGGCAAGCCAAGACACGTTCATGCGCCGCTATGATTTCAATGACGACACCTCACTGAAATCAACCGTTTCAGCAACAAGAACAATCGACAACCGCTATTACAGGGTTGAAGCATCCGACCGCCAATCATTGCTTGCCAGCGACAAAACCTTGAATGAACCAACTGTTCTGCCATCAATTTTCTTTGAGAAAACCGAGAAAGGCTGGCGCGGAAACCAGAAGTTCCGAACCGAACTTAGCGCCGTGCAATTGGATAATGATCAAGGGCATGATATGGCGCGCTGGAGCGGCATTTTTGAAGTGGCGGAAGATTTTGAGCTGCCGCTTGGCATCGCCAATTATGAGGCAAATGTCACCGGCAATTACTACAGCATCCACACCAAGCCAGATAGCGCGGCAACAAAGCTTGGTGATATCAGTTTTGTTACCCCTGCCCTTTCAGTTGGCTGGCGATTGCCGATTGCGGTGGTCGGGGCAAACCGCACTGCAATTTTTGAACCGCAAGCCCGACTAGCCTTTATTGGCGGCAAAGACCGGACATCGGATATTCCCAATCGTGACGCCAGTGATTACCGTATTGACGAGGCCAATCTTTTCCTTTTGAACCGCTATCAGGGCAAGGATTATATCTTGCCAGGAACGCGTGCTGACATTGGCTATCGGCAACAACCAACGATAATTTTTTTGGTGATGTGTCTGGCTTTCTTGGTGTTAGCCGCCGCCTGTCGGGAAAAACATCCGCTGGCCTGAACACCGATCAGGGTGATAAATATTCCGACTATGTTGCAAGCCTGACGGTAAATCCGGCAAACAGCTTTAATGTGCGTTGGTTGGGACGGCTTTCATCAAAGGATTTAACCTTGAATGAATCAAAGACATCGCTTTCCTCGGCACTTGGCACCGGCAATTTAAGCCTGACCCATAACCAGCTTGCCAAAGCTTATTTCGCCAGCAGTGACGATGACCGTGAAGAATTATCAGCAAGCTATAGCCAATCACTAATCGGTGGTTGGCAGTTTTCGGCAACGCAATTATGGGATCTGTCTTATGGCAAAACCCAGCGCAAGAAAAGCACGGCCGCGCTTAGCTGGAATGGTGGCGTTCAAGATTGCCTATATATCACCATCAATTATGAACATGACCCTGTTGCCGACCGTGATGTTAGCGCCGTTGACCAGTTAAATTTCGTCATTGGCTTTAAAAACCTTGGCGCGATCTCGCAATCAGCAGCATCGGCTTTTGGAAAATAAGGCCAGCCACCATTCCATGGCGATTTCGCCTTGTGATCCGTTACAGCAGAACAGCAATCAGAACGATGATAACGGTTGAAATAATCATCGCACGCGTTAGCCGCACATTATTGCGAAGGCTTTTGCCCATAATCGTCCCAAGCCAGCACCAAAGGCTATGCAAACAAAGCTGGCAGATGGCAAAGGTCAGGATAACAACAGGCAATTGAACCGAAAAATCGCCAAGAGCTGGGGCAAATTTTCCCCATGCCAGAACACACATAACCCATGCTTTGGGGTTTAGCGGATGAACAAATAAGCCGTTACGAAAGCGGAAATGATCTTGCGCAGGCTCGGCGTTGCTGGTGTCGGCATCGCTTGCTGGCCATGATTTCAGCGCCAGCCAGATCATATAGCCAGCGCTGACATAGCTGAACAGCATTTGCCAGACAGGCGCCTCGGCCAAAACAAGACCAAAACCAAATCCAATAAACAGATTGAGCGCGATTTTGCCGACAATCAGCCCAAGAATGAAACCGATAGATTGACGCAGCCCTTGGCGAACCCCGGCCAGCATCACAATCAAATTGGCTGGCCCGGGCGTGCCAACCATGAAGGCAACAAAGGCTAATAGGGTGAAAAACGCAAGCATTTAAAGGGGTTCCAATTTAGTCGTCTTCGATTAAACGCTTGCCAAGAAGGTGAACAGGTTCAATCGCGTAGCCAAGCTGCTGGTAGAATTCGACAACCTTGTCATTATCGGTTCTGACGCAAAAATTGATCTTTGGACAGCCAACCGATATCAGCAATCGTTCAGCCTCGGCCATCAAAATCTTGCCATAAGCCTGCACCCGAATGATCAGGGTCGACAGCAAGATAATTAATGCTGCCCCGATGCCCACTCATAGCCAATCATGATTGAGGCCATAAGAACCCCATCAATTTGTCCAATCAGAAATTTGCCTGTTCTGATCACTGTTTTTGCGCGCAATATCTTTTTCCGGATTATTCCAACTACGGGTAAGGCCACATTTTTCCCATAGGGCGATCACATGGTCGCTTTGATCATCCATAAATTCAGAAATTTTCACCAGTTTAGACATGGGCAACGTCTTTCAATCACGCTAGACGGTGATCCGTAACAGGTTTTTATCGCCGTTTCAATGTTTCAAAATTGCCTGATAAATTGAAAACACCTGTTAGAATCCAGATCATCTTTTGCTTAGGGCAGCGCACCATGCGTCAATTTTAGCGCAGGCGATAATGCGGCATGGGCAGGCGATGTTGATGGCAAGCCAATAATTTCAACATCAGCAAGCAATTCCTTATCTAGCTTATCGGCAAAAGATGGTATGACCAAACGACGCCAATAATCAAAGGCCGCGAGCCATTCAGGCAAATTCGATTAATCTGGGGATAGGCTGACAATAATTTACAAAATCATTGCATTTTGCATCGCGAATTGTTGCATCCGATGATGCCTTGCGGCTGCATGATGCCAAAACATCCCACAGCCCGATATGCGCATCATTTAACGCCGCCAGCCGCGCTTGTAAGGCGCGTTTCGGTCAATGTGAAACGCCGTCTCGACGCAATCCCAAAACAAATTCCGCGGATGCGCGTAATATTCGGCTTCCTTTTGCGAGATTGCCCCTGGCATCCTTCCAAGCACCAGAATCTGGCAGGATACACTAATCTCAGGCGCAAGGGCTGAAATGACGGTTTGACGTAACATGCGATTGCCCTCCAGTTGGTAAAGCTTCATGAGCAGATTATATTAGCATTAAACTTTGAAATATTAACATTTGTTTTTATTAATTATATATATTTAAACTGAAATTTGGTTAATCTACTGAAAAAAAGGACTATAATTTATCTATATTTTTGTTTATTTTTCAATAATCTACTTACAATTTGTCTATCCAGAGAAAGCAAGCTATGTATAATGGCCAGCCCCACTCATTTCGGCCAGTGTAATCATTTGCCCAAAAGGATAGCATTAAACAAAATTGATGATGGCAGGATTGATGATCGTGCAATTCAGAAGATTGCCAGCGCCCGTTCTTTCGAAGAATCTTGAAATAGAGAAAACAAGCACTCACCGAACAGAATAAGGCAAATGCCAGCTGCATATTGAATGATCCAAGAAATTCAGTGACACCAACTCATCAAAATGGAATGCGAGAGGCATAGGGCGTTAGAATAAGGGCGCTCATCACCAGCATCCCCGCTGCCGCAGTCACGGGCGACATCGACTGCATCTTTAATTTTTGCCCAAATACCTGCCAAAGCGCATGAATTGGTTGCCAACAAAATAAGAAATTTGCCACTGTTGCCATCATAAAGCTGACAAATATTTTGATAGCCGATCGCCGTGGTGACACCAACAACTCCAATCTAGGCGCCAACCACGCGGTGGATTGTTAATGTTTCAGTGCGGCACAAGCGCTGACCGCCAGAACAATCATCACAAAAGCGGTATTTGCATTTAAAATAGAGGCAAGTCCGCCAGTTGTTGTGTGCTGGCCAATGGTGATCAACAGAAACGGAACCACATTATTCAAAAGCGCCATGATGATAAGCGTGACGATGGTTTCGGCCGACCAGTCAAAGGCGGTTTTTTTCATTAAAACATAGGCCAACAGGAAAAACGCGCCAATCGCCACCCTTAGATAAACAATCGATAAAGGGGCTGAGATAGCCAAGAAGCAGCTCGACAAGAACAAAGCTCATGCCCCATAGAATGCCAACCGATATCACCAAAGCCCAATCAGCGTTTTTCATCAAACCCACCCCCAAAGGCACTCGGGCTTGTCCAAGCGCTGGCTTATGTCATATCCAGCCAGCTTTTAATCCACAAAGCCCACCATATCATAGGTTCATAGATGGATGCCCAAATAGTATGGGGCAACCTCTATGCGCCAGCCCATATAAGGTAGCCTGCGGGCAGACTTCCCGCTAAATTGCAGCCGCCATTTGCCGGTTGCTTCACCTGATTGGTAAAAAGCGCCATCCGATCAGATGAGTAAATCGCTGGCTTTATGGCTGATGCAGGCTTGTTACAGGAATCCGTTAAAATGGCTTAGAACAGAAGCCCTAGGCCTTTAAATCACCGCTGATAGGAGAAACGCAATGACATTAATTCGGGCTTTGGATCGGTCAGATTTTGACAATTGGCTGGATGTTTACCGCTTTTACGCCGACCATTATGAAACAGACCTGACTGACGACGGCATCGCAACAACATGGGC